>CAZOAR010000019.1:0-53605 GCA_964577985.1 uncultured Gemmatimonadota bacterium | reverse complement strand
ATCCAGAAAGTGTGCTATCATCAATAACACTGGAATGTAATTTCGTTGGGGTTCCCAGCCAGGACATGCTGTCGTCCGAGGTGCTGAGGCACTCTGCACCATCTGCGACTTGTATGTGTTGGGCACAGACAGGTGAACCTTCGTTGTCGATATTGAAGGTGTCTGGCGAACCATCAGGTCCAGGAGGATCCCATGCGATATTTCTCCAGAATGTTCTCAATTTCCCTCGTCCTTTCCATAATTCCTCTCCTTGACGCCCATACCACCGAGAACCCGGCAGATTTCCCACAACAGCGAGCAGGACCAACTACGCCGGCGCACTGAATCTCCGCGTGAATCAGGATCAGACTCAGGGGGAACAGAACGAGGAGCAGTTCGTCATCAACCCTCACGATCCCGACAACGTGGTTACCGTCTGGCGCGACTTCCGGCTCTGATACCGCCGCAGATCGTATACGGCGCCTCTCTCGATGGGGGGATCACATGGACGGAGGGCCTCTTCGTGGATCCGGGCAATTATCTAAAGCAAACAGCGAGGGAAACATCTCATGCTTCCCGGGGTGCCAGTCGCAATCTGGTAAGAACGTTGTTTTGAAACAGTTACAGCAAAAACACTCTGGATGGAGGTACAAATGATGGATAGCAGAAAGAGATACCACCGACTGGCTTCGCTGGTCGAGAAGATCATCATGAGCGCAATACTTTTATGCCATTTGTCGGCAGGTAACGGACAAGCAATGGACAGCGACCGGGACGGCATTGACGATGGTATCGAATATGCTCTCGCCAGGAGTTTTCTTCCAAGGATATGGTACAAGGATGATGCCATTTGTACGGATCCGGGTGTTATCGCCTACCATGTATCACCATATGTACCTGGTGGTTCGAACAGTATGATAGAAATCGCCTATACTGTTTTGTATTACTACGATTGTGGATGGCTAAGTGGTCATGACTTCGACGATGAGACCTTTGCCATAACAGTGAAGTATGACGAGACATTACCACTGAGCTACCATTACGGAGTCCGTTCAATAAAAACCGTCGCGCACATGGGTACGGATTGTCAGAAGACGGAGGAGGATTATTACCAGGATCTTGTGCCGTCTCCCGGGTTTACAGACGGGCCACAATACGTGGGTGATTATTGGCGTTCTATCTATTCTTCCCGGAGCAAACACGGGAATTTTCTCAACGAAGGATCATGCCACCAGTATTGCGACGATTCATGCAATAGTGCCTATGTAATGAACGTCGATATGAACGGTCTGGTCCCGCCAGATGCCGGGCAGTTATTCCATATGGTCAACGTCGGTGAGGTCAATAACCATCTGGTAGACGATCTCGAAGATATCGACAATCTCTTTGTCGGTGTCGATTTCACAGGTGAGATCGGCAACCGGAGCCTCTGGAGTCCGAGTCTTATTCATCATCACTATATGGCGTCTCCGGGAAAACCGGAATGGGGTGATCCTGACCCATATCTGGACTTTCAGGCGATAGTTGTGTTCCCGAATCCAGGGGCTCGCTGTGCCGACAGGAACATATCCTTTTCTATCAATGACAGGAGCGTTGTAGTCGTGGATGATATCTATGATGTGATTACTTATGAGGCGTTAGGAAGCGCCGTAATTGGAGAGCTGGCTCCCGGCGAGTATCCTGATCCATTGAGCAGGCGTGTATGGGATGGATTGAATAGTTACAATAACTGTCCCAGTGTTGGCCCGCAATACATGATGAAAGTCAGCGCTATCAGGGGCCATCATGATCTGAGTTATAATCTGAGCTTCAACATAGACTATGCTGACTATGATGACAAACCCGTCGCCCCTGGAAGCCTGAGCCTGAAGGCCATCGCGGGAGGGGTGCAACTTACCTGGTATGATAATGCAGAGGACCAGGGATGGTTCCAGCATGGTGAGACCGGTTTCGTTATCGAGCGCAGTTCAGACGACTGGATGCGTACATCCGCGTTTGCAAACATAGCGTTTGTCGACCCCAATCCCGGTACCGGGTACGTAACCTATTCAGATAATGATGCACCGCATAACAGCGAATTGACCTACCGGGTCTATGCGCAAAACGTCGCAGGTTATTCCGGGTATTCGAATGAAGCATCGATTGTCAACGGGCCCATAATACGCCCGCGCTACATCGCAGATAATGAGAGGTAGAAAAAGGAGGAAACACTACATTGTCTCCTTCGAGCGTGACAGGTCTGTTCGGGAATATGGACCTCCACCGGGATGAAGAGACACGGAGATGTTGTGGAGGAGGTGCCACAGGAAGATAGACACGCTCATGTTTCTGTCGAGCAGCCTCCGGGCCTCCTCAACCAGCTTTGACGCCCTGACGAGGCCGTCGACCGGCAGGGCGTCGTGGCCCTTGATCATATCGTAGCGGGGCACGTTGATCATCTCACTCTGTTCCAGGCCTATGTTGACCGCGATGACATCTCTCAAGAGACCGGCGAGCATGTCCAGCGCCATCCTGACTCTTTCCCTGTCTCTGAGTATCTTGCTCCCGACAACATAGGCGTAGAGATCTGCGTCCTCACCCTGCACGGCGATCTGGAACATATCCCACGCGTCGTCCCACCCATCTTTCCCCTCCTGTCTCGCCATCAGGACCGCCCTACCCACACTTCCTTCGCAACTCCTCGCGAGATGGTCTGCCACATCCGGTGAGAGGTTGAGCTCCCCGGATAGTACATCGTTGGTGACGCCGACCGGGAGGGGAGAGAACCTTACTTCCTCACAGCGGGAACGGATCGTCGGGAGCAGCGCGTGCAACCTCGATGTGGTGATCACGATTACGGTGTTATCGGGCGGTTCCTCCAGGAGTTTGAGAAATGCGTTGGCCGCCTCGACGGTCATGCGGTCGCCATCACTCATTATGAAGACCTTGTGGTCCGCTTCGTATGGACGCTTGCCGCTGATGGTCCGTAAATGGCGGATAGCATCGATCGCGTGCGACACGTTTTTCGCGAAGGTCGGCTTGAAAAACTGCTCGCCAGCCTTCTTCTCCACGATCGTCTCCAGTTCGTCGTCCTTGACCGTACCCGGTTTGGGGAAGAGCCACTGGAGATCCGGGTGCAGGAGCTTCGTCACCTTTCTGCACGAGAGGCACTTCCCGCACGCGCCCACCTTCTCCTCTCTGCAGAACATCACCTGCGCCAGGTAGAAGGCCATCCGCTCCTTGCCAAGCCCCGGCAGGCCGTGAAAGATTATCGACGGCGCGAGCCGGTCCTGCTCTATATCCTTCTCAAACCTCGTTCTGATTCTATCTTGTCTGTATACAGAGATCGGTTCCAATGGAAACTCCTCTTTATGTCTATTTCTTCCTGAGATAGGTGAGCGGGTTGACCGCTTCTCTACCCCTGCGAATCTCGAAGTGGAGATAGGGTCCGCTCAACGAGCCGGTATCACCAACCTCGGCTATCGCGTCTCCCTCCTTCACGTCCTTCCCGACACTCATCAGGATGCGCGAGAGATGGGCGTAGAGCGTGTAGAATCCGTTGCCGTGGCTCACGATCACCATCTTGCCATACGACTGCCACCAGTCCGTAAACTCTACCCTCCCCGGAGCGACAGCATAGACGGAGGCACCTTTGGCCGCCTTTATGTCGATTCCCTTCGACTCTACCACCGTTCCAAGATCCGAGTTGAACTGCCTGCCGAATACCCCGAGAACACTTCCCTCCACAGGCCACCGGAGCATCCCTATCGCCTTGTCGAGATTGTATGTGCCCATCCGCTCCCTCTCGACAGCCACAAGCCTTTTCTTCTCGATGTCACCAATAAGGGAGTCGAGCCGTTTCGTTTCCTGCTTGAGTTTTTCTATGGCCTGCTCCCGGTCGAGTTTCTGCTTTTTCACCGACGCGTGGAGCTGCTCTTTTTTCTTTTCGCTCCTCTCGAGTTCCGCCTTCTCTTGTTCCACCTCGTCCTTCCGGGCGGCAATCTCGGTTATCTTCTCTTTCCGTTCATCCCGTGAGGCGCCAAGTTCCACGGTCAGCGCGGTGTAATCCGCGATTTTCGCCCTGTCCTGGTCCGCCACGAGAGTCATGTAATATATCCTCCTGAATGCCGTCGCGAACGACGAAGAACCGAAAACAACCTCCAGCGGATTGACCCTCCGCATCTTGTAGAACTCTCTCAATCTCCTGTTGAAGTCCTCCTGCCTCAGCCCGAGGTCTCCCCTTACAGCCCCTATTCTATCGTCCAGATTCTCCAGTTCACCCTGTTTGAGCTTCAGATCTGTCTTGAGTTCCGTGACAAGCTGCCTGCTCAAGTCTATCTTCTTCTCGATGTGATAGATCTCCGCCATCACGTCCGATTCTTTCTTCGAAAGCTCTTTCCACTCCTTCTCGTTCTGTGTGATCTCCTTCCGGAGTTTCTCCATGACGTTTTCTTCCCGCTTGATCGCTTCCATGTATTCCTTCGAGCTCTTCTCCTGTGACATCAGGATGCCCGCCGGGATAAGCGAAAGCAGGATCAGCATAAGAGGTCTCTTTCGCAATACGCGCATGGTCTGTTTCTTACCAGAGTTTCCTGAGTTGACCGGTTACCGAGAGGTATGTGCCTCCAACGCACAGGACTATCCCGGTTGCCACCATCGGCACGTTGTAATAGATCGGAAAGGCGACGAGTCCAATCAACCTGTGGTCGACGACATTGTAGACGAAATAGGAGAGTACGGCGGCCAGCACTCCCCCTACTCCTCCCTTGACGAGTCCTTCCACGAGAAAGGGACCCTTGATTGTCCAGTCGGTGCTGCCCACGAGTTTCATCACGAGCAACTCCGTCTTCCTGGAGTATACCGTCATGCGTATCGCACTCCCGATGATGACCAGCGCGACCGCGAGGAGAACAGCCGCACCCACCGAACCGATCACCGCGACCATGGTCTTGACGAGCTGCAGCTTACTCAGCCACGCACCTCCATAATCGACCGATTCAACATACTCGTCCGCCCCCACTATTTTCGCGACGGTCATCACGACCTCTTCGCTCAACTGTTCCTCTTTGAAATCCACCTCTATCGATTGCGGGAGCGGGTTCGTCGCGAGCCCCTGCAGGAGGGTGGATTCCTCGCCAAGCTCGTCTTGAAACCTGCTGAGCGCCTCCTCCTTTGTAATAAGCCTCACGGACTTGATCTCTCCCCTCTGGTAGAGGTCCGCCTTGATCTTCTCTATCTCGCTCCGGGGCGTATCGTCCTTCAGATATGCCACGAGCGCCACACGGCTGCCCATGTCGACGATGATCTGGTTGATGTTCGCATAGAGGAGAACGAAGAGCCCGATCAGGAACAGCGTAAAGGCGACCGTCACGATCGAAAGCACAGAAAGAAGCGGAGAGCTTCGAAATCCGATAAGAGTTTCTTTCAGAAGGCGCTGCAGCATAGGCTTCCTTTAGATCGTCTGGCGGGAAATCTTTCTTATCTCGCCCGCGACCAGTTCGATTCGCTGGTGAGAAATGCCGGTCAGAAGTTCCTCCTTGTGGCTGACCACCAGCACGGTCGTGCCCATGGAGTTGATTTCTTTCAGGATACCAAGGATCTCGCTGGAAGATTCGAGATCCAGGTTCCCGGTAGGCTCGTCGGCAAGGAGGATATATGGACTGTTGATGATGGCGCGTCCGATCGCGACCTTCTGCTGCTCGCCCCCTGACAGTTCCGCGGGGCAGGCGTCCTTCAGGTGATTGAGTCCCAGGAGGGCGGACACCTTCATGACCCTTGATCTGATACGGCTCCGTCTGACACCCGTCACCTCCGGCACAAAAGCCAGATTCTCGGCCACACTCCTCCCTGCGAGGAGCCTGGAGTCCTGGAAAACCATCCCTATCTTTCTTCTGAGAAAAGGGATATCTCTCTTTACCATTGTGTCGGAGGAGGAACCCGCCACTTCAACCACTCCCCCGTCGGGGCGTTCCTCCATCATTATCAGCTTCAGGATCGACGTCTTCCCGGATCCGCTCGGCCCCGTGATAAACGTAAAGTCACCCTTTGCCGCTTCGAACGTGATATCCCGGAGGTCAAAACGTCCACCGGGCAGTTTCCTGGAGACTTCGCGAAATGTAATCACTCTCTACATCCCGAGGACTTTTCTTATCCTGCCATCAACACTTTCAGGGGTCAGATTGTACGCCTGAAAAAGATTTTCCGGCTTGCCGGAGGTTCCGAACCTGTCCCGAACTCCGACCCTTATCAGTTTCGCGGGGCATTCCTCTGAAATAGCGTCGGCGATTGCACTGCCAAGGCCTCCAATGATCGAATGCTCTTCGATCGTAACTATCGCGCCTGTTTCACGCGCGGCGGCGAGCGCCACTTCGGTGTCGACCGGCTTGATGGTGGACATGTTGATCACCCTCGCCTCAACACCTCTCTCTGACAGGATGCCGGCGGTATCCATGGCGACAGAGACCATCTGCCCGCAGGCAATCAGGCTTATATCCCCGCCATCTCTTAAAAGATACGCCTTTCCGAAATTGAAGTCATAATCATCGGGAAGGACCGTCTTGAATTTCGGTCTCCCCAGCCTCATATATGTCGGACCGCGATGATCGCCGGCCAGGTACCTTACCATCTTTCTCGTCTCGACCGCGTCCGCGGGAACCATAACGCTCATGTTGGGGATAACCCTCATCAGGGCGATGTCTTCCACGCTTTGATGCGAGGCCCCGTCTTCGCCCACGGAAATTCCGGCGTGGCTCGGACACAGGCGGACCGAAAGATTGGGTGACGCTATACTGTTTCTTATCTGCTCCCACGCTCGACCCGTAAGAAAAATGGCGAATGTGCTGACGAAAGGCAGTTTACCACTCGCGGCAAGACCGGCCGCCGTTCCTATCATATCCGCCTCGGAGATTCCCATCTGGAAAAAGCGCTCAGGAAACTCCCTCGCGAAAAGGGCTGTCTTCGTCGAGCTGGAGAGATCCGCGTCGAGGACTACTATATCCTCATTCTCCCTGCCCACCTCAACCAGGGTTTCTCCATACGCGACTCGTGTATATTCCAGGCCGTGTTCTGTCATCCGCGCTTGAAAAGGGACAACCCTTCTTCTTCCTCTCCCAGCTCTCTGAGCGCCTCCACGGCCTCCTCACGCGTGGGGGCCTTTCCGTGGAACTCCACCTTGTTCTCCATGAACGACACACCCTTCCCCTTCACCGTCCTCGCTACTATGACGGTCGGCTGCCCCTTTGTCTCTCTCGCCATGTCCAGTGCGTCAAATATCTGCTCGAAGGAATGACCATCGATTTCTATCGCGTTCCAGCCGAACGCTTCCCACTTTTCCTTCAGGGGGGCAACGTCCATGATTTGCCTGACCGGCCCGTCGATCTGGAGACCGTTGTAGTCGAGGATAGCGCAGAGGCTGTCGATCCCATAGTGATGAGAAGACATCGCCGCCTCCCAGATCTGTCCTTCCTGGACTTCACCATCCCCGAGGATTACGTATACCCGATATTCCTTGCGGGAGAGCCGGCCGGCGAGGGCCATGCCGTTGGCAATCGAGAGCCCCTGACCGAGAGAGCCGCTCGACATATCCACTCCCGGCGTCATGCGATAGTCGGGGTGGCCCTGAAGTCTCGAGTCGATCTTTCTCAGCGTGAGGAGCTCTTCCCTCGGGAAATAGCCCGTCTCCGCGAGGATGGCATAAAGGGCGGGGCAGGCATGTCCCTTCGAGAGGTGGAGTCGGTCTCGATCTGGCCAGAAGGGTTCGCTCGGACGGTGATTCATCTCCCCGATGTACAGTGCGGTAATGATATCCGCGATCGACAGGGAGCCGCCCGGATGACCGGAACTTGCAGCGGCCGTCATCCTGATGATGCTTCTGCGCACTTCCAGTGCAACCTTTTCGAGCGATTGCGTTTCCCGAATCTTCCCGCACAATCCCGCACGCGGGGAAAAGGCTCTCTCTTGTTCCATTTTTCTCTTGATTGAGTTCAACAGGGTTTTGTGAGCTAATCTTAGCACACTTCCAGATGATTGTCAAAGAATTTCCCTGGCCATTCGTATCGCGTGTATCATACTCCTCTCGCTGGCGATTCCCTCCCCGGCGATATCAATCGCGGTGCCATGGTCTGGAGATGTCCTTACAAACGGGAGGCCGATGGTTACGTTAACCCCTCTGCCAAACGCATACAGCTTCAGCGGACCAAGCCCTTGATCGTGATACATGGCCACCACCGCGTCGTATTCTCCCGCCACTGCCCTGGAAAACACGGTGTCAGCCGGATGAGGACCCGACACGCACGCGCCACGGACGCGGAAATCCCTCACGACCGGTTCTATGACCTCGCTCTCCTCTCCTCCGATCGTACCACCCTCGCCGATGTGCGGATTCAACCCACACACTGCTATCCTTGGCGAGGAGAGCCTGAAGTATCGCCGAAGCGCGTCGATCGTCCGCTGAAGCGTGCTGCTCACGGCGTCGCAGGTAAGCCTGCCACTCACCTCATTCACCGGGATGTGCGTCGTTACAAGCGAGACCCTGAGCTGCCCGCCCACAAGGAGCATGGTCACTCCCCGGCTGCCGGTAAGCTCCTTGAGAAACCCCGTGTGGCCCCGGTAGGGAAATCCCCCCGCTATCAGCGCCTTCTTGTCTATCGGTCCTGTGACGAGAGCGTCGGCTTTCCCTGACGCTATCAGCCTCACGGCTGTTTCGATCGACTCGCCGGCCCACCTGCCCGCCAGCTCCCCTGGAATGGCCGCTACCATCCCCTTTTCCGAAAGAGGTCCCTCCCCCTCCCTCACCCTCTTCGCAATGATCCCGGATCCCTCCGCGGCGACAGACGCATCCAGATCAACTGCTTCCAGACAGCATCCATCGAGAAAACGCCCTGATCTTTCCGTGCTGAAGGCTTCCTGTGGACCAACGACAAGATATGATGCCCAGCGTCTAACGCCGGGGCGAGAGAGGGCTTTGGCGATCACTTCAGGTCCTATTCCCCTGACGTCGCCCGTGGTTATGACTATCTCTGCGGGATTTCCGGAACGATCGGCCTTCACAAGCCCCACCGCGGCAATTCGTTATGATCAAAGCCGAATGTCTATATATGTCTTCTTCTCGAGCTCCTCCACGAATCGTTGATACGATTTCTCCTGCGTAAGGTTCTCGATAAGCTGATCACTTATTTCGTCGAATCTGTAGGGGCGGGCGTCTGTTTTCTTCTCGAGCTTCACGATTACGACATTGTCATCCGCAACGAAAGGGGCGCTGACCCCACCCTCTTCCAGTTCCCCTACTACAGCGCGATATGATTCAGGGAGTCCCTCCATCACCTCTTCCTCACGTAGACCCATTCTCTCCTTGACCCTTTCATCCGCCGAATATGTGGAGGACAGGAGCGCGAAGTCCTCACCGGCTTCGATTCGACCGACCAGCGCATTTGCCAGCGACATGGTCTCCTCGAATGGATCAACGCCTGGTGCCGCCTTGAACAGGATGTGACCCAGGTGGATGCGAGAGCCCTTTCTCTCAAGGACCTTGAAGAGATGAATTCCCTGGCCCGTCTCAACAGGTTCACTGACCTCACCAAGGAAGAGACCCATCACGGCGTCGCTGATCACGGGGAGAAGGTCTTCTTCGCCTATGAAGCCGAGATCTCCACCCTTGTCGCGGGTCAATTCGTCCTGGGACATCTCCTTTGCGACGGTCTCAAAAACCTCTCCATCCGCCAGCCTGTCCTGAGCGTTTCTCACGCCTTCCCTGGCTTTCACATAATTGGAGTCGGAGAGGCTGATATTCAGCACTATTTCCCGGAGTGTGATGGTAGCCGGCTTCATCGCCTTCCCCTCGTATTTCTCATCAAACTGCTTACGCGCTTCCTCGAGCGACACCCTGACGTGCGGCATCTTGCTGGTCTGCATGAATCTCCTCTGGAGAAGCACCTTTTCTTTCTCTTTTCTCAGTTGCTCCCTGTAGCTGAAGAGGTCGATTCCCTGGGAGGCGAGCAGCATTTCAAATTCACTGCGGCTGGAGAATCGCGCAATTACTTTGTTCAGGTCCTTCTCCACCTCGCTGTTCAATTCATCTTCCGAGATCTCTATCCCTTCCACCTTCGCCCTCTGGAGAATGGCCTTCTCTTCGATCATCCCGTCGAGCATATCTCTCTTCAGGCCCTCTAACGCCACGCTGTCCTCGACCGAGAGATTGAGCTGCTGGGCAGTGACTATCACCGTCTCAGTCAGTTCGCTCAACAGTATGACTTCGTTACCTACAACCGCAACAATCCTGTCGATCTCTCTCTGGCCAGACGCAGGGCGCGGCACATAGAGAAAAATGCAGGCAAGCAACAGGCTAATCAGCAATATCCTTTGTGGTTTCGATATCCGCACTATTCTCAAGCTCCTCCAGCCACATGCGTTTCACCTCTTCGCTCCTGGACCGTTGCAGAATCCCCCTGATTTGATCTTCCACCTCATCCAGCTCGCGTATAGAGCCTTTTTCGTGAAACTCCGTTGTTCTGAGCACATAGTAGTTCCCGGTGGACGCCATGACTGGCCGACTGACCATCCCGACACCCAACTCCTTGACCTCCCTTTCGAAGGGCTCCGCGAGTTCCGCTGCAGGATAATAGCCCATATCTGAGAGCTTTATCATTCCTCTGTAGGCGTCTGCGGAGATCAGTTCCTCGTAACGCTCCGGGGCTGCATCAAGCTCCCCGAGGACTTCCTTCAGTACCTCCTCGTCGCGAAAGATGAGCCTGTTCACGCGATATTCGTCGTCAATCCGAGTGAAAGAATCCATGTGTTCGTTGTAATAGTCTGCGACTTCCTCATCCGTGATCTCCACGTGCCCGTCGAGATACCGTCTGAGAACCTCTTCGCCCAGGATCATATGTTTGAACTGCCTTACTTTTCTCTGGATATCATCGTTGAGGTCGAGCCCCTCTTCGAGGGCCTTCTGGTAGAGGACCTCGCTCTCCACCCACTGCTCGACATACTCATTCTTTCCGCTGTCAGAGTAAAGATCTCCGAAGAACTCCGGTAAGGCGTCATTGAGCTCTTCTTCCGTCAAGATCGACTGATTCACCCTCGCGACGACCTTTCCCTTTTTCACCGGGGGCCTCTCTTCTTTGACCCTCCCACAGCCGGAAAACCATCCAAACGCCATGATGACGGCAAGAGATAGACCTGCTCCCCGCAGGCATACAATCAATCGATATCTCACGGACAGACTCACCCTTTCAGGACAGTGGGCACATAGCGAAGGTTCTCTTTCGTTATTGTTACAGCATACTTATCCTTGAGAGGCGCGGTGAGATTCTCCAGTCCACCCTCCTCCATCTTATCCTTGTGCATCTTCAGGACGTTTTCTCTCTCCTCCTCGAAACTCCCCGGGAACTCGTCTCTGCTCTCGTTATACAGCGAGAGAAGGACCTCTTCATCGGGCTCACCGCCAAAAAGCTGCCTTGTTATGAACATCTGAACCAGTACGTCTTCTCGAAGGTGCTGCAGCTCTTCCAGAAACTCGGGAAGTTGATCTATACCCTCCTGCAGCGCCTCGTGAGCCAGGACGGCATCCTTGACCCTGGGCGCCATGTTCCTCTTGACCTCGGATGGGTCTTTCGGGGCCACCCGCAAGGTTTCCGGTTGCGACATATAGTATTCCGCGTATTGCGCTCCCGTCCACTTGCCTCCCTCGAAGACCGCAAGAACGGGCGCTTCATCCCTCGCCTTCCCGCCGGTCGGATCTTCCTCAAAGAGCTTGATCAGGCGGTCGATACCTTCATCGACATACTGGAGGTTCGATCTCTTCTCCACATCCGCCATGTAATCCTTCGACAGGGTCAACCTGCTTGATACCTCCATGGACTCCATCAACTTGTCTTTCATCATGTCGAAGGTCCGGACCCGCTTCTCTTCCAGTTTGGCGATATGGTACCCGAAGCGTGTCTGAAAGACATCACTCACCTCGCCCGGCTCGAGGGTAAACACTACCTTCTCGAAATCCGGGTCTATGCTGCCTTTGGGATGAAAGCCGAGATCGCCGCCACGATGCGCGCTGGGACCCTCGGAAAACTTCTTCGCCAGCTCGCCAAAATCCTCGCCCGCTCTCACGCGCCCCAGGATCTCCTCAATCTTCGCCCCTTTTTCCGCCTTCTCCTCCTCCGTCGCGTTTGACGGAACGTTCAGGAGGATGTGCCTCACCCTTATCTCTTCCCTGTTTCCCCCTCGCTCCTCGTATTTCGCGCGCGCTTCCTCCACAGTGGGAATCGCTTTGTCGTATATCTCGACCTCCATCAACTTCCGGATGAGCAGTTGATCAGTGGCCTCCTGCATCTTCGTGTCGAATTCTTCTGATTCCCCGTACCCCTCCGCTTTCGCCTCCATGAGAATCAGCCGAAAATCTATGAGATAGGCAAGGGCCTCGCTGGCACCCTGCTCGGTCTCTTCATATCCGCCACCGCTCATCACATCGGCCACGTCGCCCACCGTGATGTGGCCGTCTCCAACCGTGGCTATCTCTTTATCGCGGCGAGAGGAACAGGAAAAAGCGACGACAATGGATATCAGAATCAGGAATTCAAACCCCAGTCTTTTCCGAGCGCGCATCAGCCTCAGACCTCCTTCCAGGTTCATACTGCTCTTATGATCATCTCCAAAACACCTCAAAGTAAGCAATCAATTCAGATCACGCAAGGACTTTCTGACCTTGTCGAGCCACTCCCTGTCCCCCCTGGCGATCACCGTCATTTCGAGCTCGTCACGCTGTTCTATCGAGATGGACAGGCCTCTGTCTTTGAACGCCTTGTCCCAGTCCGCGAGTCGTTCGGGGCGACCTCGTTCGAATGCGAGTCTGAGTTCACTCGACTTGAGAAAAATCGACTTTATTCCGACCTCACCCGCCAGGACCTTTATCGCGACCATGTTGAGCAGGTTCTTCGCCTCCCATGGGAGCTTGCCGAATCGATCGACAAGTTCTTCCTCCATACCGTCAAGCTCCTTGATCTCCTTCGCCCTCGAGAGTCTCCGGTAGATCGAGACCCGCTGGCCGGAATCGGCTACATACCCATCAGGTAGCAGTGAATTCAACTCGACGACAAGATCGACTTCCGGTCTGCCGACATCCTCGCCCCTGATTCTCCTGACCTCTTCCTCGAGCAACCGATTGTACATCTCCAGCCCGGCGGCGTTGATGTAGCCATGCTGTTCGCGTCCCAGGATATTTCCCACACCGCGAATCTCCATGTCGCGCAGCGCGATCTTGTATCCCGATCCAAGTTCAGTGTACTCTTCGAGGACCTGAAGCCTCTGTCTCGCTTCCTCGGACATCGTGCTCAGAGGGGGAGTGAAGAGATAGGCGTGCGCCCTGCGATACGATCTACCCACCCTCCCGCGGAGCTGATAAAGCTGGGCCAGGCCCAGTCGGTCGGAGCGATTCACGATGAGGGTGTTGGCGTTCGGGACATCGAGGCCCGACCCTATGATCATTGTGCTGACCAGAACGTCTATTTCCCCTTCCATGAATTCGAACATGATCTCCTCGAGATCCCGCTCGCTCATCTGCCCGTGGGCGACCGCGAACCTGACCTCCGGCAGCCAGTGCCTCAACATGGAGGCAACCGACCGTATCGACTGGACACGGTTGTGGACGAAGAAGACCTGCCCTCCCCTGTCTACCTCCTTCATGATCGCTTCCTTTATCATCTCGCGGTCGAATTCGGCGACATACGTGACTATAGGAAGCCTGTCCTGAGGGGGTGTCGATATGAGCGAGATGTCGCGGATACCCATGAGCGAGAGATGGAGCGTTCGAGGCAGCGGTGTCGCGGTCAACTGGAGGACATCGACACCTTCCCTGAGGCTCTTGAGCTTCTCCTTGTGCGCGACCCCGAAACGGTGCTCTTCATCGACGATCAGGAGCCCGAGATCATTGAACTCTATGTCCTTCGAGAAGAGGCGATGAGTCCCTATGACGATGTCGACCGTACCCTTCTTCAGCCCGGCGATGACCTTTTTCTGCTGCGCCGGCGTCCTGAAACGGCTGAGCACCTCGACAACGATGGGATACTCAGAGACCCTTTCGGAGAATGTCAGATAATGCTGCTGCGCGAGGATTGTCGTCGGCACCAGGATCGCTACCTGCTTGTTGTCCTGGACCGCCTTGAACGCCGCGCGAACGGCTATCTCCGTTTTCCCGAAACCGACGTCGCCGCAGATCAGCCTGTCCATCGCCTTTGCGCCGTTCATGTCGCCCTTCACCTCGTCGAGGGTTCTCCTCTGGTCGGGCGTTTCTTCATAGGCGAAGGCCGACTCCATTTCGAGCTGCCACGGGGTGTCTTCTGAGAATGCATATCCTTCCGCGATCTCCCTCCTCGCGTAAAGACCCAGTAGCTTCTCGGCCATCTCCCTGACCCCCTTACGCGTGCTCTTCTTCACCTTTTCCCATGCCTTCCCGCCCAGCCGATCCATCCGCGGCGGTGCACCATCACTCCCCGAGTACTTGTCGACCATGTCGAGCTTTTCGACCGGAACATAGACAAGGTCCCCGTCCCGGTAGTTGATCATCAGGCACTCGACCTCGCCCTCGTGGATCCGTATCACCTTGAGGCCCTCGAACCTCCCTATACCATAGTCGACGTGGACGAGGTAATCGCCCGGACTGATCGAATCGATCGTGTCCAGCCCTCTACCCCTGCGGTAACGCCTCCTGTATCTCAGCCGCCTCGGGCGCCTGAATATCTCGTGATCGTTGTAGACCGCGAGCCCCGCTTCCGGTATCTGAAACCCTGTCTCGAGCCCGCCTACCTCGAGCCGGCACTCCTCTGCCATCTCCCCGAGGAGTTCACCGATCCGCTCCTTCTGCCCGTAGTTGTCGCACAGGATGATAGTCTTGATGTTTGTTGTTCTCTGCTCGTGAACCACCTCTTTAAGTCGTTTCATGTCTCTTTCGACCGGTTCCGGGGCTCTGGTTCCAAACCTGAGTGAACGGGCGCGGCGCGTGTCCGCGGGAGGTGCCATGGGGGGGGCGATCTCGGAGACGGGAGAGGGTTCGTCATACGACTCAGCGCGACGAGAGTGGAGGTGCAGACCTTCCAGAAAGATCCTCTTCATGCCGTCAAGCACGGCGAGGCAGCGGTCAGCATGGTGGTCGGTGCAATCGGTGGGTGTCTCCCCCGGAAAGCGGACGCCTTCGAGGTTTGCCCTTACGAGCGCCTCTCCGATGATCACCGCCAGACCGTTGGAGGGGAGATAGCTATAGAGCGGAGAAGCCTCTTCGGTTTTGTCACGCTCTTCCATCGGCAGGATATGCAGAAATGTCTGCTCCCCGCTCGAACGCTGGGTCTGGATGTCGAACTTCCGCATCGAGACCAGTTCTTCGCCCATGAACTCCATCCGCACTGGCGCCTCCATCCCGAATCCGTACAGATCGAGAACACCGCCTCTTACAGCGAAGACACCGACTTCCTCGACGACATACTCGCGCCTGTATCCCAGGGAAACCAGCCTCTCTATGAGGGTCTCCCTCGCTTCGAACTCGCCCCTGCGGATTGTGAGCGTACGGCCGCGAAGCTCGGCGGGGTTCATGATCCGCTCGATCAGACACTGACACGGGATGACCGTCATATCCGCCTTTCCCTCGGCAAGGCCCTGGAGCGCCTCCATTCTCCTTCCCATCGTCTCCTTGAGAGGAAGTTCGCGGTCTATGGAACTCCCGGTAGAGGGCGGGAAGTAGAAGATCTCTTCCGACGCCATGAGTTGATGCAGGTCTATGACAAGCCTCTCGGCCGAGACGTTATCGGGAGTGATGACCGTGACCGGGCGGTCGAAGGCGTCGACCACGGCAGAGAGGACGATCGTCTTGCTCGATCCGTAGAGGTTGTGGAGCCTGAGAGCGGATTCTCCCCCATCCAGGAAGGCCTCGATCTCCCGCCAGGCAGACATCCCTTTTATTTCATCAATCAGAAACGTAAGAGCCATCACGTCTTCCCCGGCTCAGGACCCGGGGCTTTTTCGTTCGATCCGGGATCAATCACGTTTCCTCAACGTTAGACCCAACACTCTTTCCCCCGGCTTGACTTCGACAATGAGGAGTATCGGGCGGTTGCCCCTCACTCCGGCACCAGTTTACATACTACAGACCGGGCCACGGCATGTTCCTGCGGGTATTCCTCAATATGCAATTTCTGCAATAGAGAACGATCGAGTGAATCCTGGAGTTGGATGAGCAAAGGCAATCGCTCGGGCTCTGAAATGTCATACTGCTGTTCTGGTCTTCCCTGACTGGGATGTCAAGAAAGAGTCAGTGGCAAGACACGTATGAGGCTGTTGAAGCCGACAATCTGTTCTCTCACGGGTTTTGTTCAAAGCGACCCCCGAGCCACTCCGGTTTATGCCTTATCGCCAGGGTGTTATGTCGACATTGGTATCCCGGGAGTCTCCCCGAAGAATCTGGTTAAGCCTCTATGTCATTCCCGCTTGTCGGGAATCCCATCGGCCGGCCCCCGCCTTTGAGAATCGTCTGCCACGACCTTCACACGGAAAGAATCCTCGTCGATCAGCCTTCCGTCCAGGGCCCTCGCCTCGAGAGAGACTATATAGCTCCTGGCCGGGATTCCGCCAGGCAGTGTGTATGTCGGACTGCGAGTGACTTCCGCCCCCGCTGCCATCGTCTGACGCCGGGGGCCGAACGGGATTACCGGTCCCCCGATCACCTTGACCAGTATCGCAAGGTCAACGGTGATCAGCGAGTCGGTCAGGTTAGCCAGGGAAAGGGTGAAGGGCAGATCACCCCCGGCTGGAATCGTATCGAGCGCGCAATCGATGTCGACGTCTATCTCCTTGAGATTGCCTGTGAGTATTGCGATATCATCATACATGCTGTGACCGGCAACGATATCGGGAAGGGTATCCTCGTTAAAATCGCCCGCCGCCAGAGACGTCGCATCCCAGCTCGACACATACGTCTGCACATCAAACGATGCCGTGCCGGTCCCGTTCAGTATCGACACGGAGTTGCTGAAAACACCCGCCACGTCCGGAAAGCCGTCACGATCGAAATCATCTGCGATAATCCGTGATATGCCCGGTTCGAGGTCATATTCAACCGGTGAAGAAAAACCCCCCGCTCCATCCCCCTGAAAGAGGATCATCTTGTCTCTCGATGGATCGGTCGCAAGGACGTCCTGGTGGTCATCCATGTCAATATCTACGGCAACAGCGCTCCAGAGGTCACCACCACCCGGGTACATGACCGCGCTCAAGAATGTGCCATCCCCAACTCCCGTGAGCATCGCTACTCCTGCTCCATTCTCCGTGGTGATCGCCAGATCGAGGTGTCCATCCTCGTTGAAGTCATCGAGGACGAGATCTGTCGGAACCGCATTGATCACATAGTCCGCCGGATCGAGAAACACTCCGTCACCCTCCCCGATGAGAACGGAGACCGCATCCCCTCTTTCATTGACCGTAACCAGATCCACATTGTTATCCTCATTGAAGTCTCCCGTGGCGAGGTGGATCGCCTCTCTTCCGGATGGAAGGGTTATGAAATAATAGAACGTGCCGTCTCCCTGACCGAGATAGATGTATACATTCGGGACCAGATAATAAGAGTGATCGACGACTGCAAGGTCTTGATGACCGTCATTATTGAGGTCCTCCGCAGTGATCGAGGCCGGGTCATAGATATCGACGCCGCTTGGATAGGGCGCCTCGAATGACCCGTTCCCGGTTCCCATCATGATCCGCACATTCTCATTCAATGCATATCGATAGAGGGCCGCCAGGTCCAGGTGACCGTCTTCGTCAAAATCCTCCACGGTCATCGCCGTCACCGACTGGCCCGCGTCATACCGGGGGGCGTCGAAGAATCCTCCTTCACCATTTCCCAGCAGGATCGTGGCGTAATCCGGTTGCATGCCGTACCCCCCGACAACGGCCAGATCCTGATGGCCGTCCTCATCGAAGTCACTCACAGCCATAAAGAAGGGAGCATCCTCCACCGGATGATATTCGGGGTCCAGGAACTCCCCGTTGCCCTTGCCCTGAAGAACAGCGACCCTGTTACCCGCAGGCGTGACGAGGATGTCTTCGTATGTATCCTCGTTGAAGTCACCGATCACGATCGCGGAGGGAACGGACGCCACTGAGATATAGGAGGGCTGAGACATCGAACCGCTCCCGTTTCCGAGCAATATGGAGACGTCTCTATCGTTATGCAGTCCTCCACCCTTACTGGTAGCGGCGATGTCCCGGTGGCCGTCACCATTGAAATCACCGACGACCAGGCCGGTCAGGGAATCCGTCACGGAGAAAAAGTAAGGGGCGTAGAAACCACCCGAGCCACTGCCGATGAGGAGGGCCACTTCACCTCCCGCGAGATCTGAAACGGCAAGATCCACAGCTCCGTCTTCGTTGAAATCGCCGGTTGCTACGCCGGTCGGATAGTCCCCAGCCGCCTGAAAAAAGGCGCTGGAGAACAGGCCGGTGCCGGTCCCGAGAAGGACGGCCACATTGTCGCTGAACCAGTTGGTGACCACCAGATCCGTGTGACCATCGGCGTTGAAATCGCCTGTCGTGATGAAGTTGGGGCCTGTCCCGACCGGGAGGTTTGTGGGACCCGAGAAAGCGCCCGTACCGGTCCCCAGAAGCACCGACACCTCGTTGTCGTGGATGTTCGCCGTGGCAAGGTCCAGGTGTCCATCCTCATCAAAATCCCCCGACGTGATCGATCTCGGCGTACCTCCGATATCAAACCGGTCCGGTCTCGAGAAAGATCCATCTCCCGCTCCCGCAATTACCGCTATATCGAGGCCCCAGTCATTGGCAGTAACGAGATCCTGGTGCCCGTCTTCATTGAAATCGCCCGTGACAGCAGAACGCTCGTCATTGCCTGAGGGAAAGATGGAACTCGCCGGCCAGAAGCGTTGCCAGTCCTGCGCGTGAGATGGGGTGGGAGAGATAAAGCAGGACACGACCATAAGTGTAAGAGATAAAATGCGTATTGCCTTTCCCATTATCTTACCTCCTGCCCGCGCATGGCGGACTCATCTATTTGCATTATAGCATCAACTCCGCCACTTGTCAACTCATCAGAAACTCAATGTATTTCCATAGATTTGCTCAGGCCAGATGGGCGGCGAGCCCTCAAGCCGCGGAGTTTTCTCCCGTATTCTATTCCATCGAAGAAACCCATGATGATGGTCTGGCTGGATTTGCTTTCAATCGGGACCGACTCCCTGGTTCCCCTTCCAGCGGCGTCAGAGCACCGGGCATCGGCTTGACAACGTTTTTTGAACATGGTACAATACAATATTCGTACTTATGCTTCTATTTGAACATCCGGTTCACACAGGTCGACTGAGCAATCGACGAAAAGAGAGGGAAGTATGCACCGAAAGACATTATCCGTGGCGGCTGTGGCGTTGATTCTACTCGGTCATCCGCAAATCTGTTCTGCGGGTGTCGCCGCCGGGGACGAGATTTTTCAAATCCAGGGTGTTACTATTTATCCTCCCGCCGATGACAGCGGCCACGGAATCGTCTCGACAGGCTATCGCATAAGAGACCTCGGTACGCTCCGGAACGACACGACAGTGGCAAATGACATAAACAGGAACGGTGTCGTCGCGGGTGCCTCGTTCGGATACTGGCATGGAGAGCCAGTAGACAGCAGCTATCACTACCATCCATACCGATGGGAGGACGGGGTCATGACCGACTTTGGCCACGACGTCCCGGGCAGCACCGGGGGATACGCCCTCGGGATCAACAAGCTGGGTGACCTTGTCGGAGCAACCGTGTGGGCTCCCCCGGATTCGGGACCCTTCAACAATCGTCCTTGTCTATGGCTATATGACGGGACAACCATAGAGATCGGAACGCTTGGGGGCTCGATTACTCCCCTCTGCGAGGCTAAGAGGATAAATGACAACCGGCAGATCATCGGTGTGGCCGCAACACCATCCGGCGACCACCACGCCTTCCTGTGGGAAGCCTTCGTGATGACGGACCTCGGGACCATTGACACCGGTCTGGAGAGCTGGGGCTACGACATTAACCAGGCAGGTCAATCCGTGGGATCCGCGGAGACGTATCCCGGCGGACCCCACCACGTGATTCGCTGGGACGGTGACGTGTTAACCGATGTGGGGTTACCGGACGAAAGCTGGTTTCCAGGAGGAAGCCTGTCCGCGGAGGGGATCGCGCTGAATGATTCGGGAGTAGTTGTCGGCTGGGCCAGCACCATGCAGGATTCGCTCTATCCGTATCTCTACCAGGACAGCGTGTGGACCAATCTCGGACTCGGCCAGTTCGAGACGGTTTTTCCACGTGAGATAAACAATCATGGAGTGGTCGTGGGGGAAGGATATCTCGGCGGTGTTTCCAGCGCTATTATCTGGAGCGCGACCGACGGAATCCAGGATCTCAATGATCTTCTGCCGGAGGGATCCGGCTGGGTCCTGACAGGTGCTTCGGCCATCAACGACAGAGGCCAGATAGTGGGAACGGGCCTGCTGAATGGACTGCCCCGTGCCTACCTTATGCAAAGGCCGAGGATCGGTCCCTGAGACTCCGGCGCGCATTACCACCGACCGATTCCGCTACGCTTCACGGTTCCACGTCGTGTTTTTCCTGTCTCAGTTCCTTTTTCTTGCAATTGTTCAGCGGCAACGCGATATTAATGCATAACACCAGGTAGAATCGCCGGAGTGCCTGGAGGAGATACCAGCCTGTCATGCTCGCCCATCCGGTGTCCTCCGCGGCTGGATTTCCGGCTGACGGAAATGACCATGGACAGGCCATAACGCCTGACAACATTTGCGAATGACGGGCAACACGCAATCGCCTGTGGCACCGGGGTAGCTGGTCGACTGGAGAGGACATTTTGCCGCATGATTCAATCGCTCACCGCAGGAACAGGAATTGGACGGCGTTTCCTGCGCAACCAAAAGAGGAGGATCGCGTGAAAAAACTTTCGTCTGTTATGGGTGTCGCTCTTTCGGTCGCACTTCTTCTGCCCGTCGGGCTTGCGGCTCAGATCACTATCACGAGTTCCGACATATTGAAACCTGTCGGGTACCATATGGATCTTTCGAGCACCGACTATGGATCACACACTGTCGATCTTGGATCCACCGGCGGACCTCAGACGTGGGACTTCACCTCGTATCAAACCCCTGATTCGAGCAGCATAGAGATCGTCAACACGAGCAGTACTCCATTCGCCTCCGATTTTCCGACTTCGAACTTCTGTCTCGAGTTCATGTTCGCCGGAATGTCTGAGGAGAACTTTCAATATACGCGTGTGGAGTCTGGCTTCTGGGGGTTTCTGGGGTTCGGACTCGCGGCGATGGACACAAGCTTCGTCCAGCACTACGATACGATGGGCCAGATCCCGTTACCGATTTCGATGGGTTCCTCGTGGGTCCTGGAACTCGCATACACGGACACTATAATGGGTTTTACATCGTCCACGATTGACCGGAGCAGCGAGACAGTGGACGCCTATGGTACGATGCAGGTTCCCGGTGGATCGTATCAGGTGCTCCGAGTCGCCGAATATGACACCACGATCACCGAGTTCGGAATCCCTCCCTTTGTGTTCTCCGACACGACGACATGCATCGGGTACACATGGTACAGCGACGACCCGATCTTTGTAGCGGAAGTGGAATCACAGGAGGACGAGACAAATCCGAATTTCACTGACGCCGCCTGGATAGAGATAGCCGGTCAGCATGGCACGGGGATAGGTGACAGTGGTGGAGAGGTCAAGACGCCCCGAGCCTTCAGGCTCTCCCAGAACACGCCGAACCCGTTCAACCCGAGGACGGATATTTCGTTTACAATATCTGAAGACGCTGGCGGGGACACGGAGCTTTCCGTCTTTACACTTCGCGGTGAGAAGGTAAGGAGTATTCTATCAGGCTCAAAAACCCCCGGTACATACACCGTGTCATGGGACGGCAGAAACGACAGGGGAGAAGCCCTCCCGTCGGGTATCTATCTCTATCGACTCACCTCGGGCGGGGAGAGTATGACCCGCAAGATGGTGATGGCCAAATAGGAAATAGAATGCGATTAGCGAACAAGAAGCATCTCTTCCATGACCTGAAGAAGGAGGTCAAGGTGAACAGGCAGTCATATTTCCCGGGGATCACTCTTCTGGCCGCGATTCTTCTACCCACGGCGCTTACCGCTCAGATTACCATCACAAGCTCCGACATTGTGAGACCAACAGGATCCTGGGCGAGGTGGGGGACGGCCGATGACAGCCTGTACGCCGTCGACCCCGGATCGACGGGAGGGCCACAAAACTGGGATTTCACTTCATACGACACGCCGAATACGGAACTGGAAGAAGTCGTCGAGTTGAGTACAACACCGTTCGTCTCAGATTTTCCGACAGCAAATTACTGCAAGAGATCGTCAGACGAAGGGTCTTCCGAAGACGATTATCAGTACATGAGGATCGTCAGCACGCTGCTGGAAATAGTGGGAATGGGAATTGATACTCCTGATACGTCCTTTTCCTTTGCCTACGATCCGACCCTTCAGGTGCCACTGCCGGTTTCAATGGGCTCGTCGTGGTCCTGGGGCCTGACGATGGTCGACACGGTGATGGGAATACCCATAATGGACGTAGAGAGCAGTCACTGGAGTGTCGACGCCTTCGGCACGGTTTCTGCGCCTGGCGGGACATATGCCGCCCTGAGGGCCGTATCCTACGACACATCGCTTTACATAGTAGGTGAGCCACCATCACAGAGTTCAGACACTACGGCCACGATATCATATCACTGGCTGGCGAGTGACCCACTCGACATCGTCGAAATTGAGTCGGTGGATGGAGAGACAAACCCGAATTTCACCACGGCCCAGATGGTCAGGGTCACCACCGGACACGGCCTGGGCATCGGGGACGGAGGTGGGCACGCAAAGATCCCTCTTGCCTTCCAGCTCTCTCAGAACACACCCAACCCATTCAACCCGAGGACAGACATCACATTCACGGTGCCGGATGGTGTGGGTGGCACGGCAGAGCTTTCCGTCTTCACGCTTCGAGGCGAAAAGGTGAGGGCCATCATATCAGGCCCCAGGGCACCGGGGACGTATACAGTGTCGTGGGACGGCAGAAACGACCGTGGAGAAACGCTGCCGTCCGGAATCTATCTCTATCGACTCACCTCGGGCGGGGAGAGCATGACCCGCAAGATGGTGATGGCCAAGTAGTGGCATAACAGGACCCGCATGGACGTTGAGGATACCCGGGTGTACTCCTTGAGTCGACTGCACGATGATCTCTACGCAGCACCGGCTGAGTATCGCCCTTTCGCACAGACGGATGTCGTGCGTCCCGAGAAGAATCCTGCCCCCTGAAAGGTCCCCGTAATGGAGAAGCTGCAAATGAGATTGGCCATTGTATCTCTGCCGCTTGTCGGAGGGTTATGTCTCCTGCCGGCGGTGATAAAGGCACAGACGATTACGCGCGGGGAGTTTCTCGAGCAACTCCAGCGGGTCCACCCCGTCTTTGAAATGGAGGAGCTTTCCTCCCGTATTGAGAGCGAAGAGCTGAACAGCCTGAGCGGCGCCGAAGACTGGAACATCCTCTCTTCCCTCAGTCTCTCGCGCGAGGAGCCGGCCATCGCTATTGCCAGCCCGGAGAAGACAGATGCCATTGCTTTTGAAGGTGGAGTAGAGAGAACCTTCTGGAAGACCGGTGGGCGGCTTTCCGCGACATATTCGACTTATCGCGCATCGTTTGATATTGATCCGGTTTTCGGTATCCCTGATCTTTTTTACCAGAATCAGGTCGCGCTTACCTACGCTCATCCTCTGCTGCGAAACAGGAGCGGGTTTCTCGACCGACTGCGCCACGACCTGAAGGAGTATGACGTTGAATTCTCCCGGGTCCAGTCCCTGGAAAACCGGGAGGACTTTCTTGCCCGCTCGGCGCAGCAGTTCATGGACTGGGTCTTTCTCACCGAGCAGAAGAGGATTGTCCAGGAACGCCTGAGGCTGAGTGAGGAGGAGCTGGATCGGACAAACAGGAAGAGGGAAGCAAACCTGGTCGATAAGGCAGATGTGATAAGGGCCGGAGACGCTGTCCGTTTCTGGGAACAGGAGCAAATGCTGATAGAGTCGCGCTGGAAGTCTCTACAGGCGGAACTCGCCGTCCTGGCGATGAACGACGAGCTCTACAACCTGGTGCCTGAATATCCACTCTATCAGGTAGCCGAACAGCGCCCGCTCGCGGAGGAAGTGAAGCAGTTGAAGGCCGACTCCAGGCTCATTCAGGCCCTCGACATACGGCTGAGGCAGACAAGGTATTCACGGCGCGGCTACGAGAACACGGCCAGGCCGGACCTTTCCATTGTGACTCAGGTCAACGTGAAGAACGCCGAGGAGGATTACCCAGGCTCCTTCAAGATGGATAAGCCGGACGCGATGATCGGACTGCGATTCAGCTACCCGCTTGGCAACCGGTTGACGAAGCACAAGATAGCAAAAACCGACCTCGAGATAGCGAAACTGGAGAAGGCACTTGAGGATATGACCCTGACACTCGTCGCTCAACTCACAGATATTCACATACAGCTTGGGGAGTTGACAAAGGTGCTCGATTTGAACAGGGAACAGATAGAGTCGGCTCGCGAGAGGACGGTTGAGGAGGTGAAGCTCTACAACCAGGGGCGGGGAGAATTGACCTTCGTCATTCAGAGCCGTGACAACGAACAAAACGCGAAGCTGCTCTACGCCTCGAACGCGCTGACCTATCAGAAGCTGATGATAGCCTACCAGGCGTTAATGGATCAACTGTACGACTGACTGATCAAGTCCGGCGCTGCTGAAAACCTATCCATCTTCCCGCAGTACGATATCACCGAATCGATTGAGAATCATCTCGCCCCAGGGTGTGTCCTCAACCTGCCCATGCGAACTCTCAGGGTCTGTTCCCTCTGCGCGGATCGCGTCGGAATACTGGTCTATGTAGGCGTGTGCGATGTCCGCGTCGAACTCCGGGTGGAACTGCACGCTCCATGCGCGCGGTCCGTATGAGAATGCGTGGTGGGGATCCCTGACGCTCGCGGCAAGGATCGTGGCGCCCGCGGGCGGCGTGAGAACAGACTGAAAGTGGCTGACGTGGACGCGAATCATATGTGGAAGAGATCCAAAGAGAGGGTCGCCGTCCGCCGCATCACTCAGGCGGATCTCCACGGTTCCCACCTCGGACCCACGCGGGTTCAGCCCTACTATGCCCCCGGTCCCGTGGGCCAGAAGCTGGTGTCCGTAACAAATGGCGAGGAGGGGAGTACCCGTCTCGAGAACGGATGGAAGCCAGGAGGCAGTGTGCTCACTCCACGCCACGCGATCGGTCACCATGGCATTGGAGCCTGTGATCACCACGCCGGAAAAAAGTGCGGGATCCGGTAGTCTATCTCCTTTGTATACCTCGACCACCCGTATGGCGATGGGGTCGAGCCGTAGTGAGGCCTCGATCCACTCCTCGAAATCGCCACGTCGTTTAGACAGAGGCGTAAAGGTTTCTCCTGTCTTGACGATACAAAGGTCCCGCATACTGGAGACAACTCATTCTAAAAGCAGGCCCCTCCTGGCTCCTCCGATAACAAGCATCGAGACAGTCCCCGGACTCCACGCAAAAGGCGTTAGAGGGGCCATGGTGCCGGGCGGACAGTCTGCCACCGCTACCCCTGTCGCTGAAGTCGTGGCCTGGCTGCGATGATGGCCGCGCCGTCTGCAGCGCTTCCGCTCAGGCAGACGGAGCATCGGCGTGGAAGAGGTGCAGATCCTGCTGGGGATAAGGAATAGAGAGACCCTGCCGGTCGAACTCTTTCTTTACCGTTTCGATAGTGTCAAAGTACACACCCCAGTAATCCGCAGACTTCACCCAGGCCCTGAGAACAAAGTTCACGGAACTGTCCGCGAGCTCCGATACGGCGATAAACGCCTCCGGATCCTTGAGTATCCTGCCATCGGACGACACGATACCCTGCATCACTTCCTTCGCCTTGTCCACACTGTCCTCATATCCTATCCCGAATACCAGGTCCACTCTCCTTGTCGGTTCGGTCGAGTAGTTCACCAGCGAGTTCGTCGAAAGAGGCGCGTTCGGTATGATTATCGTCTTGTTGTCTGGCGTTTTGAGGATCGTATTGAAAATGCGGATCTCACTTACTGAACCAATAAACCCTTGTGCTTCTATTACATCTCCAATGGCGAACGGTTTGAAGATCAGAATCATGACGCCGCCCGCGAAATTCTGAAGCGTCCCCGAGAGGGCCATGCCGACTGCAAGGCCTGCGGCACCGAGAATAGCGATGAACGATGTTACCTGTATCCCGATCATGCTTACGACGGTTATAAAAAGGAGCGCCTTCAGCAGAATCCGCGAGAGGCTCGTCACAAAGGATTGAAGAGACGGATCTATCTCCTTTCTCGCCAGTGTTCTGTCGGTTCCTCTGACGATAAACTTGATAATCCACAGGCCGGCGAAAAGAGTGATGAGTGCCAGAAGCAGTTTTGGCCCGTAGTTCATCAGGAGAGCGAGCCCTTGATCTGTGTATCTTATGAGACCATCGTCCACGTGTCCTCCTTATCGGAAGTGGAGATACGACCTGCATTATGAGTTACGCATATAGAAATAATACCCCGGCCGTCGTGCGCAAGTGGCACGGCACAGATGGAGAGGGGCGTCAGGAATGCCGCTACTTCTCTGTCACGCCCTCCGGTTTCTCTCTGCAAAAGAAAATATGGGCAATAATGGCGACTAGCGCGGGCAGACTGCCAAAAAATCCCGCCCAGAACCACTTGTTCTCATACCAGCTTTTGTCGGTGTTGAAATGGTCCCTCGTCAGGAGATGACTGCATATAGCGCTCGACAGGGCGAAGACGCCGAACATGTCCCCTCTACTGGTCATCACTTATCCTCCTATCGTTGATCGGGTTATCCGAAAGAGGCCTTTTCATCGAGAAAAGACGCGAACTCATGCAATGTCCTCTGGTCGACTATCGGCTGGCTGATCCCGGCGGAACGCTCCTTGATTATGCGGAGCGCCTCATCCACCGGGCATCCTGTCCAGACAAGGTATGCCGCCGCCAGCGTGGGAGAACGGCCTATACCCAGTTTGCAGTGGATTAACACCTTGTTGCCTGCCCGTACCGCGGTATCGATGAACTGCGACCCCATGAACAACTGCTCGAGCGTGGGATCTGTGAAATCTGTAACGGGAAGCCATAGATAGGCGACAGGGAGTGGAGATGAAAAAACATCCTGGTACTCATGTCTGAGGTTGACTACCGCTGTGAAGCCACTCCGCGCGGTAAGAACCGCCCAGTTGTTCTCAGAAATTTCCTCGCCTGAGACGGCAACCTGCTCGCTGAGCCAGATCATTTGACCTTTCCCATAGACTGTAAAGTATCAGCGCCAAAAGCGAATATCCTCGTCTGCAGGCGTGGATTACTTCCCGTGCAGAGAACAAAGTCGATCGCGCTACTCTCTTACACGGGGAAATCTCGCGTCGCGACGACACGGAATCAAGAAAAATCTGATGGCTGGTTGACAAACACGCGGCGTTACGGTATCATCAGGAGGTTACCAGCCCACGGTCAGCCCGGGAGGAGCGTCTCCTGCCGGCAGAAAGCGTCCGAATCAGGAGCGACTGGTCACAGTCCGGTCCTGACGAGAAATAATACCTCACGAGGAAAGGCTTGCACGGAGCGGCTGACTTCTCTCCCGCAGCCTGTTGCAGAGGAGCATTGTGAGCGAAAAGAGAGGTTTCATAGTTCCGATCGGAGGAGGAGAGGAAAAACTGCGTGACCGGGTCATACTGAGCCGGTTCGCGGAGATCTGTGGCGGGAAGGACGCTAACATTATCATCATTCCGACCGCCTCAAGGCTTCCGGACACGGGAACTCGGTATGAAGAACTTTTCATGGATATCGGCGTCCATGACGCCAGGTCCCTTCCCTTCGAATCGAGATCCGACTGCGAGCGCGAGGAGTGGTTGGAAATGCTCAGCGCCGCGGATGGTGTATATCTGACGGGAGGCAATCAACTCCGGCTATCCACGAACCTTGGTGGGAGTACTGTGGGCCGACTACTGCGCGAGCGAAACGCGGAAGGGCAGCATGTCGCCGGGACATCGGCGGGAGCGGCATTTCTGTCGGAACACATGATAGCCTTCGGCGAAGAGGGGCCGTCTCCGCGCTCCTCTATGGTCACCCTGGCCCCGGGCCTCGGGTTGACGCGCTGTGTCATTATTGACCAGCACTTCAGGGAGAGGGACAGGCTGGGACGATTGCTCTCCGCTATATCCTATAACCCCCGGACGATAGGAATCGGCCTCGACGAAGACACCGCTACGTTTATAGACTCCGACGGTAAGGTGGAAGTCGTTGGCAGCGGCGCTGTTACTGTCGTGGATCCGACGCAAGTGGAGTATTCGTCGATGGATTCAGCAAAGCAGGATGATCCGGTCTGCCTTATCGGGGTTCGACTGCACGTGCTTGTCGACGGGGGACGATTCGACCTCAAGACCCTCGAAGCAAGCCCGGCTGAACCCGCATCAGAAAGGCATTGAGTCATGAAGATCATCGAAACCTCGGTCTATCTCGGGCCCAGCCTCTACGCTCATTTTCCAGTGATCCGCTACACGATAGACCTTGGCGTGCTCGAAAAGTGGCCCACAGGCAGGCTTGGTGAGGATTTCACCACGCGTCTGCTCGAGGCGCTGCCCGGCCTCAAGGAACATACATGCTCATTCGGGGAGCCCGGCGGATTTGTGCGCAGGATGAAGGAGGATGAGGGAACCTGGCTGGGTCACGTTCTCGAGCATTGTGCCATAGAGATGCAGTGCGTCACCGGTGTGAAGGTGACCTACGGCAAGACGCGATCAGTGGGAGAAGCAGAGGGACAGTACCACGTTGTCTACGAATACGAGCACTCCGCGGTGGGACTGGAGGCGGGTAAGCTGGCCCTCTCTCTGATCTATTCCCTCCTGCCCGAGGAGTTCCGCCCCAAAGGATTCAAGGCCGATGAATTTGATTTCGAGGAGGAAAGAGACGCGTTCATTCGTTTCGCCCAGAGACTGGCACTGGGACCGAGCACGGCCTCGCTCGTGAGAGCAGCCAGGGAGAGGGACATACCGTACCTCCGTCTCAACCGATACAGTCTTGTGCAGCTTGGACATGGACGTCTGCAGAAACGCATCCAGGCAACGGTAACGAGCGAAACGCGCCACATCTCCGTGGAAATAGCCTCAGACAAGGAGGAGACAAACAAGATCCTCTCCGACCTGGGCCTGCCCGTGGCGGAGCAGAGGCTTGTCTACAGCGAGCGGGACGCCGTCCGCGCCGCGGTAAGAATAGGATTCCCGGTTGTTGTAAAGCCTCTCAACGCGAATCACGGCCGGGGGGTGTCGATCAACATCACGGATGAAGAACAGGTTGCCTCGGCGTATGAAAACGCGCACGAGCATGGCGGCACGGTGATGGTGGAGCGTTTCATCCAGGGCTTTGACCATCGAATGCTCGTCGTCAACAACGAGTTGATCGCAGTCGCTCAACGCATGCCCGGGCACGTGGTCGGGGATGGAAAGAGCACTATCAGGGAACTGGTGGAGGAGCTGAATCTCGATCCGAGGCGCGGGATAGGTCACGAAAAGGTCCTGACGCGGATCGAAATCGACCGCCAGGCCGAACGTCTGCTCGAGCTGAAGGGATATACCCCTGAAACGGTCCCCGGAAAGAAGGAAGTGGTCTTTCTCCGTTCGACCGGAAACTTATCGACAGGAGGAACATCCATAGACAGGACCGACAGCGTCCATCCGGACAACCGGGAGATGGCGGTCAGAGCGGCAATGGCGATCGGGCTGGATGTGGCTGGTGTCGATTTTCTCTGCCCGGACATATCAGAATCCTTTAAGATCAACGGGGGAGCAATCTGTGAGGTGAACGCGGCACCTGGATTCCGAATGCACGTTGCGCCGAGTGAAGGGGAACCAAGGGACGTGGCTGGTCCGGTGATGGATCTGCTCTTCCCTCCTGGCTCGCCGAGTCGTATCCCGATCGCCTCGATCACCGGAACGAACGGGAAGACCACAACGGCGCGTATGCTCGCGCATATCTTCAAACTGACCGGACTCCATGTGGGCTTGACGACAACCGACGGCGTTTACATAGACGGACACAAGACGGTGGAGGGCGATATGACAGGACCCACCGCGGCGAGGATGGTCCTGCGTGACCCTTCAGTGGAGGTCGCGGTACTCGAGACTGCCCGCGGGGGGCTCTTGAGACGCGGGATGGGATACCGGAAATGCAATGTTGCGGCGTGCCTCAACGTGCAGACCGACCACCTGGGCCTGCGGGGAATAGACACGCTCGAAGAACTTGCCCTGGTCAAACGCATCCCGATAGAAGTAGCGAAGGACACGGCAGTCTTGAACGCCGACGATCCCCTCTGTCTGCGGATGGCCGACCACACGGGAGCGGAGAAGGTCTGTTACGTGACGATGAACCATTCGCACGCCCTCGTGAAGGAACACATACAATCAGGGGGAATGGCTGTTGTCCTGGAAGAAGGGATCACCGGCCAGATGATAACGATCTACGACAAAGAAGCCCACATTCCCCTGCTGTGGACCCACCAGGTCCCGGCGACTCTGGACGGCAGGGCACTCCATAACGTACAGAACGCGATGTTCGCCGCGGCGATGGCCTTCAGCATGGGACTGAAGCTGCAAGATATCCGTCATGGGCTGCAGACCTTTGACAGCACCTATTTCCAGGTCCCCGGGCGCATGAATATCTTTGACGAACACCCATTCAAGGTTATTCTCGACTATGGTCATAATCCGGAGGCAATAAGGGCAATGTGTCAACTCGTCGAGCGGCTGGGAGCGAAAGGCCGCAGGGTCCTGGTCCTTGCGGCTCCCGGAGACAGGCGGGACGAGGATATAAGAGAGATCGCCCGACTCACCGCGGGCCATTTCGACCACTACATATGTCGACGAGACGATTCGTTGCGGGGGCGAGAATCGGACGAAATACCGATGATCCTCCGAGAATGCCTCATTGAAAACGGCGTCGATACCTCGAACATTGAAGTCATACCCGACGAGGAGCTTGCCGTTGAGACAGCCCTCAACATGGGAAGAAAAGATGACATCCTGCTCATCTTCGGTGACGCCATCGATCGCTGCTGGAGGCAGATCACCAGGTTCCGTTCGGACAAGGGGCCACCATCTCGGGAGACTGAGGACCATAAGTCGTTCGAGCCCACAGTCAAGCTGGACATGGCCGATCCGAGCCCGGTTGAGCTTCTCGAAGGAGAATGGCTCAAGCGTGACGAACGTGGAGTGAGGCTCGCACAAGAGGAAGAGGATTGATCGAGGTCAAAGAATCACGCCGGCTCACCGGCCCCAATCTCCAGTGGGATAACGCGGGTGCGGCTCTGGAGATCTACGGGCGGGAGACAGAGGTCGAGAGCGTGGTGGATCTCTGGAAGGTCCACGCGCGGGACATGCTGGACGCGGTCGGCTGGTCCTCTGAGTCTGTCACGATTCGCAGGTTCCCGGGCGGCGCGTGTCTGGCGATGAGCGCGCCGATTGACGCCCTCTATGCCGCCACGGAGGTGAACGAATGGGCTGTGGAGGCGGCGCTGACGGAAACTGAGGGGAGAGGGAGCCTCGACCTCGAGCGGGAAAGTTCCAGGCTCCGTCAGGAGATTGCCTGCGAGGTCAATCCGGCGCTTCTCTCGCTGCGCGATGCCGCCTCAGAACGAGGCGTTTCCTTTATCCCCGACGACGAGCATGTCTCGCTGGGCACCGGGAAAGGCTCTCTGACTCTTGATGCCGAAGACCTCCCCGCGCCCGGCTCGATCGACTGGTCGCACGTCCACGATATCCCTGTCGCACTCGTAACCGGGACCAATGGCAAATCGACGACCGTAAGGCTTCTGGCCTCTATGGTCAGAACCCACGGTCTTTCAGAGGGGTTCTCTTCGACCGACGGCATCATCGTTGACGACAGGCTGGTTGAGCGAGGAGATTACTCGGGCCCGGAGGGGGCACGACTGGTTCTTCGTAATAGAGATACAGACATCGCGATCCTCGAGACGGCGCGAGGAGGCATCCTGAGGCGGGGACTCCCTGTGCGATCCGCGGACGCAGCGCTTGTGACGAACGCCAGCACGGACCACCTGGGCGAGTATGGGGTCAACGATCTGACTACCCTGACGAAGGCCAAGCTCGTTGTCCACCGCGCTGTCGGTGCCGATGGCCTCCTTGTGCTGAATGCCGATGACGCTGGCCTGAAGGAGGCGGGACGTGATCTGGGTGTCCCTGTCGCGTGGTTCAGCCTCGACAGGGATCAACCTGGACTGACCAGACATCTGGCCGAAGGAGGTGAGGCGGCCTGGCTGGAAGAAAACGTCCTCGTCAGGAGCAGGGAGAGGCAGCGCGAGGAGTTGATAAAAGTGGATGAGATTCCGATAACCATGGAGGGCTCTGCCCGACATAACATTTCCAACGCGCTCGCCGCCATTCTGGTCGCGGGCAGGCTGGGGCTCTCAGACGAATCGATAAGAAAAGGCCTCCTTGGTTTCGAGGGTACACCCGAGAGAAATCCCGGACGGGGAAATATCTTCGAACTGGGAGGAGTTACGGCGATCGTTGACTTCGCCCATAACGCTCACGGTTTCAAGGCCCTCTATGAGATGGTCAGGGCGTTGCCCGCCGACCGGTGGCTCGTTCTCCTGGGGCAGGCGGGGGACCGCAGCGACACATCAATACGCGAGCAGGTGGCAATCACCTGGAAAGCCGGTCCCGACAGGATAATCATAAAGGAGATGGAGAGCTACCTGAGGGGACGTGAAAAGGGAGAGATCCCGAGCCTGATAGAATCGGAACTCCGTCGCCTCGGCGCACCGGGCGAGATGATAAGCCATGCTGAGTGCGAAATGAGTGCCGTGCGCCAGGCGCTCGAATGGTCCCGTCCCGGCGACCTCCTTCTTCTACTGGTCTACGCCGAGCGCCGGGAGGTCTTCGACCTGCTCACCCACCTCATGAAATCGGGTTGGAGACCGGGAGAGGCGTTTTAGCAGGCCAGGCGCCCCATCCGACAGGCGGAGTCATTAACCGACGCCTCAGAACATACCCGCCACGATCTTCAACTCCTTTACTCGGTAATTCCCTGGAGATCCAGGATAAAGGCGTATAAGAAAGCGAGTTCCCGGTATTGCCCGTACCGTCCCGATACGCCGTGGTGACCCGCCTCCATCTTGGTCCTCAGAAGCAGGCGGTTGTCGTCGGTCTTTGTCGCCCTCAGGCGCGCGACCCACTTCGCCGGCTCCCAGTACTGTACCTGCGAATCGTGGAGGCCTGTTGTAACCAGCAGGTTGGGGTAGTCCTGCGCCGCCACATTGTCGTAGGGCGAATAAGAGAGCATGTAATCGTAGTAAGTCTCATCGTTCGGGTTCCCCCACTCATCATACTCACCTGTCGTGAGGGGTATGGTCTTGTCGAGCATGGTGGTGATCACGTCGACAAACGGAACCTCGGCTACGACACCCCTGTAAAGATCGGGACGCATGTTGATTATGGCGCCCATCAGAAGCCCGCCCGCACTGCCCCCCAACGCATAGAGCCTGTCTGGGGCCGTCAGCTTTTCCTCGACGAGATATTCGCTGCAGGCGATAAAGTCGGTAAACGTGTTCTTCTTTTTCAGCAGCTTGCCATCCTCATACCAGTAACGCCCCAACTCCTGCCCTCCACGGATGTGAGCTATGGCGTAGATAAAGCCGCGATCTATCAGGCTCAGCCTGTGCGAACGAAAAGCCGCGTCCATGCTGATGCCGTATGAGCCATAACCGTAGAGAAGGAGCGGATTAGTGCCGTCTCTCTTTATCCCATTGCGGTAGACGAGGGAAATTGGGATCTTTACCCCGTCCTTCGCGGTCGCCCAGAGCCGCTCGGTAGTGTAATCTTCCGGACGAAAGCCTCCCAGAACCTCTTTCTGCTTGAGCAGCACTCTCTCACGGGTCACCATGTTATAGTCGTAGACCGATTCGGGGGTCTTCATGGATGAATAGACGAAGCGCACGATCGGAGTCTCGATATCGTAGTTGTCTCCTGTCCGGGCCAGATAGGCCGGCTCTTCGAATTCGATGTAACTCCCCTCGCCTCCGCTCCACGGATCCACGAAGAGCTGTGTCAGCCCGTTCTTTCTTTCCTTCAGGACCAGGAAATCCTTGAATACCTCGAATCCAGTCAGGAGAACGTCGTCCCTGTGCGGTATAACCTCCTGCCAGTTCTCTCTCCCCGTCGCGTTGACAGGAGTCTTCATCAGACGGTAGTTCTTCGCGTGGTCATTGGTCCTGATATAGAAATGATCTCGATAGTGGTCAACGTGATATTCGTGGTCGCGCTCTCGGGGCAGAAAGACCTTGAACTCGCCTTGCGGGTCGCCAGCATCAAGATAGCGGTATTCCGTGCTGAGTGTTTGAGATGAAGCTATCAGCAGGTATTTCTTGGATTTCGTCTTCGACACCTCACACTCAAACGTTTCATCTGCTTCTCCGTATACAAGGACATCCTCGGTGGGGTCGGTTCCGACGACATGCCTGTAGATGCGGTACCACCTGAGTGTCTCCGGGTCCTGCCTGGTGTAGAAGAGGGTCTTGTTGTCGTTCGCCCAGACGATATTGCTGGTGACCCGGGGGATCACGTCAGGGAGCACCCTGCCCGTCTCAAGATCCTTGATATGGATATCATATATCCGCCTGCCGACGGTGTCGACCGGATACGCGACAAGATCCTGCCCGGAGCTTATCGCTCTCGGGCCCACGGCGAAAAAACCGTGTCCCCCCGCCATCTCGTTGACATCGAGCATCACCTGCTCTGGAGAGTCGAGAGAGCCCTTTTTTCTGCAGTAGATGGGGTATTCTTTTCCATTTTCATAGCGAGTGTAATAATAGTAATCGTCCATTCTGTAAGGAACCGAGAGGTCGGTCTGTTTTATCCGCCCCTTGATCTCCTCGAACAGGGCTTCCTGGAAGTCCTCCTCATGCGCCATGATGGCATCGGTGTACGCGTTCTCGGCCTCCAGATATCTGATAACCTCGGGGTTTTCCCGCTCGCGCAGCCAGTAATAATTGTCGACCCGGACATGACCATGCTCCTTGAATTCGAACGGTTCGATCCGTGCTGTGGGTGGAGCTATAACCTTTCGTGTCTCTTGTGCCATAGAATCCTTCATTGGAAATAGTGTCAGGCAGATCAGTGCCATAAAGAGCGTTCTGGAAGAAAACATAGTCATCTGCCTCGCTCTGGAAAAGGGTGGTCGATTATGTCCGCTGCCGAATTGCCACCTTTCGGGCCTGAGTCAGGAGCAGCAGTCCGGCTCTGAGCGCGTGACCCACCCCTTAAGGACTGCCAGGGCGCATCCGACCCCGGGGTTTACGCTGAGAGCGCCTGCCGGGCAGTTCATGGTACACGCCCCGCATTCCATGCATGCGTCTACCCTTGCTATTCTAACACAACCTTCCGACGACTCAAAGACGTGATGAGGGCATACTTCGACGCACATCCTGCATCCGTTGCACTTTGCCTCGTCGAGTGTGAGGGTATTGACTCCCCGTATGTATGTAAGTTCCGCCATAATCTCCTGCTCATCACAGCAACGTCATACCAGAAGATAGCTATCTACAACGCAAACGCAACAACTTCCGCCACGATTACCGCTCCTATCTGCCATGGAAGCGCGCGTTTCATTTCCCACTCAACACCGGAGGGTGAAGTGAAGGTGGTCGAGCCCGTAAACTGCATGGCAAGGAAAGACGCCACTGCCGTTCCGATGAGGAAAGCCTGTACATTGCCGCCGATGTCATGGGCGGACGAAGTCAGGAGTACGACCCCCCCGACGATCGGGACTCCCGCTATGGCTCCCTTTAGAGAAAATGCGTGGCCAGGTATCCATGGAAGGAGTATCGGGACAACAACTGTGCCCGCTATCACGCCTGCTATTATCGGGGCGAAACTCAGCAATATCGCACCCGTTCGTTCCAGTACGGAGCCACCAAGGTTGAGAATCATCAGCAACAACAGTATCAATACGCCCCATTTCAGGGCGGGAGCCAGTTCCGCGCCTGTCAGCACGAATCTTTCACCGATATTGAAGGTCACCCGGCGCATCTCCTCTGTCGCCCTCATGTGCGCTTCGAGGAAGCCCCTGATGTCAGCCGCTCGCACGGGCCCGTAAACCACCCTGAAGCCGCAGAGCCGCTTGACTTCATGAGCAGCAACACCGGTCGCACCAAGCTGCGGAACAACAAGTCTGCGGTGCGACACGACCTTTCCGAGGTTGACGGCCTCCACGCGACGCACAAGTTCCTCAGTACTGAATGTCCCCTTGCCTGCCGCGCACCACACATTTATTCCCTTTGTGTCGAGAACCAGGATCCACGCCGCGACACCAGCGAGCTTTGAGCGAACCTCATCGAAGGTCAGCTTGTAGTTTGCCGTCACAAGTACCGGAGAATCCGGATCTGGTGCCCCGATGGAGTATAGCCCGGGATTCACCCGGTAGTTGGCGCGGCCCATGGCCCAGCGCATCCTCCAGCGGCCCAGGATGTCGCCCGGGGTTATCCTTGTCGTGACAGTCCGAATCGCTTGTTTCTCCATTGCCCTGCTCGATTAGTGCAGGATTGATCTCGGGGTCTACAGTACTTGACGAGGGGTCGTCTCAGGAATTACAGGTTTGCCTTGCCTTGCATGTGCGCCTGCTGGATGATGTATACCTGCCCCGTTCCCGGCGGGTCGCACCCTGCTCTTCTCCGGGGCTTCAACAGTGGAAAACAGCGCTCTACTCTGCTCGTTTCCGGGTGGGTCGTCACCCGGGCGTATGACAGACAGCCTCGATGTTGTGCCCATCCGGATCGAGGACAAACGCGCCATAATAGTCCGGATGGTAATGGGCACGCAGGCCCGGCTTCCCGTTATCCTCACCCCCGGCGGCGATCGCCGCCTCGTAGAAGGCCTCGACGTCCCTGTGCGTATCAACGCGAAATGCCAGGTGAACGCGGGACCGCGGAGTCTCTCCCTCGCTGATCCAGAATTCCGGTTTGCCGCCGATACCGAAACCGCCCGTTTTTCCCCCGAACTCGTGGATCAATTCATACCCCAGGGGAGCCAGGGCTTTCTTGAAGAAATCCCTGCTTGTTTCGTAGTTGCTGACCGAGTATGAGACATGATCGATCATCGTCATCTCTCCTTTCCGCGTATTTCTCTCTTGCGCTCAGAAAACAGTCTATCTGGTCATCGCGCTGATCCGGCGTCCACGGATTGAGCCTTATTCCGAATCCTCCCGGCATCAACCTTCGAGACTTTTTTCCACCACCTCCCGAACCGAGTCATGAGTCTTCTTCGCCTCCTTGAGCAGTCCGTCGAGTTTCTTGTTCATCTCGGCGATGAAGTCGTCGTCATCGGTTTGAGGGAGGTTGATCCTGACGTTGTAAATGGCTCCCCGCAGGCCGGCGTACGTCATCAGGGCTCCCACACCCGCGTCGCTCATGACGGCCTCGTTGCCCACTTGCGCGGCACGCAGGCAGAGTTTCAACGCCTGGTTACACAGTTCCGCCGTCCTGAGCGGCACACGGGCGGCGGACTTATAGCCCTCGCTGACAGCTGCCTGCCGGGCACGCTCCTGTTCCGCGTTGTCCCCGGGCATGCGCATCGCGTCGAGGACCTCGTTGAAGGCGTCGCTGTCGGCATCGACGGCCTGAATCAGCTCGTCCTTGACCGATTGTGCCTCCTCGGCAAGCGCGCACAGATCTTCGAACAGAGGATCAAATTCGCCCTTACCCACGGAAAGATTGGCCACCATCGAAGCGAGCGACACGCCCAGCGAACCGGCGAGCGCGGATATGGAACCTCCACCCGGTGCGGGGGTGTCGCGAGAGACTTCGTCGGCGAAGTCAACGACCTTCAAACCGGCGAGCTGACCTGGCACCTCGGGGATGCCGATCACCTTCCTGTCGATATCGAAATCCGCCACGTCACGCAGACCCATCGACTGCACCGCCGTCTCCAGTATGTCGCGTATCGGGATGCCGGTCGATTTACCCATCCGCTTCAGATAGTATTTGCCGGCGGCAAGCATGCAATCGAATGGCACCACGCCCACCAGCTCCGTTCCGCTCACGACGAGCCCGCGCTCCATTGCCAGTCTTCTCGCCTCTTCGAGGACCTCGTGCGGAGGGGCAACCTTGTAGTTCGTAAGGTTCATCGATATCTGGGCGCACTTGTAATCGTCCACGACCCAGCCGACCGCCTTTACATGCGGAAATTTTCCATCTTTATAGACCGGCCGGCCGACAAGGTTTTCAACATCGAGCCCTAACGACCTGTACCTGGCATACAGGTCGCCCCCGTGTTGCCGCCTGTAATGCTCGGCGAGCTTCTCGAACGTCTTCTCCTCGTGGTCGCAGACACCGCATGGCAAGCGGCCCTCCTCGAAACGCACTATCTTCCCCTTGTAATAAAATGGCGAGGTGTTGCCAACCCTTTTCCAGCGGCCGCGCTCGCGGAGCTCGTAGGCGATGTCGGTGGCGTATCGCCGATCTGCGGTATTGAGGTTGATGTTGTACGCTATCAGGAATTCTCTGGCGCCAACCGCCGTCGCGCCGCTCCTGGCGTTGAACTGAGCTGGACCGAAGTCGGGCTCCCACTCGGGATCGGAAAGCTTCCGCTGCAGGGCCTCGTACTCTCCGGCCCTGACAGTGGCGAGGTTGCGTCTCTCGGGCCTGGAGGCGGCATTCTCGTACAGATAGATCGGGATTCCCAGCTCATCTCCAATCCGCTTGCCAACAGCACGTGCGATGTCGGCGCACTCCTCCATAGTGACACCAGCTACCGGGACAAACGGGAGAACATCGGTGGCCCCCATCCTCGGGTGCTCTCCGTGATGGTTCGACATGTCTATCAGCTCCGCTGCCTGTCTGACCGCCCGGAATGCTGCCTTTCCGACCGACTCAGGATCACCTATGAATGTTACAACGGTGCGGTTGGTGCTCTCTCCCGGGTCAACATCGAGCAGGCGGACACCCTGAACAGACTCTATCTGGTCGGTGATCATCCTGATCAGCCCGGGGTCCCTTCCCTCCGAGAAGTTCGGGACGCATTCGACTATCTTCGACATCTTATCCTCCGGCCATCATGGTATGCTGTCGTATCTTCGCAACTGGATCATTCGGGAGGGGATATGCTGTTACTGACTCCCGCAGCGGGTTTATCATCTGTTTCAATAACAATCATCGGGCAGATGAGAACTATCCAAATATATCCTAAAATCATCGAATATCAACACTCTTCCCGGGAACAAGCGCAGCAGGCCCGACGCTCTCACCCCGGGGGCGGGTGCTCTGCGTCCGCAGCGGCCCGTTGTCCCTCTTCCACATCGACCATCAGGAGTAGGACTGCTCCCGCCGCGAAGAAGGCGATCACGGATAAAATCGCGCTCCTGCTCGAGCCGGTGACGGCTATCATCAGCGCGAAGACCGCCGGCCCGAATATGCCCGCGAACTTCTCACAGACCGCGAAGAACCCGAAGTACTCGGCAGATCTCCGTGGCGGGATCATGCTGCCGAAAAGTGACCTGCTGAGTGCCTGGGTCCCGCCCTGGACCATCCCCACCAGCCCCGCCAGGAGAAAGAAGTGAAACGCCGATGTCATGAAGTAACCGAGAATCGAGATCATGCAGTAGACGCCGATTCCCGCAAGAATGGCGCGCTTCGCCCCTATACGCCTCGCCAGGATGCCAGAGAGGAACGCGAATGGAATCCCGACGAACTGGACCATCAGGATCGCCCCGATGAGCGCTCCGCGCCCTATGCCGATCTCGGAACCGTAGATTACCGCCATTCGAATGATCGTACCGATACCGTCGTTATAGACGAGGAACGCGAGCAACATGATAAACGCGTTACGGTAGCACCTGAGGTTGTGAAAGGTTCTGGAGAGTCTTGAAAGCGCGACTCGCCAGACAGGGAGGCCGCTGTCGTGTGTGTCCGCTCTATTTGAATCAGGCTCGTGAACCGTGCGGAACAGCGGGATGGAAAAGAAAGCCCACCAGGCGGCGACCCCCACGAACGAGATCCGTGCCGGCAGTGACGACTGTTCCGGCGAAAGGCCGTCTCCCGCCGGAAGACCAAACCATCCGGGATTGAGCATCAGGAGCAGCGCCCCCGCCAGGAGAAGGCCTCCGCCAATGTAGCCCAGCGCGTATCCCGACGTCGACACCCGGTCAATTTCGTCAGGTCCTGCGACGTGGGGCAGGAGCGAGTCGTAGAACACAAAACTGCCGTTGGCCCCTATGTTGGCGAGAACAAAGAGAATCGCAGCAAAAACCCAGTCACCCTGCCCTATGAAGTACATCATTCCAACGGCCGCGACCCCGATGGCAAGGAAGGAGCCGAGCATCTGTTTCTTGATGGCAGAATGATCAGCAATCGCCCCGAGAAAAGGCGCGAGAAGCGCGATGATGGCCAGTCCGATGCTTGTGAAGAGACTGTAGCGAAAGGTAGCGGATTCGGCCGTAAGGCCGGCCGCCGCATAAGTTGAGAAGAAGATCGGGAAGACGGACGCGACGATGACGGTTACCATGGCCGAGTTTGCCCAGTCATACATAGCCCAGGCCCGCTGCTCGCTCGTTCTCAGTCCGAGCCGAGTGAGAAGGCTTCCATTATCGGTCCTGGTGTTCATCGCCGTCCCAGCACCCGGCAGGTGCGTCCGGGATCGTCGGTGAGTACCGCGTCGCACCCCAGAAGGCGATATAGCCACAATCGTGAGTCGGAAGAGTGATCCAGGGGGCAGACGACCTGTCCCCTCCGGTGGGCAAACATTACATAGAAAGGGTTGGCGAGCAACAACGGCCAGTAAGGCCCCAGGAACTGGACACCGGCCATGGGCCATGGACTGGAGAGTGTAATCCAGCCGACAGGGATATCAGGGTCAACCTCCCGGATCGCCTTAAGTCTGGGCATGGAAAATGAGATGACAAATACCCGGTCTCTGATCGCCGCGCGCTCGAGCTCGGAGATCAACTCGGAACAGACTTCTCTCTGCAGGAAACTGTCGGTCTTCAACTCGAGTGCCAGTGCCACGCCATCAGGTATCAGGGCCGCTGCCTCGGAGAGCGCGGGCACTCTCTCAGCCTGAAACTCTTCCCGGCCGTTTGAGGCGCTCAGGGCCTTGATCTCCGCGAGCGTCATGTCCTCCACCACTCCATTTCCGTCGGTTGTGCGATCCACGGTCTCGTCGTGTATGCAGACGAAGACCCTATCGACGGTCCTTCGGATGTCGGTCTCTATAATGTCAGCGCCCTCTGCAATTGCCCTTCTGAACGCCGCCAGCGTGTTCTCGGGGCACGCCGCCATGTTGCCGCGATGCGCCATGACATACGGTTTCTGTTTCCCCCGGATCTTCAGCACTATGCCTCTCTTATATAACGCAAGTTGAGCCATTCTCTCAGTCGATCCTGGCCAATCTCTTAACGACCGAATCGCTCAAATCAGATATAATGCACCGCCGTTCTCTCTACAAGTATCTTGAAATCCCTGTTTCGCGCCTGATATCTCTCGATTGTGTTGACAGGGCCTCAGACACAGTTAACGTTAATCTGTTCCCGCCCTGATTGCGACAACAAAAACGTGGAGGAGGAAATGCCAGATAATAAGCTGATCGTGGTCGGTGGTGGGATTGGTGGCGCTGCAGCGGCTCTCAGGGCCGCCCAGTACCATATGCGAACCCTCTGGATCCTGGGTGACAAGAACACTTTCAAGGCAAGTCGTTCATACTATGTAAAGAACATAGACAATATGATAGGCGTGCATCCTGACATCGTACTAGAAAAGGTGGCCAGGCTCCTCGAGAAAGAACACCCCGAGGCGGCCAGGCTTGTCGCTTCGACGGCCATGCACATCTCGACAACAGATATTATCGCCAACGCGCGCGCCAGGATCGAGGCAGGCTTCCCCGATTATATCGAGATCATCGGCCAACGGGCCGAAACGGCGGAGAAGACTGATCGTGGATTCAGGGTAAGCGTAACGGATGGGACGAGTCACGAAGGGAGATCACTGCTCCTCGCCACGGGTGTCATAGACCGCCAGCCTGTTATCCACAAGGAGAAGAGAGGCCGAGATCTCTCCAATATCAACTGGATCTTTCCTTACGCCAATGAGGAGACACTGCTCTACTGCATGCGCTGCGAGGGTCATCTTACTGCCGGTCGGACGGTCGCGGTGATAGGCGCGAGCCGGGCGGCCGCTGAAGGAGCGATCACGCTCAGCGAACGATATGGATCGCGGGTCACCATTCTCACGGCGGGGGAAGAGCCGTCCTGGGACGAGGAACGGGATCAGCTCCTGGCCAGTTCAGGAGTGAGGCTCGTTCGGGGAAGGCTGATCGATGTGCTGGGTGGCGATAAGGGGGCTACGCTCAAGGGCTTCGTCGTCGAAGGAGGAGAGGTCGTCAATGTGGAAGTCGCACTGGTGAGTATGGGACTGTTCCGCGTGTACAACGATCTGGCGCGCGCGCTGGGGGCCGGGCTCGAGAAAGAGGAGAAGCCGGATGAGTTGCGCCACGTAGTTGTAGATTCCCGTGGCGAGACGAGCGTGCCGGGCCTTTTTGCCGTCGGGGATATGACAACGAGGGAGAACGAGCCGATGATGAAGCAGATCTATACGGCGCAGGAATACGCGGTGCGGGCGGTGGACACGGTAGATCGAAGGCGCCGGCTGGCGGCCAGAGAGGGGCTCTGAGGTTACTGAGCACGCCATGCGGAGTCGGTTTTGCTGTCTCGTCGCAAGAGTTGCTCCACCAGGTCCCTGCCGTCCGGAGCGGTACTGACGATCTCTTCCTTGCCCCGCTTCGGGAGTTTCTTGACACGTGCTTCCAGCTTGAGGGCAAGGCTTCTGCTTCCGACGTGGGCCTCATATTCCAGCGTCAGGGGACCTCTGCCTCGCAGATACCGGGCGCACTTGACGGCTCCGGATCGATGCTCGGAGAACCTGCGGGCAACATCGGTGGCAATCCCTGCGTAAAGGCTGCCATTACGAGTCCTGATCAGATACAAATACCATCCAGACATGAAAATTGGCCGGAAGATCCCGTCATTTTCCCTTGCCGGTATCACTCTTCCAGCTCTTGAGCTCCTCCGAGACGAAATATTCGAGCAGGTCCCTGTACATTTTCTCAATAACATCCGGGTCGAGACCGTTCTCCACGGCCCACCCTCTTCTCTCCTCCAGCATGCTCATCACCCGGTCGGGATCACGGACAGAGTTTTCGTCAGCCTTGAACCTTGCGGCCATTTCTATGTATTGAGATCGTTTCGCAACGAGCTCTATAATGGCCTTGTCGAGCCGATCGATCTCCACCCGGAGATCCTCGAGGCTGGAGAAATCCTCCGGCGCATTCTCATTCTTCATCTGCATCTATGCTGTTCCCTTACCTGACTGGAGATGATCGTGTAGACCGGGCAACATCGCTCTACATCACTTCCCGGGCAACTGCGGCGCAATGCTGTGCTCCGAAGTCTGCTACCAGTTCTCGCCGAGCACTTCGAAGTGCGCCTGCGGGTGGGCACACGCAGGGCAGACACCCGGCGCCTCTGTCCCTTCATGGATGTAACCGCAGTTCATGCAGCGCCACACGGTCGGTTCGTTCTTCCTGAACACCTTTCCACTGTCTATATTGTCGGCGAGGTTGAGGTAGCGCTTCTCGTGCTGCTTCTCCGCTACGGCAATCGATTCGAACACGAGCGCGATGTCCTCAAAGCCCTCTTCGCGGGCTATGACCGCGAAGGAGGGGTACATCTCCGTCCACTCATAGTTCTCACCGGCCGCCCCGGCCTTCAGATTCTCGGTGGTCCTGCCGATGACTCCGGATGGGAACGACCCTGTAATCTCCGCCTCTCCACCGGGCATGAACTTGAATAGCCTTTTGGCGTGCTCCCTTTCCTGGCTGGCTGTCTCCTCGAAGATCTCTCCGATCTGCCGGAAACCTTCCTTTTTCGCCTTACTTGCGAAAAACGTATATCGGTTCCTTGCCTGTGATTCCCCCGCGAACGCGGCCATCAGGTTCCTTTCGGTCCTGCTCCCCTTGAGCTCCATACCGTTTCCTCCTTTTGTCCTTGCAGTTTACGATCTTAGGCTCAGTTGGCCGTCACCGCGTCAGCTGAAGTTGTGAGGTACTATTCTTTCGGCCTCCAGAGATATTCATCAAGGGAAATTCTCCCATTATTGTCGAACACGACGCCCTCAGATTCGAGCGTGAGGCACTGAGGCTGTTCTGAATGTGGCTCAGCGCGGTCTCTTTTCTGTTTATTCGCGTGTGTCTCCCTCTTGATTGTTATACTACTTGATTACCCGACGATACGCAACGCCACATAAGGAACGATATTGAAAAAGACGACGCAAACCTTGTAAAAAGCCATCATGAGATAGTATGTAGAATCAAACTGCTCTTCCGTCAAATTGTACCATTTCCCGCGGAAACTGTACATCCAGCCGTGAGCATAGCGGAAAAGAAAAACGCCCAGCAGGAACGCCACCAGATTGATGATAGAGCACCAGAGCAGGACTTCCCGGATCGCATCAAGAGACATGTGGCACCTCCTTGAGGACTTTCTTCATTCCTCGATCGCACCGCCCAGCTTGCGCAGGTGCTCTCGGAAGGAGTAAGACGGGTTTGAATCTCGTTCAGCAAGATATTCCTGGAACTTGAACTGATCCTTGAGCCTCGTCCCGTATTGCAGCGCTACTGCCTGCTTGCGTTCGACATCCCTTATCTCCTCCGCCGTGGAGATGACAGCTTCTATGTGATGGACGTGTACGTAGAGCACCCCATCCTCATCGGCGAAAAGGACATCATCCCTCGTCACCAGTAAATCGCCGAAATGTGCACTCTGAAGAGCCTCGCCATCGCGCGTATCCACGCTCCGGGGTCCCGATGAGCAGCCTCCGTAGCTGAATATCGGAAAGCCTATCCGCATCAACTCCGCCGTGTCTCGATGGCAGCCCCAGACAACCAGGCCGGCAAGAGCACACGCCCTCGCCTCATAGGCCATGAGATGACCGATACATCCTTCATCCATACGTCCGCCGTTGTCTATCGCGAGCACGTCTCCGGGTTCCGCGTCCCGCATGGCCTCCAGGAATATGTCGACGCTTCCGTAGTGTCTGGCGGGAAGGACCCTGCCGGAGAGGTGTTTCATGGGAATAAGCTGGTGAATCCCAGGGGGGGCCATTCGAACAGGTAGTTCCAGACGCAGACATGCGTCGGCGATCAGCGGGGTCGATAATTCCGAAAACTTCTCAGAGAGGACTGGATTTCTCATTCTGGACCTCACGTAATCTCGGGTTGTGCGGCACTATGCTCTCAATGTCGATCTCCGGGCCGCTCATCAATAAGCATGCCCTCTTCAGCCATCGAACTGTTGTCTCGGCCACAGGAGGGACTCCTCATCCGCTCGACAGAGCCGCGGCTCTACGGATCGCCCGCGCGAGCTCGTTCGGCTCGTCGGTTCCAATCCTGAAGTGCCGGCCTGACGACAGCGTCAACTCCACCGCATCGAGACCTGAAACACTGAAAAGCCAGCCCCGGGGCGTATAGCGGATACCCCACCCGTAATACCAGTGGTTCCTGACCGTCTCCACCTCCACGATGTCAGTGAGAGAATAGCGCTTGCGGATCAACCCCGGACCAAACCAGCACCTCACAGCTCCGCGGGCGACCTCGACTGTGAGTGTCCCGAAGAGGATTCCCAGGAGGAGGATACCGCCCAGCAGGACGGCCATCTCCGAGCCCCGTTTCGCGGTCGACGAAACGGCTATAACGATCGCGACGACAGCCAGTGAAACCAGGATCAGTGTCCCGCTCTGAGTGTGCCTGTATTCAACACTCATCACCGATCACCCCGCGTCACCTCTTTCTTCTGTCCAAGTTTAAACCATGCCGCCAGTATGAGGGGAAACAGAAATCCGAAGATGCTCACCCATTGCGGAACCTCCAGGTCGTTGGCGACGATTTCGACGTGGAACAGGAGTCGGAGGAGGTGAGCGAATGACACAAGGCAAAGGAAAATCACTATCATGGTGGAAGAGAGCTTCATTCTAATCATCCGCCTTTCTGTCATACGATAAGGCTGCCGTCCGCCACGGGCGTCGTATAGACAGATAATGTCGCAATTCTGGCGAGCGAGTCAAGGGTGACGTTCAATCAGACAGAGTCAGCGAATAGACTTCTTTGCACGGGAAAGATTCCTGGCGTTTAGATAGATCAGAAGGGTCGGAGGGACTTCGGGCGGCAGATTCCGCTTGACAGGCCCATACCCTGCATGGTATCATCCATTTTTCAGACAGGGGAAGTATGTGCGTAGACGGTCGATCGCGCCATAAACCTCGTGAGTGCCCACTGCCTTCAGAACCAGGCCAGACAGGAGCTGATTGATGAAAACTCTTCTCCAAAAACAGATGCTTCTCCTCGTCGCAGCCATCGTTATCCTCCCGACAGGGGGCTGTGGTTCCCGGCAGAGGAGTGAGATTGTCGTCGATGGGCGCAAGATCGTGGTGTCGGGTGGAACTTCGCACTCCACAGAGCAGGAGGGCAACATCCTCCGCATCAGCGTGGACAGCCACAACATCGTGGTGGCAGAACGCACGCTGACGATCAACGGCGTTGAGAGCCAGATCCCGGAGTACAGGGAGATTCTACTCACGGTCGATGGAGGGACCGTCTCGGTTGAGCTTGACGGGAGACCATTTCCCGGCGAGACGGGCACGGAAGGGGCCGGGGGGCAACCTCGAGGTGCCCCCGAAGAGGGAGAGGAGAGGAGCCTTCCCGAGGGGTTTGTCCGCGCATCCGGGGCGGGCGGGAGTGGAGAGGTCCTGTACCTGGAGACGACGCACAGTCAAGCGGCGAGTCGCCAGCTTCTGGAGGCCATCGAGACGTTGTCGACCTACTTTGACGAGCCAGTGACCTCAATGGAGGGATTCCGGGGAAGAGATGACCGGCAGGCACAGGTAACGTTCACCGGGCGACTGGACGGGCAGGCGGTGTCGGGCGTGGCCGTCTCCCTGGTCCTTGATGATGAGGGCCTGGTGGGCGTGGTATTCGACCGAAGCGATCTGCTGCCGAAGACCATCGGCCCCCTCATGTCCACGATGCAGAAGGCGCTTCCACTGCCTGAAGGGGGCGGAAGGCCGGCTCAACAGGATCTCGGATGGCACGTGGTGTATTTTCCCGATGGTTCCGGGAGGATAAACCTTCCGAGGGGATGGCGGGTCACGAGCAGCTATAAAGGCGGCGCGGACATAGCAGGGCCTGATGGAGAGGCTATGGCCGTCGGGATAGGAGTCCCGGTCGCTGTCCCGGAGGCCGTCATAAATCCAATGACAGGCATGCCCATGCAGGGAGCACTCGTAGGATACCCCGGCAATCCGGCCGAAGCCCTGGCCAACATCGCGCCTCAGCTTGCGGCCTCTTCCGCCCGTGGGAATCCTCAGGCTCCGATGATGAGCGATCTCCGAATCGTTGAATCATCGCCGGTTGCGTCTCCCACAAACGGACAGGCAGCATATATTCTCTATGACGTGAGGGTAAACGGGATTCTCCACCGCGCGTTCAGCCTTGTCGACTGTTCTCCCGTCAGTGCGGGTTGGTGGACATTCTATTATTCAACCGTCGCGGCGCCCAGAGACAGGTTTGAGGACAAATTCCCGGTAATGCTGCGGGCGTGGCAGGGATGGAGCGTGAATCCGCAGGTGTTTCAACAACGTCTCAACCAGGCGATGAACTCGATGAGGGAAACATCCCGGATATATAACGAGGCATATCAGAATCGGCAGAAGACATTCGACAACTCACTCGCGGACTGGAGTGAGGTGTTTCGGGGGACCAGAACCGTACGTGATACCAGAACCGGCGAAGAGGGACAGACAGACATAGGCTGGGTGAATGAGACGGTCAACCGGTTGAATGAGCGGGCTGGTTACGAACGATACGAGCAAATCCCCCTGAGGCAGTATAACGCGCGCTGATGTCATGTTTCGCGAAAAGTGACGGGCCCGCCGCATAGAGAAGCCGCAAACCAGGCTGGGGTATCCTGAATGCTGCAGACAGCCCTCGGATTGATGGTGGCCTCCATCGCCATCGCGTCATACGTGAGGATGAGGAGAGATCCAAGGTTTACCCCTCGCGTCATCGGCATCCATATCGTGGCCATAGCAGGCTATCTTATAGTGTGCGCAATATCCGTTTACACTATACTGCTGCTGAGCGAAGAATCGGCCTTGAGAGGCTTCGCGCTGCTCGCCTCTCTTGGCGGCTTTTTCACCATAGCCTTCGGTGGTGTCGCGATCCTCGCCAGATATCTGAAGAAGATCCTGGATCGGGAGCAGAACAGCCGGGAAGAATGAGGAATCGGCCGGATCTACCCGACCACGGGTCCATCATGCCTGTCTAACGGCACCTGCCACATTTTACCGCCGGCAGTGTATAATTTTCATGACCATCTTGCTCATGAATAGTAATTGGCGCTACGCGGCCACAGCGCCGCCTGTTCCATTGGAACATTACTTGCAATTCACGGATGGGTCTGTCATCACCTGAGGAACAAGCGACTATGCGGGACAGTCTCTTCGAGATAGTATTCTATCTGGCAACGGCGATCATTGTGCTCGTAATACCCGCCCTTTATCTCAAGAAAGTCATGAGAAGGAGGGCGAAAACGAGGGAGAAATACGACCGATCCAGGCGACTCGGTCTTTCTGAACCGGTAACGCTGCACCCGGTCATAGACCCGGCGCGGTGCATCGGCACCGAGGCGTGCGTCGGAGCCTGTCCGGAGGGTGAGATCCTTGGAGTGGTTGGTGGAGGCGCGACCCTGGTCTCCCCCACGCGATGCATCGGTCATGGTGCCTGCGCGTCATCGTGTCCCGTTCAGGCTATTACACTCGTCTTTGGCACAGAGACAAGGGGCGTGGACCTTCCGGAACTCAAACCCAATTTCGAGACGAACGTGGAGGGAGTACACATAGCGGGGGAACTGGGGGGAATGGGGCTGATTAGAAACGCGGTCACCCAGGGCCGGGAGGCGATGGAGTACATCAAGGACTCTCTGAGCGGCAGCGTCGATGGCGCATACGATGTGGCGATCGTCGGGGCGGGTCCCGCCGGACTTTCAGCGACCCTGAAGGCCATGGAGCTGGGACTGTCTTATATCTGCCTCGAGCAGGAGGATATAGGAGGAACGATCCTCACGTACCCGCGAAGGAAGGTTGTCATGACCCAGCCCATGAACATCCCGCTATACGGGAAGATCAGAAAGAGAGAAATGCCCAAAGAGGAGTTGCTCGACATCTGGAACGAGGTCATAGACCGGACAGGACTTGAGGTGAGGATCAAGGAAAAACTGAACGCCATCGATGGAGAACCAGATCGGTTCAGATTGAAGACCACAAAGGGAATGTACTTGGCGAGGCGTGTCCTGCTGTCCATAGGGAGGCGCGGGACTCCTCGAAAGCTTGGCATAGTGGGAGAGAAATCCTCCAAGGTAGCCTATCGCCTGATTGAGCCGGAACAGTACGCGAGATCAAGGACTCTTGTGGTCGGAGGCGGTGACAGCGCGATCGAGGCCGCCCTGGCCATAGCAGAACACAATGAGAGAGGGGTCAGCCTCTCATACAGACGCACCGCCCTCGGACGGGTCAAAGAGAGGAACAGGGAACTGTTCGAAGAGGCGGTCGGCGCGGGAAAGATAGACTGCATATTCGGCTCGGAGCTGAAAGAGATACGGGAAAAAGAGGTCGTCCTGGAGGTCGAGGGGGAGTCGAGGGTTGTCGAGAACGATTATGTCCTGGTTCTCATAGGCGGGATCCTGCCGACAGGTTTTCTCCAGGACATCGGGATCAAGGTGAAAACCAAGTTTGGTGAGGCATGAGAAAAACCGTACACAGAATACTCCTCGCGGGCCTTTATCTTTGCGGGCTGTCTCTGGTGGCCTACTTCGCCTGGCGCTATTCCGACTACTATATGCTGCCGCTCACCGAGAGGCCACACTCCGAGTTTCACACGATTCTCAAGCCGGGTGGTAAGCTGGGGCACGGCTTCGGCATAGCCGGGAGCGGAATGATTCTCCTACTGTTTCTCTACACGCTCCGCAAGCGCAGGGTTGTCAGATGGGGAACCCTTTCTCACTGGCTGAATGTGCATATCATGTTCGGCATAATAGGACCGCTTTTCGTGACCCTTCACACAGCGTTCAAGTATAATGGGATTGTCACCGTCAGCTACTTTTCGATGATAGCCGTGATGGCTAGCGGGATCTTCGGTCGCTATCTCTATATACAGATCCCCCGGGCAATTACAGGAGGGGAACTCAACCCTCGAGACCTCAGGAACAGGGAAGAGGAGCTGGAACATCAGCTCAAAGAGGAAGCCGGCCTGAACGGCCGGGAGATCGAGGAGTTGAAGATGACGCTGCAGGGCCCTCTGCGGGAGAGGGGATCAGCCATATCTGTTCTCTTCTCTCTCCTCCTGGATGACGTCGTTCGACCATTCCGGCGGATGTCCTTGAAGAGGGTGGTTCGTGACAGGCACCCGGAGTTGACCGCGGCCGGCAGGGAGGAGATTGCCCGCCTGGTCAGGGAACTCGTCCTCCTTTCCAGAAAAATCAGATTTCTGGATACCATTCAGAGGATTTTCTATTACTGGCATGTCATCCACAGGCCCTTCGCCTATGTGATGATCCTGATCATGTTGATTCACGTATCTGTGGTGATTTATCTTGGTTATCGATGGATTTTCTGAGATGTCGGGACGAGTCGAAGCATACACCCCCGCGGAAATGAGGAGCACGGTGCGGTCGACGCTGCGGCTTTCTGTGGCTGTTGTTGCAGCCGTTGTGCTTCCGGCTGTGAGTGCTTACGGTCAGATATCGCCGGGGGACTTATCTGAAGCGCATTCGAAACTCGAAGGAATATCCCGCTGCACGGAGTGCCACGATTTCAAGAGGGGATTGTCGCGCGTCAAATGCCTCGACTGCCACAGCGAAATCGAAGCAAGAATCTACGAAAAAAGGGGCCTGCACTGGAGAATAGAACTCGACGCGGGAAAGAAAGAGGATTGCGGTGGCTGCCACTCAGAGCACAACGGGAGAGATTTCAAGCTGATCTACTGGGGCAAGACAGGCATTGAAGATTTCGATCATGACAGAACCGGCTTCGACCTCGAAGGAAAACACAAAAGCATTGACTGCCGCAAGTGCCATCGTAACAAGAACATAGTCAAGGGCCTGGAGGAAGGAAACCGGGGCAAGAACGCCGGGAAAACGTTCCTGGGCCTGGGCAGGGCCTGCTTATCCTGCCACGATGATGTCCACCAGTCTGAGTTCCCCGGCGGGTGCAGTGACTGTCACGGAACGGAATCGTGGCGACCGGCACCTCTCTTCTCCCACGACCGAACGGAATACACGTTGCGGGGACGACATGTCAAGGTGGATTGTGAGAAGTGCCACAAGGAGATGGGAAAGGCCGCGGGTAAGCGTGAGGACACGAAACATCTTCAATTCGCCAACCTCGCTCACGATGACTGCTCGGCGTGTCACGAGGACAAGCATCGCACTATCCTTGGTCCGCGATGCGACGGATGTCATGACACCGCGGGCTGGGAGAAGATCCGCGATCGTCAGTTCGACCATGGTAAGACCCGATTCGGACTTCGTGGCCGGCATTCGAGCGTCTCGTGTGAGAAATGCCACCTCGATGCCACACCACTCTCCTCGATGAAATTCGAACGGTGCGTGGACTGTCACAGGGATATCCACACGGATGGTTTTACGAGCGCGAAATATGTGGGAAACTGCGAAAGCTGCCATCGGGAAGAAAGCTTTGTGCCGTCAGGATATGGGGTGAAGGAGCATGCAGAGAGTCCGTTTCCCCTGACAGGCTCGCACAGGGCGGTGCGGTGCATATTATGTCACAAGAGGAAACAGGAAGAGCCGTACATATCCTTCCGTATTGCCCGGAAGGAGTGCGTGGGATGCCATGAAGACAGGCACAAAGGGCAGTTTACTGAGGAGCGGGGTTACTCGGGATGTGAGAATTGCCACTCTACCTCAAGATGGGATCAGCTTCATTTCGACCATCAGAAGACAAGTTTTCCTCTCGACGGCCGGCACTCCGATGTCAAGTGCGGCAAGTGCCATCTTCCCTCGGAGAGAGATTCAGGAGAGAGCATCCTGGTCTACTATCCTCTGGATAAGAGTTGCCGTGGTTGCCATGCGGAGAACAGCCTGCCGATACCGGCGGAGATGAAACAATAGATGCAGGCGTACGTTGCCAAAGGAGGTCTCCTCTTGAGCAGACTAAGAATGGGATGTATCGTGATTGTTATCCTTGCTGCGGGAGGCCCTGCCCTGCACGCGGTGGAGAATCCACACGGAAAGCAGGAACTCGAATGCGAAGTGTGCCACAACACTGCATCGTGGTCAGAGGTCCACTTCCAGCATGACAAAACGGGCTTTGCCCTGAGCCTTTCGCACGAGAGGGTCGACTGCAGGGAGTGCCACGTCCTTGACGATTTTGCCACGGCCGACAGAGAATGCCGCAAGTGCCATACGGACGTTCACTCCGGCCTCATGGGTCCGGAGTGCGAAAGGTGCCACACTCCGCTCAGGTGGGAGGTCTTCGACACAGAGGAGATACATTCTCGCACGCAGTTTCCGATGCTCGGGCGTCACAATCTCCTGGACTGTCGCACCTGTCACGTGAACCTGCTCGAAGGAGACTTCACGGAATCAGCGCGCGAATGTGTGGATTGTCATGAAAAGGATTATCTCTCGACCCGGAGTCCAGGCCACACATCCCTGGGGATCGGCACACTGTGCGCGGAATGTCATGAGCCGAATGAGTGGCACCCCGCCTTCTTCCCGTCTCACGACGCCATCTTCCCTGTCTTCTCCGGACAGCATAAGGGTGCATGGGGAGAGTGTGGCGATTGCCATCCCGACCCGTCCAGCTTTATGGTCTTCTCCTGTTTTCGGTGTCACTCGAGATCAAGCATGGACGGCGAGCACGGGGGCATGCCCGGCTATGCCTATGACAACGCCTCCTGCCTCGGATGTCACCCGACGGGCAACAAGGAAGAGGGCATCGTGGAGACGCATGATGCAACCTATTTCCCTGTCTTCCAGGGTACTCACTCTTCGGCCTGGAGCGTCTGCTCGGATTGCCACTCCACACCAGGAGACTACAGTCTCTTCTCGTGTCTCGGGTGCCACGAGCACGCTCAAAGCACGATGGACTCCAGGCACGCGGGTATACCGTCATACAGTTACGACAGCGTACAGTGCTACGCATGCCACCCGACGGGTGAGGCCGGAACATTCCAGGAGCATGACCAGCTCTACTTCCCCGTATACAGCGGCACTCACCAGAATGCCTGGGACGCGTGCGTGGAATGTCATGACGTTACAGGCGATTTCTCGATCTATACGTGCATTGCCTGCCACGAACACGATCAGACCACCATGGACTCCAAACACTCCGGTATTTCCGGCTACAGCTATGACAGTGTTG
>CAZOAR010000018.1:0-54828 GCA_964577985.1 uncultured Gemmatimonadota bacterium | reverse complement strand
GAGGCCTTCTCGAGGGCAAGGTTGTTCCCCCCCGCAAACCCGAGGTTCCGGTCGCTCCTGATGAGGTTCACCTGAGGGAAACGTTGTGCTACCATGTCGGCGCTTCCGTCCTTGCTGTCGTTATCTACCACGAACATCTCGAAGCCTACTCCTGTCGTCTCCCTGTATATCGACGAAAGACATCTGCCCAGCAATTCCCGGGTGTTGTAGCTTACCGTTATGATGGAAACATCCATTACGTGCCCCTGCATAACGCCTGTTTGACCATCCGAATTTCCTTGTCCGTGACCATCTTTGTCTTGAACATCAGGACAAGATATATCGAGTACCCCACGCCTATGACAGCGCTCAAATTGCCGCACTGCAGGTAGGAGAAGTAGCCGAGCAGGACAATAGCTACTGCGATTCCCACTGACCTGATCAGAACCAGGTCCACGCCCGAATGGCCTATTGCTCGCGTCACGATCGGCATGAAGAGGATCAGGCTGAAGCCATTAGAAATCACCGCCGCAAGAGGAGCACCAATAAAGCCGAAGTTCTGTATCAGGACAACGTTCAGAAGGATACGTACAGTTGTGTTGATCAGCGACAATTTGGCCGCAAGCTTGAACTTGTCGACGACAAGGATGACCGTTCCCAGCAGGGCGAGGACAAAACTCAAGAGTGATGACCAGATCAATACCCTCAGTATCAGAACAGAATTGGCATACTGCCCGCCGTAGAGCAACCCTATCAGTGTGTCAGCATAGACGGTAATCCCCATGGCCACCGGCATCATCACTATGAAGATATAGCGAAATGCGGTTCGGTACAACTCCAGCAGTTTATCTCGTGATTCGAGAAAGAAATTTGACATGACCGGCAAGATGGCATTCATCGCGACCATCGACAGGATCGAAATCAGATCAGTGATGTTCAAGGAGACCTTGTACCAGCCGACAGTGGCGTCTCCCAGGAGTATGAAAAGAATCAGGACCTCGACTCGCGTGTAAAGCACGCCCAGCATCTTCCATAGTGCCAGATGCCTGGACTCTTTCCAGAAATGGCCGAACAGCTCTCTGTTGAAGGTAAACCCGAGATGAGATATCTTGATATGATAGAGAACTGCGATCATAAGAAGCCGAACGCATTCAACTATGACGAACGCCGTGAAAAGCGTTACCAGACCCTGCCCGTCCATCAACAACACTATCCCTGCACCTGAACGCAGAGCCATGTATACAATCTCCACTACCGCGATATATTCCATCTTTTCGTGAGCCCTGAAGCATGCGTCAAACGACATGTAAATAGCAAGTGGAATCAGTGTCAGTGACGCCACAATGCCCACGGAAAGAATGTCCTGCCTGCCGAGAAGTAATATGGTGACGATCGTCAGAAGGACTGAGATAGAGGCAGTAATAAGTTTGAACAGCATCGATGTCATCAGGTAATCATTACCCCTGCCCTTTTGAGTGGAGACATCCCGTACGATCAGGCTTTCAAGGCCAAACTCCGAGGTCACCATGAAGTAACTCAGCAGAACCACCATGAATCCGTATCTTCCATATCCGGTGTCTCCAAGGGTTCTCGCCGCGTATATCCCGAAGGCCATGGCGAAAATCACGGAGAACCCCTTGGCTATGAGCAGTGCTATGGAGTTCTTGGTGAATCTCTTCAGAGTATCCATTTCAATATCTCACAGGTTGACTGCCTGGTGCCACTGTCAGGTCGCTACCCGCCGGACGTGGTTCTGCCGCTCCTCTTTCCGGCATTCCCTTCATCGCCTCCACCAGCGCAAAACTGATGGATAGGCAGGCAATCATTGCCGTTTCCACAACGTACGGCTGAGAAAAGGCATTCAAGAATGTCCTCAGAAGCCCAATGAAGACGCCTATGGCTATCCCCTTGACGAGGAGATTTCCCGATTTCCTGAATACCTTAAAAGCCCCGACGATCGCGGAGAAGTAGATGTATAGAAAGACCACCAGCGCCGGGATTCCAACCTTCATGGACAGTGTCAGAAAAGAGTTATGAACCACGTATCTGTGGATCAAAAGGAACTCCTGCCCCTCGTATTCCACTGCCTTCCTCACAAACTCTCCGGCAACTCCCATTCCAAAAAGAGGGTCGTCGAGGACTACTTCGAGCGCCGCCTTCATCTCCACTATCCGCCACAATGCCGTGGACGTGTCGACGTTTTCCACAAAGAAGCTCTTCAATCTGTCGATAGAAAAACCAATGATGTCGGCGTACTTGGGGTAGAGAGCCAATGCGAGAAATACGAGCAGAAAACCTCCTCCCATTATGAGGGCCAGTTTGGTGAGTCGAAAGGTCTTTCTTCTTATCAGAAGCCACAAGACCGGAAACATGAAAAGTGTGGTCGCCCAGGTGGTGCGCGTAAATGTGAGCAGGATGGGTATGGTGAAGAGCGCGCTCAGAAATCCATACGATAAGACCCTCCTCGAAGAATGACCATGGATGAATAGACCTATGACGATAAAGAACATGGTTACGACCAGTGCGGTCCCCGGCACGTCCTGCATCCTTCCCTCTCTCAGCCGGAACGAGGACGAGGCGCCAGCACCGACGTTTTTCAACCCGGCGACTATCCCCGTTCTGAGATAATAGTGCAGGGGCGTCCAGCCAAACATCGCCGTATAAATGAAGTATATGGAGACAATAGCGGTTATCACGAGAAGGCCATTTATCAGGAATCTAAGGTCCCGCTCATCCCTGATTGTCAGGAGGACCGGGAAGAAAAGGACATAATAAAAAAGAGTCCGTGATCTCGATATTATCTCGGTCAACTCCAGGTCCTTGTAGAGCGTGATGCTGTGGAAGATGGAAACTACCACCAGGGCAAAGAATATCAGCAACGGCAATGTCATAGCTGACGATAAGATGCGCCGCACCGAGTTGTTCACGCCGTACCTGAGGATCGCAGTGATCAAGGCCAGAATGATGAGGACCTCAGGGGACATTACGTCCGCTCCGCCCAGTGTGACCATGGGAAGCAGCGAGGGCTTAAAGATAGAGGATGTGCTTGCCACAGCCAGCAGGACCCCCAATATTGGCTGCCTGGCGGTCAGATAGACATAGACAATGGCGAGGACAATGCCCACGGCCGATTCCGGATAGGCGAGTGTGACCATGGCGAAGGCGAGGCAGGAAAGAACGATAATCCCTCCTATGATGACCTTTCCACCTTTCATTCCCGCGAAGTTTTCCGATAATTCCATGGGTTGCTCCAGCCATACCATGCTGTTCAGGCAACGGTCATTGAACCGCAAGGTCCCGTTCTTCGATGTCAACGTCGATCAGATGGGTCAAATCACTCAACGAACCACCCTCGATAAGAATCTCGTGCGAACCCGGACCAATCCCTCCCAGAGGAATAAACGCGTCGTCTCTTATTATAGATCCAGTCTTCCAGTCGTACTTGCCCATCAATCCGTAGAGAGGCCTGTGCTCATAGACAATTTCCGAATCCTCCGTCTCCACGGCAAGGGTAACGGTGTACCCTTCCGCGAGTTGCCCTGCTTTCCGCCGCCAGTAGATCGAGAGGTGCAGGTACTTGTCGGAGCTGCCGGAAAAACCCTCCGTTCCAGCGCCGACGAGGGCGATCGGTCCGAGGTCTATGCTGCTGGAGAGTGTCCGATCGGACGGCAGAGTATCTACCTTGAAATGGTGCATTCCCTTCGCGTGGTCGGCTCCTTTCCGAAAGAGGATCGTGCCATCCTGAAAAGCAACCACCCCGTATCTGTCATCATCCAGAAGCTTAAGAAAGGGATCGTTCAATGGTATGACAATGGGGTTTCCCCAGCTCTCGTGAGACATCATCCTGCTGAAAGGCAGGGTCAGATCGTATATTATGAATTCCGCGTTTCCAACTCCATCCGGGAAGAGGTAGAGATTCTCTCTGTGGGCAACGTGTGGCCCTATCAGCGAGTGAGCGGAGACCGAGGCGTCGGTCGGTATACGTTCAACAAACTTGTCGATCGACCTGTCGTGAGGTGTCACCTCAAGTGAAGCGGTCGGAATTGTTCTGGACCAGAGCGTTGTGGCAATCGCGGATGAAATGAGTAACGCGGCGGAGATGGTGGTAGGACGGAACAGCCACGACGGAAGGAAAGAAGAGTTGCTTACCTCGGCATCGCGGTGTTTGTCTATGAGGTTTCCCAGTCCGAAGACGGCGGAGATAAAGACGACCGGCGTGAGAGTAGCGGTGTAATGATGATAGATGTCGTTTGTCAGGGAAGATCCGCTGATCATGTTGACTCCGAGATTCGGTAATAGGAGGGCTAGAGATGATGGACTCAGAAAAGACAAAAAACCAACCGGACTGAAGAGCTTGATAAGGAGTTCCAGATTTTCTGAACGCCACAGCAGACTGAGGAAATTCAGAGGATGGCCCGCCATCCAGGCAATAAACGAGATCGGAGAAGTCCCGCCTACTCCTTCCCACCTGCCGGCAAAGACATCAGGACTGGCGAGTGGAGGAAGGCCCATGATGGGCCTCAGGCTACTAAAATTCTGGGCGAAAAAAAACCATCCCACGCTGAGAGCCATTACTACACAACCCGCTCTCCTGTGCCGCTCTACTACCATTGCGTAAAGCCCCAGCATAAATGCTATGAAAGACGCGTCTTCCCTGCATGACAGGAGAAGAAGGATGAAAAGATAAAAAGGCCATCTGGCACCCCTCGTCAGAAAATAGAAAGCGAAGAGGACCATCGGAGTCGACATTGCTATCCCGTGAAGATCAAAGAGGTTGGCGTTGTGCAGCGCGGGATAGAGCAGATAAGCGATCGGCATCGCGATAGAGACGAGTCCCCCCCCCAGCCTGTCTCGCGCCAGAAGATACACCGGTATGGCGCCCATCGCCAGCAGAAGTGTCTGGAAGAGAAGCCCCGTAAAAGGGTGGGGCAGAAGACGATACAGAACGGCGATCGGAAGATAAATCAACTCCCAGCGACCGCTCCATATTCTCGATCGCGGAAACCCCAGATTCACACTCTCGTTGAGTATCCTCCCATGGGATGTATTCCAGATGGTCTGCTCCATTATGCCCAGGTCGAACATGTCGGCGTCGTAGCTGTCGAAGCGCCGGACAGAAAGGCTGCCGATTACCACCACATAAAGTGCCATTGCAATAAGGACTATCCATATATCTCCTGGTCGCGACTTTCCGGCGCGGTTTGGTGATCTCAATTCCGTCCTACTCTCCATCTCCGCTTACAAAGGGACGTTCCCTCTCTGCGGGAATTTCCATTCGTCGTATCCGATAGAGGCCATCTTCGATCAGGCGCCTGTTCGCCGATATTGTATCCGCGACCAGCCCGATCATTATCAACTGAAACCCGACTATGAGGAACACCGCAGACAGGATCAACGATTGAATGTGGCCCGAGCCATTGCCCATGTAGTAGTAATAGATGAATCTCAGGCCGACACCCATGCCTGCCAGGAATACCGTACCCCCCACATAGAAGAAGGCCCTCAACGGACGATACATCGTATAGATGCGAACGATAGTACTGACCGACCTGAATATATAGCGCCACATGCTGGAGAAGAGATGTGACTCGCGTGTTTTCTCGTTCGTCCTGATCGCGACATTCTGGATGGCAATATTCTTCTTGCCCGCCTGTATGATGGTCTCGAGTGTGTACGTAAACTCGGATACAACGTTCAGGTGCATTGCCGCTTCCCTGCTGAATGCCCTGAAACCGCTCGTTGTGTCCGGCACACTGGTATAGGATATGTGCCTTACCACCCAGCTGCCGAGTTTCTGCAGCTTCTTCTTGAGGAAGGAGAAGTGGTCGATACTCTCTATGTCCCTGTTTCCGATGACGATGTCGGCCTTGCCTTCGAGTATCGGTTGAATGAGAGATGGTATGCTGCTGCCTGCGTATTGGTTATCCCCATCCGTGTTTACGACTATGTCTGCTCCCAGCTTGAGTGACGTGTCAAGCCCCACCGTGAAACCAGTCGCAAGTCCCTTGTTGTTTGTCAGGTGAACGACGTGATCTACACCAAGCTCGCGCGCCACTTCCAGGGTGCGATCTGTGCTGCCATCATCAATCACCAAGGTCTCGATCGTGTCGACGCCGGGTATGGAGCGGGGTATGTCCCCTATGGTCAACCCGAGTGTTTTCTCTTCGTTATAGCATGGAATCTGAACGATCAGCTTCATTTTTCGTTTCTCCGTGCTCGACTACTGCCTCGATATTGTACTCCGTTATCTCATTGGCGTGTATGTAGATCATCATCTCACCGAGGAGCCCGATGGCAATCATCTGGATGCCAATAACAAAGAGCAGAATTCCAAGCAGAAGGAGTGGCCTTCCTGCAATCGGGCCCTGTCCCGCGATTCTGTAAATGAACAAATAGAGGCTCAGGATTCCTCCTGCGAGGGAAAAGAGGAGTCCGAGAAAACCCAGAAAATGGATTGGTTTCTTCGAATAGTTTGTCAGGAAAACGATGGTGATGATGTCGAGGAGCCTGACAAAGTACTCCTTTACGTAGAAGGAAATCCGGAATTCTCCAGGCAGCTGTGTTATCATCTCTTCTCTCACACGGTAACCCTGCTTGTGGGCCATGATGGGCAGGAACTTGTCGAGATCTCCGTAGAGAAGCACGTCAGAAAGCACCTCTCTCCGCGCCGCGAAGACACCGCTGTTGAGGTCGTGGAGCTTCAGCCCTCCCATTCGCGACGTAATACGGTTAAAGACACGCGATACCCACTGATTCAAGGATGAGTCGGATCTCGGGTGCCGCCAGCCCACTACTATATCCGCATGGTCACTCAGTGGATCGATCAGTGAAGCAAAGCCGCATGGGTCGACTCGGACTCTCGTGGTCATATACAATACTACTTTCCCGGCCGACGCCTTGAAACCGGCATCGAGTGCGGACGATTCCGAGAATACGGATCTGAAGCGGATCAACTTGAGGGCGCTCTCCTGCCGGGTCTTTTCTTCCAGCCACCTCACTTCTTTTCCCCCGACACCGTTGTCGACAAATACAATCTCGTAGGAGGAGTGTCGCGACTCCAGGAATTCCTTTATGTGTCCGTAGGTCTCCTCGATACCATCCGCTGTTTCTGATATTGTTATGACGGCTGATATCGCCATTCCGTTACGAGTCGTGTCCGACACCATGTTCCCCACGGGAATCCTCTCCTTTTTAAGCCCGATTGAGTCCTGCACCTCTATGCCCCCTTTCTGCCGCTTCCCTTGATGACCGACAACGCGGGGATTCTATTCCTGTTCCTGCCGGTATGAACAATCAGCTTCGACAACAGGCCATAGAGAAGAAACTGAAACCCGGTGACAATCATGAGAAAGGTCAGGGTCAACAGAATGTTTTCCTCCGCTGGATCGCCGCCCATCATGAACCGATTCAACATCAGCCCCAGAAACGTAATGAAACCCGTAACCGTGAATACCACTCCAGTGGTACCAAAGTATATATGTGGTCTTCCCAGGTACTTGAGGAACAGATTAAGGGTTGATATGTCCATCATAACCTTGAAGGTCCGTGTGAGATTGTATTTGGATTCTCCGAAGCGCCTCTCCCTGTGGTTTACGGCCATCTCTTCTATTTCGGCACCCTGCATCCGTGCGAGAGCAGGCAGAAATCGGTGCAATTCACCGTAAAGGCTGATCTCTTTCAGGACATCCTTGCGATAGGCCTTGAGCGAACAACCTGTGTCATGCAGTTTTACGCCGGTGACGTGACAGATAATCTTGTTTGCGAGCTTCGACGGGATTTTTCTGAGAAGCATCTTGTCCCGACGGTTCTTTCTCCAGCCACTAACAACATCCGGGCCTTCTTTTATCCTGCTGATCAACAGAGGAATGTCCGCCGGGTCATTCTGCAGGTCACCGTCGAGAGAGACAACTATTTCGCCCTTTGCCCTGTCAAACCCGGCGGACATGGCCGCTGATTGACCAAAGTTGCCGCGGAACTTTATTATGACCACACACTCATCATCCCGGGCGATTTCGCGGAGCCGTTCAAATGTCCTGTCGGAGCTCCCGTCGTCAACATATATGACCTCATATCGGCCATCCATTCCCTCCATCGTTTGCCGAATTTCACGATACAGGATCGTCACATTGTCTTCCTCATTGTATAATGGCACAACCACCGAATAATCCACTATCGTATCCTCTGCCTATCCTTGAGGAAATGATCTTCACCGGTCTCTACCGCACCCCTCCCCCTGATTCCCCACAGAAGCATCAGGGCCGGCAGAAAAAGCATGATTTCGTTGATTACCGCCCTGAAATTGTGAGCACTGAACAGACTCTGAAAAAACTCGGCCGCGACCGGAGAACGTGTGATATCATCAAAAATCGTCATCGGCGCTATATAGTAATCGTCATTCAGCGGCCAGAGCATCTGGAATCCTCTCGGAGTACTGTTGTCGACGCAAAAGAGATCAAGTACAAGATGAATCCCATACAGAACAAACGCCGCAGAGGCCACAGGCAGAAATTTCCCCTTTCCCGTCAATTTCACGACCAGCCCCACTACCACTCCCACCACCAGTGCCACGAGAATGCTGTGGCTCCCCCCGCGATGGAACAGATTAGGCTCTCCCGTCAACCATCCGGGGAGGAAATCAAGGTCCGGGAGATTTGTGATCAGGACGCAGAAGACAAGAAGCCCGAGTGTCCCCTTCCTTCTCGCCGTCAGGCAAAGATACACAGAGAACCCGCCCAGGGAATGTCCTACAGGTGACGGCATTGTTATCCATCTCCATTCGCCGGAGCTCTCTCTTCTCCACCTGGAACAGATTCTCGTCCGCTAAGCACATGTTCCATCAAAAGGAAGCCTCTCACCTCTTGATTTACATTCAACTTTCGTACCATGCTTCTGAAAACAGCAATTTCGCACATGGAATTCTTCTGAAGCATCACCGCGGGGGTCGAGATGATCCTGCTCCCGCACTGCAAGGCCGGCAGGGGACCTATTCATCAGACAGGGAGGAACCTTGAAGAATCTCCTTTTCGTCTTCTGAGTCTGATAACGTCTCCGAGGGCACTGACCGCGCGCTAAAGCCTCCGTCCGGCGATGTAGCAATCGTGCTTTCACCGGTCAGGATCTCCCCGTAACAGGACAGGATTCGATGAATTGATCGCTCCCAGGAATATGATGCCTCTACCTTCTTCCTGAGCTCAGCACCTGTTTCTCCGGCCTTCTCCGGAGATCGCAAGAGACTGATTATGAAGTCAGCAAGAGAGTCTTTGTCTCCAAACCGGGCGTAGATTCCTTTGAAGCCCAGTATTTCTCTATTGACCGGCGTATCGAACGCCACAACAGGCAGCCCACAGGCCATATAATTATAGAGTTTACCATTTGCCTCAGTCAGTGACATTTTTGGAGCCACAGCCACTTCGCCAAGGGCCAGATAGTCTCCTGCCTCCCTGTACGGAACTCTTCCCGTAAGCGTGATATTGTCGGACAGCATGAGAGATGCGGCCTTTTCCAGGTAATAATCCTCATCAGGATATCCCATAAGCAGCAGATGAGCACCTGGGACGGAATTGACTACATGGGTAAAGGCCTCAAGGAGTACGTCAACGCCCTGATATTCTGTGAGCAGTCCCAGGAAGACCACTACACGGGCGTCATCGGCAATCGACAGTCTCCTCCGCAATTCTGCGGGCGGACTCTGTGGGCGAAACTCCTGAAGGTCCACGCCGTCGCCCACACACGAGATCATACCTTCCTCAAGGGCGTAGGACTTCTCAAGGGCTCTGGCGGTATTTTGCGAGCTTACGATGATGTGCCCCGCAAGTCTTGACAGACTTTTCTCCACACGGCGCAGGATCCTTGCCACAACTGAATTCCGCGTAATACTTCGGTGGTCTATCAACTCCTCCACCATACTCCCCTGGAGATCGGCCATCATGGGCCGCCTTGTAAGGAAGGAAATGGGAAGGCCTATGGCTATGCCTTCGTGGAGGTGAACATGAATAATGTCCGGTTTCTCCGTGAAGGCCAGCCAGGTGCCCCAGACAGCAAGGAGGGGATCGAGATAGAACTTGTGAAGGGAAGCGCCGGCGGTCAGTTTTCGGTACCATGGAGCCCCCGGAACTCTTCTGATGTCTACTCCCTCTATGTCATCGCCAATAGGATATGTCAGAAGGATTACTTCGTGTCCCTTCTGCCGCAGGAACTTGATCTCTTCATATATCCTGACATGGCAGCCCCTGTCAGCAAAAAACGGTGTGGGCGCGATCATCAGGATCTTAAGATTCTTCAGTGACAATTTCTTTTCCTCTCCGCTTCTTGACCACACGCGCCGGGATCCCCAGTGCGATCGAGTACTCTGGAATTTCACCCGTTACTACCGCGCCGGTACCTATTATGGAGTCCCTGCCAATCGTGACCCCATCAAGGACTTTCACCCCTGCGCCCAGCCAGGCGTTGCTGCAGACTGTTATTCCCTTCGATACTCTCCCCTGCTGCAGAACGGGGACATCCGTTTTTTCGAAATCGTGATCCCCTCCGATCAGATAAGTATAGGCCGCCAGTAGAATATCGTCTCCCAACTCGACGCTGCTTGCTGAAAAGATCTCGCAGTTGAAACCTATGTTGACCCTGTTTCCCAATCTAATATCTCCGTTCTTACAACTCAGGATCGTGTTTCTACCCACGAACACACCACTGCCGATACTGATTCCCCGGTTGTCATATCCCTTCGCATCGAGAACGCAATTGTCGTCGATTACCACATTGTCCTCAATGTCTATCTTGTGAGGCGATCTCAACACCACGTTCGCCCCGAAATGAACACCCTTTCCGACCTTCCCCAGAAGAATCGGGTAAAGGAGGCCTCTAAGGAAAAGGCCCAACGCACCGGGAACCCAGGAAGAGAGAAGAAGAATCGACTCATACACGGCAAGATTCAACCACCCCTTCTTCCCCACAACGAGCTCCATATACTTGGAGATGGACGACTTGTTCTCCGCGAACAGTTCTTTCTGGATTTCTACTGTCTCCCTCTTCCTCGCGGTCTCCGTCAAAGCAGCCCCTTCTCCCTGTACCATGTCGAAGTTTCAGCAATTCCGGCCTCCATGGAATATTCTGGCTTATAACCCAGGATATCCTTCGCCTTGGAGATGTCAAACGCCCTGTTCTTAGAGAAGAAGTCAACCCGTCTTCTGTAGAGAGGCGGACTTATCCCGAACGGTGGAAGAATCTTTTCCATGATCGTCGCCGCTGCCATCACCGGTTTCAGGGGGAAACTGTAGCTTGTCAAGCGCACACCGAGAGCCAGAGCTATCATCTCGTAAAGTTCTCTTAGCGTGACGTAGCCTTCGCCTCCGATAATAAAAACCTCGCCAACGGCACGCTCAGTTTCGGCCGCCAGGAGAAAACCCCTTACAAGATCCGCTATGTAAACCATGTGGTAAAGTGTCTCCCCACTCCCCAGAATAATGGCCCTTCGCCTCGCAACCATCCGGAACAACTTGAACAGCCTCATGTCACCCGGTCCATATATCGCCGCCGGGCGGACCACCGTCACCGGAAGACCGAACTCTCTGTTATACTTCAGCGCCGCGATTTCACCTTCCATCTTGGATCGTTGATACTCATCACCCGGATTGTACGGTGTCTCTTCGTCCCCGGGTGGAGATGAGATGTTTCCAAGGACCCCTATGGTGCTGCAGTGAACGAACTTCTTTACATTGTTCTCAAGCGACGCCTTAAGCAACTTTTCTGTTCCCCCGGCATTCACTTCATGATATCTCGATTCAGGAAGCCCCGCTTCACGGTACATCGCGGCTATGTGAAAGACCGTGTCAATTCCCTTTACAGCATTCCGGATAGCATCAACATCCTCAAGGTCCCCCGGCACGATTTCCACAGGGCTCTTTCCAAAGATAGAAGACGCCTTCTCCCTGGACCTGGCCAGGATACGGACCTCATTCTCTTCCTGGAGGAGTTTCTTTGTCAAGTGGCTGCCGGTAAAACCTGTGGCTCCGGTAATCAGTACTCTCACGATATAAGACCTGCGTCAAAAGGAAGAGAAAACGGGAAACGATTCCTCTTTGCTCTGGTGGGTATCCTTGTCTCCAGCGCCTCGGCGCCTGCGAGTAAACAGAAAACTATACGATGTGGATGGAGATCCCTGAAACAATGGCGGCGTGCGAGCAGCACCAACGGTCCGGCATAGGATCAACATCGAGGAGTATCAAGCCAACTTGAGGCGCCTCTTGAAGTTATCCATTGTTCTCCGCAGTCCCGTCTCAAGATCCACTTCAGGTGTCCAGTTGAGCTCTTCAACCGCCTTCGAAATATCCGGTTCTCTCACTTTCGGGTCATCCTGCGGGAGCTGCTTATAAACAATCTTCGAACCACTCCCCGTAATCTCGACAACCTTCTCGGCCAACTCCTGGATCGTAACTTCGTGGGGATTACCTATATTTACCGGGTCTGATCGCCCGGAAATCAAGAGGCTGTATATCCCCCTGACCTCATCATCGATGTAGCAGAAACTCCTTGTCTGCTTTCCATCCCCGAATACCGTCAGCTCTTCGCCCAGAAGTGCCTGTCGCATGAATGTCGGCAACGCCCTCCCGTCGTCCAGCCTCATACGGGGACCATAGGTGTTGAAGATCCTCACAATTCTCGTGTCAACATTGTGATACCGGTGATAGGCCATTGTCAGCGCCTCTGCGAATCGCTTGGCTTCATCATAAACACCTCTCGGCCCGACCGGATTCACGTTCCCCCAGTAGTCCTCCTTCTGAGGATGAATGAGGGGGTCGCCATATATCTCCGAGGTCGACGCGATGAGGAATGTGGCCCCCTTTTCTTTCGCCAGTCCCAGAGTCTTGTGTGTTCCGAGGGAGCCTACTTTCATGGTTTGAATCGGAAGGTCAAGATAGTCTATGGGACTTGCGGGACTCGCAAAATGCAGCACGTGATCCAGTTCGCCATCGACGTGGATGTAGTTTGTCACATCGTGCTTTATGAACAGGAATCTCTCATGGCCTATCAAATGGGCTATATTGTCGACCGAACCGGTACACAGGTTGTCGAGACAGATGACTTCGTGACCCATAGACAGAAGATGATCACAGAGATATGAACCAAGAAACCCTGCTCCCCCCGTTATCAAGGTGCGCATTTGCCCTACCTCCCCATTCCGGTGTACTCGAAACCGAGACTTCTCATGGCTTCAGGTTCATAGATGTTTCTCAGATCAATGATTACCGGTTTTTTTAACAGTTTCCTTATTTTCTCGAGATCTATCTTCCTGAACTGATTCCACTCGGTCATGAAAACGAGCGAGTCGCTATCCCTGGCCACCTCATACACGTTCTCGCAGTAATGTACGTTTTCTCCGTCCATGTGCTTCTTCGACTCCTCCATGGCCGCCGGATCGTAGACCTTCACCTCGGCCCCCTCCTTGAGAAGATGCTTCATGATGGGAATAGCCGGCGAATCTCTCATGTCGTCGGTGTTCGGCTTGAAGGAGAGACCGAGTATGCCTATTGTCTTTCCACTCAGATCACCGGCCGCTTTTCTTATCTTCTCTATCGACCGCATCTTCTGCTCTTCGTTGGCATCTATGACCGCTTTCATTATCTTGAATTCATAATCGTTCTCGCAGGCCAGCTGGAGGAACGCCCTCGTGTCCTTCGGGAAGCAGGATCCTCCATAACCAGGACCGGGATGAAGGAATTTCTTTCCTATCCTGTTGTCGAGACCCATTCCGATCGCCACCTCGTGTGCATCCGCCCCGACCAGTTCGCATATATTGGCTATCTCGTTAATATAGGAGATACGCATAGCGAGATACGAGTTGGCGGCATACTTGATCAGTTCAGCGCTCTTCACACTGGTTATGACTACCGGTGTCTCGAGCAGGTAGAGAGGGCTGTAGACGTCCTTCATAATGGCGATCGACTCGCTGTCATCCGCGCCAATTACCACACGATCCGGCCTTCTGAAATCATCTATCGCTGAACCTTCCCTCAAAAATTCCGGATTCGATACAACACTGAACTTGCTCCTGGTCTTCATGTTCTTCTCCAGGAAGGCCCTCATTTTTTCTCCCGTGCCCACCGGAACAGTGCTCTTGTTGACTATCACCTTATAGCCATTCATCGCCTCGGCTATTTCTCCAGCAACATCCCATACATACGTCAGATTCGGAGAGCCATCGGGATTTGGCGGTGTACCGACTGAGATAAAAACCACCAGGCATTTTTCAACAGCCTCCTTGAGATTGGTCGTAAAACTGAGGCGTCCTTCCCGGACATTCTTCTGGATAAGAACATCAAGCCCCGGTTCGTATATGGGCATTATCCCCTGGTTTAGAAGGTCTATCTTCTCCTTAACATTGTCCACGCAGATAACGTCGATCCCGAACTCCGAAAAGCAGGCCCCGCTGACAAGGCCTACATATCCTGTTCCAACCATACATATGTGCATGCGATATCGCTCCTTCCTTCCCGATCCGCGACTCAGCTGGCTCCGTAGCCAAATAAGACAACAGGTATCGTTTTAAAGAGAATCTTGAAGTCGAGTCCAAGAGACCAATTGTCAATGTATTGAAGATCGAGCTTCATCCATTCTTCGAATCCGATCTTGTTTCTTCCGTTAACCTGCCAGATGCAGGTGATGCCCGGTTTCATGCTCAAGCGACGATGCTGCCACCTCTTGTACTGGTCGACCTCATGGGGTATAGGAGGTCTCGGGCCCACCAGACTCATCTCACCCTTGAGTACATTGAACAACTGAGGCAACTCGTCAAGACTCGTCTTCCGGATAACGCGTCCGATCCTGGTAACACGAGGGTCCCTGTTTATCTTGAACACGGGTCCCGTCATCTCGTTGAGGTGTTCTACCTCATTAAACCTCTCGTCAGCATCCACATACATGGAGCGAAACTTGTAGAGGAGAAATTCTCTCCCCTGCAAACCGGTCCTTCTCTGCCTGTAAAGAACGGGGCCCCTGGACGTCAGTTTAACAACAAAGGCGATAACAATCAATAGCGGAGCCAGACCGAATATAAGAAATGCTGCGCCGAGAAAGTCCAGGAGTGCCTTGATAAACAGTTTCCATTCCTGCGCGGGAACGGTGGAAAACGTGAGAAGAGGGATGTCATCGACAAAAGAAAGGTGAGTATTGGCGATAAGAGTATCGAAGAGGTCCGCCAGAATCGTGGTCTCGATACCCGTCTCTTCACACATATGAACCACATCCTCCATACCATTCAGAAATCTCCTTGGAATGGCAACAACTACTTCGTCAACGACGTTTTCCCGGACCAGCACAGGTATATCTCGAACAGCACCTATGATCTGCCCTCTTAGAACGACTGCATCCTCCTCTCGCGGGTTGTCGTCGACATAACCGATAATTCTAAGCCCCCATTCATTGTGTTTCAGGATCAACCTCGCGAACTGCCTTGCCCTCGGGCCTGACCCGACAATCAGCACATTCCGAGCATGTATTCCTTTGCGTCGGACCGACTTCAAGACCTGACAATAGGAAATCCTCTCCACGATGAGGACGAGGAAGGTGAACACCCCGATCAGGAGGATAAAGAGACGGCTCACATGCTGATACTTCATGAAGTAAATGATCGTACCGAGTGCCAGCATCGACAGAACAATTGACTTGAATGTAACCCATACAATATCGAAGATCGATATCGTCTTTCTTGGATTGTACGCGCCGTTGGAACGCAGGATAATGATGAGGAGCGGTGTGTGGATAAGAAGAATCCACATATAGACATCAAGATCTGCTATGCCCGACCTGCCCGCCGATATGGCTACGAAGAGACTCGTTTCCCGCAAACTGAACGCGACGAAAAAGGCTATCGCCACGCTCAGTGTGTCAATCACGATCTGAATGATCGTATATCTTTTTGCCTGCTGCCTCAGCATGTCTTCTCTTCGACCCGTTCAGTACGGTGAATGCTGCCCTGATTTGATTCCAGATACCACTCCACAAACCTCTTGATCCCCTCACCTATATCTACGCTTGACGTGAACCCGAAATGCCTGTTGGCCTTGCTGTTATCGGCAAACGTGACGGGGACGTCGCCCGGTTGATCCGGAAGCCATCTGATGTTTGCCTCTTTGCCGAGGTGTTTCTCTATCAGGTGAACCATATCAAGGAGCTTGACAGGTCTGGAATTGCCGAGATTGTAGATTTCGAAACCTCTGTCGTCAAATAACGCACCAATTATTCCACCCACAATGTCTGCAACATAGGTATAATCTCTCAGAGATGTGCCATCGCCGTAGAGAGGCACTTCCTCCCCCTGGTCTATCAAACGTGTAAACTTGTGGATAGCCATCTCGGGCCGCTGTCTCGGGCCATAAACCGTAAAGAGACGAAGAGCGGAAACAGACAGGTCGTGAATCTGGCTGTGCGCGTAGCAGAGGAGTTCCCCGGCCCTCTTCGTCGCGCCGTAGGGAGAGACCGGGTGGTCGGCATCCATATCTTCCGTAAAGGGCAGACCTCCCTTCACCCTGCCATACACGGATGATGAAGAGGCCATGACCATTCTCTCCACCTCATGGACCCTCGCCATCTCCAGAAGAATCATCGTCCCATTGACATTGACATCCGTATACAATGCAGGGTTGGAAATGGAAGCTCTAACACCTGCCCTTGCCGCCAGATGGACGATTGACCCGATATCCCTCTTGAGAAAGAGAGATGCCATCAAATCTTTGTCTCGAATGTCTCCCCTGACAAAGGTGAATCCTTCCCTCGCTTTGAGCAGCCCTACATTGGCCTCCTTGCGCAGCGGAGAGTAGTAGTCGTCCATGTTGTCCACGCAAAGTACCTTGTGCCCTTCTCTGAGAAGAGCGTCGCAAAGATGAGAACCAATGAAACCTGCTCCTCCTGTTACCATTATCTCTTTCATAGTTAATCTCCGTGTTTGTTGAAAAAAAACACCTCAACTAGTAATGATAATAACTATACTTGTAGCGACTCGCCTCAACTGGCGCGCCATTGAGAATCACACCGATTACGTTGGCCGAAACGTTTTCGAGGAGTTCCATACTCCTCTGCGCTTCTCTGAAATCCGTTTTGCCGGAACGCAGCACGATCGCCACGCCGTCCACCTGTGAGCCAATAACGGTTGCGTCGGTCACAGTTGCCAGCGGCGGTGTATCCAGAAAAATAACATCGAATCTCTCTCTTACCTCATGGAAGAAATCCATCATTCTCGATGACCCGAGAAGCTCGGAGGGATTTGGAATCAGGTTCCCGCAGCTGACGAGAAAGAGGTTCGGGATGTGAGTTTCGTTCAGAGCCTCCATTAAATGAGAACGCGATGTCAGTATCTCCGTCAAACCAGGACTCTTCTGACATGCAAAAGTGTTGTGAAGTACCCCTCTCCTCAGATCCGCGTCTACGAGAAGTACCCTCGCGCCCTGCTGCGCCATTGTGATAGAAAGGTTTGATACCGTGAACGATTTCCCGTCTCCCGGCGACGGCGAGGTAATCATAAGCGTCTGGTTATGGCCGGTCCTTCTCGAGAACATGAGATTCGTCCTGAGAGCCCTGTACGCCTCTCCTATGGGCGTCGGAGAGTAGTCATGAGTCACGAGTATCGAGTCGACTTCCCTTGCTTTCTTGTAATCGAGATATTCGTATTTTTCATCGAACTCTATTAGAGGTGAAACGCCTAGTACGGTGATTTTGAGGTTTGACTTGACGTCATCCTCCGACTTGACAGTCGTATCGAGATGCTCGATAAGAAAAGTGGCGAATACCCCCAGGATGGCCCCGATAAAAAGACCTATCACAAGTATCTTGGCCCTGTTGTTGTCGTTAGTGGGCAGGCGCGGAACGATTGCCGGATCGAGAATATATATGTCTCCGATCTCCGCCGCTTCCGCGATCTGTGCTTCCTTATACTTCGTCACTACCTGAGTGTATATGTTCTCGTTTACAGTTCTCTCTCTCGACAACCGCGCGAGTGTCAACTCCTCTGTGGGGAGGTTATTCAACTCCGCCCGGAGAGATCTCATATTCCTGTCCTCGACTTCAATCTCGCTGTTGAATCTCTTCAGAAGGTTTTGTGCCGCTTCCAGTATCCTCGCATGGGCCTGTTTGATCTGAGCCACCACTTCCTGAAAATCCGGGTGATTCTCCGTGACCTTCAACGAGAGCTCATTCCGAGTCCCCCTCAATTCAATCAACTCTTCGCTCAGGATCTCCATGTTCGGACTATGAATCGACCATGGGTACGATACCACATCCAGGTAAACATTCTCCAGGGCTTCACCCGGTTCTCCTGCACTGATCTTGTCCAGATAGTCCTGCAGTTTTTCCTTATCTTTCGTCATCTGAATCTGAGAGGTCTCGGAATCGGCAAGCTTTTCTATACGTTCTTTGACCTCCGCGTCCAGGCTGACGATTCCCGTCTTCTCCTTGTAATCCTTGATAGCCTTCTCTGATTCGCTCAAAACCGTCGATGCGACGCCCAGCTGTTCTTCGAGGATATCAAGGGTAGTCTTGATCTGTTCTTTCTTTGTCGACAGGTTGTAGTCGACAAACATGTTTGACAGAGTGTTCGCCATTTCCGTGGCGAGGTGGGGGTCACCGTCCGTCAGCGTCAGGCTGAGGAAACTACCAGAATCATCGAGCTGTACATCCGTGTTATCCATAAACGATCGTACGGCCTTGCGATAACCGGTCACAAGAAAGGTCAGTTCGAGAGGGACATAATCCTCCAGTTCCTCGTTCAATACGACATGGAAGCCATTGCAGTGAAGGCCCTCAGAAAAGAGATCGCTGGAAGATCCGCTTATCAGCAAGGTATCCCCGAGTTCTTTATCTAACCTGTAAAGATAATAGTATCCCTCTTCTGTAAGATGTAGTTCATAATCTCCATGAACTACAGCTTGCTCATCGAAACTTGTTTCCTCGAACACAAAGCCCCTCGTCAGGTCGAGGCTGTCCGCGGAATCGCCACCGGTAATCAGGACTTTCGTTTTCTGGAAGAGACTCGGCTCCTCCGTGTCGACTCTTATTGCCAGACCCAGCTGGCTGACAACCTTTTCAGCGAATGTCCTGCTCCGAAGAATCTCGATCAGTCCCTCATTGTGAAGAGCGGAGATGGAGAGGAATGGATTGGGGTCGCTCGGGGAATTAATCCATATCGTTGTCTTCGCCTGGTATTCAGGGGAGAAAGACTTGAACGCCGTGACGATGGCGATTGGTATGAACACCAGAGAAAAGACCAGGGCAGCCCACAGTTTCCTTTTCTTCACGATTTCTACGTATTGGTTGATGTCCAGCTTTTCATCGTTACGACCGGACCTCGTGTCCATTTCTTTCTGATAGCCTGCCATCTACGTGCTCCTCATCTTCTGATCGGGACGGACCCGTTTAATCCAGGCCACTTTCTGGTTTATCTGTTTCTGGTTGCTATCGCGTATACAGACGTTCCAATAGAAGCCAGGGAGATAATAAGGCGCCAGGGAAAAGGACCATGTCTCAGTGGGACTACAATCTGATCTCCGGATAGAATCCCGATTTCACTGAGCGAAACTCCCTCCTCATATGCATTGAGGAGGTTTTCGTTCTTGACCACAGCACCCCTCGAAACGTACATCCCCGTGATATCCCCTCTGTCGCTCGGGCCTCCAGCCATCGCTATCACGTCCCAGAGCGGCCTGCCCGGCTCAACACGGTACGAACCAGGATTCCGGACATACCCCAGCACGCTTAAGCGAATAAGAGGCAATGTCTGGATAATAGGATTTCTCAGATAAGAGGAGTATTCCTCCTTGAGATAGCCCTCCAGACTCTCCGGCGTAAATCTGACGACATTGACACTCCCGATCAAGGGCAGGATCACATATCCCTGGCTGTCTATTGAGAACTTTCCACTGAGATCGGGTTCCTGCCATATCGTTACCTGCATCGCCGAGCCCGGTGTGAACTCTGCATCGCTGCCGTGACTGGAGAGCCTGCCAACCGAGGTGTCTGTCCAGGACTCTGCGGGATTGCCATCTTCTTCCGCTGCGCAGTACGAGTAGTCAACGGTGCTCAAAACGATGAGAAGATTCATTGTCATCAGAAATGTGAAGCATCTTGCTGGCTTGCTTCTTATTGACAGTCTGCATGTTCGCAACAGATTGGTCCCCCTTCCTTCGAGTCAACCGCCTTAACCCGTCCGTGATGTTACCTTGACGGGTCGCCAGCCGGCAACCACCAGACGCCTGACAACGTCATCGGGATCTCCAGAAACGATATCTTTTCTCTTTCGTGTCGAGATCAAGCTCTTTGAAGATCTTCCGAACCTTGAAATATCCAACGTTCATATATCCGAATCGGCTTGAGTTCAGCACCTTCCTTATAACGTTGACGCCCGCCAGCGGATTCTCCACGACGGCAAGTTTGATCTTTTCGTTGAGTGGGAGGTCTCTGTCAAGGACATTGTTATCCCTCGCCACATAGGGAAAGACTGATGGCTCACTATTCACGAGGTCGTTCGACTTTCGCCCGTTGTCCGGGGTAGAATCCCCTCTGGAAAAATCGAAGCTCCCGCCTGACGTCGAAGAGAGCGGCGAACGTGGATAGTCGCTGCCGACATCCGTACCTCTTCTGAGAAGACTCAACCTCTTTTCGTCGCCAATACTTCTCTCCCCATCAATGTAAGAGTCGCCGTTGCCGCTCTCGGACACCGGCGATACCAGGCCCCTGATATCATCGAACTCTTTGACCGCCTTCTCGGTCGTATCGTAGAACTTCAATATACGGTCGAACTCCAGAAGCTTGAAAACATCAAAGACATCCGGAATCATCTGGCTCAGGACCAGATCTCCCCCCATGTCTCTGATCATCTTGATTCTACTGACAAATATTCCCCAACCGGCGCTGCTGATATAGTTTACATTGCCCAGATCGCATATGACATGGCAGTATCCCTCGGTAGTAACATCTTCCAGGGCATTTTCAAGCTGAGGTGAGGTAACAGTGTCCAGGTAACCGCCCAGTTGGATGAGGGCAATATCTTCCTGAGCACCTATATAATAGACGCTGATTTGTATTCCTTCCATACCTCTTCCCGTTCTGATATACGTATCCAACACCTTACGCGACGAATGGGCAAGTATCATGCCACTGGGGTGGTGGACTTGCAGACAATGGAATAACGTCTTAGCTATAAGTGCCGCTTGCGGTTAACACGATATCGAGAGGCTTGTTTGCAGAGGAGGATGGCTCTTATTCCCGGCAGGATGTTCAGTTTCAGACAGTAGACAGGTTTCATTCTTGTCCAGAAGGGTCGCTTCTCCCCTTTTCTGCACGATGGCTGCCGCCCTGCATCGATACATCGAGTTTGTGCTTTTCTATCTTGCTGTAGAGTGTCGTCCGGCTTATCTCAAGTAACTTTGCCGATTGCAGTATATTGCCATTTGTCTTCTCCAGGGCTTTCTCGATCAGATACTTTTCATTGCTTCCGAGAGAGAAGTTATCGGGTCTCTCTTCGCTGTACTTATCTTTGTTAAGGAAAGAGAAAGCATCCCTGTCAAGTTTGTCTCTCTTGGTCAGAATAGCAGCTCGTTCAATGGCATTCTCAAGCTCCCTGACATTCCCGGGCCACTGGTAGCTCAAGAGCAACTCCTCTGCGTCCCGTGTTATTTCGGTCGCAGCGTAAGGGAATCTCTGATGCGCCCTTTCGAAAAAGTAGTGGGCCAGCGGCAGGATGTCTTCTCTTCTCTGAGACAGGGATGGGATGTGTATCGGTATTACTGACAGCCTGTAGTAGAGGTCTTCCCGGAATCTCTTTTCCTCAACCTCTTTCTCCAGGTTCTTATTCGTTGCGGCGACTATGCGAACATCCGCGAGGATTGTCTTTGTCCCTCCGACCCTCTCGAACTGGTGGTCCTGAAGAAATCTCAGGAGTTTCGCCTGAACAGACACCGGTAGCTCTCCGATCTCGTCCAGAAAAAGTGTCCCGCCATCAGCCACTTCGCACTTTCCCAGCTTCAGCTTTATGGCCCCGGTGAACGCGCCACGTTCATGCCCGAACAACTCACTCTCAATCAGACCTTCCGAAAGGACGGTGCAATTGACGACCACAAACGGCTCGGTTGAACGGTCGCTCTTCTGGTGGAGATATCTGGCTACAATCTCCTTCCCGACTCCACTGTCACCCATCAGGAGAACCGTCAGTGAGCTGGCCGCTATATCGTCTACCTGAGAGAAAATCGTCTTGAGGGCTTCACTCTTGTAGACCGGCTTGAATCTCCGATCGAAACTGCTCACATATTCCTTCAGTCGTTTATTCTCTTTCCTTACCTTGAGAGATTCTATTATCCGATCCACTTTGAGAGTTATCTCCTCAACGGAGAACGGTTTGGATATGTAGTCAAGCGCCCCGATCTTCATTGCCTCCACCGCAGTTTCCACTGTACCATACGCGGTCATCAGCATGATTGCGGTCTCCGGGTCATAATCGAGCAACTTCTTCATCAGGTCGATACCCGTCTGGTCGGGCATCATAAGATCGGTAACGACGAGGTCATATTTCCCCTTCCTGAACAATTTTTCCCCCTCCTCCCCCATCCTCGCTACATCGACCTCATAACCTTCGCCTTCGAATATCATCGTAAGACTCTGCAGGAGCTTAGGTTCGTCGTCTACAAGGAGCAGACTTCCTTTTCGATCAGCCATCTTCCGTTTCTCCAAAAACAATCGCGCTGAACACCATTATCTCTGTCGCGTCGTCTTTCCATGCATCAGGAGAAAGTCCTGCTTTCCGACAGCACTGCTCAACAAACTCTTCTCTGTCCCAACCGTATTGCACCGCGACTTGAGGCAGAAGCAGCCCGGCCCGGTCTCTCTGACTAACATATAGCCCATGCTCTTCAATGACGATCTCCCCTATGTCATCGACAGTTCTAAATGTCGACAAGACAGAAATCTCGATTCTTGTCTCGTTGAGTTCCTCTTCCGTGAGCGGCGAGAAACGGGGATCCCTGATACCGGCTGAAACAGCCAGTTCAACAACCGCCCTGTAGAGCGGCTCGTTCGCCCGGGTCGTTCCAATGCACCCTCGCAATCTACCGTGCTGGCTGAGGGTGACGAATACTCCTCCCGGTGATCTCAGAGACCGCGAAGCGTCCGTCCCGTTTGCCTGATGATTGCCGTCACACGGAGCGGTGCGCTGAACAACCGCCGATGCGAGGGCTTCCCTCGCGACAAACAGCAACTCCTCTTTCTCCTTTTCAGTAAGGTCGATATTCATCTCACCCTGTTCCATCATCTGTTATCCCGCCAGGTGTCGCTTATTATGCAATATTCAGTCCAGTATTGGAGCTGCCTCGTATACTCTCTTCATATTTCCCACGCGTACATTAATATGCTCATCTGTCGAAGCCATTCGATATTCAATGGCCTTCATTCGACGCCACATCACCAGGGCTTCTCCACAGCACACCACACCTTTCACTACGATTCTACAGGCTCGAATTCTATGGCAGGCTCTCCCTCGACACACACGATCGTCGTGTCTTTCCCGTACTCAGCATCGTTTCTTTCCGGATAATCCAGGTTGTGATGCAGTCCTCTACTCTCTTTCCTGACGAGCGCCGCACGGACCACGAGATCTGCTATCTGCCCGATGTTCCTCAGCTCCTCGACCTCGACCGAGAACTTCGACTTGCATCGGTATTCATCTATCTCCTTGAGCATGAAAGACAACTCACGCCTGGCCATCTCCAGCCGGTCTACGGATCGTACGATGCCGACACAATCCCACATGATGGTCCTTATCTGATTCCTCAGGTGTCTTATGACAACAGCTTCAAGACTAATCCCACCTTCCTCTCTCCGCTCCGGCAGACATCCCGGGTCAAAATCCTCTGCCGCTCCTCCCTCCTTCTGCGCGATGGTTGCAGCCCTGTTGGAAAACACAACGGCCTCCAGAAGAGAGTTGCTGGCGAGTCGGTTCGCCCCATGCACTCCGGTGCAGGCCACCTCGCCAACCGCGAACAGCCCTCTGAGAGAAGTCCTTCCCCACGTGTCGGTCTTGACACCTCCGCACATGTAGTGCGCGGCCGCTACGACAGGGGCAGGTTCCTTTAAGATATCAATCCCTCTTTCAAGACACTTTTTCGTAATGTTGGGGAACCTCTTTCTGATCACTTTCGGATCGATGGGTGAGAAATCAAGGAGAAGAAACTTACTGCCGGACAGCTTAAGCTCTCTGTCGATAGCTCTCGCTACTATATCTCTGGGAGCGAGGTCTCCGCGAGCGTCATATTTCTTCATGAATGGCACGCCATCCCTGTCCAGCAGGGTGGCCCCTTCTCCCCGCACAGCTTCTGAAATAAGAAAGGCCTTGCCCTCTGAAGGATAGAGCGCCGTGGGGTGGAACTGAATGAACTCCATGTTTGCGATCCTGGCACCCGCCCTGTATGCCATCGCCACACCGTCACCAGTGGCAATTTCAGGATTGGTTGTGTGCAGATAGGTCTGACCTACCCCACCCGTGGCGAGGAGAGTGACGGGGGCTATCCATGCCTCGAACTCGTTCTTGTTCCGGTTAAATACCAGTGCGCCCATGCAGCGCTTGCCCTGTCCCTTTTCATGATCAACTATGAGATCTGCGACAAAGTGATCTTCGAAGAGCTGGAGACGGTCGTGACCCATCAGGCGCGTCAAAAGGGCGCGTTCTATTTCACGCCCGGTCAGATCATCCGCTCTGACTATGCGGCGCCTCGAGTGTCCTCCCTCACGTCCGAGTGAGAGATCTCTTCTACCCCTCTTTCCTCTTTCGTAACTAAACCTCACCCCCCACTCTATAAGTTCTCTTACGCGCCCGGGCCCTTCGGAGACGAGGACGTCCACGGCACCCGGGTGACAAAGTCCGCTCCCGGTCTTTACAGTATCCTTGAAATGCAACTCGGTGCTGTCGTCGTCCCCTATTACTGAGGCAATGCCCCCCTGCGCGTAGTTCGTATTCGAATCAGAATCCGCCTTCTTAGTCATCAGTGTAACACGCCCAAGCGGAGCCACCTTGAGGGCAAAGCTCAGACCGGCGATCCCGCTCCCTATGATCAGGAAATCCGTATGGCAGATCTTCAATTCCTTTTCTCTCCTTCCAAGGCAAAAGAGTGAGGTTGTTTTCCGCTGATTGTGTCGCACATCGCCACCAGATCTTCCATCTCCTCCCAGCCACGGTCGATATTGAGTCTTGCCGAAATAACCCAGCAGGGACGCGGATCAAATAAGGAAGGTCGCAGCTTTACCGCATCCTTCTCTGTGGTTATCATAACATCGGCCTCCATCATATCGAAGCGACGGTTCAACTCATCGGCAGACTTGCCTGCGTAGCGGAAATGGTCCTGGAAGATATGATATTCCGCATACATCGGCGAGAGACGTTCAACCACTTTTCGAAAAGAAGTCGGATCGCCTATCCCCGCGAAGGCCAACACCTTCTTCCCCTGTAGATCGCTTGCAACGCTGTTTTCTCCATTCGATCCCAATGGATAGATCGCATCGACCATGAGCGATGCACTGGCACGCGGACAGCCTGGTGGAACAGGGAATTTGCTGCCAGCCAGGGTCCCTTTGTCGTTTCCCCACCTGGTACACTCTACGATAAGATCTGCCCGAGACAGACCGGAGATTCCTTCCCTCAAAAAACCGGCAGGCAGCAGCAGCCCCGTCCCGAGGGGATTTTCCCTGTGCAATAGAACGATGTCGACATCCCTGTGCAGGCCCCTGTGCTGGAAGCCATCGTCAAGGACGCAAATATCACAGCCATAGTGGCCCACAGCGATCAACCCGGAAAGATATCTATTCCGGCCCCTTATCACAATACACTCCGGAAGCTTTCTAGACAGCAGAACCGGCTCATCCCCAGCCTGCAGATTCCCGCTATCATAGCCCTTAACCACGCGTGCATCCCCCGCCAAATCCCTCGTACTGCCTCCGTAGCCCCTTGTCAGCACAGCCACACGATAGCCTCGCCGAGTCAGAAACTCACTCAGACACATCACCAGCATGGTCTTGCCGGTTCCGCCAACGGAGATGTTGCCCACAGAGACTACCGGAACTGGAAGCCTCCTGACCCTGAACAGGTTGACCTCATAAAGATAATTCCTCAACACCAGAAAAAGTCGGTGCAGTCTCTCCACCGGGAAGAGAACGATAGTGACCGGGAAGCTCCACCATGTCTCCCGATATCTCCCGATATAGACCAGAGCAAGCGCCCTGAGCCATCTTCGCGTGAACTCCGGAGGACCCAACCACGTACTGTTCATGCTGTCGAGACCTACCCGCTCCCCGGCGGTTCTGTTTAACCGGCGCATATTCTCCTGCAGTCTCTGCCTGAGTGCTTCCTGTTCCTCAGCTCCCACGCCCCTGTCCACAGTCATAGGATCTCCGAGAAGGAGTAGTGCGGAGGAAAATGGCCTCGGGATCGTGAACCTGTCCCAGCTCGCCAGTTCCCACCCGGACGAAGATGCTATGGCGATAGGCACTATCGGGTAGCCTGTCAATCTTGACAACATGATTATGCCGGGCTTTACAATCTCTCTTGGACCGGTGGGACCATCCGTGATAACGCCCAGATTCCTGCTCGCAAACTGTGGTGCTTTCAGCAGCTTGAGAATCGCCGAAGCCCCCCCCCGCGTGCTGCTGCCCCGTACGGCTTCTATTCCCATACGGCGTGTAATCTGATAGATATACTCTCCATCGCGATGTTGGCTGATGATTGACGCAACCCGTTCATTCCTGGCGAAATAAGTTCCAAGAATGAGCTGACCATGGCAGAGCGCGAAGATAACCTTCCTGCCACGACCACTGAAGTCATCCAGGATGTTTCGGTTGGGCTCGACGATCCGGATAGTCCTCCCCAGCAGGCGAATAAACAAGGCTCCCGCGACACCGACCAGTCTATACAAAAACCTGTCCGCTATTGACATGTCCAGCGATTTCTCCCGGTTTCTATCATCGATCCAGCTATGCACGCTACCTTCGCGCTTGTCCTTTCACCTTTCAGCATGTTGGAAACCTCAGTGAGTCCACTCTTCATTTTCTCCCTGGCGCTTTCCTCTCCAAGCAGTTCCAGGGCCGCGGGCAATAAATTCTCGGTCGTGAATGCACTCTGTATGTATTCAGGTACGACCTCTCTTTCCGCCAGAATGTTGACCAGACTGACATGTGAAACATTCACCAGTGACCTTGCTATAAGATAGGATAGCAACGACATACGATAGCATACCAGCATCGGGGTTCCAAGAAGTGCCGCCTCCAGCGTTGAGGTCCCTGATTTTGTCAGGAGCAGCGTGGAAATGCCGATTGATGTGTGGTGCGATTCGTTAATTATCCGGATATCATCGTCTCCTCTCAAATAGCGCTCCCGGATCTCGTCCTCGCCTATTGTCGGGGCGCGATTGAGAAGAATCTGGATGCCGGGAGTCTTCTTCCTTATCTTGCGGGCTATGTCCAGGAATACAGGAAGGTGATAATCGATTTCTTTTCTCCTGCTGCCTGGAGACAGTCCCAGTACAGGCCTTTCGGCCGATATGCAATACCTCCGCATGAACAAACCCTCAGGCTCCCTGGCGTCGATCTCTTCGATCACGGGATGACCAACATAGTGCACTTTCTTACCCCATTCTCTGAAGATGTCTACTTCGAACGGGAGGATGACAACAATTTCGTCGCTGTCGCGCACCAGGTTTTTGTAGCGGCCCTTCCGCCACGCCCAGATCTGGGGACTTATGTAAAACAATGTCCTCATGCCTTGCTTCCTGGCCTTCTCGGCGAGCCTCAGGTTAAAGCCTGGAAAATCGATCAAGATAACCAGGTCCGGGCAGACTTCCCGGAAGATTTCTCCTGATTCGCGCAGAAGACCATAGAAGTGAGGAATGTAGCGCATAATTTCTGTGAAACCAACCGCCGCTATTCTGTCAGTTGGATACAACAGGTGAACTCCGGCCTTCTTCATTCTCGGACCACCGAGTCCTACAAAAAACGCCCCAGGGTAAAGAAGCCTGAGCTCTTTCACGAGCGTACTGCCGTAAATGTCTCCGGAAGGATCCCCGGCGGAGATGAAAAAGAGAGGACCATTCCTGTCCACTCCGGGACAACCTTTCCTCCTGTCTATCATCAGAATTTTTCCAGATAAAGGATGAGTATCACGACAATTCCGAAAAGAAGGACCAGTCGCAGCGTTGATCGGTTCCTGTATATCCGGAACCTCTCCCGTCGGTAGCTTCTCCACCGTTTCAACATCAATTCCCTTCTCTCCCGGAGCCGTCCGGGGGTGGGACAGACATCTTTTCCCGTATCCTGACGGCGTGGCTCAGAGCCCTCATCGCCTCCTCTCCCGTAACACGAGGGGGGGTGTTGTCCCTTACACTTCGCGCGAAGGAGTTGATTTCATCCGCCAGAGGGTTGGCCGTCCCGTCGGACTCAAAAACCTTTTCCTTCAGTTGCGGCGAGGCTCCTTCCCACACAATACGGTACATTTCGCTCTTTCTGTTGAGGAGATCCATCGATATATAGGTGTCGCGCTGGAAGATACGAAGCTTTCTCATCCTCTTTCTCGAGATTCGACTGGCGGTAAGACTTGCAACGTGATTGTCCGCGAAAGTCAGCCTGGTATTCGCGATGTCGACTGACGAAGTAACGACAGGAACTCCAATCGACCATATATCGCTCGCATCGGAGCCCATCAAAGTCAGCACAAGGTCGATATCGTGTATCATCAGGTCCAGAATAACATCAACCTCGGTTCCTCTCTCGACGAAGGGCGACAGGCGATGAGATTCTATGAAAAGTGGATGATTGATGTGTCCAACGGCAAGGCGGAAAGCGGGATTGAACCTCTCCACATGGCCGACCTGGAGCACTACGTTATTGGACTCAGAGAGTGCGATAATCTCCTCGGCCTCTTCCAGCCGGCTGGTTATAGGCTTCTCTATAAGCATATGCACACCGGCATTGGCCGCCTTGCATGCCACATCATAATGCTGGTCAGTTGGGACAACTACGCTTATAGCCTCAACCTTATCCAGAAGATCATCATAAGTTGCAAATACCCTGCATGACAACGAGTTCCCTACTTCATCGGCCACATCTGTTTGCGCGTCATATATCCCTTCGAGGCTCAGGATGTTAGATCGTTTTATCAACTCCGCGTGCCTTTTCCCCAGATGCCCTACACCCACTACTCCCATCTTTACCATAAGTCGGAGGCCCTTTCTGTCATCATAACGTCCGGTCCATATTGTGGTTATGTTGTCATTATAACAAACAAGTTAAGATGCAGGAGGCGCACTGACTCTCCAGTAACCGGAGAGTTGATCAATTTACGACACACTAAGTCTAAGGCACCGGATGAACGCTGTCAACAAGATCAATCAGGTGGGTAGCAAATGGTTCGCGTGTGCTTGAGGTCAGTTGCTCCGTGGTATCAGAGAGTCACTCCCCTGGCACTATTTTCGATGAACTCGATAAAATAGTCGACTTCTTTGAAGGCGGTCAGCTCCGCCCTCGCCTTTGCGGCAGCCTGGGAGATATTGAGATCGGACCTGAAGAAGAGCTTGTACGCCCTCTTGAGTTCAAGCCGTGCGTTATCTTCAAATCCGCGCCTGGTGAGTCCGACACTATTCAAACCCGAGAGACTGAGGGGATTGCCGACCGCACGTACGAATGGCGGAATGTCCTTGTTCACTCTCGAGCCTCCACCTATGAAGGCATGTTTCCCTATCCTCACAAACTGGTGGATCGGCGTAAGCCCTCCTATGACAACATGGTCTTCAATCACCACGTGACCAGCCATGTTGACCGAGTTTGCCAGAATAACCCCATCTCCAACCACGCAGTCGTGGGCCACGTGCACGTAGGCCATCAACAAACAATCAGAGCCGACCCTGGTCTCACTTCGTTCGGCGGCTCCACGGTGAAGGGTGGCATATTCCCTGACCTGTGTCCTGTCGCCGATAATGAGGCTGGTCCGGCCCTCCTGGTACTTCAAATCCTGTGGATCCGTGCCAAGAACAGCGCCCTTATAAATGCTGCACTCATCGCCTATCACCGTATCCTTCTCTACAAGGACATGTGATCCTATCCGCGTGCCCTTCCCTACCGTTACGCCGGGACCAATTATGCTGTACGGCCCGACAACGACATCGCTGCCCAGACATGCAACAGGGTCTATTACCGCCGTTTCGTGGATGTTTGAATTATTCTTCATGGTTGTGTCTATTTGTCCATGACCATCGCCATCATCTCAGCTTCCGCTATCAGCGCGTCCTCCACAAAAGCCTCTCCTCTCATCTTACACGTTCGCTCCCTGAATTTCAGCATTTCAAGTTCGAAGCGTATCTGATCACCGGGTCTGATCGGCTTCCTGAATCGTATCCTGTCCAGCCCCATAAAATAGACCACCTTGTTCTTGGGGTCCGGAACAGAGTTCATCAGCAGAAGCCCTCCCACCTGTCCCATGGCTTCTATCTGCAGAACACCGGGCATGATAGGATGTCCCGGGAAATGGCCTGCAAAGAAAGGCTCGTTGATCGTCACGTTTTTTATCCCCACAGCCCTTTTACCCGCCTCCATTTCAAGGATCCTGTCGACAAGAATGAAGGGGTAGCGATGTGGCAGAATCTCCAGAATCTGGTTGATGTCGAGCTGGATGATGCCGGAATCTTTGCGCGGAACAAGACCAAAGAATTCCTTCGCCAGCTTCCTTACGAGATTAATGTTCGCCTGGTGCCCCGATTTCGACGCTATGATATGGGACTCCAGCCTCACACCGAGGAGGGAAAGATCTCCAACCAGATCGAGAACCTTGTGTCTAACCAGTTCGTCATCAAACCGCAGAGATTCATCGTTCAGGATACCATCGTTTCCTATGACTATGGCGTTGGCGAGGCTTCCACCCTTTATAAGGCCGGCTTTTCTCAGCATCTCTATCTCATCTCTGAAACAGAAGGTCCGGGCCGGGGCAATCTCTCTGAAAAAACTCTCAGGATTGATATCGATAGTTATCGTCTCTTTCCCCACGAGGGCATGTTCAAAATCGATATGGAACGTTATCTTGAGTCCAGCGTTCGGGAGAAGAAAAAAATCAACCCCTTTTTCTCTATATCTCATGGGTTTCTCGAGTCGGAGTATCTTCCTCTCAGAGGACAGTTCCCGGAGTCCCCCTTCTCTTAGAGTCTCCATGATGGGGAGCGCGCTGCCATCAGTTCCCGGCAGTTCGCTTGAGCTCAGTTCTATGATAAGATTGTCTATTCCGATCGAGTGTATCGCCGCCAATACATGTTCCACGGTACGAATACTCGTCCCGTTCGATTCAAGCGAAGTCCCCCTCTCTATACCCGATACATTCTGTATGCTTGCCTCGACCGACGGATAGCCATCGATATCCGTCCTGACAAACCGGATCCCGGTATCCGCCTCCGCCGGCATAAATGTAATCCTGGTCTTACTGCCCGTGTGCAGACCAACTCCCTCATATGACATTTCCTTGTCAATTGTCATCTGGTTCACAAGGAACGCTCCTCATCTTCCGGCACCGAATCGGCGCCATTTTTCACGAGTTTCTCGATCTTCTCCTCGAGTGCCGTCAACTTCTTCACTATCGCGGGAATCTTAACTAAACTCGCTTGTGTTTTCAAGGCATATTTGTGAGGCCTGGCGGGGTATCCAGACACGACCTCTCCCGCCTTGACCGATCTCGTGACACCGGCCTGTGCCCCCACAACGGCACCGTCTCCGATTTCCAGATGCCCCACCAGACCTGACTGGCCGGCAAGCACAACATTCTTCCCCACATGAGTGCTGCCGGAAATACCGACCTGCGCTATCAGTAGCGAATCCTCCCCCACGGTTACATTATGGGCCACATGAACAAGGTTGTCCAGTTTTGTCCCTCTGGCTATTATAGTGTCATCAAGGCTGCCCCTGTCGACGGCGCAGTTACTTCCCGTCTCGACATCATCCTCGATAACCAGCCCCCCAACCTGAGGTATCTTCCGGTAACGGCCCGTCGCCTCGCGCGCGAACCCGAAGCCGTCGCCTCCCAGGACGGTACCTGACTGGATAAGGCATCGCCTGCCTATCCTGACTCCATTATAGACGGTCACTCGGGGGCCCAATACGGTGTTTTCGCCAATTTCTACACCTTCACCCAAATAGACGAGCGGACCAACCACAACATTATCGGAGAGAGAAGAACGGTCCCCTATGATTGAGTATGGACCTATCGAGACGGACTTGCCAAACTCGACATCTTCCCCGAGTAGTGCCGTGGGATGAACTCCCGGGGCAGATGGTTCAGCAGGAGGATGAAACAGCGAGACTGCCTGGCCGAAAGCGAGATATGGATCTCTTACTCTCAGGAGGTTCCTGCCCGATATCTCCAGGTCCTCGGGACATATGACCGCACCCGCATGGCTCTTCGCAAGCATCGGCAGGTATTTTCTGTTCGCGAGGAATGAAATATCCCGGACGCTCGCGCTGGCAAGGGAGGCCACGCCTTCCAGGACTATATCCCTATCACCCGCGATAGTGCCGCCCACAACACCTGCGATCCATGATAGAGAATATTCTATCCTTTTATCCTGCATCGTTCCGACGTGTCAGTTGCCTGAGTTCTTTTTCAATTCCTCAACAACAAGCTGCGTGATATCAAGGGAAGGAGAGGCATAGACGATCGCACCCAGGCTCGACTCAAAGACAAAGTCGAAGCTTTCCCGTTCAGCCATTACCTCGATAGTCTTGTAGATATTATCGAGTATCGGTTGGGAAAGCTCCGTGCTCCTCTGTTGTATCTTGTTCTGAATCTCTGCTACCTTCCGGTCATATTCCTTTTTCTTTGCTGCCAGAGCGTCTTCTTTCTCTCTTTTTTTCTCGGGGCTGAGAATGAGTCTCTGGTTCTCATACTCCTCTATCTCACCCTGCAGCTCGACCTGGAGGTCCTCAGCTTCGCCTTTCCATGTCTCGACTTCCTCGTCAAAGATCTTGTTAGCCTCCTCTGCCCCCGGAGCACTTGCCAGGACTTTTTCGAGGTCCACATATCTTATCTGGAGTTCCTGGGCACGCAGCATACTCCCTGAGAGGACAAAAATGAAGAGGAACGGCATCGATCCCCAAAGAGACTGTCTCATAAATCCTTCTCCTTCCGTTGATCCGGTACCTGACTCATTTGCTGTAGACTTGCAAATCCTCAGAAAAAATTGCCAAAGGTGACGTGCGGCTCGAACCCACCGCCATCTGGACGATCAAATCCATACCCTATGTCGAGTCCCAGCGGCCCCATCCCGGGTATCTCTATTCTAACACCAAAGCCCGCGGATTTCTTCAGATTGGCCGGGTCCGCGGCGGAAAAACTGCTCCAGGCATTCCCGGCGTCGAAGAAGAGAACCGCGTAGATTTGCCTGGTAATCATCAATTCCTCCTCCGCGGTCAGAAGGAGAAACGAATTGCCTCTCCTTATCCCGCTGCCCGCAATGGGACCGACGGACCTGTCCGCGTACCCCCTGAGTCCCTCTATTCCCGGTCCGATACCCCCCAGGATAAATCTCTCGTTGAGAGGGATCGAACCTGCATTTCCATATCCGGTAACCAACCCCGCCTTTGCCTTCAGCGTCAGATTTAACTTCCAGAAGCCGGGCATACTCCAGGCGGAATTCATCCTGTACTTCTGAAAATCGGTCGAGCCTCCGAAAATCCCGCCGGCGTACTCCGCTGACAGGCTGTGTCGAGTGCCCGTAGATGGATGAAAATTATTATCCCGTGTGTCTCTGACGACGTTCAAGGTCACCGCGCTCAACAGCCGGGGATAACCCTCAAATACCGGATCCGACTGATCCACGGAGTTTCCCTGAGCTCGGAGATCAAACCTTTCCAGTCGATATGAAGTGTAGAAACGGGTACTTGGCATGCCCTTCACTGGCAGGCCGAACCTCAACGACCCTCCCGTCGATTTCCGCCTGAAGGGATCATTGACGAAGCCCTGGTCAATATGAAAAAGATCAATTCCGATGGAGGTCTGGCTGTCCCTGAAGTATGGTTCCGTAAAACTCAATTGGAAGTTCGTCTGCCTGCTTCCATGTTCCAACCTGATTCGGCCACTCTGCCCCCTGCCAAAGAGGTTTGTCTGGGAAAGCTCCAGAAAACCCGTCAGCCCGCCTCCCGCTCCGAATCCCGCTCCCGTACTGGCTTGACCTGTGCGCTTTTCGGCAACATCGAAGACGAGATCCACATCGTCATTCTCTCCGGGTATCGGTTTTCTATGAACATCCACGTTCTCAAAATAGCCTGTGTTCATCAATCCCTGATAGGATCTGACGAGAAGTTGTTGTTTGAAACGATCTCCCGGAAGGATTTCAAGCTCTCTGCGTATGATCTTCTCATGGGTGACCTCATTACCTTCCACTATTATTCTTCTCACGTAGGCTGGGTCGTTTTCCCGGATGTAGAACGTGACATTCGCTGTATTACCCTCTTTTCTGATACGAGGGACTATCTCAGAATAGAGATAGCCTTGATTGCCGTATAACTCGTAGAGCGCAGCAATGCTCTTGTCATAGTTCTTCTGGGAAAAGAATTTTCCCGCTTCGATTTGCATAGCACTTTCGAGTACCCTTTTCGAGAAGAATTCGTTCCCGACGTATTCAATATCACCCACTTTGTAGCGCTCTCCCTCATCGACCCAGATCGTGATGTACGCCTTTCCATCTTCGAGGTCGAATCTCGTCTCGTGATTTTCCACTACAAAATCGATATATCCCCTGTCCTGGTAAAACGGGCCTATCTTCTGACCGAGATCCTCTTCGAGCACTTTTTCTTTGAAGTGGGTACCCTGCCAGGGCCAGAAACCGTCTTCCTCCGTCTTCATCCTGCTCCTCAACTTATCGTCCGAAAAGAAGTGGTTCCCTTCAAACTCAATTTTTTCTACTTCGACCTTCTTCCCTTCTTCGATCTCGATGTCCAGGTCAACAAGCCCTGGATCACCCGTCTGTACTATCTCGATGTTGATGCTGGCCAGATGGTATCCTTCTTCCCTGTACAACGACAGCACCTTGTTCCTGGATTCAACCAACTGCGAAGCGTCAAGGAGCGATCCCCGTTTGATTGTCACCGCTTCCATGACATCCTTCTTCTTCAAGGCCTCTACTCCTGCAATATTGACATTTCTGACGGTCGGATTCTCCGTGACCCGAACGAACAACATTATGCCGTCATCCAGGTCTCCTCCCAGAACCTGCACGTCCTCGAAGAGGCCGGTGGCAAAGAGTTTCTTGATGCCCCGCTGTATTTTCATAACCGAATATGGTTCGCCTGTGTGAAGTTGAGAGGTCTGCAATATCCTCTCAGCCGAAACACGCTGGTTGCCTTCGATCTTGATTTCCTTTATGTCCTGTGAGAAAAGAAGCGAGGGAGCGGCGAGAAAAACGAGGGCAACACAGGACAGGAGGAAAAGGTTCTCTCCCCTGATATGGCTATTCCTGGGATAATACAGCATCACTCTGGCTGGTCCAATCTATACACAGTCCCCCCGGAGGGGGCGCTCTGGCGGGGCACTTTCAGCAACCGGTCTATCGTTCTCACGCCCTGGTCATTCCAGGCTTGTTCACTAATCCACCGTCGTCAACACCTTGAAACAGAGTCGGTTGTCTTCTTCAGAGACCTCTATGTTGTCTCCGTCGTTAAAATAATCCTTCAGAATCTCTTCGGAAAGCGGATCTTCCAGGTACCTCTGGATAGCTCTCTTGAGAGGTCTGGCTCCGAATTTCTTGTCGTATCCCTTCGCCACAAGAAACTTCCTTGCCCCATCCGTCAGAGCGATGGATATCTCTCTCTCCTTGAGCCTGTCCTTGAGGTCTCGAATAAGAATGTCGACTATCATCGAGATGTGCTCTTCGACCAGAGGATGAAAGACTATGACTTCGTCGATCCGGTTCAGAAATTCCGGGCGGAATGTCTTGTCCACGGCCTCTTTTACCTTCTGCTCGATGTTGACGTACAATGCCGCGTCGTCCCTCTTGCTGAAACCGAGCGAGGAGCCCTTCGTTATGTCCCTCGCGCCGACATTGGACGTCATGATGATCACCGTATTCTTGAAGCTGACCCTCCTGCCGTAGTTGTCCGTCAAATGACCATCATCAAAGACCTGGAGCAGGATATTGAACACGTCATGGTGCGCTTTCTCAATTTCGTCAAGAAGAATGACCGAATATGGCTTGCGACGGACTTCCTTGGTCAGATACCCGCTGTCCTCATAACCGACGTAACCGGGGGGCGCACCTATCAATCGTGATACAGAGTGCTTCTCCATATACTCGGACATGTCAACTCGGATCAGCGCTTTGGGATCGTCAAATAGAAACCGGGCGAGACATCTGGCCAGTTCTGTCTTGCCAACGCCCGTAGGACCGCAGAAGATAAAAGAGCCAATCGGCCTGTGCGGATCCTTCAACCCTGCCCTTGTCCTCCTGATAGCCCTGGAGATGGCCACGATTGCCTTCTCCTGCCCTACGATGTACTCGTGCAGTTCCTCCTCCATCTTGAGGAGTCTTGAACTCTCGTCCTGCTTCAGGCGAACAACCGGGATTCCTGTCCACCTCGCAATAATAAACGCGATATCCTCTTCTGCAAGCGTCGGCCGCTTACTCGATTGATCCTCCCGCCACTCTGAGCGAAGGTTCTCCACTTCAGCCTTCATCTTGCGTTCTTCGTCCCGCAGGTTAGCGGCCCTTTCGTATTCCTGCTGGTTGATCGCCTGGTCCTTTTTCTGTGTCACCTTCTCAAGCTTTTTCTCCGTCTCCAGGAGGCTGTCCGGAGGCACCTGGGTCGCCAGGCGAATCCGGGCGCCTGCCTCATCGATGACGTCAATTGCCTTGTCCGGCAGGAACCTGTCCGCTATATAGCGGTCGGACAGCTTCGCGGCCATCCGGATAGATTCATCCGAGATGATCACGCTGTGGTGCTCTTCATATTTCTCACGCAGCCCCTGCAGGATCTCGATGGTCTCCTCCACGGATGGAGGATTTACTATGATCGTCTGAAAGCGCCGTTCGAACGCGCCATCCTTCTCTATGTGCTTTCTGTATTCATTAAGGGTGGTTGCCCCTATACACTGGAGTTCACCCCTGGCAAGAGCCGGTTTCAGCATATTCGAAGCATCGATCGCTCCTTCCGCGGCACCAGCCCCGACAAGCGTGTGAAGCTCGTCAATAAAGAGAATGACATTCTTAGCCTGCTGGATCTCGTTGATGACGGCCTTGAGCCGCTCTTCAAATTGACCTCTGTACTTTGTCCCTGCGATAACGGCAGCCATATCGAGCGACAGGACGCGGTGGCCCTTGATCGATTCCGCGACCTTGCTCCTGACTATTCGCCCCGCCAATCCCTCCACGATCGCGGTCTTGCCGACCCCTGGTTCTCCAATCAGCACCGGATTGTTCTTCTTCCTGCGGCTCAGGATCTCGATGACCCTTTCTATCTCTTCCTCCCTGCCAATGGTCGGGTCCAGCTTCTCCTCGCGCGCGAGTTGCGTTAGATCGCGGCAGAAGTGATCCAGTGCCGGAGTCTTTGATTTCTTGCGCGAAGGACCCGCGGCCAGGCTCTGTGGTGAAGACGACATCTCCGTTCCGAGAAGTTTCAGTATTTCTTTTCTAACCTCCTCGAAGCTGGCGCCCTGCTGCCTCAGAATCTGTGCCGCCAGGCCACTCTCCTCCCTGAGAAGGCCCAGGAGTATATGCTCAGTCCCGACATATGTATGACTCATCGAACGAGCCTCTTCTATAGACAATTCAAGGACTCTCTTCGACTTCGAGGTATACGGGAGATCTCCCACCGTGAGCGTGTTTCCACCCAGCTCGACCGCCTCCTCCACCTTTTCCCTCAGATTTTCAAGATCGCATTCCATCTGTTTCAGGACCGCGGCGGCCACGCCTTCCCCCTCCCTGAGCAGTCCAAGCAGGATGTGTTCTGTGCCAATATAACTGTGGTGAAGTCGACCGGCCTCTTCTCTGGAAAGGGCCAGGACCTTTCTTACCCTCTGTGTAAATCTGCTGTCCATGATCCCACCTCTTTCTTATATTTCGCTCTCAGCGGAACTTATCATCCCTTCGCTTCGCCCGCAAGTGTTTTCCGCATCATGTCCGCCCTTGCCCTGTCCTGTTCTTCCTGCGTCAATTCCTTGTCAATGCCCGCTTCAAGGTGCGTCGACTGGGAATAAATCAGAAGCCTGTTGAGCGTAGATACCCGCAAGCTCGGTATTAGTTTCAGGCTGACTCCAAGTCGGATAGCCGACAGGAGATTCATCCCCTCTTCGAGAGCAATTGACCTGGCGTACAGGAGAATACCATAGGCGCGGCAGATCTTGTCCTCGAGCTGATCCATCGCGTCTCTCGTCAGAATCGATCGCGCGTTTTCCTCATATTCGATAACCTGTTGCGTAACCCCCTCGAGATGCTCCAGTAGTTCTTCTTCGCTCTTCCCGAGCGTGGTCTGATTAGAGATCTGAAAGAAGTTTCCTACAACCTCGCTCCCTTCACCATATATCCCACGAAAGGTCAGCCCGATCTGCGAAATCCCCTTCAGTACTTTTCCGATCTCTTTTGTCAACACCAATCCAGGCAGATGTATTAGAACCGACGCCCTCAGCCCGGTACCAGTGTTAGTAGGGCAGGCTGTCAGGAAACCAAATCTGGGATGATATGCGAACTCGATCGCCTCTCTGAGTGTCGACTCGATATCCTCCGCCTTCTCCCAGCATTTTTCCAGATTGAGCCCACCGAAGAGCGTCTGAATCCTGAGGTGGTCTTCTTCACCGATCATCAAGCTTATCCGTCCCCCTTCGCTGATAATCGACCCTGCCCTCTTTCCCCGGTTTATCAAATCCTGGCTTACGAGATGTTTTTCAAGGAGAAGCATCATATCCCTCGTCGTCAGATCCCTGAGCCGGAGATATGTCCCGTCCTTCAGGCGTCCTCGCGTGCTGAGGACCATCTCGACTTTCTTTTGTATGCCCGCTTCCTCGTCTGCCGTTATCCTGTCCGTAAACGGGTGCCCGGCGACATTCCTGGCGAGTCGCACGCGCGTCGATAAGACGATATGTCCCAGAGGCCCTTCATCTTCGAGCCAGCCGAGTCCTCCCTCAAGGACCTTTTCGAGGCTCATGCTCTTCACCTCCTTCTATCTTCTCCCTCTTCCCCGCACATTCAAGGGCTCGAATCTCATCTCTGAGCATCGCGGCTGTTTCAAACTCCTCGTCCCGGACAGATTCCTCCAGCAGCTTCCTCAACTCCAGCAGGCGACTCTCCTCGGAAGATAGCCCGGAAGCGCCGCTGCGAGGCCCCTTTCCCACATGTACCTGGCTCCCCTGGATCCGCCTGAGGAGATTGCCAAGTTCCTGCTCGAACTCAAAGTAGCACTGGGGACAACCAAGCCGGCCGCTCCCCTGGAATTCCTTGAAGGTCGATCCGCAGCTTCCGCAAGCTTTGCTATCTTCTTGATCTTTTTCCTCCTTGAGGTGACTCCCGATCTGCGAGATGAAGTTGTTCAACGGCGATTCCGACAGGGTTTCCTGATTGCTGATTCCTTTTTCATCCGCGCAGCTTTCGCACAGATGAAAGGTCGTCACCTGATTCTCGACGATCTGCGTGAAGTTTATCACCGCTTTCCTCTTCTTGCACGATTCACAAAGCACTCTCGTTATCCCCTTCGTCAGATAACCTGCCATCAACAAGATGACATAGCCGGTCCGTACTGCCTGCCAGTTCGCGGTTGTGGGTTGCTATGACGAATGCCGTTCCCCTCTTATCTCTCAGATCAAAAATCATTTCATGGAGTATTTCGCTGTTCCTGGGGTCAAGATTTCCCGATGGCTCATCGGCCAGGACAATCATGGGATTATTTATCAGCGCTCTCACCATTGCTACACGCTGCTGCTCACCGCCGGAGAGTTGCGATGGCTTGTGTTCCGCACGCGTTTCCAGCCCGATTTCCTCCAGAAGGACGACCGCTCTCTCTTTTGCTTCTTCATAATCTATGCCATGAATCAAGGCGGGAAGCATCACATTCTCCAGCGCCGAAAAATCCGTGAGTAGATGGTGAAACTGAAAAACGAATCCCAGCTTGTTGTTCCTCAGGCTTGCGGTCTCTTCCTCGCTCAGCCCGTTCAGGGCTACACTGTCCACAATCACACTGCCCCTTGTTGCGGTTTCGAGCCCGCCCAGAATGTGCAGCAGCGTACTTTTGCCTACTCCCGATTCTCCAACAACGGCAATTATTTCACCCTTCGATACATATAGGTCCAGCCCCTTGAGCACCTTGAGCTCACCTTCTCCGCTCGTGAACGATTTGTGAATCTCCGTCCCCTGAAGGACGACACCGTTCTCTGCTCCCCTTGATCCTTTTACCCGCATCATGTACGCATCTCACTCATACCTTATGGCGTCCACGGGCATGAACCTGGATGCCTGCACCGCGGGGTAGAGGGTGGCCAGGATAGATATTACGAGACTGGCAGCAGAGATAATCACAAGATCAGAAATCTGAAGCTGCACTGGCAACGTGTCGATCCAGTAGACATCATAGGGCAGGGAGATGAACCTGTATTTCTCCAGCAGTTCCGATAAGGCCAGTCCCCCGAACGATCCGATAATTGTCCCGACGAGCCCGATGAAAAAGCCGTCCATCACAAATATCCTGAGGACTGATCTGGAGGTCATTCCCATTGACTTCAATATCCCGATCTCCTTTGTCTTGTCCCTTACAAGTATTACAAGCGTGCTGACAATGTTGAATGCCGCCACGAGGACTATGAGTGTCAAGATAACAAACATCGCAGTCTTTTCCAGTTTAAGCGCTGAGAACAAGCTGTGGTTGAGCGTTATCCAGTCATTCGTTCGAAAGGGATAGCCGAGCTTCGCGACGATATCTTCCCCGACTACACCCGCCTTGTAGATGTCATCAACTCTGACCTCTATACCGCTGACTTCGTCTCCCAGGTTCAGAAACGTCTGCGCGTCACCGAGCGCAAGGTACACGAACTTCGAATCATACTCGTAAAGACCCGTTCTGAAGACTCCGCGGACGATGAATTTGTTCATATTCGGCATAACCCCCAGCGGTGTTGCCCTCGACGCCATGGGGCTGAAGAGGGTGATCTCATCCCCCACGTCCACGAGGAGCCTGTCCGCCAGCAGGTAGCCGAGTATGATGCCTGGCCTCTCACCCCTTCCCCGACCAGTGGAGGAGACCATATCTCCTCTTATCAGGTTGGCCGAGACGTCTGTTACCATACCGTCCCTGGCCGGGTCCAGCCCTCGTACAATAACGCCTTCGCTGTGCTCCCGATCGGACGAAGCGATCGCCTCGGAATAAACAAATGGCGCTGCGGCCAGAACTCTATCGACATCTTCCACCTCCGCCAGTACGTCACGATAAGTGGGAATCGGCTTGTTGCCGTATGTCAGTACGATCACATGGGCGTTGGTGCCGAGTATTTTCTCTCTCAGTTCACTCTGCATGCCATTGAGAACGGCAAGGACCACGATCAAGGCCATAACCCCGATCGCTATGCCTCCGACCGCGATAACACTTATGAAAGACAGCGCTCTGGATCTTTTCCTCGAGCTCAGATACCTCTTCGCGATATATAGCTCCAGCGGGATAGACTTTTTCCAGAACAAAGCCCTTGTAATCCTGTATATATACGTGGTCATTCTCTCGAAGCTATTCAACTCCCCGGGCGCCAGGATTTCAAGGATATATAACCATCCGGCTGGTCGCTTTCCCTGCCCCACTCCTGAAAGGGGAGGATTTGATGCAAGAAGGTTGCAGACGGATTGGCACGCCGGCGCCTGTGTTATTCCGTCCTCATCTGAGGGAACAGGATTACTTCACGTATCGATCGCAATCCGGTGAAAATCATTACCACACGATCCACGCCAATTCCCATCCCGCCAGTCGGGGGCATACCATACTCAAGCGCCCTCAGAAAATCCTCATCGAGCACCTGAGCTTCCTCATCACCCTTCTCCCTGAGCTCCATCTGCGCCTCGAAGCGCTTTCGCTGCTCCAGGGGATCATTCAACTCGGAGAAGGCATTTGCGATCTCCTCCCCACAGACGATCAGTTCGAATCGCTCCACCACATCAGGGCTTTCCGGCCTGCTCTTAGCCAGCGGAGATATCTCTCTGGGGTAATCGATTACAAACGCAGGACCCACGATGCCGGGTTCGACAAACTCGTCAAACAACTCCTCCAGAATCTTGCCGCGTCCGATCCTGTCTGATACCTCCAGGCCTTTCTCATCGCATAACTTCCGCAAACCTGCCTCATCCAGATTCTGAACATCATCTCCTACCGCTTCCGATACGGCCTGATAAAAAGAGATCCTCTCGAAAGGCGGGCCGAATGATATCGCGTTACCCTTGTATGTCAGCTCGGTTTTGCCGGTGATCTCCTTCGAAATTGTCGAAAGCATACGCTCCAGGACATCCATCATCCCGAAATAGTCGGAATAAGCGGCATAAAGCTCCAGCATGGTAAATTCCGGGTTGTGGAGTCGATCCATTCCCTCATTCCTGAAATCCCGGGAGAACTCAAAGACCTTTTCGTATCCACCGATGATCAGTCTCTTGAGATACAATTCATTGGCTATCCTGAGAAAAAGCGGGATTCCCAGTGCATTGTGGAAGGTCTTGAACGGGCGCGCGAACGCGCCTCCATATACTGGCTGGAGCACTGGAGTCTCTACCTCCAGGTATCCTTCTCCTTCAAGATGTCTTCTCATGGAAGAGATAATTCTCGATCGGACCACAAAACTCTCTCTCACTCCCCGGTTGACCATGAGGTCGAGATATCTCTGTCTGTACCGGCGCCCCTTGTCCGAAAACGGATCATGTACGACAGCGTTTCCGCTTTCTTCGTCGACCTCTTCCTTGACAATTGGCGGGGTGCGAAGCGACTTGCTGAGGATAAGGAACGATTCCACCTTTACGGTAATCTCGCCCACGCGTGTACGGAAGAGTGGTCCCGTGACCCCCAGAAAATCTCCGATATCAAGCAGGCTCAGTATCGAAAACGTGCTTTCACCAACCACGTCTTTCTTGAAATAGAGCTGAATCCTGCCCGCGGCATCTTCGATATCCATGAAGCAGCTTTTTCCATGATCCCTTATCGCGAAGATCCGCCCCGCCAGCGACACCTCACCCTTCAGTTCCCCTCGTTCGAACGATTCCTTAACATCGGAAGAGAGCCGTTCGCGGATACACCTCGCGGGGTAGGGTTCGACTCCTCTCTCTCTGAGAGTCCTCAGCTTCTCGAGTCGATCTTCTCTGAGCCTTCTAAGCCCTTCTCCTGGCTCGTTGCTTCTTGTCATATCGTCGAGTTCCTCTCTTGTCCGGCATCCGGTAACCAGGAATCTCCTGCTGTTTATCTCTGGAATATGTCGGACGGTCCTCCCTGGTATCCGGACCTTTACCTGCCCGGCAATTTCAGGTTGGCGTTGATGAATTGATCGATGTCCCCATCCATTACGGCATGGATGTTGGATGATTCGAAGTCGGTCCTGTGATCCTTTATCAGGTTGTAAGGATGAAAGATGTAAGACCTGATCTGGTGGCCCCAGGAGATATCCGTCTTATCTTTGTCCAACATCTCTCTGCGGTCTTCTTCCTCATCCTTCAGCCGTTGATACAGCCTCGCTCTCAGGATCTTCATGGCGTTATCCTTATTCCGGTGCTGGGAACGTTCGCTCTGGCTTTGCGCGACCAGACCAGACGGGATATGGGTTATTCTCACCGCGGAGTCCGTCTTATTGACATGCTGCCCACCGGCACCACTTGCGCGGAACGTGTCGATCCTGAGGTCCTTCTCGCTGATCACGAGCTCAACATCCGACCGGGCCTCTGGATACAGATGAACAGAGGCAAACGAGGTGTGTCTTCTGGAGTTGGCATCGAACGGCGAGATCCTCACAAGCCTGTGAATGCCCGCCTCGCACTTGAGATACCCATAGGCGAACCTTCCGGTCACTTCCAGGGTGAAGCTCTTGAAACCGGCCTCCTCGCCTGCCTGGACGTCCAGGACTTTTGTTTCAAATCCCCTGCGTTGCGCCCATTTCATGTACATCCTCGAGAGCATCTGCGCCCAATCCTGAGACTCCGTGCCACCGGCGCCTGGATGGATAGTGAGGATAGCGCCTCCCTCATCATCGTTACCACGGAACAAGGACTCAATCTCCAGTTCCCTGACGGCACTGGAGAGGCGGTTGGTTTCGAGGGCGATCTCGCGATCCATGCTTTCGTCGCCTTCATCATCCTGCTCTATCAGCGCGGCCAACTCCTTGAGGTCAGTAAGTGACCTTTTCAGGCCATCCCACTTCTCGAGCTCTCCCGTCAGAGACTTGAGCCGCTGATTGATCTTCGATCCCTGCGGATGACTCTCCCAGAATCCATCCCTGGACATTTCTTTATGCAGCTCTTCCAATTCCTTCCGCTTGCCGCCGATGTCAAAGATAACCTCTCAGTTCTTCAAGGTCTTTATCGAGCGAAATCAATCTGTCTCTGGCGTCCTTGAGCAATTCTACACCTCCTGAAGTAAGCCAACGGACAGGACCTGAAGTCCTCAGTCGACCACAAGTCCTTAGCATCTGGAAATATAACTTATTGGGAAAATAGGGTCAAGGAAGGGAAATCCACGCGTCTGGGAGTGGAATATTGATGCCTGCGGGGGAAATAACAGTCAGCCGACCGCTTCTGTGGCCTGCCGGGTCACAGGCCGGGTCTTCCTGCCCCTGTCGGTGAGTATATTTCTTGTGAGACTCGTAGCTCCCGAGATACCCGTCTTCTTCCACGCTGCCACCAGGTCCTCGAACTCCATCTCTCCCATGACGGTCTTTCCAGAAGGAAACTGCTTCCGGATCAACGTTTCGAAGGCGCAGAGAAGTTCGGGATCCAGAACCTTACCCTGCTCTCTTCTCATGATGGAAAAAGCACCGTCGAGACTCATCGCGCCGCGGTAGGGTCTTTCGGTGGTCAAGGCGTCGAAAAAATCCGCGATCGATATGACCCGCGCGTTGAGCGGGATGCTCTCGCCCTCAAGTCCATCGGGATAGCCTTTCCCGTCGAAGCGCTCCTGATGATGCATGATCAAGGTCTTGACTTCCCACGGAAACTCCACGGAATCAAGGAGTTCAACTCCCCATGCCGGATGGTTCATGATAGTGAGATATTCATCCGGAGATAGTTTCCTGGGCTTCACAAGGATCTCTTTAGGGATTTTCACCTTGCCCAGGTCGTGGAGAAAAGCCGCCACCAGGATGGCTTTCTTTTCTTTCTCCGTGAGTCCTATCTCCTCGCCGAGCATGACCGAATAATGCGCGACTCTCTTGCAATGACCATACGTATAGGTGTCCTTGGATTCCACCTCCTCCCCCATCACCTTTGCAATGCGGAAGTAGATTTCTTCCAGCTCACGCATCTTTTCATCTATGTCGTTGACGTAGAGACTGGCCTGAATCTCCTGAAACACCTTGAATGATTCCCCGAGGAATCGAAGGACGAGTTTGCTTTTCCCCTTGTCCTGGTACAGGAGCGCAAGCTCTCGATATGACTCGGCCAGACCGAGGTTGTTCTTAAGCTTCGTGTTGAGACTGATGCTCTTCTGGAAGTACTGCTCGGCCTCTTTCAGCTTGCGACTTTTGCGACAGAGGAGGCCATAGCACAAATATGACTCTGCTATCCCGAGTTCGTCGTTGAGTTCCTTGAATAGCGCGAATGCCTGATCGCAGTATTCCTTTGCACGTTTCCCCTCCCCCTGGTGAATCAACACCATCGCAATGTTGAGGACCGTAATCCCCAGCAGGTTCTTGTCCCCGATCCCTTCTATCCTCTTCAGGCCCTCCGTATAGTAGTCGAGCGCCTTCGCCCAGTCGCCGCTGTCCCGATAGCACATGCCGATATTGTTGTAGACCTGCCCTTCACCCTTGCTGTATCCCAATTCCCTGTAACTCGGCAGAACTCTTTCAAAATAGCGTATTGCCTGACGGTTCTCGCCCGTTATCTGATACATTATGCCCAGGTTGTTGAATATCTGTCCCTGGAGTTTCCTGTCCCCCTGCGCCCGGGCAATCTTCATCGCCCTGCCGAAATACCTTCTGACCAACCTCCACTTTCCATGCCCGAAGAAGACAAGACCGATATTATTATAGAGATAAGACAGACTCGTAGAATCGCCCAGCCTCCTGAATATTCCCCGACTCGAGTGAAACATTCTCAGGGCAGCCAGGGACTCTCCCCTCCTCCGCTGGATCTCGCCCACTTTCCTCATCACGTGCGCCTGGGCCCACTCGTCCCCGATCTCCCCGGCCTTCAGGAAGGTCTTGTCATACAGGACAATCGCCTTGTCCCATTCACCGTTCCTGTCGAGTGTTTCGGCCTTCTCTACCGCTTCGCGCGTCGTCGCGTGACATGAATCGAGACCCGTACTATTCTCGTGAGCCTTCATTCTGTCTCCCTCACAATATCGCGATCCCTTTCCGACAGCGGGTGGGTCAATGGGTCAGTTCCCTCTCATCAGCCGCAAAAAGAAGGCCACAGATGACCCCAGAGAGTCCCTGATCCAAACTGTTTGGATTCAACCATGGAGGTAAGACTGAGTGCCATCTGTGGCCGATCATTCAAGATCCCACGTTAGTCTTATTATATCTCGTACTCGCAGCTCTGTCCGGTCAACCAACCTGTCTCATTGTTGAGGAGAATCTCGCTACCCCCACCCCTGTCTGTCGCTGCCGCTGATACACGTCTTAGAATTAACCGAGACGTTCGCGGTACGATAACCATTTATTGAATATATATCAGTCACTTGCTATGGCCCAGTATGAGAAGTGGTTGGTCTCTACCGATATCTTGTTACCCTTGCTGTTGTATGTACCGCCGACTTCCTCCCATTGACCGGCGCCGTCATCGAAGTAGTAGAAGCGCAGGGAACTGGTATCAACACCGTTGACATCCTCGTGATTCATCTTGACCGTGATGGTCACGGACTCATCGAATTGATAACCATCCGGACCGAGGTTGAACGCGTACACAGAGGGATCCGTGATAGAAATGCTGACCTCCACTTCACCATCCTGAGTCGGTATGGCGTTTTTCGGTATGTCGATGGTCACGAAATCGAGCTTGACCTTCCCGCCCTTGGAATCCACGTAATCACTCGTCTCGCAGCCGTCAACACAATCGTCCCTGGGCGAAAGCTCAGGATCTCCGCTCAATCCGCTTCGGGAGAGAATCGTCAAGTCTCCCGGAGACGTCCACCCGGTATCCACCGAGGCAGTAGAGAGAGGCGCGTCGTATTCCCCGCAGCCGACATAAAAGGAAACACACAGGACTATTGCGAAAAGCATCGCGAGCGGCGCTTTGTTCCTGAGCATATTCACCTCCTGGCAGTTCAATGAGAGGGGAGATCATCCGGCTTTCGTTCAACCGCTGGTAACCCCACACAAAGGCAGCGTCGAAACACTGTTCATCTCACGCAACTATGATGCCGTAACCCTGCGGGTTAAGCCCTTGAGCCACACGAGTCTGCTACGCCCTTAACTTATATTATACCTATATGTTACGGCGTTCATCTCGTGGCTATTATCTCGCAGGTTCCGGGGAAACGGTCAGGGTGATGCATGCGGATCTGTCACAGACCGTTACACCGCCGCGCTCCGGAGCGCACTCGGGAGTTGAGGAGCTGCACAGCGTCAAATCGCTTCCTGGTGCCGTATTCCCGGGCACGGCAGCTCGTCTGACAATACTACAGGCCACCAGGTGAAGACAGTATAACAAAGTGTGTCAGAGGAGTCGCGATTGCACTTGCTGCGCCATAACTCTTTATATTACCAACAGTTATACCGTCAGCGCCATTTTCCAGCGCAGTTTTGCTACAATCTGTTACAGGTGGAGCATTCTGCTCCGGCAGGTAGCGGGAATGGATAATCGATCTTTTTCTTGCAGGGTATCACACAGCCTCGGCTATTTCACACTTCTATCGAGAATTTTTTTATCATCCTCAGGAGCTTGGGGCGTGAGATCTTGAGGATTCTTGCAGTTTTGCTCCTGTTTCCGTTATTCAGCACCAACACCTTTTCAACGACCTCCTTTTCGATCATCTCAAGCGGGATTCCTACACCCCCAAGTTCCAGGACGATGTTTCCTTCTCCGTCGTAGCTGCCTTTGCGGTCGTCCACGTCGGAGAGCCCCGGACGGATAGGCAGGTTATCCACGCTCAGCAACTCGCTTTCTTCCATCAGGACTCCCCTCTCAACCGCATTCTTCAGCTCGCGCACATTCCCCGGCCAGTGATAAGCCATCATGAGATCCAGGGCATCCGGGCTGAACCCTTTCACGTTTCTCCTGTGCTCCCTGTTGTACACATCCAGGAAGTGCTGTGCGAGCAATATGATGTCGTTGCCTCGGTCTTTCAGAAGAGGAAGCCGGACAGTGAAAACATTCAAGCGGTAATAGAGATCTTTGCGGAAATGACCTTCCTCTATCGCTTTCTCGAGGTTCTTGTTGGTTCCGGCTATGATCCGGAGGTCTACACTTATGTCTCTTGTTCCACCCAGCTTCCGGAAGGTCTTCTCCTCCACCACCTTCAGCAGTTTGACCTGGAGATTCTGATTCATGTATCCGATCTCGTCGAGGAACATGGTTCCCCCGTTCGCGAGTTCGAAGAGCCCTTTCTTTGCGGCCTTGGCGTCGGTGAAAGCTCCTTTCTCGTATCCGAATAGCTCAGATTCCAGCAGGTTGTCGGGAATCGCGGTGCAGTTAATCTCAACGAATGGCCTCTTCACACCGCTCAGATCGCCATTGACCGTATTATAGTGAATCGCCCTCGCGATCAACCCCTTCCCGGTCCCGGTCTCTCCCTGTATCAGGACGGAGGCCCTGCGGCTGGGGATTATCTTCTTGACGAGGCGGAAGACCTTTCTGATCTCTGCAGACTCACCGTAGATATTGCTGAAATCGTACTTCGCCCTCTGCTTCTTGAAGAAGTCTTTCCCGAATGCTTCCAGTCTCCATTCTTCCACGTCATCCTTCAGGAACGTGCGGAACTTGACCAGGTCGGGAGGCGTGGTAAGAAAATCGTCTGCTCCCGCCTTGACACTCCCGACCGCCAGCTCCACCGTGGGGCATTTAGAGACCACAAACACTTTGGCACTGTTCGTCAGGCCCCTCACATGGCTTACCATGGATAACCCCTTTTCCTTCACAATCCTATCGTCCAGTATCACGACCTGCGGCGCCTCCCTGATGATAATAGACTGCGCCTCATCCCAGTCGTCCGTGAAAGACACCCGAATATCATCTATCGAGGCTATCGTTCTATAGAAGATATCATCCGCTTCAGAACACCCGATTACGAGGATCAGGAAATACATTTTTGTCCTCCCCCGGTCACTGGTCTGTCGATTTCTGTACGACGACACGGCCATAATGCCTCGCCAAACGACCCCAACTGTCTATATCAGGGGTATTATTACTCTATTCGGTAGACTGATTGGCAATTCCCGTGCCGCCAAGCTTGTGATGATCTCCATCATCCGCTCCGACGAAAGGCTCGAAACCAGGTTGACTTATCAAGCCATATCGGGTATTATCCACTTGTCGCGATCGTCTCTTCAGCGTCCCTCCCCGCCAGGTCCACTTCCCGAAGAGCCACTCAGCGGAACGAGATGGCGCGAGAGAGGATCCTGCGACAGAAGGGTACTATGGAGACGGTGGTCGATTCATCTTTCGACATAAGTTATACGGAGGAACGATAATGCGCCTTGAGCCTGTACCATTCGACAGGGCCGTAGTCGACAAAGTTGTAGTCGAGTCCGGGATATCGATAGCAGTTGCCTCGATTCGAGAGGTTAACCGGGTAATCAATACTATAGAGGACCGGCTCGGAGTTCGCTTTATCAGGATGGAATTCGGTATCCCCGGGCTGCCTTCCATACCACTCGCCCATAATGCCGAACGCGAGGCCCTCGAGAAGAAGGCCCTCGGCAGCGTTTACTCTCCATTCGACGGAATACCCGAGCTCAAGGAGGCCGGACGGGAGTTTGTGCGCGCCTTCGCGGACGTAGCAGTACCCGCGCAATGCATTGTCCCCACAGTCGGGTCTATGCACGGCGGTTTCATCAGTATGGGTATAGCCGGGCACCGCTTTCCCGACCGGGATACCATCCTGTTTCTGAATCCAGGCTTCCCCGTGAACAAGCTCCAGTGCAAGGTCTGGGGATTGAGGAATGACTCCGTGGATGTCTATGATCTCCGCGGTAAGGAACTCCTCCACGCGATTCATGAAAAGCTGAAGACCGGGCGGATCAGCGCCGTAATGTACAGCAATCCGAACAATCCAACCTGGATATGTCTTAAGGAACAAGAACTCGAGGGAATGGGCAGACTTTGCAGCGAATACGATGTGATTGCAATAGAAGATCTCGCCTATTTCGGAATGGACTTCCGCGTGGAATACGGAGTCCCTTTCGAACCTCCCTACCAGCCCACGATAGCGAAGTACACGGACCAGTACATAATGCTGATATCCTCTTCGAAGATCTTCTCTTATGCGGGCCAGAGGGTAGCGATATCTGTCGTTTCACCTGCCCTGTTCGAAGAAACATCCGAGAGTCTGAAGGCTCGATTCGGCACGACAAATCTCGGCCATGCCTTTGTTCACGGTGGCATATACACCACTACCGCCGGGGTCGCTGCGAGCGTTCAGTACGGACTTGCCGCCCTGTTCCGGGCTGCAGTCAAGGGAGATCTTGTCTTCACAAGCCAATTACGCAAGTATGGAGAACGGGCAAGAGAGATGAAGTCGGCTTTTCTTGACAACGGCTTTTGTCTCGTTTATGACAACGACCTGGGTGAACCTCTCGCGGATGGTTTTTACTTCACTGTTGCATACCCGGGCATGGACGCGGCGCATCTTCTCGATGAGCTTCTCTATTACGGCATAAGCGCGATCAGCCTGACCACTACGGGCAGCGTCAGCGGGGAAGGGATACGAGCATGCGTCTCGCTTGTCACGCACGATCTGATCCCCGAACTTCGACACCGCCTGGCGGCTTTTCACGACGATCACCCGTAACGGCTCGCATGGCGCGTTTTCAGTCTCCCAGACCTGATGGCCCCGTCATGTTCTATCCCTGAACGCTCTGCTCGACAGCCTCCGGGGGACTGTCTTTCTCGCTGCCTCTGGCCGCGGAAGCCTCGGGACCGAACAGACGTTCGAGTTCCTCGAAAGAGGGAAGCTCTCTCAAATCCTTCAGCCCGAAGTGAAAAAGAAACTCTCTCGTGGTCCCGTAAAGAAGTGCCCTGCCAATACCCTTCTCCCTTCCTGTTATCCTGATCAAGTCCCGACCGAGCAGGGTATGGAGTACGCCATCGACGCTGACGCCTCTTATCCTTTCTATCTCCGCCCTGGAAACAGGCTGTTTGTAAGCTATTACTGCGAGTGTCTCGAGAGATGCCCCACTCAGTTTCCCATCCCGTCTCTTTGTCTTGAGCTTTCTGATCCAGCGATGGTAGCGTGGTCTGGTTGTGAATTGATAGCCATTGGCTATCTCAATCAACTGCAGGACGCTATCATCCGACTCATAGGCCTCAATCAAACTCCTGACAGCGTTCTCAACATCACTCCTGCTGCATTCGCCAGCAATCTCACAAAGCTCCCCCAGGCCGAGTGGCGAGTCGGAGGCAAAGAGGAGTGCCTCGACAATCTTCTGCAACTCCGGACCATGGCTCAATTCTCACCCCCTGTGACTCTGGTGATTATCAGTTTATTGAAATTTCCCCGCTGGGTCACCTTCACTTCGCCCATGTTGATGAGTTCCAGTAGCGCGACAAATGTAACGACCAGTTCTTCCCGGACGTAAATATCACGGAACAGGGAAAGGAATTCAAAACGCTGCTCCCTGCTCAATCGCATGCGAATAGAGCCTGTCTTCTCCTCGACCGTAAATGAAGCAAGGTTGACCCTGTGGCTCTCGACCGGTTTCATCGCGTAGACAAGATTAGCGAACGACTTGAGCATCTCGTTAATTGACTCTTCTGTGCCGGCATCGTCCTCATCATCCTCTTCGTCGCCGAATACCAGCCAGTCGCCTCTGGGGAAGAGCCTCATCCGGTTCAGCGCAGCACTTGACAGCTGTCTTGACACCTCCCTGAAGGCCTGATATTCGAGGAGCCTGAGCGAAAGCTCTTCTTCCGGCGAGACGTCGACGTCTTCCTCAGAGAATGCGTCCCTGCCCGGAAGAAGAGTCTTCGCCTTTATCGCCATAAGCGTCGCCGCCATCAGCAGGAAGTCTCCCGCCCTGTCGAGATCAACATGATCCACGCCGTCGAGGAAAGAGAGATACTGCCTGGTAACGATCGCGATCGGGATATCGTATATATCCAGTTCGTTCTTTCTTATGAGGTACAGGAGAAGGTCAAGCGGCCCTTCAAATGGATCGAGCTTGACATGGTAACCCTTCCATGACTGAGCAGGGTCACGTGCGGACATATTATCCGACATCCCCGACCCTGCTCGATATTCGCGATTGTCCACGTTCTCCTCCTCGATACTGTTATCAGCGAGGCGATCGAGTACTCCTTCTGGAACACCGCACCGGAGAGTCCCGGACGGTTACTGCGGCCGGATCTCAATAGAAATAAATCCAGACCTGGAGAAAAACATCGCGCAAGAACCACGCGGGACTCAGGAACAGATTGAGTATGGGCGTCATTATCAGGATCAGAAGTATTATGAAGCCATACTGCCTCAGACTTCGGTACTTGTAGGCGAACTCAAGAGGGAGCAGGTTCTCCAGGATGTGGGAGCCATCCAGCGGGAAAATCGGAATCAGGTTGAAAAACGCCAGCAACAGGTTTATGCTTATCCCATAGTAACACAGTTGAAAGAGAGACGCGCCAAAACCACCCGCATCGGGCTCCATCGGGAGCGGGAAGCGGAAGATGATGCCAACAATCAGGAACACTATTGCCATAAGCAGGTTGCTCAGCGGTCCGGCAAGAGAAACCCGTATTTCATCTCTACGCGGGTCTTTGAACAGGGCCGGGTTTACTGGTACGGGTTTTGCCCATGCAATAAAGAATGATGCATGACTCAAGACAAGGAGCAACGGAAGGACAACACTCCCGAACAGGTCAAGATGGGGGATCGGATTGAGCGTTATTCTTCCCGACCGATAAGCGGTAGGGTCTCCGGATCTGAACGCGACCAGACCATGTGCGCATTCATGAACAACCACGGAGAACAACAGGATTGGTAATGCTATAAAAGGGTTCAAAGGCCTCAGGTCGTAAGAGTTTTTCGGAAGACGTCCAATGGATCATTACATACTGGTTTAACAGGGCCTGATGACGTGACCGCCCGCTTTAATATAGGGCAGGTCGGGAAGGGTGTCAAGAAAAGTCGGATGAGGAAGCCGGGCGATTGACAGTGTGACTTCATATCCTTATCTTGATGTCTCCGACCGCCGTTTCATCGGGAGTCTCCGGCAACATAATGTAGATCATCGAGTAGCAGGAATGATGTCAAGCATAGTGAGAAGATCTGTGGAAGAAAAGTGGATAGTGCTGAGGAAAACATTGTGCTCATTTGGGGATAACTTGCTGGTCGGCCCACCTTCAAGGCAGGAAGATTGAGCGTTGGCGGCTTCTAACTGGATAACCGAATTCGGGAAGGTGGCACTCGGCATAATCCTTCTCTCAAATATCATGCTCTTCTCCTGGCTCGTTGTCTCAAGATGGTTCAAGAAGGTTAGAATTCACAGGATAAAGAAGGGGCTGATCAACTTCCTCGGGTTGGCGGAATGGCACGCTTCCCTCTCTCCGAAGGAACAGGCTCTCTTCAAGAAGTATTATAACAACGTCTCAAAAGTGCCGTCGACGGTAGACAGACTGACAGAAGCCGACATCTACAGCGCTTCGGAGACACCCGCTCAACTACTCGTAATGGTCTCAGCGAGCAGCATGATGCATGGAGACTATACCTTCGCGGAGAAGCTCTTGACAAGAGCGAACTCGTGCGCCCGATCGCCCTGGGAGAAACAGCAGGTACTCCTTGCATTTTCGTATCTATTCTTCAAGCAGCGCGATCAATTGTCCGGGGCAATAGAAAACTGCATAGAGTATTCCGAAAAAGCGATAAAGAATATCGAGCGTTTCGGGATCTCTGATGACCTGCCTCCTACCTTGCCTTTCGACCAACTCATAGCGATAAGCGAAGAATCGGAGGATTACCGCAAGGCCGCTGAACTGGCAGGGAAGGCAGCAAAGCTGCTGGGCGTCCGCCACAAGGAACTCTCGATGAGATATGCTGAGAAGATGCGTGTCCTCGGGAAAAAGGTCCACGAGTGGTAGGCATCCTTCCGCACAAGCGATGCCTCTCGGCCCGGTCGTGAGGGGATAAAAGAACTCCCCCCAACTCGCGATGAATTGAAGGGAGTCTTACGACAAAGACAAGACAATCTATTTGTTTCTTGCGGCTTTCGGGCAACCCTTTCTCAGGTAAGGAACTCTTTGAACCCTTTACCAGCTTTGAACCTTACACCCTTGCTGGCCGGAATTGTGATTTCCTGGCCGGTCTGAGGGTTTCTTCCTTTTCTCTTTTTTCTCTTCGTTACCGTAAATGTTCCAAAGCCCAGGAGCTGGACGCCCTTACCCTTCTTGGTGTTCTTCTTGATAGTATCCAGGGTAAGCTCAACAGCGTTCTTCGCTTCCTTCTTGGTGAACTTGCCTTTTTTTGCGACTTCTTCGATCAACTGCCCTTTGTTCACGAGATCACCTCACT
>CAZOAR010000017.1:0-54969 GCA_964577985.1 uncultured Gemmatimonadota bacterium | reverse complement strand
TTATCGTATAGATGGTGATGAGATGTTCACACTGTCTTCGACAGAGGTAGGTGGTAGACATGAGAATTCCTGCCGATTCAGTCAGAGGAGTTATTCCCCGGAGCCCTGCGCTTTCCTCGTGGCATCATCGACGATCTGTTGCGCCTTCCTGTCGGCATCCCTGATGATTCTGTCCGCTTTCCTGTCGGTCTCATCCCTAAGTTTACCGGCGGCCGCTCCCGCGGCTATCTTTGCTATGGGGTTTGTGGCTTCCCCCTCCAGCTTGTCGGCCTGGGCGTAGCCTTCCTTGCGCAGCCTGTCCGCCGCTTTTTGCGCCTCCTCCCTGACCTTGTCGGCCTGCAATCCGGCCTCCCGGATCAGCCGGGATGCTTCCTCCCTCATCTGCTCGGAGAGTTGCTCCTTCAGTCCCTTCCCACTGCTTCCTATGAGGTTGAGACTTCCTATCCTGACCGTAGGTCTGCTTGTGCTCCCGCCGATGATCAGGTCGAGCTTGACCGCCTCCGCCATGGCTGCGGTGTTTATGTCGAGTCCTGTCCGGCTCAGCATCGAGGAAGCGCTTCCGAGAAAAGAGTCGAAACTCCCTCCGAACTCGGCCGTCGGTATTTCCATCTTCATCCTGTAATCGAGGGACTGATCGAAGCCGTTTGAACCCGAGATCCTCGCTTTTGAGCCGCCGACAGTCAGGTCGAAGGGCTGTATGAACACCCTTCCGTCAGCCAGGCTGAAGGAGAGGTCGAGATTGTTAAATTCGAATTTCCTGAACCTTTTGTTCTTCAAGGTGTCGGCGAGCTTGTTGATGGTCTCGGAGTTCTTTATCACGGTCCTGCCGGTCTGGAGCTTTCCGGAGCCCGAGAGCGACGTCAGCACAGGATCCATATCCCTGTCTATGGTACAGGCGACATTGAATTGCGAAGAAAAGGTGCCGGAGGAGTTCTCGCCTATCGGCGCCAGGAGCTGGACCGTGTTGAACGCCTTGAATGCGAGAGGGATCTCCATGTTCGAGATGTCAATGTCGAGATTCACTTTCGGGCTTTCAGACTTGCTGGTGACATAGGTCCCGTTGGCCGTGGCCTTCCCTCCCAGGAGATCCATCCTGAAGTCTTCGATCCTCATGGCCTTCTCCTTTATCTTCAGCCTCCCGCTCGCGTTCTTTATTGTCATCTCTTCGTATGCTATCTCATCAAAGCCGGCGGTCACCGTCATCTCGACGTTGCGCGGGATGTCGACCGCCGTCGCCGGGCCAGTGTCTTCGCCTGTGACCGCGGTCTCAGCTACGCTATCCGAAAGTAACTCGTTGAGATCGAGAAAGCCTGACTTGAGATCGCAGTTCCCTTTGAGTATGGCGCCATCGGTTACAGCATACGGGATGAAGTTCTCGACCCTCCCTTTCACGGCGAAATCGCTTCGACCGATCCTGCCCCGGAATGAAGCCACATCGAGATACCGGGGGGATAACTCCAGGCGTGCTTCCTGGATCTCCACTTTCCGGGGCATCGCTGGCGTGGTGTAGTTCATGCCCCTTATGTCCACCTTCCCTACCGCCTGGAACTCATCATACCTCTCATCCTCGAGGGCGGACATACGTCCCTGGAGCGTTATGTCTGAGGAAATGAATCCACTTATCGCCTCTTCCTCCTCGAGTGGGATGACATCGGACAGCTTCGTGAGATTGAGCTTTCCTTTCACCTTGCAGTGGATCTCCGGATCGGATTCGGGTGTCTTGACAACGAGTCGAATCTCGATCGGGTTTCCCGCCACTTCGGCCTGAAGCCTCGACATGTTTATTATGGTCTTGTCGAAGTTCCCGCCGGGATTTGTTATGCTCAGGTTGATGCCTATCTTTTCCGCCGACTTTGGGAGCTCAGGGTACTGAAGTGTGGCGTCCTCTACGAGCAGCTTCACACCGAAAGCGGGGAGATTCCCTTCGGAGTAACTGCCTCGCGCATATCCGTCGAGTGTCAACGTGCCTGTAGTTTTGATGTCGTCGTAGTCCCTCGAATATACCGCGGGGATCAGCGACAGGATATCCTTGAACTCGGTCTTCCCGGCGTTGAACCTGATGTCGAGCCTCACCTCGTCGTCCGGCATGGATACCGAACCGTTCCATTCGAGCAGCAACTGGTTGAGCCGGAACTCATTATTCTTCAGCGTATAGACAGAGTTGGCCAGATCCGCCTCGACGCTGGCGTTGAACGCTATCTCCGCCTCGTTCAGATATCTTGTCGTGTCCATTACCAGGGTGACGGACGAGATGGTCGTCTTCGAATCGAGCGTGGTGAGATCCTGCGTGAAGTCGCCCGAGAGGGAGAAGTCAAAGCCCTTCATCTCCGCTAACGTTCCATCCTGTCGGTTGTCATATTTGATCTTAGAGTCATTTATGAGGAACCTGTCGAGTGACATCCTGAACGGTGCCATCGCCGCTGTGTCGACTGCCGCCTCTTTCGTCTCGGTACCCTGCCGCTCAATATCCCAGTTGACGCTTCCATCTTCGAGTACCATGGCGAGGGCATTCAGCCTGTCAACGCGGATCTCCTTGACTACTATATCGCCCCGGTTGATCAGGCTCATAATGTCCACCGTCACGCTCAGTTCGCCGACGGAAACCAGCGTGTCACCCTCGAATTCATCTATGCCCACTATCGACATGTCTTCCAGAGAGAAGGAAAAATCGGGGAACCTGCTTATGATCGACATGTCGAAATCGCCGAAATCCATGGTGGCATTGATGTCCCTGCTGGCTTCATCCTTAATGAGTGTTACGACATCCTCTCTGAAGAAGATCGGCAGGATGATAATCGTGGCAAGAAGGAGGACAGCGGCGGCCAGAATACCGATCATCAGACGTTTCATAATACTCGCTCCTGCTTATTGCAAAGAGACGCGGACAGCTTTTCCCAGCTTCTCAGAATCCTAGAAAAACCGTTGGTTCATGAACAAGGACTTCCCCTTTTCGACCTCGACATCCTTTATCGTAAAAGAGTCGGATCGTCTCCCGCCTGCTTCATAGAAGTCGACTTTCATGTCATAGTGCCCTTCGGGGAGCCTGAGTCTCGCCATCAGTATCTTCTCCGGCAGTGTCGACCAGCTTCGTGTGTCCGCTGACTCGGTTGCCACGTTGAAGATGTTGACAAGCAGCCCCAGACCCTCGTTCTTTTCCGAGGCCGCGCGCTTGGCGGCATACTTGCCGAGCGCCCTTACGACTGTGCGCATCAGGACCTTCCACTCCTTCTCATCAAACGATCTGCGGGCGAGGGCGCCGAGGTTCTCGACCAGGAAGCTGTGGGCCTCGTCATCACCTGTTACCGAACCGGCCGTCTGTGACAACGGGACAGGCCGCACAACGGCGTAATCGAAGGGGACGGGAGTCGGCTCCAGAACGGGCAGAGCGATGCGCAGAAGATATTCTAATTTCACACCGTTGAGGCGCGCTACCCCTCTGCGGCCTGCGAGAGTGCCTGCAAAGCCGTCGTCGTCGATATTGTCGGTGACATAGATAGGGAGGACTATGTTCTCTTCCACCTTGTGCGGGACATACCCGCACTCCAGGAAAAGGTCCACGGTACCCAACTCGGGGTCTACAGATGGAACCGGGCAATCGGCAATCGATTCCAGGTCGCGGGCCGTCGAGGCATCGCCCAGAGCACGTGCCGCGGAGGCTTCGTCACAATAGAGGTAGTCTGGCATTACTACTTCAAATGTGGAGTGCAGCTCGCTGTATGCCGCCGCGGCGACCCGGAAAGACACCTCGGACTCGGTCTCTTCTCCAGCCGCCTGGTAGACCATCCCCGTGAGGTACTGAATGAAGGGATCGTTCCTGTAGAACGATTCGTCCGAGTCGCTCAACACCTGGAGCTTCCGGTTCACCTTTCTCGACTCGACGAGCGCGCCTTCGATGTCACCCAGGTGAAGATAATTCAGGATCCTGTAGTAGTTGACGAAGATCGTTTCAAAGGAGTCACCGCGGTACTTGGCGATCTGATCCGTGATAGCCAGCGCGCCGACCTCTCGAGTCACACTCTTCGTATAAAGGTCTTCGCTAAGGGTCTCAGCCGCCTCAAATGCCTCGTTGCTCGCTTCGAAGCTGTCCTGGAAGTGGAGGACGAGCCCTTTCTCATAGTAGTAGAGGAGCTCTGATCGGTTTCTGTCGATCTTCTCCACGTTCGAGAGCGCCGCCGTGTAATCCTCTTCCCGCATCGAGTCCCTGATCCTTACGGATCGCGCGACATAAGTCGAGCAGGCGCTCGTAGAAAGCACAGAACAGACAACGATCACAACAAATGAGAAAAGCCATCCACCGTTTTTTGTGCGGTAGAGTGTCGACATTCGGCAACCACTAAGGTTTGTATTTCTTTCTGGCGATGTATTTCTTGATCTTCTTCTGACCCTGCCAGACCTTGATATTGCTCTCGAGATGTATCAGGTTCAGGTCGACCTGATAAAAGGTAACCCTCTCGCCGCCTTCCTGGTCCTCGATCGTGTTGATGACGCCGGATAGCATGTAGTCCGCGCCATGCTCCTGTCCCCACTCTTTCATCGTCTCAGGGCTCGAGAATGTCTGCTGATCCGCGCGTTCATCGCGAATCTGCTCGCGTTCTTCGGAACTGGCCACCATCCTCGCGTCGCCCGAGTTGATGATAGCGCGTTCGATATCGCCGATGAACGTACCTACCGCTATGTGTTCAGATGACTTGTTTCTGACCTGCCCGACTATTATCGCCGGCATCGTCTTGTACTGCTCCCAGTGACGCCCCCTCCACGGGCGGCTCAGGCAATCCTGTATCATCTCCTCCGAGACGAGCCTGGAGTCGGTATCATTCCAGCGACCTGACAGATCGATCACCTCGTCCGTCTTGACCCTGGTCACCTGTTTGCCCGCGCACCCGGCGATCATCGCGACGCACGCAATGAAGAGCGGCACCGATAGAATCCATCTGTTCTTCATGCCGAACCTCCTGAACAAGAGTTTGAACCTCAACGACAAACCGGCCTCCGTTGCAGGTACGGAGGGACGGTATGGTAAAATGCGCACCACGAGAACCAGGCCAGAGGGGAATAGATCAAAACTCCGGTTCTCACGAGGACTGTGATAATGTAGTCGGTGAACGGCCCTGGGGCAAGTAATAGTGATACTGATACCTCGAGCGTTCAGGAAAGATCCCCTTGAAGAAGTGCGCGACCGGGACTCGTATGACAAAGTATTCTCTGTTTCATGATCCTTGAGACTCGGCCCCTTTTTTGTTATTGTTACGCATTGCCCCGTGAAAGCGTGCCGCGGTTAACATGATGGATCTTGACGGTGAGCGTTCCCGGACAGGAGTTGAGCCACACGAGCCTATGACGACGAAGCCTGAATTGCGTATCCTGTTGGCTCTTCGCAGTTTTGAGAAGTATACAGGGAGTGAGCTCTACACCTACTATCTTGCGCGAGAGCTCATCAAGTGCGGATATCACGTTGAGCTGTACGCGCATTTCACCAGCGGTGAACCGCTCACGAAGAAGTGCGGGGGCCTGAAATATGTTTCCGGAGAAGAGCTGTCTGGACGGCGGACACACGAATACGATGTTGTTCTGGCCATGCAGAGGCATACAATACAGTATGTTCTCGATCACGTCGAGGGGGTTCCTCTCGTTACCGTTCACCATGGAAGGATCGAGCTGGAGAGAGCCGTCGTTGACCGGCGAATATCCAGGTACATATGCGTCTCTGAAGAGATAAAGCAGAAGGCGTTGGAGGAGTGGGGAGTCCCTGGAGACAGGATTACGGTGATCCCGAATTTTGTCGATCTCAATGAATATCAACAGCGGAAGCCGCGCAGGATGAGAAAAAGGATATATCTCCTCTGGGGTGGGACGATTTACGATTATTACAGGGACGCGGTCCAGGCCGCCATCGAGATAACTCGCAGGATTCCTCACGCCCGTCTGAATCTCGTTGGTGAAGACCATTTGAACCTGGCCTCTGAGCACGGCTCACGAAGGGTCAGATTCCTGGGCCCCAGGCGAATTACATCCAGATTGCTGGCGAAACATCATCTGGTCTTCGGGAGAGGCCGCATAGCCCTGGAATGTCTCGCCGCAGGAGTGCCGGTCTACATCCTCGGAAACGAAGGCTCGGATGGCCTCCTTTCAGAGAGCAATTGCGAAGCGTTGTCCAGAACGAACTTCAGCGGCAGATCAAACCCGCTGGCGTATTCTCCCGAAAGCATAGGGATCATGGCGAAAGAGATCGAGGATATCGTGAGCGCCAGGAACGATGGCGGCGGGATATCCAGTTGCTACGCCTCTCTGTCCCGGAAGTACGACCTCCAGACAGGGATAGATCGGATAAGAAATGTCATTCATGAGACCGTCAGCAACGCCGGGGCGCAGAGAGGCTGACATGGGGGCTCTTGCGGATACCATGGCTGTCGGGCTTGGCAAGGATTTTTGCGCAGGACATACATATAATGATCTATTTTTGTCTCCCCGCCTATAATGAGGCGGCGACAGTAGGACTCTCCCTGTACAAGATCGGTGAAGTCATGAAACATGTTCACCGGGAGTATGAACTCATCGTACTCGACGACGGGAGCACCGACGAGACTCTCGACGTAATCAATTCGTACGGACGCATATTGCCGCTCAATGTGCTCAGCGTGGAAACAAACCAGGGATTCGGCCCCAGTGTGCTCATGCTGCTCAAAGAGGCCATGAACAAGTCGATGTTCCCTGAGAGAGATATCGTCATAACCATCGAGGCCGACTTCAGCCAGGATCCGACCGCCGTCCCGTCGATGGTCAGGGAAATAGAAGGAGGGGCGGATATCGTGATTGCTTCTTCTTTTGCGAGAGGGAGCAGCATGACGAATATGCCGTTTCTGTTCAAGATGTTGAATTCTGCGCTTTATCTGATGATGAGGAACCTCTATGCCATCTCCGGCGTAAAGGATTACGTGTCTTCTTTCAGGGCGTACCGTGTCAACCTGGTAAAGAGAGCCCTGCGTCGATTCGATGATGGGCTGATAACTCTGAGCGGCAGGTCCGCTAATACCGAACTGCTGCTGAATATGAATGCTCTGAACCCGAAGATTGTCGAGGTGCCGCTCGTGTTCAGACTCGACGCCAGGAAGCGGGACTCGAGAGTGCGAGTACACAAGTTGTGGTGGGAGTATATCAGAATGATAGCCCGACTGTGGCTCACCGGGAGGAAATAGATCAATTACCGGATCATATGGATTGACCAGTTCCTGTTTAACGCTCCTTCTCCTGATGTCGTTTCCTTCCGCACGGTTGGTTCGGGGATTTCCCGAAGAACCGCAACAGGAAGGGTCGTCGACCCGCGCGACAGCATGTGAAGCCGCGCCCGTGCCTTTCCGGGTCGGCGAAAAACTCACATTCTCGGTTGAATATGGACCCGTGACAGCCGGAGAAGCGGTCATGTCCATTGCGAGTATCGACACTATCATGGGATTTCCCTCATATCACATCATATCGACCGCGAGGACGAACGAGATTTTCTCGGCCATGTACAAGGTCGATGACAATGTCGAGTCACACATGGACATCACCGGTCTTTTCAGCAGACATTTCAAGAAGAGGCTCAGAGAAGGGAGTTTCAAGAGAGACCACGAGGTCTATTTCGACCAGGAGAAGATGGTTGCCAGGTACACGAATGGCGACTCCCTCTCCACTCTTGCGGAGACTCAGGACATTCTCTCCGCGTTCTTCTACCTGAGGGCGCAGGATCTTTCAGTCGGAAAGAAATTCTCCTTCCCCTGCCACGACAACAAGAAGAACTACCCGCTTGTCGTAAAGGTATTGAGAAAGGAGAAGGTCGTCGTACCTGCCGGGAAATTCAGGTGCTACGTCCTCGAACCGAAATTGAAGACGGGCGGGCTCATGAAGAAAAAGGCGAAGATGCTCATATGGGTTACGGAGGATGACAGGAAGATGCCCGTCCTCATGGAGACACGGGTAACGATCGGCTCCATCGCCGCGAAACTGGTGGAGTATGACTCTGGAATAGATAATGCGCATTAGGAGACGGATATGCCCGCCGGCGACGGTGAAATCGATTTCGGGAAGATACGGACAGTGCCATTCGTGGAGATAGACAGGCATGTCTCGGTCGATCAGTTCATGCGACCTTCAGATGCCGGCGAGTCGTTGAGATCCTTTATCGATTCACTCCCACCTGTCCTGGCAGCGGCGGATTTCAAGGATTTCCAGAGGAGGATCCTGGAGGCGGTGGATGGCGGAAAGCATGTTGTCGCCATGATGGGCGCCCATGTGATCAAATGCGGACTATCCCTGATACTCATAGATCTGATTGAGAGAGGTATCCTCACGGCCATAGCTATGAACGGGGCTGGCGCGGTTCATGATTTCGAGATAGCGTTTTTTGGCGAGACGTCGGAGAATGTTGCTGAAGGTCTTGAGCGGGGGACCTTCGGGATGTCTGAAGAGACCGGCGAAATGATGAACCGGACCATAAGAGAGGCAGCCAGGTCAGGGAAAGGGTTTGGCGAGGCGCTCGGTTCCCGCATTATTGAGGATAAGGCGCAATACAGGGATCACAGCCTGATGGCAGCGGCTGTCACGAGAGGGATCCCCGTTACCGTTCACATCGCAATCGGAACCGATATCATCCACTGTCACCCGTCGTGCGATGGTGGAGCGATCGGAGTGACCACTCACGAGGACTTCAGGCGTTTTTGCGGAGTCGTGGCAGGTCTGGAGAAGGGCGTAATCATGAACCTCGGATCCGCTGTCATACTCCCGGAGGTCTTTCTCAAGGCACTCGCCGTGGCGAGGAATCTTGGCAATGATGTCGCCGATTTTACGACGGCGGATTTCGATATGATCCGCCACTATCGTCCGGCGATGAATGTTGTGGACAGGCCGACGCGAACGGGTGGGCAGGGATATGCTTTCACGGGCCACCATGAGATAATGATCCCTTTGCTCGCAGCGAGCCTGTCAGGGGGGGTGCTTGACAAGGGGAGGGGGAAGGATTAAGATAGACAGCCCGCAGGAAAGCCCACCTCTTAATGACAAGATGAGTAGAGGCACATGACGGGCCTGGCAGGGACCTCGTAAACGATAAGGAGGTTTGATGAACGTTCCATCAGAACTGAGCTATACCGAAGAACACGAGTGGGTGTCCGTAGATGATGATCTTGCCACCATTGGCATTACGGAATACGCTCAGGGTGAATTGGGTGATATCGTATACCTCGAGCTTCCGGATGTCGGGACGATTGTGGAGCAGATGGATGTCGTCGGAACAATAGAAGCGGTAAAGACCGTTGCGGAACTCTTTTCTCCAGTATCTGGCGAGGTTGTCGAGGTTAACGCGAAACTGGAGGATGAACCTGAGGAGGTCAATCACGACCCGTATGGCGAGGGCTGGCTGGTGAAGATCAGGATGAAAGAAAACTCGGAGATCGGAAACCTCCTGACTTCCGCGGACTACATCGCATTGATTTCTTGAAGGATTGCCCATGGCTTTTATTCCCAATACCGATCGGAATCGAGAAGAAATGCTTCGCGAGATCGGGGTCTCCAGGATGGAAGAGCTTCTCGAGGCGCTGCCTGACGATCTGCGATTGAGAAGAGCGCTGAATCTTCCCGGTCCTCTTTCGGAGCAGGAAGTGCGGGACGCGATCGGTTCCATGGCCGGGATGTCTAAAGGGGCCGGCGAGGTGGTCTCCTTCCTGGGCGGAGGAGTCTACGATCATTATGTTCCCAGTGTCGTGGGCCATATCGCCCTCAGGCCGGAGTTCTACACGGCTTATACCCCCTATCAGGCGGAAGTAAGCCAGGGCACTCTCCAGTCTATATTCGAATACCAGACCCTTATCTGTCGTCTTACAGGGATGGATGTTTCCAATGCCTCGGTTTATGATGGCGGATCCGCACTCGCGGAAGCGTCTCTGATGTGCCTCAGGGCGGGAAAGGGAAGAAACAGGATCGTTTTTTCGAAGGGGATTCACCCCCACTACCGGCGTGTCCTGGAGACATACAACAGCGGGCTGTCAACGGATATGACCGAGCTTCCGCTGAAAGAGGGCGTGACAGATCTTGATGAATTGCGATCCGCGATCGGAGACGATACCGCGGCAATACTCCTGCAGTCTCCTAATTTTCTGGGCAACCTCGAGGATATTGGTGCGGTCACGGAACTGGCACACGGCTCGGGGGCTCTGGTAGCCCTGTCGGTGAATCCGGTCTCGCTTGGCATCCTGCGGTCGCCGGGAAGTTACGGGGTTGACGTCGTGGTAGGCGAGGGACAGCCGCTCGGAAACGGCCTCTCGTTCGGGGGTCCGTTCTTCGGATTCTTCGCCGCGGATAAGAAGTACGTCAGGATAATGCCGGGAAGATTGATCGGGCAGACAGAAGATCTGGACGGCCGGAGAGGTTTCGTAATGACGCTCCAGACGAGAGAACAGCACATCAGGAGGGAAAAGGCGACGTCCAATATCTGTACCAACCAGGCCCTTAATGCTCTTGCCGCTACGGTCTATCTGAGCTGGGTGGGTGAAGAAGGTCTCAAGGAGGTAGCGGGCCTCTGCGCAAGGAAAGCGCATTACGCGATGGATCAGATCACCCGGTTGCCGGGCTTCGAGCCTCTTTTCGACAAGCCCTTCTTCAATGAGTTCGCCGTACAGACTCCTTCCTCTTCCGGAGAGATGGTGAGCGCCCTGGTGAATAAGGGTGTTGTTCCGGGTCTCGATCTCAGCGAATACGATTATGGTCTCGACCGTGCTCTCCTGATAGCCGTCACCGAAAGACGGACCCGCGCGGAAATAGACCTGTTGGTTGAGCAGCTCTCGGGGTTTGCCGAGGGGGGAAGTGACTGATGGCCGGATGGGAGAGAATGACCGGTGCGGAAGAAAAGTTGATTTTCGAGCTCGGCTCGGAGGGGAGGAGGGCATCCACATTTCCCGCCTGTGACGTCCCGGAAAAGAGGCTCGACGAAATGTTTCCTGATGATGTCGTGCGCGGGGAGAGGATCGGTCTTCCCGAGGTGAGCGAGGGGGACCTCGTCAGGCATTTCATCGCGCTATCCGGCGCGAACCATCACGTGGACAAAGGCCTATATCCGCTCGGGTCGTGTACGATGAAGTACAATCCGAAGATCAACGAAGATCTCGCCAGACTTCCCGGCTTCACCTCGCTTCATCCACTTCTACCCGAGTCTCTCAGCCAGGGCGCGCTTGCCCTCATGTACAATCTGGGGGAGGCTCTGAAAGAAGTGTCTGGTCTTGATGCGATAACCCTCCAGCCGGCCGCCGGCGCACAGGGTGAGTTTACCGGTATTCTCATTATCAGGGCCTATCATCGGAGCAGGGGAAACCTGAGGAGCAAGGTAATAATCCCTGACACGGCGCATGGAACAAATCCCGCGAGTGTAAACCGTTGTGGCTATCGTACACAGACTGTCTCGACCAATGCATCAGGAACCATCGATCTCAAGTCGCTGGCGGAGCTTCTCGATGAGGAAGTCGCTGCGGTCATGCTGACGGTACCCAACACGCTCGGCAAGTTCGAGCGCGACATCCTGACCGTATCGAAGATGGTTCATGATGTTGGAGGCCTGATGTATCTCGATGGCGCCAACCTGAATGCCTTCATGGGTATCGGTGTCCCCGCGGAGATGGGCTTTGACGCCATGCACTTTAATCTCCACAAAACCTTTTCCACCCCGCATGGTGGAGGGGGACCGGGAGCGGGTCCTGTAGGGGTTATCTCCCGGCTCGCGGAGTTCCTGCCTGTGCCGGTTGTGAGTCGAAGGAATGGAGGAGATTTTTTTCTCGACTATGACCGTAAGCACTCTATCGGAAGGGTCCATGGTTTTTACGGGAATTTCCTGGTGATGGTCCGGGCTTACGCCTATATCCTGATGCAGGGAGCGGCAGGATTGCGCTCCGTCAGCGAAAACGCCATTATCAACGCTAATTACGTCATGCGCAGGCTGGAGAAGTATTACGATAATCCATTCCCGGGAGAGTGCTGGCATGAGTGTGTCCTCTCCGGTGGGCGGCAGAAGGAGCAGGGTGTAAAGACTCTCGATATAGCAAAACGCCTGCTCGATTTCGGATTACACGCCCCAACGGTATATTTCCCTCTTATCGTTCCTGAGGCGATGATGATCGAGCCGACAGAGACCGAGAGCAGGGAGTCTCTCGATCATTTTGTCGACGTCATGATAGCAATAGCGAAAGAGGCGGAGGAGAATCCGCAACTGCTCAAGGAGGCACCTTATACCACGCCGGTCAGGAGGCTTGACGAGGGAAGGGCGGCCCGCGAGCTGGTCCTGAAATATGAAGATTGACGCGAGCGAAGCACGTCCATCGAAAATCCGGTTGCCATGCAGTTCCGCAGGAAAGGATCCGAATGTCAAGACGGATTTCCGGGTCATCGAGACGGGAGCGGGTGAAGCAAGCTGGAACATGGCGCTTGATTGGGCTCTGCTCCACCTCCGGGGAGAGGGGTTGATTCCCGACACGCTCCGTTTCTATACCTGGCGGGACAAGACGGTGAGCGTCGGCTACTCCCAGGATATTGCCGCGGAACTCGATCTCGATCGTTGCCGCAGGAACAATGTGGCTGTCGTCTACCGGGCAACAGGCGGTGCGCTGGTCCTTCATGATCGAGACTTGACATATTCCGTGGTCACTGGAATGGGCGGACTGAGTCCCGCCTGCTGGAGGGAGTTCAGTAGAAGGGTCGGGTGTGCTCTCTGTAAGGGTATGAAAAGCCAGGGGCTGGATCCAGTCTGTGTAAGGGAGAACGACTTGAGGGATTCCGGAAACCACGGAGCGTGTTTTTCCAATCACTCCAGGCATGAGATAACGGTCAACGGCTGCAAGATAATAGGAAACGCCAGGAGATGGAGGAATGGAGCGCTCCTGCAGCATGGTTCGGTATCGATTCGCAAGATGCCTCTGTCGGTGGTGGACCTGATGGCGGGCCTCACTCCGGCGGAGAGGATATCGAAAAAAAGGGAGCTCGAGACCCGGTCGACCACGATGGAAGATGCATCGGGAAAGATTATTTCATACAAGAATCTGTGGCCGGTGATGCTCGAGAGTTTTCGATCCGAGTTCAGCGGGACGTTCAAGATGGGCGATCTGAGCGATCTGGAATTGTCGAGAGCAAACTCCTTTATGGAGCGTGTGACATTTCCTGCCGTTCCATGCCACTCGTAGGGCTGTCTTAACCAGATAGCGAAGTAGCGCCGAACGCAAACGCATGACGGACCAGGGCGATTCAGAGACCGCACAACCAGGCGAGGACGCGGTCTTACGCGGAAGTGTCGAGGGAAAGAGAATGGGCTTTGAAAGAGGCTGAGAAGATACTCGAGGTCAAAGACCTCCGGACATATTTCTATATCGATGAAGGCGTCGCAAAGGCGGTCGACGGTGTCAGCCTGTACATCAGGGCCGAAGAGACGCTTGGAATAGTGGGCGAATCGGGATGCGGGAAGTCGGTTACCTCCCTCTCTATCATGAGGCTTATCCCGGATCCGCCGGGGAAAATCGTCAGTGGTGATATCATTTTTGAAGGGAAAGACATCCTGGCCCTTCCCGAGCATCGGATGCGGGAGATACGCGGCAACGAGATATCGATGATCTTCCAGGAGCCGATGACCTCGCTGAACCCTGTTTTCACCGTAGGGGACCAGATTCAGGAGACCATATCGCTCCACCAGGGCGCCAGCGCGAAGGAGGCGCGGGAGAAGGCGATCGAGATGCTGACGCTCGTCGGGATACCCGCCCCCGAGACACGAGTCGATGAGTACCCTCATCAATTGAGCGGCGGCATGAGGCAGCGTGTGATGATAGCCATGGCCCTGTCGTGCAACCCTGCCATTATCATAGCGGACGAACCGACAACGGCCCTTGATGTGACTATCCAGGCCCAGATTCTGGCACTGCTCGAAAGGCTTCAGAAGGAGTTTGGGATGGCCGTCATGCTGATTACGCACGACCTCGCCGTCATTGCGGAGGTTGCGGACAGGGTGATAGTAATGTATGCGGGTAAGGTCGTGGAATCGGGGAATACTATCGAGATTTTTGAAGAACCGCTGCATCCATACACGAAGGCATTACTCGCCTCAATTCCCGTTCTGATGGAGAAGAAAAATCGTCTCTCTGTCATCCCTGGAACGGTACCAAACCCTACGGAGTTCCCACGGGGGTGTCGATTCGGGCCAAGGTGTTCCTACGTTATGCCGAAATGCAATTCTGAAGAGACTCCCTGGGTCTGGGGTGGCGAAAAGCACGGAGCGCTTTGCTGGCTCCTGGAAAGCGATCAGAGCGTCTGATGAACGGCATACAGAACAACAGGCTGGTCGAGCTGAAGAGACTCAAGAAATACTTCCCCATAAAGAAGGGGTTGTTGTCCCGGGTTGTGGGCCAGGTTCGCGCGGTCGATGACGTGTCGTTCGACATCTTTGAGGGCGAGACCATGGGGCTCGTGGGGGAAAGCGGATGCGGGAAGACAACGACCGGCAGGGTGATTCTGCAGTTGCTGAAGCCCACGGGCGGGCAGGTGTTTTTCAGGGGACAGGAGATATCCTCGATGGATAGAAAATCATTGAGACCCCTGAGAAAGGAGATGCAGATCATCTTTCAGGATCCTTTCAGTTCGTTGAACCCGCGCATGACGGTCGGGGGAATGCTCTCCGAGGCGCTCAAAGCTCATGGTATTGCCCGTGGAAAAGAAGCTCGAGAAAGAATAAATGAACTTCTGTCCACGGTGGGGCTGTCTCCAATACACGCCAATCGCTATCCACACGAGTTCAGCGGCGGCCAGCGACAGAGGATAGGCATCGCCAGGGCTCTTTCGGTGCAACCGAGTCTTATAATTGCTGATGAACCGGTCTCCGCTCTCGACGTGTCGATACAGGCGCAGATCCTCAATCTCCTGCAGGACCTCCAGGACAAGCTGCATCTTACATATCTCTTCATTGCCCACGATCTCAGCGTGGTCGAACATATAAGCGATCGCGTCGCAGTGATGTATCTGGGAAAAGTGGTTGAGCTCTCAGCGGCAGACAAGCTCTATAAGAGGCCGCTTCATCCATACACGCAGGCCCTTCTGGCATCCGTGCCCGTCGCTGACCCGCGGGCGAAGAAGGGACCGGTTTTTCTCGAGGGAGATGTCCCGAGCCCGGCGAATCCCCCGCCCGGCTGTGCCTTTCACACGCGATGCAAGTACGCCGCCGCCGAGTGCAAGGAGATCATACCCCCGCTGGAAGATGCCGGAGATAATTGCTTCGTCGCGTGTGTCCGCCTGGACAAGCTGGAGATCTCAGGCTCATAGTGCTGCCCCGATCAAGTGTGGCAGCATGTACCGCCATTGGTATTCCCGGCGGCAATACAGGGGACATCAGGGCAGGAATTCAATGATGGATTGATGATCGAGCGGGCCGAGAGGTTTCACGAGAGAAATCTTAACGATGTTATTCGTTGTCAGGGGGAGGACGTCATTCTCGCCGCTGGCCGAGTAGATGATTACATAGGTGTTATGATCTATCTCTCCCTCCATTCCCTCCGGTGGTTTTCTGATAAATGAGATGCTTTCCTGTGCAAGCGTGTATGATGCGTCTACTGTCCTGATCACGATCCGGCTTTCACCCTGATTCCCGAAACGAATAGTCTCTCTGCTCTCGACTGACGTATAGAGGGTCAGCGTCTTATCTTTTAATTTCTGGAAGATGAGGCTCATCTTTGCGTTGACAGTGTTGCCGTTGCCCCTCCTGTAGAATTCGGTGCCCGGACGAAATGCTCGGATGCGGGTATTCCTGATCGCAGCCATCCTTTCATCCAGGTTCGATTTTCCAGAGAAAAGTCCTCCTCCAACACGTATATCCCGCCACTGGACATCCTTCAGTTTCTGAAGAACCAGGGAGAGCGCGGCATTGCCATTCTTGTATCGCCCGGCGCCATAGGCAAGTGCGTAGAAATCCGCGTCCCGTTCGTGTTGGTCCGTATATCCAACCAGCACCAGGCCTTTGGCGAATCTGTTGAGTCGATCCGCCACCGATATGGGGTCGTCATCAAAAAACGCCTTGCTCTCCTCCCGATATTCCTCCAACCCGTGACGTTGTTCAACGTGAGATATTTCGTGAGCCAGAATCATATCAAGCTCTTCATTCGATTCCACGATGTCCATGAGACCGGTCGTCAGATAGATCAGACCGCTCGCACAGGAGAACGCCTTTATCTCTTCGCTCTCTATAGCAAGGAAGGAGTAACGATATCCTTTCAAAGGAAAAGGCCAGTTGGATACTATCCCTCTCCCCTCCTCCTGCAGCCGCGCTGTGTATTGTTCACTGGCCGGAGCCGGGTAGTAGTAGTTTACGACGCCCGCTGTTTCCATCCCGATTCTTCTTTCAAAGTCGTAACCGGAGATGAGAGGTGTCGGCGGAAAACAGATGGGGCATTTTCTGTAACCGGAAGCAATCGCTGTTTCCTGTGTCTCGAAGTTGGACCGGAGAGAATCGGGGGGAAGATGCTTGTAGTATATCAAGTGCAGCAGATGGCTTCGCTTGTTTCCGACATACTTGAAAGCCGTACGGAACCCGGCAAGCTGTCCGTACGTCTCGCCGTACGAAACGAGCAGAGAGACTATCAAAAGCATTGTGCATGAGATGGTTCGCATAATGTCTGAACTCCATCAAGCCACCATATAATAAAATAACATATTCATGCCATTTTTTCAATATTCTCCTGTAAAGGTGTTACAACTTGACAAGCCACAAAAACACTTGTAAATTTAACTTGTTGGCAGCAATGTAAGTTACGGATGCAATGGTGTTGTGTCACACTGATACCCATTGTGACAGTCCGGAGGTCGAATGACCCGCTTCAAGGGCAGTCTGATCGTAAGACTCTTTCTTCTTCTTTTCGCCTTGTCCATAGTACCCCTTGGTATACTGGCCTGGTTGACATCGGAGACAAGCAGAAGGATTGAAGAGATCTCGATCAATGAAGGATCTCTGGCCCTGGTCGAGGAGACGCGAGTATACCTCGGGGACAGGACCGTCGACTATGCCCGACAGATAGATCTCCAGCTCGAGAAGATCGAAAGCGATGCCCGGGTGATCGCCACGCAGGTGAGAGAAATCCTTGCTGATCCCGATACGCATCGTGTACCGTGGAAAGAAGGAAGGTACACTCGCGCGGATAATGGAATTTTCTGGACTCACCGCGACTATGGCGGGTCTAATCTTTTTGTCAGCCGACGAACCGTCGTGACGGCGGAGATGAAGCGGGAGATTTCCTCGACCGAGCTCCTGGACCCGATCATGAAAGAGGTGTACCAGAGCGATCCAAACACAACCTATCTGTTTTTCGCGAGCGTGGACAACCTGATCAGGGGATATCCGTGGTTTGACGCGATGGCTGCGGTCGAGGGCGGAACGCTAGATCCGGACCTGAATCTCAAGGATGAACCTCTCTTCTACGTGGCAGCCCCGGGGCAGCTGGAGAATCGAGAGGAGGTATGGTCGGAAGTCTATCTTGACGCGGCGGGCCGCGGCTGGATGGTTACCTGTGTCACACCCGTGTTCACTGGTGACGACTTCCTCGGCGTCATCGGCATAGACGTTGGCCTCGAACTGATCCGTGAGAACATCCTCGATCTCGAATTGAGCGGCGATGGTTACGCCTTCATGCTGACTCATTCCGGGAATGTCCTCGCATATCCCCCCGAGGCTGGTGAGAGCCTTGGATGGGAGGCCGGCATGACGCCGAACAGGTTCAACCTCCTTGCATCGACGAACGCGCCGCTCGCCGGGATAGCCCGGGAGATGGTGGGAGGAAATCGCGGCATCAGCGATGTGATAATCGCGGGACGCGAAATGCTCGTTTCGTACGCACCTGTCGAGGCGGCTCGCTGGAGCCTGGGACTGGTTGTCCCGGTGGAGAGCGTCACTCAACGTGCCGCGCTGACCTCGGCCCAGATAGAAGAGCAGACAGGCGGGCTGATAAGAAATGTCGTGCTGATGTCGATCGTGTTGTTTCTGCTCGTCGTCGTCGCCACATACCTGGCCTACAGGAAGACCGCCGACCCTCTCAATAAACTTGTCACGGGTGCTGCGAGGATTGGAGAGGGAGAGCTTCAGTCGCGGGTGGAAGTCTACGGGGATGGGGAGATCGGTAAACTGGCGTCGACGTTCAACGACATGGCGGATTCGCTCCAGAGGAGAGATGTGGAGCTCGCGAGAGTCCAGGGCCAACTGCTCGACGCCGAGCGGTTGTCATCGATGGGAAAGGTGGCGGCCGCGGTCGCTCATGAAATACGCAACACCCTCGGTATCATCAGGAACTCGGCCTACTATCTGAGACAGAAGCTGGGAGGAACAGACAGTCAGGTCGACAGACACCTGGTGCTGATAGAAGAAGAGATATCCGCGGCAAATCACATTGTCAGCGAGTTGCTGGACTTCACCGCGCGACCGGCGCTGCAGCCGGCGGTGGTGTCGGTAAACGAGCTGATCATGGAAGTGCTCGGAGTGTTCGGGGAAAAAGACGATGGAATCATCCGGGTGGAGAATGATCTATGTGAGAATCTGCGGCCGATCATTGCCGATCCGGCCGGGACGAGACACGTACTATACAATGTCATCCAGAATGCGTGTCAAGCGATGAATGGCGACGGGGTGCTCCATGTGAAGACTGAATCCATGCGGGGTGGAGTGCGGATCACGGTAAAAGATTCTGGGCGCGGGATGGAAAAGGAGACAATGGAGAGGTTGTTTGAGCCGTTTTACACAACGAGGGCGAAAGGGATCGGGCTCGGCCTCTCGATATCGAAAAAGATCGTCGAGAGCCACGGCGGAGATATCCGCGTGGGACAGAGTACAAGCGACGGGACGACGGTTATCATTGAACTTCCCTTGAACCAGGCGGTGAATGGAGCTGACCCGAATGAACGACACGAATGAACTCGTGGATGAAGCTATCAACGTCTTGATAGTCGACGATGAACGGGGATCCCGCGAAACGCTCCTCGACATCCTTGAGGAAGAGGGATTCATCGTCAAGACTGCCGGAGATGCAAAGGAGGCCCTTGGCCTTCTTGGCCGTGAGCACTACCAGATCGCGCTGCTCGACATAAGGCTGCCGGGCATGGATGGTGTGGAGCTCCTCGAGAAGGTGAGAGAAACGTCGCCGGGCACGGCTGTGATAATGATCACAGCCTACGCGTCGGTGGAAAACACAATAAAGGCACTTAACCTGGGAGCGTATTCTTATCTCACGAAACCGTTGAACATGGATGAAGTCAAGGTCCAGATAGGGCGGGTAGTGGACAACCTGCGCCTTTCGGCGGAGAGGGACAGGCTGCTCCAGGAAACAAAAAAGCGGACAGACCAGCTTCAGGTAATCGGTGAAATGATGAGGGGCATTAACGCGAGTCATGACGTCAGGGATCTCCTCAAGGTCATGTATAGAGAAATGAAATGTATTATTGGTTATACGAGCATTGCTGTTTTCATCCTCGACTCGACCGACGATACGATCGAGGAGATCTCTGTAGGCAAGGAGGGAGTCACCGCGCGCCTTTATCCAGGGAGGAAGGTCCTCAGAAATCACGCCGTGGGCTGGGTCATAAGGACGCAGGAGCCTCTGGTTACGGGAAAACTTCTCGAGAACAGCCCGTTCGAGGACGAAAGAGAAAAACTCTCGGCAGGCTGCAACTCGAGGGTGATTGTTCCACTGGTACTCAAGGGCGACGTGACCGGAGCCATGGTCCTCGAAAACCGGAAGGAATGGGAATACCATGAGGATCTGCTCGAGTTGCTCGAGTTGATAGGGAGGCAGTTTACCGTCGCCCTTGAAAACGCCAGGATGTATGAGCAGTTGATTGAATCGAAGCAGGCTCTTGAAGTGGAAAACGTAGATCTCAAGACCAGGGTCATAGACAAGTACAGCCTCGGGAACATGGTGGTTGAGAGCGCCGAGATGAAAGAGATCATGCGGCTTGTGGGGAGAATTATCAACAGCAGTTCGACAGTGTTTCTCGAGGGAGAAAGCGGGACCGGAAAGGAGATGATTGCGAACGTCCTGCATTATCAGGGCCCCCGCAGAGACAAGCCGTTTGTGGTTGTCAATTGCGGCGCCATCCCGGAAAACCTGCTGGAAAGCGAGCTTTTTGGTTATGAGAGGGGCGCCTTCACGGGCGCTGACAGGTCCAAGGAGGGCCTGTTCGAAAGGGCTGACGGGGGAACCTTCCTGCTGGACGAGATCGACGAGCTGCCGAAAGGCCTTCAGGTGAAATTGCTGCGCGTGCTGCAGAACGGAGAGGTCAGGAGGCTGGGGGCGCTCAAGTCGAAGATCCTCGACGTGCGGATCGTTGCTGCCACCAACAGCGATCTCAAGAGACTCGTGGAAGAAGGAACGTTTCGCGAGGACCTTTTTTACAGACTGCACGTCTACCCGATCAAGATTCCTCCTCTTCGTGACAGGAGGGATGATATCCTCCCGCTTGCCGAGCATTTTCTCAGGAAGTACAGGGAGAGGGCCGGGAACAAGGTGAAAGGCTTTTCTCCAGCCGCTCGGAACCTGCTGTTCCGGTATGACTGGCCCGGCAACGCAAGGGAGTTGGAGAATGTCGCAGAAAAGTCTATCCATCTCGCTGAGGGTAAGTGGATAGAACCGGAAGATCTCGGCCTCGAATTTGGTCCGGAGCCGGATAACGGTGCGGCCGGATGGTCACTCGCCCGCGAGAGAGAGGATCTGCTGAGGAAGCGCGTTGAAGAAGTTCTAAGAAAACAGTCGGGCAACAAGGCACGGACAGCGAGAGCGCTGGGGATTCACAGAACGCAACTGTATCGCTATATGAAGCGATTCGATATTCGGTGATTCCCTGCCGCAACGCCTTGACATCGTGGCAGTTGGGAATACAGAGATAGAGATGCTCGGGTTGCGCGCCGGACAGGAAAAAAGGGCTTGACAGAATAAAGAAAATGGGTTACAATACCGAAACGCCGAGCCAGTATTATCTTACGGATCATTGTTGAGGAGGGATGAGACTTTGAGCATAATGGATCTCTTTAAGGACGGCGGGCTGATGATGTGGCCCCTGCTTATCTGCTCCATCCTCGGTCTGGCCATAATTATCGTCAAGTTCGTGACCTTGACCATGGCCGGCTCAGAGAGCAGGAAGCTGTTGACACAGGTGAATGCGCTTCTGGAGGATGCGAATATACCACAGGCCAGAGAAGTCTGCGAACAGACAAAGGGCCCCGTCGCGGTGATACTGCTGGCCGGCCTGAAAAAGGTGGATCAGGGGGCCGAGAGGGTTATTTCCGCTATCGAAAACGCCGGAACCATTGAGCTCTCATTCCTGGAGAGGGGACTTGTAGCCCTGGCCACAATCTCGACTGTCGCGCCGCTCATAGGTTTTCTCGGCACGGTTGCCGGGATGATCCAGGCATTCGGTGCGATCGAGGCTTACGGAGAGGTCGATGCCACACTGGTTGCGGGCGGTATCAAGGTTGCTCTGATCACCACTGCTTCCGGACTTGCCATCGCCATACCGATCAATATCATGCACAACTATTTCGTTACTCGTGTCGACAAGATGATCATCGACATGGAAGAGAGCTCCGAGAACATCGTCGATACGGTTTACGCGATGGAGCATAGCGCGAAGACTGCCTGATGCACGCCTCCGATGGAGAGTGAGAGTAATTCATGTTACTCAAGAAGAGAAGTAAGGTCAGCGACGAAATACCCTCGGCTTCAATGGCGGACATAGCCTTCCTCCTTTTGATATTCTTTCTCACGACGACGGTCTTCAGTGAAGAGAAAGGCCTCCAGCTGGTGCTTCCGGAAGCTCAGACCGAGGAGGTCCGTGTATCCCCCAAGAACATCCTCCACATATTTGTCCAACCTGACGGCTCGCTGACGGTGAAGCGGGGAGGTGACCCGAATGAGCAATTCGTCGAACTGGAGGATCTGAAAGGACTCATCGAGACAGAGATAGTGGACAATCCGAAGATAATCGCGGCGGTCAAAGTGGCGGCCGAAGCGAAATACGAGGACATGATCGATGTCCTCGACGAGCTTCAACTGGCCGAGGCGAAACGAGTTTCTCTGCAATTGCTTGAACAATAGCCGGAGATCGATAGTTGCTCAAGAAAGGCGGACCATTCCAAAAGAAGTCGAGAGTTGAGGGGAGAATCCCGGACGCCTCGATGGCCGACATCGCTTTTCTGCTCCTGATATTTTTCATGGTTTCAACCGTTTTCAGGTCGGAAAAAGGGTTGCGAGTCGATTTTCCTGAGGCGAAGGCGACAGAGAAGGTCGAAGAAAGACGCAAGGATATTCTCCATCTATGGATAGATCCCATGGGCAACGCGTACATCGATGACGTGCTTATCCCGAGTGACGATATCGCCTTCTCCGTGAAGCCTGTCTTGATGGAACACCCCCGTCTGGTAGTCGCGGTGCGCGCGGATAAGAGGACTCCTTTCGGGGAGATAAATAAAGCACTTGACCAGCTCAAGATAGCGGAGGCCGTGAGAGTCAACTTCGCCACGGTAAAAGAGAGGGACTGATCCGAGGAGATCCCTGAATGGAGCGAGAAAGGTGAACCCCGCGACTGATGCAGCAACCATAACCGTTACGGAGAATGCCAGGTTCAAGGCAAGATATGGCCAGTTTTTTCTCTATGCTGCCCTCATATCAACGGTAGTGCATTACATCCTTATGCAGGTACTTCCCGGCATGAGCCCACCGGATTTTACGGTGGGTTCACAGGAAACAGTTGTCTATGATATACCGGAGGAGATTATCATACCACCACCGCCGGAGAGGATAAAAAAGCCGGTGGCCACACCGGTCGAGGCAGCTCCGGAAGAAGAAGTGGAAGAAGAAGTCACCATGGCGGAGACGACCCCTGATAAGAACGTACCCGTTATTCCATCATCGATTGAAGATCAACCGACGTTTACTCCTTATGAGGTCGCGCCCGCGCTTATCAGGGGATCTGTCAAACTGAAGTATCCGTCTTTTCTGAAAAAGGCCGGTATTGAAGGCACCGTGATCCTCTGGTTGTTGATAGATGAGACCGGCATAGTAAGAAAGGTCCAGATAAACAGGTCCTCCGGGAATAAAGCCCTCGATGATTCGGCGGTGCAGGCATACAGTTCGGCTCGCTTCACCCCGGCGATGTCCAGGGACAGGCCCGTAAAGGTCTGGGTCCAGTATCCGGTGCAGTTCAAGCTGAATTAGGATGACGCAGCTACTCTATCTCCGGCGGTATAAAGTGACACACCAGGCCTCGACTGATCGTCTTGTGGCGTAACTAAAGGTGTCGTCCTTACGCAGCGTATAACTCGTTGAAAAGTAATATATTGTGATTTGCTGCGCGCCACGGGGATGTGGATGCGTCACTCATAGTGTCATTAAGCCTGGAATCGGCGGGCGGAACGCGGTAATGGTATATGAGTAGATAAGCGCTATAACGACTTATATGGCAAGATCGCAGGGTCACCACAATTTAAGATATGTGACCTGGCATGGCCATTGCTATAGCGCATGGTGCGAGTTCGAGTCCCTGCAGGAGGAAGGGCGCAGGCAGGGTACTTGAGGCTCGAGAAAGGGTGACAATCGGGGTCCATTTCGGGAGATCATTTGGGCAAGTGGCTCTATCGTTTGTCCTCGTATTCTGAATAGGCCCTGGGGAAAAGGAGGTGAGAAGAGCAGAAAGGCTCGAATCATTGATGATGACAACGTCCTGGACGTTGAGAAGGCCGTTTTGATAGCAGGACTTAATCTCTTAGCACAAAGGAGAGTGGAATGAAAGGAGAAAGCATGGCCAGAAAAATCGTTATGTTGGCCTTTGCCTTTTCTCTGGTCCTCACCATTCCATTGGGGTTGCATGGACAGACCACGGGTAAGATTGAAGGTGTGGTACGTGATGCGGATACGGGTGAATCGCTCGCGGGCGTTCAGGTGATGATCGAAGGAACCCTTCTTGGCAATATTACGAACAAAGATGGGTATTTCTTCATCCTCAATGTACCGGCAGGTCTCCGTGACGTAAGAGCCCAGTTGATCGGGTATCAGTCTATCACGGTTAAGGATCAGAGAGTACTGGCGGGTCAGACAGGCACGGTCGATTTCGAACTCAATTCTACGGTTATCGAACTGCCGGGACAGGTTGTGCAGGGAGAACGGTCGCCCCTGGTGCCAAGAGATCAGACTGTCTCCAAGCACAGGGTCACCCGTGAGACTACTGAGGCGCTGCCTGCCGACAACTATCGGGACATAATAACGCTCCAGGCGGGTGTCGTGCGTTTTGGTGACGCGGCCAACTCGCAATACCAGATCAGTATCAGGGGCGGTAGAACCTCTGAGAACGCCGTCTACATTGATGGTATCAATGTCAGGCGGTACCAGACCGACCAGAACCTGCTCGACGTTCCGGAGTATGGCGTTGAGGAGATCGACGTAATCACTGGAGCGGCGGGTTCTGAGTTTGGTGATGCCCAGTCAGGAGTGATCAATATCGTCACTCGTGAGGGCGGCACGGATTTCTCCGGTCAACTGAGGCTCGAGACGGATGAGATCAACCCGTCAGGATCCAATTATGGGTATAACCGCGCGCAGTTCAGCCTGGGCGGTCCCATTCCGGTGCTCGACAACCTTACCTTCTTCTTCTCAAGCGACGCCATTGGGAAGGGTGACAGAAGGCCAAGGGCGGACGGGTTCAAGGGAACATCTGAGGATCTTTTCGCCATCGCGCATCGGTTCAACAACTCGGATGAAGTGCGGCAGTGGCTTGGTGCTGATCTTGACCTGGTCGGAATGATGAGGAATGCCGACCCGGATCTTCCGATATTGCATCTGAGCCGCCTGCGTGAGGAGCGCTTCGGGGGCAAGGACTTCGAAGGAAGACTCCCGGGTAACCAGGGAGATGAATTCCGGCTGCAGGGAAAATTAGCCTTCCAGCCCACGCACAATATCAAGCTGATTGCGACTTATCTCCAGGACAGGGACCAGGGGATAATCTTCAACAGGCGGAGGTATTTCTGGACTGAGGAGCGCAATCGAGGGTATGTGAACCAGAACAGATTGTTCATTGGAGGAGGCGACATCACTCTCAGCCAGTCCGCGGAGCGGAGCATCAACATTTCCGGGCGGGCAAGCTATCAGACGTTCCAGAGGAATACCTCAGATATCTGGGCGCCGTTCGACTCCACCAGCTCGAGTGTAAAGGTCCCCGGCGCGAACCTGGGCTACGCCGACCAGCGGAGTTTCCTGAACTTCATGTTCCGGGATGTCCCGGTTTTTGGCACGGATGTCTACTCCAAGGAACTGTTTCTGGGGGTCACTTCTGCTGACAACCAGAGGGCGGACAATCCCTTCGGTATTCGGACGGTGTTCTGGGACCAGAACAAGGGGTTTAATGATGTTATTTTCAACTCCAAGGAGAACCGCTGGAACTTCCGGGGAGACATCGACACCCAGTGGAACCGTGTGCATCGTATAAGGCTGGGTGGAGAGGCGAAATTCTGGACGCTCGATACTTACAGCAGTAATATGTCGACAGCCACGTTCCTCGACGCGTCCAGTGCGACTCCAAACATGGAATCGTTCTACGCGGAGGACCGCCTTGACTACCAGGATCTCGTCATCGATGTCGGGCTTCGTCTCGATTCTTTTGCGGCAGGGGTGGTTTACCCCTCGATCTTCGGTGATCAGGGATCACCGCGGATCAAGCCCACCAGAAAGACGGAGATTGCGCCCAGACTGGGTGTCGGTCATCCCGTTACGGAGAAGACTCAGGTCAGGGTGAGTTACGGCACCAAGTATCAGGTTCCGCAGTTCACCAATCTGTATGACGCCCTCAATGTGGACGTGAGTGTTCAGGGTAACACCAACGCCTTCTTCGGCAATCCCAACATGGGCTTCCGGAAGACGACCTCGTTCGAGGTTGGTTTTACGACCCTCCTTTCCGATAACTGGGTCCTGGACCTGGTTGGGTATAACCGCGACTTCGACGGCAATGTTTCTGCCAGATACCTCAAGCAGGAGGGAAGCACGAGATATCTGAGAATATTCGCAAATGCCGATCATGGAAACGTGAAGGGCGTGGACACTACATTGAGGAAGCGGTTCAATAATTATTTTTCGACCGACCTCACGTATACGCTCCTCTTTTCGAAGAGTACCGGGACAGATCCGGAGGACTTCGTGAGGAACGAGGGGCGTTTTGTCGTGGGTTCGCAACCACCGCTTCCGCCAATCCAGCCGGCTCCGAACGATTTTGATCAGACTCACACCTTCAATGCTCTGTTCAATCTCCAGCTCCCGAGAGACTTCAGGGAGGGAACGAAACTGGGATCGATTCTCAGGCAGACTGGTGTCAATTTTACGTTCCAGGCCAACAGCGGCAGGCCTTACACGAGGCAGAACGAGAACTTTGATTTTGTCGAGGACATCAACCTCAGCCGTCGTGGCTGGCAGGCTCTGGGTAATATGCGCCTGACGAGGGACTTCCAGTTGGGAGGACTCGAATATACGGCCTTTGCCGACATTCGTAACCTTTTCGACACGAACAACCTGAGCGCGAATCAACTGGACGTCTTTGCCAGCTCAGGGGTCTCGAACGGCGTCTATCAGACGACCGGCAGTCCCTATACCGACGGGCTGACCGTCAGTGACGCCCTTGACTATTTGGGACTGGCGGAGCCCAGTTTTTATTACGATAACCGCAGCCCGAACAATCCAGACATTATACCGCCCGATATCGATGGCGATGGGGATCATGACGAGAACGATCGCGCGGAAGTCGTTCGCCGTCTCGACATGAATGGTGATGGAACGGTTACGGTCGAGGAGGAGTTGGCCATGGCCATCCTCTCGATGGGAGCGTATGATGCCAATCCGAACAACTTCGACATCCCGAGGTTGCTCAGGGTTGGACTCGAGATAAAGTTCTAGCATTGTCGGATCACTGTCTGATGGGAGAGGCCGAGGCTTCTCCCACCGGACGGGGTGTGTATATCTCACGCAAGGAGAGTGAGTTATGAGTAGATTGAGAGCTCGAAGGAGACCCCCTGGACGAATTGTGTCCGTGGGATCTGTTTTGCTTTTCATGTTCATCATGGTGCTGGTCGCGCGCCCGGCAAATGCCTATGTCAAGGACGATGGCAAGAAACCCGGTGGCGGGCCTTCCTTGATGAGGATGAATCAGTATATGCACGACGTGAACGCCGTCTTTCTGATGGTCTCCAACCAGGGGCCGATCGGCCTGGACCTCGAGAGCGGAAACGGTACAGGTTTCTTCCCGTCCAACACGTCGAACAACTACGTCTTCGGCACGGGCCTCTGGTTCGGTGCCAGGTACGATGCAGACAACGATGGTGCCCTGGACAAGGTGTTCACGCAGGGTTACAACCCGCTTGCGGGAGATTCGGAGTTCCGCGAGGGAAGAAACGATCAGGACCGTGATGACTCGGCGACGCGTGTCTTTGTCAGCAATGATCCCAGCGACAATGATCAATTCACCGGTCACTCCAACGACTTCGAGGAATGGCCCGATCAGTTTCGCGTGTGGAACGATTCAACGGGTCAATACGAGCCATTTGCTTTCAGCGATCAGGACATTGTCACTACCTATACGACGAAGGGAAAAGAGTTCCTGACAGGTCCTTTCCAGATGCCGCTCGAAGTGAACCAGAGGAGTCTTGCCTTCAAGACCGGCCTCGCGGCGCAGTCTGTCTTCTTTATCCTCGACATAGTCAACTGGGGCGATGATGTCATGACGGACGCGTGGGTTGGCTATGACAACGATATGGATGTAGGGGTCTCTTTTTCGGATGACCTGACGAGCTTTATCCGCAAGCGCGATATGATCGAAACGCCTGAAGCCGGAGACAGCGCGCGTGTGAACATGGCGTACGCCTGGGACAGTGACTTTCAGGAGGCTAACTTTACCGGAGATCCAGGACTTGTGGGTATAGCCTACCTCCGCAGCCCCGGTAATCCGAACGACGGGATCGACAACGACGGGGACGGTCTCACGGATGAATCGCCGTATAACGGTATCGATGACGACGGTAATGACAAGATAGACGACCCGTTCGAAGTGGACGAACTCGGCCTGGTCAATTTCACCAAGGAGTGTAACCCGTCTTACCCATGCGAGATCATGGACCCTGACACGGATCTCGAGGGCTATGACATCCTCAACTGCATCAGCGCGACGAATCCGGATTCGACCAGCCAGTTTCCCTGTATCGAGAGTACAACGCCTGCCGACATCCGGTTCGTGCTGTCAAGCGGCCCGTTCGACTGGCAGCCTGGACAGTCTCAGCAGGTGGTCATCGCGATGGTCTTCGCCAACGCCGTGGGCAAACCGAGTGAAATAAACTTCTTCGGTTCACCGCCGCGCCCCGACCCGAACGACCCGGCCTTTGGAGAGTTGCTTGCTGTCAAGGATGTAATCCAGGGAGTCTTCGATCTCAACTTCCTTCAGGCCTCGGCACCACCGGCGCCAAATATGTCCCTGATTCCCGGTGACGGCAAGGTGACTATCCTGTGGGACGAGAAGTCTGTCAGTGCCGCTGACCGAACCTATAATGACTTTGTGGTGCTCGATTCGACCTATCGTCAGTACGATTTCGAAGGTTATCGTGTCTGGCGCTCACGCACGGGCACGTTCAGCAGGCGTGGAGATGTCAACTCTCCCGATTTTCCGTTGACCCCTGAGGCAATGCAGGAGAACGAACTCGTGTCAGGATTCGATCTCGATCTGCTGGCTCAATACGATCTGGCCGATGGGTTGACCACAGACTCGCTGGGCGTCGTCTGCAGCGACAGTGTGGTTGCACTGGACAGCAGCGTCGTGTACACGAAGTGCGACACTTTCAATATCGGGACCGATACGGGGCTCCAGTTCTCATACGTGGACAGGGGGACCGCGGGTGCTCCGCTGATCAACGGTTTCCGCTATTTCTACTCGGTGACTGCTTACGATGTTAACTCGCCCAGGCTGCCTGTCTCGCGAAGGAGCCTGGACAGTGGCGTGTCATTCCCGGCGGAGAACTCGGTTATCCCGAGGAGCAACGCGTCGAGTTTTGTAGACGCCTTCGGGAGTGCGTCGCTGGTAGACGCGGCCAGGGCACCGCTCGCGTCGACAGGTTCCATCTTTGCGGACACGACAACGGGCGAATTGTTTGCTCCCGACTCGATGAGAGCGACAAACGCGATGGTCGGTTTCGAGTTCAACTCCGGTATACCGGAACTGGTGTCGGATGATTATTACACGCTCGTCCTCGACAGTTTCGAGCGTACGAACGACATCACGAACCGGATCACCTATTCCGTGGAGGACTCCAAAGGTAACAAGCTCAACGCCGGCCTCTCGCCGGTGTTCAGTCTTCCCTATAATGGAACGGACACGGAGCTGGGTGTGACGGTCTTCAACCCGGACAACGACGAGGAGGTCATCTTTACCTCGACATTTACGTTTAATGTCGACACAACCTTCCTTCTCCCACCGAGTATACTGGAAGAACATCTTCTAGGTGTGGAACTGGATTCAATCGCGGGGAGCGTCTCGTTCAGCCAGTACAGGCCGGCGGACTACCGAGCCACTGACATTGAGCTCCGGTGGGAGAGTGCGGGTCTCGGAAGCCTGACGGTTCGAGTCGTGGATATCGACAACAACATCGAGATTCCTTTCGGGGACGGTATCGTAGATTCTACAGGGGCTGTTTCGGACGACGCAAAGGGACCTAACTGGTCGTTCCTGCCTGTGAGTGGCGGTGCCATTCAACCCGGTGGGCGGTATTTCCTGACCACAGCACCGGTGCGCATAGCCGACATGTGGGTGAGTGGAATAAGGGCAACGCTCTCTTTCATGGCACAGATGCCCGATTCAGGCGATGTTTGGACCTTGCGCCAACTGGCGGAGGACGTGAATGTCGAAATAGACACGACAGTCGTGTCGGCGGATTCCAGTATTATCGACACTACGTACACCTACCATGACGCCCAGCGTCCGCCGGTTCCGGGAACTCGCTACGAGATAAACACCGCGTCTGGAGGACAGGACAAAGGCACCTCCGACATGACGAAGATACGTGTTGTCCCGAATCCGTATGTCGCGACCTCAGCGTTTGAACTGGGGCCGACTCAGCGCCAGATGCAGTTCATTAATCTGCCGCCTGAGTGCACGATCCGCATCTACACGATCAGCGGAAATCTGGTGCAGGTGCTGGATCATATGCCCGACGAAGGAGGCACAGAGGTCTATGATCTCAGAACCCGTTTCAACCTGGAGTTGGCCTCAGGCAACTACTATTATCACGTGACCACGCCTGATGGAGAAACCCACCTGGGTCGCTTTGCGGTGGTCCAGTAATCGAGATGAAGACCAGGAGGAGAAAGATGGTTTACAAGAAGAAGTGGCTTACTGCCCTGGTGCTGCTCTCCTTCAGCTTGCTGGCCTCCGCAGGCTTGATGTTCGCCCAGTCAAATGTGGACGACATTATTCAGGGGAGGGGTGACTTTAACAATGTTGGTAATCGCTCGGCCGAATTCCTTTCAATAGGAGTCAGCGCGCGGGCGATCGCGCTTGGAGGCGCGTACAGTGCCATCGCGGATGATATTACCTCCGTTTACTGGAACCCGGCTGGTCTGGGATTCCTGGAGGGGAGCGAGGCATTTTTTACGGTCGTGAACATGCCGCTGGATGTTACGTTGAGCTATGCGGGTGGTGGCACATCGATTCGCGATGGTAGTTCCTCGATAGGATTCTTCGCCGAGGTGCTTAGTTTTGGAGATCAGGAGGTGAACACCATTGATCAGCCGAATGGTACTGGTCAGATGTGGAGCACGTACAGTTTCGCGGGAGGCGTGACGTGGGCTCAGAACTTCAGTGACAGGTTCTCGGCTGGTCTCACGGTGAAAGGCGTCCACGAGAACATCTGGGATGTCTCCGCCTCCGCTCTTGCTTTTGACTTCGGTTCGAACTACCACACGACCTTTATGGACCGAAACATACGTCTGGCTTTCGTTGTCCAGAATCTGGGTACGGAGATGCAGTTCAGGGGTTCAAGATTGAACATCTCTGTCCCGCCGCAGGAGGGTACCGAGGAGAGTTCAACGCTGGAGGACAGAAATGCTGAATACAGGACGTCCTCGTATGGTATTCCCAACGCGTTCAAAGCGGCTCTGAGTTACGACCTGATTTCGAGGTCCTGGGAGTCTGGCCAGTCCTGGCTGCTGGCTGGTGAGTTCGCTCAGCCAAACAACCAGGACGCCACGTTCTCAGCCGGCACGGAATATACGAGAAGGCTTGGTGGCGAGGGCTCTACTACAGGTATCAGCGCGAGGGGAGGATGGTACATCCAGCAGGATGAAGTCAAGCTTGGTGATTCCAGCGACAGTGGTGATATCCTGAGGGGATTGAGTCTCGGCGGCGGTTTTACCTATGAGTTCATGGACTTCAGCAGCACGTTTGATTATGCCTACCGGGATATGGGTCGTCTACCCGCTGAGCACTTTTTCAGCGTAAAGGTGGGATTCTAATTGTTGTGGGGGGCCTGACGAGTCTCCTTCGGTAGATTCCGTCTTGAGGGGGATGGCTTGACACGGCTGGCCAGAGGTGGTAGCTTATGGCACAGTGTTGAGCCATCCCCCTTCTATTGTAACAAGAGTGTACGTAACGGATGGCAGCAATAGAAGTCACATCCGGGAACAGGAGAATAGAGACTCTGAGGTCAGGAGAACCGGGGTTGCCCGAAGTGGCCAAGTACACACACAGGTTGATGTTGCTCACTCTTCTTCTTGTTGCCTCCAGCTCCGGCGGGTTGTATGGAAGGCCTGGCCGTGAAATGGATATGGAGGTTCACCGTTTCTATCCGGCCGAGAAGGTGATGCTGGTGGAAGCCTGCGTGGAGATTCCCATGCAGGCGATGAAGTTTGGAAAGACGGATACCGGCAAATACAAGTATCAGCTGTCGTTTTCTGTGGCTCTTTATGACGGGGAAAAGAATCGTCTCTTCCACGATGAGTGGAAACGAGACGGAGAGTTCGAGGAGGCGTATGTCGCCTCCGAGCGCGCTTATATTATGGAGCCCATCCTGTCGGTGCCGCTTGATATCGGCGGATACGAGCTTGTGGCCTCAGTGAAGGACATGAACAGCGGCGATGTCCAGGAATTTCGAAGGGAAATAGCGGATCCCGGCGCCTGCCGCATACTGAGTGACATCGTCCTCGCCAACAGTATTGTCAGTGACACGACCAGCGGCGACAAACTCGATATCTTCAAGAAGGGGAACCTGCGGATCAACATCAATTCGAGCGGAGACTTCTACGGAACGTCGGCGCTTGTGTATTTTTATTACCAGATAACCAATCCTGGAAAAGAAGCCGCGATCTTCGCCATCGATATGGATATCCTGGGTGCCTCCGGTGAGATTGTCAAGACGTTGCCGACGAGGAACCTGACGGTGAATCCGGGAGTGCAGGCTGATGCCGGAGCATTCAGTTGCTCTGGCCTTCCAGTTGGAGGATACTACCTGAGGTTGAGAACAGATAGACCGGGCAAGGCGGAGGGTGAAGAGCCGATTGCTGTAAGGAAGTCATTCTCCGTGGCGGTCAGAGAGGAAGTGAGTGACAAGAAGAGCGAGGAGAAAGCTGATATCAATGAATTCGCTGGATTCAGCGAGACCCAGCTCGACAGTGTCTTTGCGATGATGCGCTACCTCCTGTCGAACAGCCGGAAGAGGGACTATGAGGGGCTGAATATCCAGGGAAAGCGTTCATTCCTCCATGGTGCCTGGAAATCTCTCGACACCATAACGGCTACAGCAGAGAATGAGTTCAGGGAAGAATACTCTGAGAGGATAGAATATGTCCTCGAGGAATTCCATACCGTGTGGAAGGCGAAGAGGGGTGAGGAAGGAGAGTGGGCCGTTGATGATCGTGGTGTAACGTATCTGAAGTATGGCGCGCCGGACGAGCGTTTGTCACGCCCCAATGAGTATGGCTCTGATCCCTATGAAATCTGGAAGTATTACAACTCCGGGTATGCCTACCTCTTCCTGGAGAAAATCCGTACGCAAGGATATGAACTAATTTTTACAAATAACAGGGATGAGACATACCTCCCTAACTGGGAACGATACTTTCCCACCCTGGTCCTGCAGGATATCTATCGTGAGTTGGGAACGGCGTTGAACAAGTAGTCCTCAATGGGACGATCTATTGATTCCTGTCCTCATTTTTCTCTCGGGTCTCTCTGCCCTGATATACGAGTTGTTATGGATCAAGACCCTTACGCTCGTATTCGGTTCGACCATCTACGCGGTCTCGGCGGTCCTGACGGTATTTTTCTCCGGTCTTGCGCTCGGCAACTACTACTTCGGGAAACGGTCGGACATCTCCCGAAATCCCCTTCAACTGTATGGTATACTCGAGTTACTCATCGGCCTCTACGCCATTTTGTATCCTCACATTCTGAATCTACTAACGCCTCTCTATCTGGCCGGAGATTCATTCCTCGAGTGGCCATCCGCGACACATCTTCTCCGGTTTATGGTGACGATGATGGTTCTGCTTCCTCCAGCGTCCATGATGGGGGGTACTCTTCCTCTTCTGGTCAGTGATCTTGCCGGGCGGAAAGGAGCAGTTGGAAGGTCTACGGCGTTTCTATATTCCTTAAACACGGCCGGGGCGATTGCAGGAAGTCTCCTTGCGGGTTTCTTTTTGATCGGGTACTCTGGTGTGAATGGGTCGATGGAGATCGCCGCGTTGATCAATGTCGCAGTCGCGATCATAGCTCTTGTCACCTCCAGGTCAAGGTCGAGGTCGATCCGCTCTGATTCGACCGTCGAATGGCGGTCGTCAGCGCAGTATGATAATATGTCGGAGCAACCGCCGGATGTTTTCTTCCGGGTGATTCTCCTTGTGGCCGGGGTATCTGGTTTTGCCTCCCTGGGTTATGAGGTTGTCTGGACCCGCATGCTGATCCACTATACGGGAACGACGACATACGCCTTCACCACCATCCTCGCCACTTTTCTTGTCGGAATCGCGGGAGGCGGATATGTGTCGCACCGGCTTATGCGCGGGAAGAGGAACCTGTGGCTGGCTCTCGCACTCATAGAGGCAGGGATTGGTGTGACGGCAGTGATCTCTACGGCCGTCATCGACAATATGACAGCAATCGACGCAGGCCTGAACTCGTTAATAGCCTCTCCGATCGGTGGGGGATGGAGAGAAGGATTACTGATCACTTTGTGCAGAAGTTCCGCCGTCATGTTTTTCCCTGCCTTCTTGATGGGAATGTCACTCCCTGCAGCCGTCGGGATTGTCGATAAGGGGAGAGAAACAGCCGGAAGAACGGTAGGGAACGTCTTTTCCGTAAACACGTCAGGGTCCATAGCTGGCTCTTTTCTGGCTGGATTCGTCCTGATACCTGTGTTGGGGGTCGGCTGGACGATGATTCTGCTGTCTGCAGTCAACGTTGCACTGTCTCTTCTGCTTCTTGCCTGTGATCCGATCGAGAGACATAGCCGCGGTCTTCTGGCTTTCATGGGAGCGCTTCTGTTCGTGCTGGTCGTGGTCCCTCGAAAGGAGCTCTTCCGGAGTATCTATCCTCCGGAGAGCCTGGTCTGTTTTATCGAGGGCCCGTCGTCCACTGTGGCGGTGGTGTCGGATCAGGACCCTTTGAATCCCGGCTATCTCAGGATGTTCGTGGACGGAAACGGTCTCTCCGGGACGGATTATTCCGGTCGGCGATATATGAAGCTCCTTGGACACCTGCCCGTGGTGCTGTCGGGTGGTGAGCCCGAGGATGCACTGGTGATATGCCTGGGCACAGGAATGACCCTTGGGGCTGTGAGCCTTTGCCCAACGCTGAAGCGCCTCGACTGTGTCGAGATCTCAAAGGAAGTGGTTGAGGCAGCGGCCTACTTTGAGGAGAACAACAACCACGTCCTCGAACATGAGAGAGCCAGGATTGTCATCGATGATGGAAGGAGTTTCCTTCAGACTTCGCGTCGCAGCTACGATCTGATTACCCTGGAGCCTCCTCCCCCGCGTTCCGCGGGAGTGGTCAATCTCTATTCCAGGGAGTTCTATCTCCAGGCCGGAAACCGGCTGAAGGAAGGGGGAGTGCTGTGCCAGTGGATACCGCTCCATGACCAGAGCGAGGAAGACGTAAAGACACTCGTCCGGACATTTCTGGACGTTTTTCCTCATGTGACCTGCTGGCTTATCGAGAGAAACGAACTCGCGCTTGTAGGCTCGCGCGTTCCTCAATCGATCGATCTTGCCAGGATCCGGGAGTTGTTCGAACATGAGGAAACTGCCAGCGACCTTGCTTCTGTCGATATCGTGGACGCCTACGACCTTCTGAGCCTCTACCTCATGGACGATAGCGGCTTGCGGGAATACGCCGGCACCGGGGAAATAGTCACGGACGACAGGCCGGTCATAGAGTTTTTTCTTTTTCACGGGGGCAACTATTCCTATCGATATTCACCCGGCGTCAGAGAGTCATATCTGCCGGCTCTGGAGAATATGAGAAACTACCGTGGCGATGTGCGATCCCTGATTCCAGCCTGGCGCCAGTTGAGATCTCACGAACTCTTTGATCACAAGATGGCGATCCGCCACTTCACAGACGCAACGATCCTGAGAAACAGGGGTGATGAGGAGGGCGCGAAACGTGAGTTTCAGTTCGCAGCTAAGAGTGTCAGCGACAACAGTTATGCGTTGCACTATCTTGGAGTATCGGATGAGCAACTCGCCGAGGTGAGAAAACGAGTAGAAACCGATGGGGGCAACCTTGCCCTGTTGAACCGCCTTGGTTATATCTATTCAATGAGGGGGGAGTCCGGTGCCGCACGTAGGACATTTGAGAGGGTGCTCGCGCTGGAGCCTTCGAACACCGATGCTCGAATCAATCTCGGAATCGTGCTGGAGGAGGCTGGGGAGATCAAAGAAGCGGAAAGCGCTTTCAGAAAAGTGGGCACAGGAGCATCGGGAGATCTTTCGAACGTCCTGGCGAGCAGACTCGAGGTCCTTGCGGCGAAAGATACTGCGCGGAGGAGCGATGATCCAGCCCTCATCAATGAAGTCGCCCTGATGTTGTGGAACCTGAGGAAGTATAAGGATGCCGTCAGCTGGTTTGTGAAGGCAACAGCAGTCTCTCCGGAGTGGGAACTGGCATACTATAATCTTGCTGCCACGTATGAGGCGATCGGGCGTTATGCAGACGCACTCGAGTACTATGAGAGAAGCTACAATCTGAAGAAGAGCGGCGAGGCGGCAAACAACATTGAGAAACTCCGGTTTCTCCTTTCGATTGAGAAGGAAGGGGCTGCCGAGGTAGAACTGACAGATGGTCAACGGATGCATGTCGCGTGGGATGATCCCCGTTCTCATAATCAACTGGGCATCAGATTCTACAGGAATCGGGAATACCACGAAGCGATCGGCTCGTTTATGAGGGCCGTCGAAGAGAAGCCGGATTACGCGGAGGCACTCGTGAACGCGGGAGATTCTTATAGAGAAACAGGAGACTTCCGGGCGGCGCTATCCTGCTACAGGAGGGCACGAGATCTGGATCAGTCACTGGAGGAAGCGATCGACAAGAGAACAGAGATGCTTGAGAGGGAGCCTTATGCAGTCAGTGCCAATCGATAGACGGCGACCGCGCCTGACGGGAGATGACTGAGTGAAAAAATCGATCGTGTTGATTCTGCTTATTTCGCCCTGCCTGTGCCCGGCAGCCCGGGGGGATAACGGATTCGAGTTCCTCTCGTCGATCTTCGATGCGGGCGCCAGAGAAGTGGAGGTGTCGGGGAACATCGCCTATTCTCTCTTTTTCTCAGGGCTGCTGATCATAGACTATGGAGATCCTTCGACCCCGACGTTGCTGGGAAGATGTTTCTTCCGTGAAGCCCCCACAGATCTCAGGTTGCGGGGAGACCGCCTGTTTGTGGCGGACAGCACAGCGGGGATATGTGTTCTGGATGTGTCCGATCCCGCGAGTCCCATGCTCCTTGGTCGATACTCAACAGGTGGGGAAGCGATGGGCCTTGATCTGAAGGGAGACACTCTCTACGTAGCGAATGGCTCAAAGGGCATTCTTGTCCTCTCCTCGATTGATCCCGACACGCTCCGTTTCATAGCCGAGCTCGAGGGAGCGAGCCCCGCTTGGGCAGTAGACATTGAAGGAGGATACGCCTACGTCGCCTCCCTGAATATCGGTCTTAGAATAATCCGTGTCTCCGAACTGCCCGACATGATACAGGTAGCAAGGGTCCCCCTCCGGGTGACGGCCATGGATGTCCGTGTCGCGCTGTCCCACGCGTATCTCGCGGACTTCGAAGGGCTTGCTACAGTTGATGTCAGCGATCCTGAAGCCCCGATCCTGCGCCCGTATGTCTCGACGCCCGGCAAGGCCCTCGATCTTTTCATTGAGGTCCCGAACCTCTACCTGGCAGATAACTTCAGGGGATTTCATATCTTCGACATAGAGACCGACCCGGATGCTCCGCTCTTGATTTCCGCATCCCATACACCTGATGATGCCATGGGTATCGCCGTTGACTCGGGATTCGCCCTGGTTGCAGACGATTTCGCGGGCCTGTTGATTAGCGATGTGTCTGATCCGGTCAACCCGGAATCGCTGGGAACGTTCCGCTCCGCAGGGGAAAACCGCGGCGGTGTGATCCGCGGAGATCTGGCATACCTGGCTCAGGGGAGAATGGGCGTCTGGACGGTGGACATCACAGACCGGAGGAATCCTGCGATCCTGAGCTCTTTCACAGATGGGGTAACCTACGCGTACTCTCTGGATGTCAGCGACACTGTTCTTGTGCTCGCGAACAACGAAGGCGGTGTGATGACGATCAATGTATCTGATCCGGCGTCCCCCTTTTTAATGGGAGAGGTGAGCACCGGCCGGGAGGTCACAGAGGTGAAAGTATCCGGGAGCATGGCGTACGTCGTTGATGGAGACTTCAGGGCCATTGATCTTGCGATTCCGTATTCGCCCTCAGTCGTGTCGAGCTATCTGACACCCTCCCAGTCCGTGGACCTGGCTGTTGCCGGGAACCTGGCCTTCGTCGCGGATCGTGACGCGGGTGTTCATTCATATGACATATCGGAGCCTGCTGATTCACTGCGGCCCCTGCATACCCTGGACACGCCCGGTTTTGCGGAAGGAATCGCGGCAGACGGAAGTATCGTCTATATCGCTGATGACGTAGGAGGATTCCGTGTCATCGAGTATGATCAGGGCGGGCAGATGAACGAGGTCAGCCACCTGGACCTGGGAGATCCTGTCGCCGATGTGGCAGTTGAGAACGGTATCGCCTTCCTCGCTCTCAGGCGAGGAGAGATAGTGGCCGTGGATGTGGGAGATCCATATTCAATAGCGAGGATTGACAGTTTCCCCACCCCGGGAAAATCTGTTGCGGTGGAGACCAGCGAAACAACCGTGGTAGTCGGTGACTTCTACTCGACGATACTCCTCGAATACCTGCCCTCCTCGATACAAGGGACGAACAGGCCACATGCCGGGCGAGCGCCGTCGGGAGCGGAGATGCTTATGCAGAACATCCCGAACCCGTTTAATCCTTCCACGACAATTTTCTTCCGGGTGTCCGCGACACAACTCCGTGGCAGAAATACTACGAATGTGAGCCTTGAGGTTTTTTCTCTGAGAGGACGCCTGGTGAAGAGGCTTTTCAACGCTGCTTCGGGCGTCGGGGAACATGAAGTGTTCTGGGACGGTACTAATGCAGTTGGCGATGCAGTGCCATCAGGAGTCTATGTGTATGTTCTCAAGACAGGAGACAGCCGTGTCACACGGAAGATGCTCCTCATTCGCTAAATCGATTACCGTGTTCTGCCTGATCACGCTGTACTCCCTCCTGGGGGGAAGCAAGGCAAGCGCCTTCACGAAGTACGCAGGAGAGGCGTTCAGCATCGGCGTCGGGGCGAGGGCACTCGGAATGGGAAGCGCGTTTGTCTCGATGGAGGGTGGAACTGCATCGATATACTGGAATCCTGCGGGGATGTCGTGGGGTGGTCGTCGAGAACTCCTGGCTATGCATTCCGAGCGCTTTGGAGGAGCGGTCAAGTATGATTTCATCGGCTACTCTCACCCGCTTGAATCTGGATACCGACGGTCTGTGCTTGGTTTCGGTCTGATTCGGCTTGGTGTCTCGGACATTGTCGAGACGGGCGTCGACGACCCGGAGAAAGAACCCGGTCCGGATAATCAACCGTTCGCGATTGGCAGTTTCGGGACGTCCCAGTATCAATTGTCTCTCGGTTATGCCAGAGAGGCCAGGGGTGGAGTACGGATCGGTGGGTCGGTAAAGATAATCCATAAGGCGCTTGACGATGCCAGAGGCACGGGATTTGGCTTTGATCTGGGAACAATTGTTCCCCTTGGCAGCGGTTCTCCCCTCTCTCTGGGCGTTGTTGTTCAGGATGTACCGACTACTTTTGTGGCGTTCAACACCGGCACAAAAGAGACTACGGCTCCCACCCTCAGAACTGGTCTATCCCTGAACAACGGGATCGATGTTCCCGGCGGAGAGATTCTCGTGGCCGCCGCTACGTCGGTCAGGTTTACAAATCGGGGGACTCAGGTGGATCAGTTCTCGGCGGGACCGCTGAGTTTCAATCTCCATCTCGGGGCGGAGTATCAAGTAGGAAAACAGGTGGCGCTCAGGGGAGGTTGGGATGAGGGGACACCCACAGCGGGTGCCGGGATTATGCTGGGCCGATTCGCGGCGGATTACGCCTGGTTCGGCAGCCCGGATGAGGGGTTGGACAACACTCACCGGATGTCTATAGGGTTCTATTTTTGAAGAAAGACCTGCCGGAGGTTCCTGTATCTCTGTCGATGAAGAGGGAGTTGGCGCGCAAAGGGATCCATCTCCTGTCGCTGAGCGTGCCCCTGGTGTATTCGTATGATCTTCTCTCTTTTCCTTCTATTGTGAAGATTCTGGCGGTAGTTACGCTGGTATTTTTCACGGTCGATCTTCTGAGATTGAAAACTGCATATCTGGGGAGACCTTTTTTCAAATTGTTCGGCGGGTTGATCAGGAATCACGAGTCTCAAGCCTTGACGGGTTCGACCTTTCTTCTCCTCTCCTTCACCGTCTCGATCCTTGTCTTCACAAAGCCCGTCGCGATCGCCGTGATGTACTACACCGTCCTCGGCGATGGCATGGCATCTCTGGTAGGAAAGAAGTGGGGAAGAGCACGCTTCGGCAGGAAGAGCATCGAGGGCAGTGCCGCGTGTCTGCTGACGTGCCTGGCCGTTGGCGCGTCTGTAACGGGACTGTCTGTTCCAATCGTGATTGCAGGGGCTTGTGTGGCAACGATGGTGGAATGTCTGTCCAGAGGGATCGACGACAACCTGTCCATCCCTCTGATTACCGGTTTTGTGATGGTCGCCTGGGAGTGGTTGTCATGTTCCGGGTGATTCAATCGGGCGAAGATGTTTGATACGGGGCTTGCCTGCCTGCGGAGACGAAAAAAAGATAAATCTGAGGGGAAATCTCCTTGACAAGATTTTGATTTTCTGATAATATATTCTGGTAATTGTTCGTAACTGTCTCAGAAGGGGGTTTTTTTTCAATGATCAAGGGAAAAGTCAAGTGGTTCAATGATGCCAAGGGTTACGGGTTCATCGAGAGGGACGAGGGAGGAGATGTGTTTGTTCACTATTCAGCGATCCAGTCGACCGGGTTTCGGACGCTGACGGAGGGTCAGGAAGTCGAGTTTGAGATCGTTGAAGGGGAAAAAGGCCCCCAAGCCTCAACGGTGGTTGTCAAGTAATCATCATTGACATTCAGGGCCGGCCGTGTTCGGGCCATAGACCTTGCTTAACCCCACTGGTTGAATCTGGTGGGGTTAATATTTTATATCCCGAGCCGCCTGGAAAGGGGAGTCGCGTCTCGAGCGAGGGGGTGAGACAAGACAGAATGACCGGCAATAAGAAAGAATTCTTCCTTATTGATGGATACGCGCTGATCTACAGATCGTATTTTGCCTTTATCAAGAATCCGCTGAGGACGCGGACAGGAGAGAATACCGGGGCGGTCTACGGGTTTACGAGTTTTCTCCTCAGGATCTTCGAGCAATATCTGCCGTCTTATCTGGTTGTAGCACTGGACACCCGGGAGCCCACCTTTCGTCACCGTCTGTTCCCCGAATATAAGGCCACGAGAGAAAAGATGCCGGAGGAACTGCAGGACCAGATCCCGAGGATCAGAGAAGTCCTGTCCGCGCTTCGAATACCCGTACTGGAAAAGGAAGGATACGAGGCGGACGATATAATCGGCACTCTCGCCAGGCGTGTCGCTGCTGAGGGTCTCCGGGCTGTCATCGTGTCGGGTGACAAAGACTTCTGCCAGCTTGTCGAGGATGATGTCCTGCTCCTCAACCCGGGGAACAGGAACACGGCTGATGAATGGGTGGGCCGTGAAAGGGTGGAGGAAAAACTTGGTGTTCCTCCCGAGAAAGTCGTAGACCTCCTGGCCCTGATGGGGGATAGCTCCGACAACATCCCGGGCGTGCCCGGAGTAGGTCGAAAAACCGCAGAAAAACTGATCAGGCAGTTCGGAGGTCTCGAAGATATCTACGCCTCCATTGAGTCAATCTCTTCGAAAAAAATGGCCGCGAAACTTGATGACAACCACGAAAAAGCGCTCCTCTCCCGTGACCTGGTTACGCTTGAGAATGATATCCCGCTGGATATTGCCGTTGAAGATTTCAGTCGCAGGGAGCCGGATGAAGAGGCGGTCGAGAGACTATTCAGAGAACTGGAATTCTACGGGTTTCTGAAGGAAAGAAAGAAGGGGGAGAAGGTGGGGAGTGACGGAAGCTACTCCCTGATAACGACTTGCGAGGAGCTTGAGTCATTTATGGAGAAGGCGCGTGAAGTGGGCCGAATCTGCATCGATGTCGAGACCACGTCCGTCGATTCCATGGAGGCGAAGCTGGTCGGGATATCGATGGCCCTGGTTGAGGGGAAGGCGGTATACGTTCCGATAGCACACGCAGGACGGGAATCGCTGGACCTGGAGCAGGTACTCGATCTCATCAGGCCGGTACTGGAGTCAGCCGATGTAGAGAAGATCGGTCAGAACCTGAAGTATGATTTTACCGTTCTGAAGAGAGCCGGTCTTGAGCTCAAGGCTCTTTCCTTCGATACGATGATCGCATCTTATCTCCTGGAGCCTGACAGAACCGGGCACGGTCTCGACCACCTTGCGCGTGAGTTTCTGGGGCTTGAGATGAAGTCCTTCTCTGATGTTGTCGATGTACGCAAAGAGACGTTTGCCGATGTAGAAGTGGATGAGGCGATGGCATATTCGTGTGAGGACGCCGACTACACGCTGCGTCTGGCGAATATCTTCGAGGGCATGCTGGAGGAGAAGCGCCTCTATTCTCTCTTCGAGGATATTGAATTGCCCCTTGTGGAGGTTCTCTCCGCCATGGAAATGGCAGGCGTTGCCATAGACAGGGAGTTTTTCGATCAGCTCTCCCACAGGATGGACGGGGACCTGGGTCGTCTGGAAAACAGCATCTACGCGGCAGCGGGAGAGGAATTCAATATTAATTCGCACCGCCAGTTGTCGCGTATACTCTTCGACGTGTTGAAACTCCCCCCTCAGAGGAAGACTAAAACGGGGTTCTCCACCGACAGTGAGGTCCTGAGAAGGCTCGAGGATCAGCATGACATTGTCAGACTCCTGCTCGACTTCAGGGAGCTGTCAAAGCTCAAGAACACCTATGTGGATGCCCTGCCACGGGAGATCAACCCCGGGACTGGTCGCATTCACACCTCCTACAACCAGGTCGTAACATCCACCGGGAGACTCTCTTCCAGCGGGCCTAACCTCCAGAACATTCCGGTAAGGACTTCGATCGGAAGAGAACTCCGGAGAGGTTTTGTTCCGGGTGGTGAAGAATATCTCCTCCTGTCGTGCGATTACTCTCAGATCGAACTAAGGATTATGGCTCACCTCTCCGGAGATGAAGAGATGGTGAAGGCGTTCCATGCCGGCGATGACATACACCGGCAGACCGCGGCGCTGGTCTTCGGGATCCCTTACGAAAAAGTCCCGGCCATGTTGCGCTCCAGGGCGAAGGAGGTAAACTTCGGAATTATTTACGGGATGGGAGCTTTTGGACTGGCGCGGCGACTAAGCATATCTATCGAAGAAGCGGCCGCGTTCATAGAGGGGTATTTCCACAGATTCAGCGGGGTAAAGGACTATATCGATGCCATGATTGTCGACGCAAGAGAGCGGGGCTATGTCTCGACCATCATGGGGAGACGGCGATACCTTCCTGACATCGAGGACAAACGGAGGGGGGTCAGGGAGTTCGCGCAGAGAACGGCTATCAATTCGCCTATTCAGGGGAGCGCTGCCGATATTATCAAGATCGCGATGATAGACATACATCGCGAACTGGCGAGAAGGAAGCTCAAGAGTCGCATGATCATACAGGTTCACGATGAACTCGTGTTCGAAGTCCACAGGGACGAACTGGACGAGGTGAGGGAACTCGCAGCGGAGAAAATGGAAAACGCGATCACGCTCAAGGTACCCGTTGTCGTGGACATCGCGGTCGGCTGCAACTGGCTGGAGTGCAAAGGCGGGGCATGACAGGATGATGCTTCTGATCGGCCTGACGGGAAATATCGGTTGCGGGAAGAGCACTGTCGCCCGAGTCTGGGAGTCTATGGGTGCTTTCGTCGTTGATGCCGACAAGGTTGGTCACGCGCTTCTCGGGCCGGGGTCCGAAGCGCTGGAACGAGTTGTGATAGAGTTTGGTGAAGATGTGCTGTGTGATGACGGGAGCCTTGATCGCGAAAGGCTCGCTGCTGTGGTCTTCGAGAGTGAGGACTCGGTCCGACGCCTGAATGGTCTGGTCCATCCTCTGATCCGGGAGGAAATCATTCGTATCCTGGAGAAAGAAGAGAACGAAGGGCGAAACGTGGCTGTTGTCGAGGCCGCGCTCCTTCTCGAGGCTGGAACAGGGACCGACTATGACCTGATTGTTGTGATCGAAGCACCGATAGAGAAAAGGTTGGACTGGCTGTTCGAGAAGAGGGGACTGGAGAAAGCCGCGGCCATTCGTATAGAGCGGATGCAGATGGATCCGGACAGAAAGGCGGGAATGGGTGACCTCGTTCTCGAGAACAGAGGGTCAGCCAGGGAATTGGAGAGCGCCGCCAAGCTGTTGTTCAGAAAGATCTTGGAAGATTTCGGGATAGATATCAAAGATGTTGACGCGAGGTGATGATGCGGATATATTTCCTTTTTGGCCGTGAGCGTGATGCCTGCAAGAGACTCTCTATCGCGGGGATTTTCCTTTTCAGCGCAATAGTGTTCTCAAGCTGCGGCGAACCACTGGCGGTCGGGAAGGCGAACGAAGTGGTCGTTCTCGCGGAAGAGGGTGTCTGGGAGGATGTGGAAGATGATATACGCGGCGCGCTTGAGCGAGAAATCTTCTCGGCGAGGAGGGAGACCATGTTCAGGGTCATCCATGCCCCTCTCGGGAGTCCGGGCGATTACAGAAAGTGGTCGAAGCTTATCGTAATGGGGAGTCTGGAGAAAGACCAGGTTGTAGCGGACCTTCTTCCCGCGGAAGTGAAGGCGGAAGTCGGCGATAAGGGTGGGCTCCTCTATGAAGCTCCTGACATATGGGCCAGGAACCAGGATGTCTTCGTCCTTGTTGTCGACAGGGAACGGGATCTGCCAGGATATGTCAGACGATCCACAGAGCTTCTCCGGTCGCGTATCGACCGGCTCCTGAGGACTCAGGTCACGGAGAGGATGTTCCTCAGTGGTCACAACACGGAACTCGAAGACAGGTTGCGTGACGAATATGGCTTCTCCCTGAGTCTTCCTGGCGTTTATCGAGAGGAGACATCTACTGGAGACACGCACGCTATCAGGTTTTTCAACATAAACCCGCAGCGATCAGTTCTTGTCTACTGGGAGGATGGCCTCCGAGACAGCCTGCGGGTTGGGGAAATGCTTGATAAGAGGATGGAGTTGGGCGGGCGTTTCTATCCAGGCGACCGTCTTGTGGAAAGTGCGACCGGATCAGAATGGATGGACTTTCATGGCCACCCCGCGCTTAAGTTCATGGGCCTCTGGGAGAACAGAGAGAGGCTCGAAGGTGGAACGTTCGTGACGCGCGCTTTCAACTGCCCCGAATCGGGCCGATTTTTTATGCTCGATACAATTCTTTTCGCCCCGGATACGCGTAAAGCAAAGTATACCTATATGATTCAGCTTGACACGATTGTGGACTCGTTCAGGTGCTTCCTCCCGCCCGACGCGCGGGAATAGCAATCGTGCTGGATCCAACTCTTTAACACGAAAGGCTGTGCGGATGTCCGACTCCCCCTCCTTTGTTCACCTCCACCTCCATACCGAGTACAGCCTTCTCGACGGGGCCTGTCCGATTGGTCGAACCCTTGAGAAGGCCGGGAAACACGGTATGTCGTCGCTCGCTATCACCGATCATGGTAATATGTTCGGCGTGATAGACTTCTATCGGCGTGCCGTCGATGCCGGAATAAAGCCAATCATCGGTTTAGAGGCATATATGGCCCCAGGTTCGCGCCATGATCGCAAGGGGAGCGGACTCAGGATGTCGCAGAGATACTATCACCTCATCCTCCTCGCTCGAGATCTTGAGGGATACAGGAATCTCATGAAGCTTTCATCCATCGGCTTCCTGGAGGGGTTTTATTCCCGACCGAGGATTGACATGGAGGTCCTGAAGGAGTACGCGGGGGGGGTGATAGGACTCAGTTCCTGTCTGAAGGGTGAGATTTCCCAGCACCTGCTCAGGGGTGATGAAAAGGCCGCCAGAAAGGCCGTGGAGTTATACGCGGGCGCTTTCGGTGAAGGGAACTATTACCTGGAGTTGCAGGATCACGGTTTGCCGGACCAGAAGTTGGTCAACGAGGGGCTCATACGTATAGGAAAAGAGATGGGTATGCCGCTCGTGGCCACGAATGACGTCCATTATCTCGAACGCACGGACGCGGAGGCACACGATGTTCTCCTCTGTATCCAGATGGGCAAGACGGTCGATGATGATGACCGTATGCGTTTTGACAGCGACGAAATCTATTTCAAGAGTGCGGAGGAGATGGAGGAAAGATTCCGAGAGACGCCGGAAGCGTTGTCGAACACGGTTGAAATCGCGGACAGATGTAATGTCGAAATCACTTTCGGCAAGCTCCACATGCCTCATTTTCCCGTCCCGGAAGGATATGACGACCTCGACAGCTATCTCGGGGCTGAGGCGAAAGCGGGCCTCGACAGGAGGTTTGGCAAGGCCGGCGCAGATCTGCTCGAAAGGCTGGACTATGAGCTGGGTGTGATTCGCGAGGCTGGCTATTCCGGTTATTTTCTCATCGTAAGGGACTTTATCCAGGCCGCCAGGGAAAATAAGATCCCGGTGGGACCCGGCCGTGGTTCTGTGGCCGGGAGTCTGGTAGCCTATTGCCTGGGTATCACCGATGTCGACCCTATACACTACGGGCTTATCTTCGAACGTTTCCTCAATCTCGAGCGGGTTACCATGCCTGATATCGACATAGACTTCTGCTATGAACGACGGGGAGAGGTCATCAAGTATGTCCGTGAGAAGTATGGAGATGACAACGTTGCTCAGATAATTACTTTCGGGCGCATGCTGGCGCGCGCAGTTGTGAGAGATGTCGGGCGGGTCCTGAATATACCCCTTTCTGAAGTCGATAGAATAGCGAAGCTCATCCCTAATCAACCTGGCGCCAACATGAATCTCGAGACCGCCGTCAAAGAGATAAAGGAACTGAACGAGCTGGTTGGTTCAAATGAGAGCTACAAGAGACTGATGAAGATCGCACGAACCCTCGAGGGAATGCCGCGGCACGCGTCCGTTCACGCGGCCGGCGTTGTGATAGCTCCCGAAGAAATTGTGAAATACGCACCGCTCTACACGACCAGCGGCAAGGATGTCACCACTCAGTACGAGATGAAGTCGGCAGAGCAGATAGGGCTCCTCAAGATGGACTTTCTCGGTCTGAAGACTGTCACGGTGATTTACGAAACGCTCGAGTCGGTTACCACCTCCGGCAAGGAGTGCTGCAGTATCGAAAACATTCCACTCGACGACAAGGAGGTCTTCCGGCTTCTCGGTGAGGGGAGGACAAGCGGCGTGTTCCAGTTTGAGGGCAACGTACCTACCGATGTCCTCAAGCGCATGAAACCGACACGGTTTGAGGACCTTATTGCAGTGAACGCGCTAATCAGGCCGGGGGCGCTCAAGAGTGGCATGACGGATGAATACATCCTGAGGAAGAAGGGCGAGAAGGAGGTGGAATACCCCCACCCGTCGCTGGATAAGATCCTCACCGACACGTTCGGCGTGATACTGTACCAGGAGCAGGTAATGCAGATCGCGAACGAAATGGCTGGATTCAGCATGGGCAAGGCGGACATGCTGAGGTCGGCAATGGGAAAGAAGAAGAAGAAGGAGATGTCGAAGCTCCGAAAGGATTTTATGCAGGGTGCAGGGGAGAATGGAGTCAGCAGGGAGGATGCAAAAAGCGTCTGGGATCTTATGTATTATTTCAGCGGGTACGGTTTCAACAAGAGCCACAGTGCCGCGTATTCTCTGCTTTCCTACTATACTGCCTTCTTCAAGGCCAATTTTCCGTGCGAATATATGGCTGCCCTCTTGAGCAGTGAGATGGGAAACACGGACAAGGTCGTTCATTACCTGGGCGAGTGCCGCGAGATGGGCATCAAGGTCCTCCCTCCGGATGTCAACGAGAGCGGCTTTCGCTTCACGGTTGTGGATGATGGCATCAGGTTCGGACTTGGCGCCGTCAAGAATGTCGGCCGCGGCGCGATCGAATCGATTATTGAGGCGAGAAAAGAGAAAGGCTCTTTCAAGACTGTGTACGACTTTCTTGAGTCGATCAACCTCAGACTGAATAACAAGCGTGTGGTTGAGAGTTTGATAATGGCGGGAGCGCTCGATTCCCTTGAGGGCCACCGGGCACAGTTGCTGGAAGGCCTCGACCGGGCTATCCACGCGGTCGCTCAAGTGGAAGAAGACAGGATGAAGGGTCAAATGAACCTTTTTGAATCGTGTAGTGACTCGGCTTCCTCGATACACTATCCACCACTTCCTGATGTGAGCCGGTGGGGAAAGTTCAAAAAACTGTCGATGGAGAAGGAACTGATAGGATTCTACATATCCGGCCACCCGCTCGAGAAATACGAGGGGATCATGGCGGCGTGCGCCAACTGCGACACAGCTTCATTCCAGGAAGAGTCGGAAGACAGGGAGTATGTGATCGGCGGGGTTTTCACCAAGGCCAGGCGCCTGATGGATCGAAAAGGAAAGGAAATGTCCTTCGCCACCCTGGAAGATTTTAAAGGTACGATAGAAGTGATAGCGTTTAACGAGGCCTTCGAGCGCTACGGGCGACTTATCACGACAGATCTCCCAATCCTGGTCAGCGGAAGGCGTTCGCGTAGAGACGAAGACAGTGTGAAAATGGTTGTCGAAGAGATAACCGCCATGGATGAGCTGTATAAGAAAGGAGAGGTAGCCCTGAAGCTCATCCTGGGTCGCAAGGTCGAAGCGGAAACGCTTGAGAGATTGAAGGGCGCACTCTCGGAACATCCCGGGAACTGTCCGGTATTGATAGCCGTCAGGAAGAATGGCTCCGCAAATATTCTGCAGTGTGGTTCAATAGGCGTCCTGCCCTCCCAGGGCCTGATCGCGTCGGTGGCTGGTGTGCTTGAAGAAAGCGCCGTGGGATGGGAGAAGGTTGATTAGGTTTATTGTCTGGATCATTGTCGTCAGGGCTGGATCGTAACGAGACAGAGGAGGTCAGGGTGGATCTGAAGAGAAGAATATGGCTGCTGTTTCTTTTACTGATGGTTCTATCCTCTGCAGGGGAATGTATCCTGGCCCAGGATTTCTATTCGCGGGACATCATAGATACTCCAACAGCGGGCCTGCTTCCCAGGGGAAGTTACACGATTGCTATCAGGGCGTATCCAATGGGCGGCGTTCTCGGCCAGATAGGCATCGGTCTCATGGAGAGATTCGAGATGGGAGTATCTTTCGGGGGGAGCAATGTCATAGGCAGGGGCAACGTTGAGTGGAATCCTGATCTCGAGTTTGCCTGCAGGTATCGCCTGTTGGATGAGACCGTTGCCACTCCCGCTCTCGCCCTCGGCTTCGACTCTCAGGGCTGGGGAGAGTATATCAAAGAGGAGAAACGGTACGAGATAAAGTCGAGGGGCTTCTACGGAGTCTTGAGCAAGAACTACGATTTGCTCGGTCAGCTGGGCCTGAACCTCGGGGCAAACGTCTCGCTTGAAGGACGTGCAAGCGACGACAACAATCCGAGTCTTTTCTGCGGAGTTATCAAGGGCCTGAACTCCGATTTTTACCTTGTAGCGGAATATGATCTTCCCCTCAGCACCGGGAGTGTGGCGAAGGACCTGGATAGCGGGGAAGGATTTTTCAATGCCGGGGTCCGTTTCCTCTTTGATCAGAGTCTTCTTATAGAGGTTGACCTCAGGGATATCAATGGAAACGCGAGAGATTCGGACAGGACTCTCAGAATAGCGTATCAAAACAGTTTCTGAGAAGAATCGGGGAGAATGGAAAACTCTTATCTGGAATTTGAACAGCCGGTCATAGAGCTCGAGCGCCGTATCGAGGATCTCAGGAGCCTCTCCATGGACAAAGAGGTTAATATTTCCGAGGAGATCAACAGGCTCGAGGAGAAACTGAGGAAACTCAAGAGGGAAGTCTTTCAGGGACTCACGGCTATACAACGCGTGCAACTCGCGAGACATCCCCTCAGGCCTTATACCCTTGACTACATCGAGGGTATATTTACGGATTTTGTCGAGCTCCACGGGGACCGGACCTTCGGTAATGACAGGGCCATAGTAGGGGGGTGGGCGCGTCTGGAAGGCCGATCGGTAATGTTGATCGGCCATCAGAAGGGGCGGGACACAAAGGAGAAAATATACCGCAATTTTGGGATGCCACACCCGGAGGGATATAGAAAAGCCCTGAGGCTGATGAAACAGGCGGAGAAGTTTGGAAAGCCGATAATTACCTTCCTTGATACACCCGGCGCCTATCCCGGCATAGAGGCTGAAGAACGAGGACAGGGAGAAGCGATTGCGAGGAACCTTCATGACATGGCCGCGCTCAGGGTGCCCATCCTCGTCGTTGTGATAGGAGAAGGCGGCAGCGGCGGAGCGCTGGCTATCGGACTCGGGGACCGACTGCTGATGCTTGAGAACGCTATTTATTCAGTGTGTTCCCCCGAGGCCTGCGCCTCCATTCTATGGAGGGATCCTGCGCACAAGGATGCGGCTGCCCAGTCTCTGAGGTTGACGGCGGCAGACCTGCGTCGTCTTGGGGTCGCAGATGAAATAATCCCGGAACCTGAAGGGGGAGCTCATTTTCTTCCAGATGAGATGATGAAGACATTAAAGAAGCGGATTATCGTTCACATCGATGAGTTGCTTGAGAAGGACAGGATGAAGTTGCCTGTGGAGAGGCTGGCAAAATACGCCGCCATCGGCGAGGTCATAGAAAACTAAGTGTCTCCGGCGCGGAGTTGACTGGAAAATGGGAGAGAAACCATCAGGCGATGTAAAGATGATCGATGTCGGGCCCAAGGAAGACACGGAGAGGGTTGCCACTGCTTCGGGTCGAATCCATATGAAAGCCGGGACGCTGGCGTGCCTGGTCGATGGGAATCTTCCAAAGGGGGACGCGCTCGGGGCGGCTCGAGTCGCGGGGATCATGGCGGCTAAGAAGACATGGGAGACCATTCCACTGTGTCACCCCATACGCTTGACTTCGGTGGATTTGAGCATGCGCGTGGACCGCGACATGCCTGGCGTCGAAGCAAGAGGGGTCGTGAGGGCCAGGGATCGCACCGGTGTTGAAATGGAAGCGCTGACGGCGGTCTCAGTCGGGTTACTGACCTTGTACGACATGTTGAAAGGGATAGATATGGGAATGGAAATCGGAGAGATTCACCTCGACAGCAAGAAAGGCGGTCGAAGCGGATACTATAGCAGAATGGATTCGGGTGTTCACGATAAGGAAAAGGAGAGGGCATGAGAAGAAGAGGTCGGTTCACGGAGAGCAGGATTGCGAGTTTGGTGCTGGTCGTCATCGCCGTAATGGTCTTGTGCCCGGGTTGTGCCGTGGGACCCGAGGTGAAGGAGGAAGTGCGAACACTCAAGGGCCTCGAGTTGAGCCACACGAATGTCGTGGAACATATCGGAGAAGGGGGCCCGGACATCAGTGTCAACATCCTTTCCGGTACCGCGGAAGAGGTCCTGGCGGAAGACGGATTGAGACTCTATTTCAGAGAGCGCGGTGCCAGCAGTTTCGCGACTACCTTTATGGGGATGGCTGGGGCGCCGTCACTCTACCTGGCCTCCATTCCTCACCATGAAAAGGGGACCTGGGTCGAGTATTACATAGAAGTCCGCGGTGTGGGGGATGAATTACTCACTTTCCCCGGCAAGGCGGGAGAGGGTGTCTACTATCAGTTGAGGTTCAAGGGACATGTGCCTTTGGGGATACTGTATCTTCACATCGCGACGATGTTCCTCGGCCTTCTTCTCTTTGTTCTGGCCTCTTACCAATCCTGGAACTATCTAAAGGAGAAAAGGGACTATTCTGGGATAGAAAAAAACTCCCTGTACGGTCTCCTGTTTCTCTTTATCGGGGGCTTTCCGCTTGGCTTCCTGATGGGATATTTCACGTTTGGCCACCCATGGACGGGCTTCCCGGTTGGGGGAGATGTGACTGATACGAAGACTCTTGTCGTGTTTCTATACTGGATAATAGCAGCCGGTCTCTTGCGTGCAGGCAAGACAGAAGCCGAAGACGAGAAGAAACAGCGACGGTACGCCTGGCTGGTTATCTGGGGGACGATATTGAGCATCGTGATATACGCCATCCCTCACAGCATCTGAAGTTTGTATGCAATATGGAGTAGAGTAGCGGATGAATCTTCGCCCAGCGGTTTTTTCTGCCCTTGCCCTTCTGTTGTTGTCTCTGTCGGCATGTGACCGGAGTAAGGAGGGTAAGCAGGGAGACTACCACCGCCTCGGAAACGGGATGGAGGTGATCCTCGTGGAGAACCACTCCAATCCCATGGTCTCTTCCGTAGTCAGTGTAAACGCTGGTTCGGCATATGAGGACGGTACAAACAACGGAGTGTCTCATCTTCTCGAACACCTTCTCTTCGATGGAACAGGCGAGAGGACCCGGACCGAGATCATGGATGGTGTCGAGAACCATGGCGGCTACCTGAATGCCACGACCAGAGACGACCACACCGCCTTCATTCTCCTGATCCCGTCCGAGTATGCCGAAGTCGGTCTCACTATCCAGGCAGATATGCTGTTCAACTCTATGTTCCCCGATTCTGAAATCGCAAAGGAACGCAAAGTGGTGATCGAGGAAATAAACAAGGACAGTGACAGCGAATCATACGCCATGGAGAAGTTCCACCGGTCTCATCTTTACCAGGGGACGCCGTTCTCGCGACCTGTAATAGGGTTCAGGAACGTCATTGCCACTATTTCCAAAGATGACATCGTTGGATATTACCGGGAACGCTATGTGCCGGAAAACATGACAGCTTTTATCACCGGTGACTTTCGTTCGGAGGAAATGCTGGCGATTCTCGAGCGGATCTTTGGTGTCGTGTCACCCGGCAATGGCCCTGATGTCATCGACAAGGTTAATATGCCAAGGAGATCAAACAAGACCTTTCGCCTTGACAGCCAGGCGGATGTGTCGTCCGTGAACATCTCCTTCGACGGACCGAACGTGAATGATCCGGACTACTATCCCTTCGATTTCTTTACGCGTCTACTGGACTATCACGAGGGGGCACCCCTCTCGGCGATTCTCAAGGGGGGAGACGAGCCTCTCGCATTCTCTTTCAGCGCCGACCTGTCTCCGCATCGTGCCTTCACTACATACACCATAACAGCCAGGACGCAGCCGGGCGGAGAAGAAGCCGTGATCGAGGCTGTTATGGACCTGCTGAAAAAGGAATCATCCCGGCCGCCTGAAAAATACGACATGAAGGGCGTGATGGTCGATCTGAAGAGCGAGGAGTATTTTCTCAAAGAGCGCTATCACTACTATGGACTTATGAAGGCGCCTTACATCGTCTCAGGGGGATTCGAGTTTGTCGATTCCTACGTTGACCGGATGGAGGAGGTAACGCCATCCATGGTACAGGGAGTCGCTGAAAAGCACTTTTCTCGTCCGAGGTACGTAGCGACGATAACAGGGCCTACCCCCGGAATCGCGAAGAAGGCCGGTCATCCCCTCCGGCAGGATGAGAAGGTGGTAAAGAAGGTCTTTGATAACGGTTTAAATGCGATCGTGAGGGAGGAGAAGGGCAGTGAGGTGTTCGCCGTTCATCTCCTTGCCGGAAACAGGGCGTACCTTGAAACGGGCGGAAAGACGGGACTTGCTGATTTCCTCTCAAGGATGCTCCTGAAAGGGACCCTGACGAGGAATCGAGAGGAGCTTGCGACCGATCTCGCCGGCATAGGAGCGAAGGTGACGGTTGTGGAGAATCCATATATACCCTACGACGATTACTACGCGTCGAGGAAGTATTCATTTGTACGATTCGAGGCGCTTGGTGAATACTGGCGTGACGGGCTTGAGATGCTGGTGGATATGGTCAGGAATCCATCCTTCGACCCTGGTGAGATCGATAACACTCGGAGAGAGATGGGGGCTCTGATCAACCAGAGAGACACCAGTCCCTACAAGGCCGCAAGACGCCTCTATTATGAGACCCTTTTCGCCAATCACCCTTTCTCCAGGTCAATTATGGGGAGCGTAGAGGATGTGGAGTCGATAAGCGGAGCCGATCTTAAATGGCTTCACAACATACTATACGCCCCGAACAACCTCACGATCTCAATTGTGAGCGGCGTCAACGCGGATACAGTCCTTGCCGCAGTTGCATCACTGTTTTCCGATCAGGAACCGGTCGAGTTCCCAGACGGGATTCCAGACCCGCCCGGGCCGGTTTCGTCGCTTAAGCGCGTAGAGGAGAAGCTTGGGAAGGAACAGGCATATATCTACATGGGGAATCTGCTCCCGGGAATCGAGGATCGGGACGTTCCAGCGATACGGATGATGATCGCGATTCTGTCAGAGAGACTCGCGCTCGAACTGCGAGAAAAGGAGGGGCTCGCCTATTCGATAGGGGCTTCATCCGATTTTGCCAGAGGATTTGGATGGTATGCGATTACGATGGGAACCGAACAGGACAACTACCGGCATGCCCTCGCCGGGATTCGGAGAGAAATCGACTGGATTCGTTCGGAGACGGTCAGTGAAGAGTTGTTGTCGAAGACTGTCAACCGCTTCACGGGCAGGAGCCTGATGAGGCGTCTTTCGAGCATCAACAGGGCGTATTTCATGGGCGTTTATGAGTTTCTCCTCGATGATTATCGCGAAGACGTGTTGAGTCTCGACAGGCTGAGAGAGGTCAGGCCGGCCGACGTCCACCGTGTGGCGAGGAGATACCTGCGTTCAGACAGAGGAGTGCTGGTCTCAGTCAGGTAGCGGTCTCGGCGATTTCCCCACGGGGAAGACGCGCTGGTTGCCAGAGATCTCAGTCTTCTTCTGAAGCGGGCGCAAGTGAATTGCACCCCGACGAATCACACTCAGCGTCAGTAGTTAATGGTGCTTCACACGTCATCACCGTTTCACATGTCATTGCTGCCTCACACGTCATTCCCGCTCCCCATATCATTGCTGCTTCACATATCACAAGTGCTTCACGTGCCATTGCTGCTTCGCATGTCATCGCTGCTTTACATGTAATTGTTGCCTCACATGT
>CAZOAR010000016.1:0-58724 GCA_964577985.1 uncultured Gemmatimonadota bacterium | reverse complement strand
GGGTCCTGGTGGGTCCTCTGGACTTCAAATCCAGCACGGGGCGCTAAAACCGTCCCGGGTGGGTTCGATTCCCACACGTTCCCGCCATTTTGTGGCTTCTGCCTCACAAAGCCGGATTCCGGATTACCGGGTGCCAGGCGGTCACCCCTGCCTCCGGGCCTGAGTGTGGCACAGGGTCCAGAAAAGAATCTCCGATGCGATCTCACAACGTCATAATAGTCGGCGCGGGGCCGGCGGGGATGACCGCGGCTATCCAACTTCAGCGTGCCGGATGTTCACCCATCCTCTTTGAAAGGGGGAGGGCGGGTGGTCTCCTGCTCAACGCCAATCTCGTCGAGAACTATCCTGGTTTTCCTGATGGCATAGCCGGCGAAGACCTCGTCAGAGCCATGGTCGAACAGCTCGAGCGCACAGGAGTGAGGATGATTACGGGAGAGGTATCGTCTCTGAGTCGCGACGGAGACGTATTCCTGCTGATGGCCGACGATGAAACGCTGAGGGGGCGATCGGTCATCGTCGCCACGGGGACGAAGGCGGTTATTCCTTCTGATCTGCCCCTTCCGCCTTCGATGATCGATCGTTATATCTTCACCGAGTTGACACATGCCGAGCCGGAAGCGAAGGATCGGGTTGCAATAGTAGGCGGAGGAGACTGCGCGTTCGATTACGCGCTGAATCTCTGTTCGAAAGGCTGCTCCGTGTTCATACTCCACAGGGGAAGAGAGCCGGAAGCGATCCCCCTGCTTGTCGAACGGGCCCGCGTACGGCAATCGATCGAATACATCCCGGGCGTGGATCTCAAGGATATCGAAGAGCAGAGAAACGGGATCACACTCCGACTGAGTGGTGGAACGAAGAAAAACCTCCGGGTTGAACTGTTGATACTGGCGACAGGAAGAGAGCCGGAAAAGGCTATTCTGTCAGGAGAGATGAGGGCAGACCTTGACCGGGGAGTCTCGATTCGGGGACTCCACCTCGCAGGAGACGTACGACGCGGTCATATGAGACAGGTTGGAATAGCGGTCGGTGACGGGCTTGTCGCCGCGATGGATATCTGCCGTACATTGAAGGAGACAAGTTGGTTGAGATAGTTGAAATGACGGGCAGGGAGGAGCTCGCTATTGTCTACGTTGCAAGGACAGACTCGGGCGGCACTCTCGAGTTTGTCGAGGCGCTCGTTCCGCCTCATCCGAGAAACGAGAAGTGGGTGCTCATTATCTCGTCACTTTATGGGTGCCCCGTAGGTTGTCTGATGTGCGATTCGGGCCTTCATTACGGGGGCAAGGTCTCCGAGGAGGATCTCCTCGCCCAGATAGACTTCCTGATCACCAGGCGCTTCCCATCCCGGACGGTCGGTACGGAAAAACTCAAGATTCATTTCGCCAGGATGGGAGATCCTTCCTTTAACCCCGCTGTCAACAGCGTCCTTGTCGGTCTGCGAGGCCGATATGAAGCGCCGGGGCTGACCCCGAGCATCTCCACGGTCGCGCCTGCGGGGACCGACGCATTCTTCGAGGAACTCCTCGACGTCAGGCGACGCTACTATCCCGAAGGACGTTTCCAGCTCCAGTTTTCAATACATACCACCGACGAGTCCTGCCGGGATGAATTGATCCCGGTAAGAAAGTGGGGATTCTCCCGCATCGCCCGCTATGGCGAGGAGTTCTTCTCTCCTGGAAGGGGTCGAAAGGTGACACTCAACTTCGCGGCGTCGACCCGCTATCCCGTCGATCCGGGCATAATAGGGGATGTGTTCGACCCGGAAGTCTTCCTGATCAAAATCACGCCGCTCAACCCCAGTCTCTCCACCGGAAGAAACAATCTCGACTCACTTGTGTCACTCGACCCTGATGACGGAGCGGGCATGGAGCTGGTGCGGGGGTTTGAGGCGCACGGTTACGAGACGATCCTGAGCATCGGGGAAGCGGAAGAAAACAGGATAGGGAGCAACTGCGGACTCAGGGTGATGCTCGCCGAATCGTCGATGGGGTTGGGGTTGGTGGGACAGAGAGGAGATAACCGCTGATGTAATGAAAAGATGACGATAACCCTGGACCAGGGGGCGTGCACTTTCGCACGCCCTTTTTTGTATTATACGGTTGATGCGGAGGTTAGGGCATAGAGGTAAAGTAACTTCTACGGTCAGGAGAACTGGCACGAATATCGCGTGGAAGGTTATTGTGAAAGTGAGTTGAGGGCAATCATGAAAAAGAAGAGTATAGAAAACAGTTCGTGCCGCATTCTCGTCATCGACGATGACTCGTACGTAGCGGAGTTCTTCAAGGCATTCGTCATGACGGTCTATCCGGGGAACCTGATCGACATGAGGGTCGTGGGGAATCTGGAGGAGGGGAGACGAGAGATCCGCAGAAACGGGTATGATATCCTTTTTCTGGATCTCTGCCTCCCTGGTGCCGACGGCCTGGACACACTCCAGCAGGTAGGCAAGGCCGTTGACAGGGGGAAGGTTGTCGTGATCACAGGAGAGGTCACCGTTGGGTTGCGGAAGCGGATGGCCAGACTTGGAGTGGAACGCTGCCTGTGCAAACCATTCGTCCTCGAGGAGATAATGGAGATCGTCGACGGAAGCGAAGCCTTCTGCAAGTCCGCGACGGAGCACTGTAACGATAAGAGGACATAGCGTTGAAAACATTACAGTCATATGTTGATAGAGGAAGCAGAAAGCAATATCTTGTAAGGAGATCGTTGTTTCATCGACTAAAAAACAGAGCCCACTGAATGGCCTTCCCCTGCCGGAACGGGGAAGAACGAGCTGTTTTGAGAGGATTGGAGGAGTGAAGAGATGAATAGCACAAAGCGGAATCTTTTTGACGTGGACAGATCGTTGAGTTCCTATCTGCAGGACATCAGGGATTATCCGATCCTGGATAAAGAGCGCGAGATTGAGTTGACCCGGAGGATGAAAGAAGGGGACGAAGGGGCCCTTTCGGAACTGATCAAATCGAATCTCCGCTTCGTCATCTCGGTAGCGAGGCGTTTTCAGAACCTCGGATTGAGTCTCAACGACCTTATTGGAGAGGGCAATGTCGGCCTCATGAAGGCCGCCTATAAGTTCGACGAGACGAAGGGTGTGCGCTTTATCTCTTACGCGGTCTTCTGGGTACGTCATGCGATAATGGACGCCCTTTCGCGGCACACAAATGTCGCAAGGATCCCGCTGAGCCGTGCCAGGGTGCTATCCAGGATGAGGAAAGAGGTCAACAATTTCGAGCAGACAATGGGAAGAACTCCTTCGGGCGCGGAGATCGCCGAGTCGATGGGGATAGAGAGCTCTGAATTGAAAAAGCTCGAGGAAATAATAAAACCAGGATTGAGCCTCGATTCGCCGCGCTTCGATGGTGAAGAAGGAAGTCTGCTGGAGTATCTGCCGGAAGGAGAGATTGGACCTGAAGAGGACCTGAGGAAGCAGCTGATGGTGGAGACAATCAACAAATCTCTTTCGTCCCTGACAGAGCGTCAGGCCAGGATACTGGAGCTCTACTACGGGCTTAACGGGAGCCGACCGATGACACTGGAGCAGATAGGAGATATTTTCGGGGTTACACGCGAGAGAATAAGACAGGTCAGAGAGCAGGCCCTGAAGAAGCTGAGACATCCCGCCATGGAGAATGGACTCGAATCCTGTCTGCAGTAAGATCTTGTCAAGTCCTCTTTTTCCTGTTAATAATTAGAGGCATATTGAGGGCTGTCGGTCCATCTTTTCTCCAGGATCCCGGAGGAATAGACAGGCCGACTTAATCTGAGAAGAAAGGAGCGATCCGTGAGACCTGTTCAGAGGCTTCAAATCGGCGATGAGGCCCCCGATTTCACGCTTCCGGCCACAGGGGGGAAAGAGGTGCGCCTGAAGGATTATCGGGGGAATAAGAACGTTGTGATTGTCTTTTACCCTGCGGCGTTCACACCCGTCTGAACTGCTCAGATGCCTTCTTACGAGGAGCAGATATCCGAGTTTGAAGAGCGCAATGCCCAGGTCCTGGGCATCAGTACGGACAATGTACCCAGCAACGAGGCATGGGCCAAGTCGCTGGGCGGACTGTCTTATCCCCTGCTGAGTGATTTTTATCCGCAGGGCCACGTCGCATTGAAGTATGGAGTTCTGAGGGATAATGGGATTACCGAGAGGGCGATCTTCATTGTCGACAGGGAAGGTCGTATTCGATATATCGACGTGCATGACATCAACGAACAGCCGAAGAACGAAGAACTACTCGATGCCCTGAAAGATATCTGACAAAAGACATCCTTGTCCTCGACGTCGGCATACAGGATATCGACTCAAAACTTGTCCCGGTGGGAGCTCTCGCAGAGCTCCCGGCCGGTGAACGTCCTGAGCATGAATTTCTGATCGGAGCTGTGTGGTTCGTGGCATGTGCTGACGTACGTGAGTTCCCCCTCCGCGACCGTGTCATCATGGCAGCCAGAATTCACTCGTCCCCGTCTCTCCAAAGACAAACAGTAGCCTGCCGGATTCGTCGAACATCTGCACATTTCCGAATAGCGCGTCAACCAGGTTAAGACCCTGTCTCAGATCAGCGGCGATCGACCTGGCGCGAAATGATCCGTAACAGGGAATGTTACCCTGCCGAGTGGGATTATTCCCCGACTATTCGTGTTAAATCCTTCTTCTTGTGACAAAACGCGCGTCGGATGATCAATACTTCTGGAAGGGGGTCTGTCTCTCCTGTGGGAGAGATTTGCGTGGTGGGTGGTCAGGGATGAAGACCGTGCGACAGGGGGGAACCCGGCCAATAAAAACCCTTGACAAAGTGTCAATAACCACTAATTTCCCTTTTGCTGTTTTGGCCTGTGAGGCCTCTATTGCCCCTCTTTTTGTCTCACAACAATCAGGAGATGAACGTGCTTTCGCAATTCGGCACAGTGTTCGTGTTTCTCGGCGTGGGGCTCATTTTTCTCGTAATCGGTATGGCGGCGTCGCGTATGATGAGACCGTCTCGCCCCAACGAGGCGAAGCTGTCCACTTACGAGTGCGGGGAAGAACCGGTCGGGAAGGCGTGGGTACAGTTTAATATCCGCTTCTACGTAATCGCTCTCGTATTCCTGATTTTTGAGGTGGAGATTGTATTCCTCTTCCCCTGGGCGACTGTCTTCGGGGAATTAGGCCTTTTCGCCTTTGTCGAGATGATGATATTTGTCTTTATCCTGGTGGTGGGCCTCGCATACGTATGGGTGAAGAAGGACCTGGAATGGGAGAAGATGAAGATGCCATGGACCCGGCCAGCAGAGTAGGGGAATTCCTCAGTGAACAATTCTAAAGAGAATGTCAAGGTCGGCGGGAGCTTCGATGGGGACAGTGCGGGCGGCAGGACTGGCGTCTCCGACAACATCGTGATTACCTCGGTCGACAAGGTACTGAACTGGGCCAGGCTTTCCTCTCTCTGGCCGATGACGTTCGGTCTCGCCTGCTGCGCCATCGAGATGATGGCTACGGCCGCATCCCGTTTCGATCTGGACAGGTTCGGAGCTGGTGTAATGCGACCGAGCCCGAGACAGTCCGATCTCATGATTATCTCAGGCACGGTAACGGTAAAGATGGGTATCCGAATCATCAAGCTCTATCATCAGATGCCTGATCCCAAGTACGTGATATCGATGGGTAGCTGCGCAAATTGTGGTGGCCCGTACTGGAGGGATTACGGGTATCATGTCGTCAACGGTGTCGACAGGCTGATTCCCGTCGACGTTTATGTCCCGGGCTGCCCACCAAGGCCGGAGGCGCTTATCGATGGTCTCCTTCTCCTGCAGAAAAAGATAAGGGGGGAGAGGTTGATCGGTGAGAAGATAGGAGCTCGTTGACAGGGCTCTGAGGAGAGAGAAGTTGGAGGCCGAAGAGATCAGAAAAAGAATCGAGGAGACGTTTCCGGGAAAGGTATCATCTACCGACTCGGAAGCGGGAGATCCCTCTATCGAGGTTGATGCGGAACGTCTGGTAGATCTTCTGACCTTCCTGAAGTCCGACCAGGATCTCAATTTCGATTCGCTGATGTGCCTGAGCGGAGTGGACTACGGGGCGGAGAGTGCGCTGGGTGTGACCTACCATATATACTCCACCGCCGGGAGCCACAGGCTTGTGATAAAGGTGAAGGTCCCCAGGGAGGAGCCCGTCGTCCCATCGGTCTGCTCCCTCTGGCGGACTGCGGACTGGCATGAACGGGAGGCTTACGACTTGTTCGGGATCAGGTTCGACGGACACCCCGACCTGACGAGGATATTGCTTCCCGAAGACTGGGAGGGGCATCCACTCAGGAAAGATTATGTCGTGAACAAGACATATCGAGGAATACGATTCAAGGATTAGCGGATGAGTGAAGCGATGATGACCGAGGGAGTGGCATACAGGACGGAGGAGCTGGAACTCAATATGGGTCCCCAGCATCCGAGTACACATGGCGTATTGAGACTCGTCCTCGGCATTGAGGGCGAGGTCGTGAAACGTGTCCGTCCGGTCATAGGTTATCTTCATCGGGACTTCGAGAAGCATTGCGAGAATGTCACATATCCGCAGGTCATTCCCTACACCGACCGGCTCGATTATCTGGCAGCCATGAATATGGAGCTCGGCTACGTCCTCACAGTCGAGAAACTACTGGAGATCGAGGTCCCCGAGCGCGTTGAGTTCATCAGGGTGATCATGGCGGAGCTGAACAGGATAGCGAGTCACCTTGTCGCCATCGGGACCTACGGGCTCGATGTGGGATCGTTCACTCCATTTCTTTTCTGTTTCAGAGACAGGGAGATGATTCTCGATCTTTTCGAGATGACGTGTGGCGCCAGACTCCTTTATAACTACCTGTGGATTGGCGGATGTTCCCATGATATCAGTGATGCGTTTATCAGCAGGACCCGGGAATTTCTGGACTATTATGAGAAGGCGATTCCGGAACTCGAAGCGCTGATGACAGACAACAAGATATTTATAGAACGAACCGCGAATATCGGTGTCCTCCCCCCGGAGATGGCTGTCGGGTTGGGAGCCACCGGCCCAATGATCAGGGGCTCAGGTGTCAAATGGGACCTGAGGAAAGACGATACATACTCTGTTTACGACAGGTTCGATTTCGATATCCCGGTGGGTAGTGGCGAGAAGGGGACCGCCGGTGACTCCTGGGACAGATACTGGGTGAGGGTAAGGGAGATGGAGCAGAGCATAAGGATCATACGGCAGGCGCTGGACCAGCTACCGGAGGGAGATGTAAGGGAGGCTTTGCCTCGCACAGTGAAACCGAAGGCTGGAGAGGTCTATTTCCGGACCGAGTCACCGAGAGGGGAACTCGGGTTTTACCTCATCAGCGACGGGTCCACAAAGCCTTTCAGACTGAAGTGCAGATCTCCCGCATTCTGTAACCTGAGTACTCTGGACGTCATCGCAAGAGGAGCGATGATTTCCGACGCGGTTATGATAGTCGGCAGTATAGATATCGTGCTCGGCGAGGTCGACAGATGAATCAGCTCCTTGTCCTTGAGAGAGGAACACTGTAGATGATAGAAGAGTTGGCGAACAGTCTGGCGAGTTTCGCTCCCGGTCTGGGTAGCCTGCCGGGAGACGTTTTTCTCCTCGGGGCGAACCTGATCGTCGCGGGAGTAGTTCTCGGCTTCATCTCGGTCTTTGCCATGGCGGCAGTCTACGCGGAAAGAAAGGTCTCCGCGCACATGCAGGACAGACTGGGTCCCATGGTTGTGGGTGGATGGCACGGCTGGGCACAGACCGTAGCTGATGCGCTGAAGCTGATGATCAAAGAGGATATCGTCCCCCGTCTCGCGGACAAGAAACTTTTTGTGCTGGCGCCGCTGGTTGTCTTTGCCAGCAGTGTCGCAGCTTTCTCGCTCCTTCCCTTCGGTCGCGAACTTGTCGCCAGCGACCTGGACATCGGTCTCCTCCTCATCCTGGCTATTTCATCGATCGTGACGATAGGGATCATCATGGGCGGCTGGGCGTCGAACAACAAGTGGTCTCTCCTTGGTGCGATGCGGTCCGCGGCACAGATAGTCAGTTATGAGATTCCAGTCGGCCTGAGCGTCCTCACGGTGGTTATGCTTGTGGGGAGCCTGAACCTCCAGGATATCATCGTCGCCCAGGATGGAGGCTTCTGGAACTGGTTCGGATTCCCGCTCAGGAACCCCTTTACGTTCATAGCAATGATCATGGCTTTCGTCGGTTCTCTTGCCGAGGTGAACCGCACGCCTTTCGACATTCCTGAAGCGGAATCGGAGATCGTTGCGGGCTATCACACAGAGTATTCGGGGATGAAGTTCGCCTTCTTCTTCCTCGCGGAATATGCCGATATGTTCCTCGTCAGCGCGCTCGTCACGATACTGTTCCTCGGGGGATGGCATGGGCCCCTTGGTGGGGTGATTCCACTGCCGGGTATCGTCTGGTTCCTCGGGAAGGTGTCTTTACTCGTACTGATACAGATATGGATAAGGTGGAGCCTGCCGCGCCTGAGGGTGGATCAGCTCATGTACGTTTCCTGGAAAGTCCTGACGCCCTTTGCACTCGCGAACATATTTCTCCTGGGGATCTGGATGCTGGTCTGGTGATCTCCGGGGACCTTGATACGGGACAATAGAGATGGGAAGATACTTTAAAGATGTATGGCTGGGTGTTGTCACAATATTGGCGAGCATGAGAGTGACGGCTCGCCACCTGTTTCTCCCTTCCGTGACCCTGCAGTACCCGTTTGAGAAAAGGAAACTGGAAGGGTGGCAGGGTACCGCGGCGAAGGTGTTTACCCGGCACAGACTGGAAGTGGATATAGATGACTGCATCGGCTGTCTGCAGTGCGCAAGGGCATGTCCGGTTGAGTGTATCGAGATAGAGACGATCAAGACCCTCCCCGGCGAGGACCTCGGGAAGGCATCCACCGGTAACCCGAAACGTCTCTGGGTGGCCAGATTCGACATAGACATGCAGAAATGTTGCTACTGCGGCCTTTGTACATATCCTTGCCCGACGAACTGTATTCATTTGACTGACCATTTCGCGTACGCCGCGACAGACAAGAGAAAACACCTCTACTCTTTCGGTCTCCTTACGGAGGAAGAAGCTGCCGCCAAGCGATCGGAACTGGCCGAGGTGGTGCGGAAACAGAAGGCAGAGAAAGAGAAACAGAAAGAGGCCGCGGAAGAAAAGAAGGAGGACGGGGGAGAGAAGAAGAAATAACCTGCCGCTGTTACCGCTCTCTCAGGAGATTCTTCAGCAGGAAAAAGGCGTTGGCGGGTCTCTCCGCAAGCCTCCGCATGAAATAGGGTGCCCATTCACTGCCATAGGCGGTATAAACACGAATCGAATAGCCATCTTCGACCAGCCGCATCTGCAGGTCACGTCTTATCCCGTAGAGCATCTGAAATTCGAAATCCTTTGTTGAAATCCCCTTCTCCTTCACCAGCGCTTTTGTCCCTTCGATCATCTTCTCGTCATGGGTTGCTATCGCCGGGTAACGTCCATGCTCAAGCAGCAGCCGGGCGAGGTGAAGATAGTTCCGGTCTACATCAATCTTTCTGGGAAAGGCCACGTCTCGCGGTTCTCTGTAGGCTCCTTTGCACAACCTGACTCTCGCCCGAAGATCATTGATCGCCTTGATGTCCTCCTCGCTGCGGTAAAGGTATGACTGTATAACGATGCCGATGTTATCACATTCCGCGAAGGCTGATTTGAAGACGTCGAGTGTCCGATCGGTATAGGAGGAGCTCTCCATGTCGACCCGCACGAAATTGCCTTGTTCTCGTGCCTTCCGGGCTATTCTCAGGAGGTTGTCCCGGCAGAGATCCAGCCCTGTATCGAGGCCCAACTGGGTGAGCTTCAGCGAGACATTGGCGTCAAGCTTCTCTCTACTTATGGCGTCGAGAATGTCCAGATAGACCTCGGTAGCCTCCAACGCGCTACTGCGGTCTTCCACGTTCTCTCCCAGGTGGTCTATCGTGGCCGCAATTCCCTTACTGTTGAGCCTCTTGATTTCGTTGATTGCCTCCTGAAGGGTCTCTCCGGCCACGAACCTGCGGGCGAGCCGCGAGGAAAACCCGCATCGGGAGATCAGACCCGTGAGGGCCCTGCTCTCAGATAGAGTGAGTAGAAAATTTCTTAAGATCACTTTTGCTCAGTCGCCAATCATTGAAATAATCTGTTTGACCAGGCGCTCGATGCCGGCTGCAGTCTCCGTGATATCTCCGGCAAGCATATATGCCGGTGTTGTCACGATCTTCTTGTCTGTGTCGACCACGAAGCTCTCCGCCTCACAGGAGACATGCCTCGATCCCATTGCCTCGATCTTTCGCGAAGTCTCAGGATCGGTTCCGATCGTCATCCGTGCTCCGTCTTCCTTCCCCAGTATTCGCGCTAGCATGGCGGGCGCTATGCAGATTGAACCAATCGGCTTCTCGGCCGATCTCATCTCGCGCACCAGTCTTTCCACGTCGGCATCAACCTCACACGATTCTCCGCGCAGCGCGAAGTCGCAGAGGTTTTTCGCGGCGCCGGATCCCCCCGGGAAGATCAACGCGTCGATCCTGTTTTCGTGTACGTCGCTTATATCCTCGATCTTTCCCCGGGCAATGCGGGCGGATTCGACCAGGATGTCTCTCTCCTCGCCCGCGCACTCCTCCCCGGTGAGGTGATTAACGACGTTCAATTGCCGGCGCCTGGGCGCCATGAACAGGACCTCTGCGCCCGCTTTCCTCAGGAAATAGAGAGTGAGAACGGCCTCGTGGATCTCTGAACCATCGTACACACCGCATCCAGACAGCACAACTCCAACAACAGGCATGACGTTCCTCCTTGTTTAGAGATAAGACCACGGCTAAAATACAACACGCCCGCACTCGTGTCAACTCAAAATACAGGTCGCACAAATGCCTTGACTTTCCTGGCGCATGGCCATATAAAATACGAGTGGGGCCAGCGTGGCGCTGCGGTGATCCATATTTCCCAGCGTCCGGCGGACCGCGGAATGAGGCGGGGCCGAGATGGTATAGTAGAAAAGGGTTGACAATGGAAAACGGCATCGCTTATAATAAGCAATTTCCAATGCTGCACCAGAGAGGATATTCTTGATGTTATCGTTGAAAGGGGGTGAAAAAGGTAATGGCTTATGTGATTTGCGAACCCTGTGTAGAAGTAAAGGACAGGGCGTGCGTGGATGTCTGTCCGGTCGATTGCATCCATCCAACGGAGGACGAAGATAAGGGTGAATCGATGCTCCACATCGATGCCGGCACGTGTATCGATTGCGGCGCTTGCGAACCCGTCTGTCCAGTCGAGGCGATCTTCGAGGAGGACGAGGTGCCTGACCAGTGGCAGGACTATGTCGCCAAGAACGCGGAATACTACAAGTGAGGGTCACCCACCTATCACTTTCCTATCAGACAGGAATCGATTGAATGGCGGGGTCGCAAGGGTACAATGCGTGCCCGGATTCAGGGCCCCGCCATCGTTGCGGGCATCCACTCGATTCAACTGTTTTTCCATTTTTCTTACCGCTGCTGTTGTTATGGACCCTCCTTTATTCTATATTTTGAGAGTAGGCATCGGGACATAGAAAAAGAGAGGGACGGATGAACAATCAGGAAACGCCGGGAGAGAAGCCGGATATCCTGCTTCACATATGTTGCGCTCCGTGCGCAACGCACGCGGTTGACGTGCTGAAGGCGGATTTTCGAGTGACAGGCCTCTTCTACGGACCCAATATCCACCCGGAAATTGAGTACATAATGCGCCTGGAAGAAGCGGAGCGCTTCGCAAAGATAGCGGGAATACAGTTGATCAGGGCTGAATACGACATGACCAGGTGGTTTTACAAGGTCGAAGGGCTCGAAACAGACTCGGAAGGTGGTGAACGCTGTTCAAGCTGCTGCAGCATGAGGCTTGAGAAGACCGCTGAGTACGCCGTGGAGAAAGGGATCAAGTTTTTCACCACGACTCTCTCTATCAGCCCGCACAAGGATGCAGCGGATATCAATACCTCCGGGGCCGAAATAGCGGAGCGGTACGGCCTGACTTATCATCATGCGGATTTCAAGAAGAACGGCGGTTTCCAGAGGAGTGTTGAAATATCAAGGAAATTGGAGCTCTATCGCCAGGACTATTGTGGCTGTGTGTTCAGCAGGAGAATGAGGGACCTCAGGATCGGCGCGAGAAAGAAGAAGCTGGCGTCCTCTGAGGACAAAAGGAGATAGGGTGTTCGAAGGGCTGGAAGGAAAGGTAGTGGCTGTCACGGGATCGGGAGGCGCAATCGGAGGAGAGGTGTGCCGCGCATTTGGTGAATCCGGGTCGGTAGTAATCGCGCTGTATAAGGACAAGAACGAACATGCGTCGCTTGAGCGTGAAGGATCGGTCGATGAATCGCGCAGGATCAAGGTCGATGTGACATCTGAAGCCGAGATCAAAAGCGCTGTCAGAGGGATATGCGAAGAGCACGGTACGATAGACGTCCTGGTCAATTGCGCTGGGGTAGGGTACTTCGGCCCGATAGATAAATTGACCACCGCCCAGTGGAACGAGATGGTGGGGGTCAATCTCTCCGGGACATTTATGATGACGCGAGAGACTGTCAGGGTGATGAAGAAGCGGAATGGAGGTGTTGTTATCAACATCGCCTCCGTCGCAGGGATGAAGGGCTATCCCAGGTGTTCGGCTTATGGGGCAACCAAGGCTGGTGTCATAGGACTCACTCGCAGCCTCGCAGAGGAATTGATTCCCTGCGGCATCCGTGTCGCCGTAATATCCCCGGGTAGTGTGGATACATCCTTCCAGGACAATATTCCCAGGATTATTCCGCGTGCGAAGATGATCAAACCGGAAGATGTCGCCAGGACCGCCCTGTTCATCGCCGATCTTCCGGCCAGGGCGATGCTCGAAGAAATAGTTGTCCGGCCGGCGGTGATAGCCTGATCGTGACACTCGAATGAGGTGCGCGCATGCTTTATGGCAGTAGCCGACTCTCAGGTGCCGACCGGTGTATGCTCCTCCCTGATATCAGCCGGTAAGGATCTCACTGAGATCTCCGTGAATAACGCCGTTGGAGGCGAGTATCTCCTTGTCGTGTATGGAGTATCTGTCTTCGGAGAACGAGGTGACTTTTCCGCCGGCCTCCCGGACGATCAGTATCCCGGCAGCCGTATCCCATGGCGCCAGCTTTCTCTCGTAGAAGCCATCCAGCCGCCCGCACGCTACGTGGCATAGGTCGATAGCTGCCGATCCGTCTCTCCTGATTCCCTGTGTTGCCATGAGGATTCTCTCAAGCGTCTCCATATGGCCTTCAGGGAATTCCCTGATGTCATATGGGAAACCGGTAGCGATCAGCGATTCCCCCGTTGTTCGCGTGCGGGAGACCCTGATAATTTCTCCGTTTAGAGTCGCTCCTTTCCCTTTCTCTGCTTCAAAGTACTCTCCGGATATGGGATCATGGACGACGCCGAGGATGATCTCACCCGCTTCTTCAAGGGCGATGCTTATGGAAACGCAGGGGTAGCCATGCGTGAAATTTGTCGTGCCGTCCAGAGGATCGATCAGCCATTTCCTGGAGGTCAGATTTCTCTGAATCGTTCCCGACTCCTCCGCCAGTATGTCATCATCTGGAAAGGTCCTTTCCACCTCCTCTTTGATCATTTCCTCTGAACCTCTGTCTACGTCCGTGACGAGGTCTATATCGCCCTTGAAATCGACGGAGTTCGCATTCCCGAACCTTTCCTTTACGAAAGCCCCGGCCTTCAGGACGACCTCCTTGACGATCTCCTTTTCCATTTTCATTTTACAGGCTCCTTGATAAAACGTGTCGGGTGCAGCCATCAAGACAGGCTTGATAGGATATCGATTCCGCTCCTCCTGTCAAGTGCCCCGTCTTCTCGAGGGTGGACGATCCCTCAGGGACGCGCAGCAACTGTTTGAGACCGCGGGTGAAGTTTTGCGGACCGAGTGAACCCGAGAGATAGAACGGGTCAAAAGGATGTCTCTGCGCAGAGAGACACATGACGCAATCGGACGTCATTAGAATCAGGGAGACTCCAGGATCTGCAACCAGGAGTTTCCCCGGAAAATCTGGTTAAATCTCCAAAAATCCTTTATGATATTACAGGTGACGGTCAGAAGAAGGGGAAAACGTATGCATGGGAAATGCTCGCCGACGAATCATATTCAGCCTCATGAGTAATAACGCTCCACAAGACATTTCCGCCTCACATATCATTTCCGCTATGGATGTCATTCCCGCTTGTCGGGAATCCCATCGCACAATCAGGCCGATTCCGGACAAGCCGGAATGACACATAAGAAGTGGGGGAACTCGAATTTCTACTCCTTCTTGACAGATGGCGACTGGTTGCTTAGTTTGGACATGTCCCTGTCAAGAGCGTGGAGTGTTTTACCAGGCCGCCCTGGAGACGGGAAGAATCCATCCGGGAGGGGTGGGAAAATGGCAGGTAACTCGATAAAGCTGTGCACTATTCTTCTTTTCTCGTTTGCGTCATTCGTTCTGGCCGCGGAGCCACCGTCATCAGATATTGTCTCCTCCGCCGGCGCGGTGACGGAAGTGGTGGCTGCAGACACGATGCTATTGAGCGAGCCAGGCCCGGAGACCACTCAGGAAGCAACGAGTCAGGATGACGGGGCAAACACGAAATCACCACCTCTGGCACTTCTCAGGTCCACTGTTTTGCCGGGATGGGGCCAGTTTTATACCGGACATCCTTACAGGGGTGGTCTGGTCCTTGGGCTTGAAGCCTTTCTGGTGGCTTTTACGCTGTCCGAAAACAATGAGGCCAACCGAAACTGGGATCTCTATGTGGATACAGAAAACCCTCTCTATTTCGATGAGTATGGTAAGCACTTTGACCGGAGGAGGACCCTGCTGAATGTTGCCATCGGTCTTTTTATCTTCAATCTCGCTGACGCGTACGTGAGCGCTCATCTCTATGCTTTCGAGGATAAGGTATCGTTCGACCAGGATGAGGGTCGATTGAGCATCTCGATGAACTGGAGGGTTCCTCAGTGAGTTGGTCGCGGATATTTACGCGGATCGTGAGGTCCTGCGTCGTTCAGGAGAAAAGATGAGACATCCTCTCAAGACTGGTCTAAGTTTTGGTTTGACCTCCGGGATCATCACCACACTGGGCCTGATCGTGGGGCTTCATTCAAGCACGCATTCATATCTTGTTGTTGTAAGTGGCATTCTTGTGATCGCGATAAGTGACGCGCTTTCGGACGCGATGGGGATTCACCTAGCCGAGGAATCTGAGAACAGGCACTCCGAAAGAGAGATCTGGGAGGCGACCATAGCGACCTTCTTCTCGAAGTTCTTCTTTTCCTTGACATTTGTCCTGCCTTTCTTCTTCCTGTCTCTATCGGCGGGGATAGTCGTCTGTATTGCCTGGGGCCTCTCCTTGATAACAATTTTCAGTCTCTACGTCGCCAGGGAACAGAATATCAAGTCATACAGGCCGGTGGTAGAACATGACCTGATAGCAGTGATCGTGATTATAGTCACACACTATGTTGGTGACCTTGTGTCGACTCTCGCTTGAGTAGCTCCATGAAGTGCGTCATCTATATGTGGAGGAATAAGGAGTTTAGAAAGCCGGTGATTTGTAGTGGAACGTAACAATGATACACCCCTTGAAGCAGGTACGGGGATGGTCGCGAAGAGGAGACTGAAACCGATCATCCTGCGCGGCGTCAGCGGGTCTGATACCGATTCGTTCTGCTGAGGAGACAATACAGAGGAGGCTGATGATGAAACAAGTGACGTGGAGGCTGGTCGGGCTGATTTTCCTGATAGTGGTGGCGGTATACTGGCTTTATTCTCCCGGCGATTCGGGGACACGGTCGGCGGACCAGGAGAGCGGCGTGTCTGCTACCCGTGACGCCTCCGGTGGACAATATACCCGTGCAGAAGGAGAGGAAGGCAAGTGGGGCTCAGGAGAGATGATTGGGGGAATAAGGTCCCCGATTGAACTGGAGTTGACTGTTCTGAGCAGCATGGCGTTCGAGGGGGACGATTCCGGTGGGGAAGTCGTGGTCGGGGTCTCTCTGAGACCGTTGATCGACTCGCCAGACATGAGGTGGTTTATCAAGGTTCCTGAAGGTCTTTCCATGACATCTGGCAACGCTTCGTGGGAAGGCACAATGGAGAAGGGAGAAGAGAAGGAATTTCAATTGACGTTCGCCGTCCCTGATGGAGGGCGATACGAGCTATACAGCAGGGCAGAAATCTACAGGGAAAATGGTGATTTGATAACAAAGGGTGCCGGATTGAGAATTGACCTGGGCCCGGAAGAGGTTGGAGATTATCCTTCATTTGAACGGGTCAGCGAAGACGGAAGACGGTCTATCAGCTACAAGGGCAGGACCAGGGAGGGGAATCAATAATGAACGGAAAATGGTTGAGAACGATTTTTCTCCTCGGTTCTGCAGGATTGTTCACCAGCGGGACCATACTTGCTGATTATACCGTGACCGGGATATTCCAGTACGAGGACAGGGAGCAGGACAGACAGGGTTTTACGGGCACAATCAACGATCTTCCGATAAGGTCTGCCGATGTGGAGGTCGTCGATGACCAGACGTCGGACCTCCTGGCAACAGGGTTCACCGACTCCACCGGGACTTTCTCCATAGACGTTGTCGACGCGCAGACAAGAGATGTAGTAATCCTTGTAAAGACAACCTCGGATTACGTCCCGACGCTGCAGTTGAAAGTGGGTGACTGGAATGCGGATGTCCCCTATGCCCTGGAAAGTCAGGTCTACACCAATCATGATCCGGGTGCTGCCATCGAGATGGGAACGGTGATCGGAACATGGGACGCGGCGGGGCAGCCGTTTAATTTCTATGATTCGATGTTCAACGTAATCCACTTCACCAATGCTTTTGAGGGTGGGGACCAGGGCAGTTACCGCCTCCTCGACGGGCGTTGGACTGACAACGCCAACGGCAGTCAGGCGTTTTACAATGGGCGCATCATGATCGGTGACGCCGTGATTTACGATGACACCGTTATTCAACATGAAACAGGTCACTGGGTGAACTCGCACTTCTCCAACGACAGCAACCCGGGTGGTACACACTATATCAACCTCTGCTCGGAGGACTCCAGGCTCGCGTATGGAGAGGGGATAGCTTCGTGGTACAGTAATGCTACCAGGCTCTACTATGGACTCACTCCTCAGCCTCAAGTGCACGTGGTGACTACCGGTCAGCCCGGTGCCGGGCAGCTCGATTTTTCGTACGAGGTCGAGGGGCCCACTTACTATTGTCAGGGCCCTGAGCATGAGATCACCGTCAACGGTGTGTTGTGGGACATGTTGGACGGGGCGGACACACCCGACGACACCCCTGGAATCGATGACGATCCGATGAACGCCGACCTCGCGGATATGTGGGACGTAATACTGAACTACATGCGCTATATGTCATATCCAATCACGCTCGAGGAGTACTGGGATGGCTGGTTTGCGCGCGGACTTGGCATGGAACCGGAGATGATAGAGGTCTGGGGCTACTGGGACATGGAATACTACCCGGACGATCTGGAACCGGACAACAACATTGCCACTGCCTCGAGCATGACACTTGCTGACAGATATCAGCACCACACGTTCTATCCGATGAATGATGAGGACTGGACGCAGCTTCCCATCATCGAGAATGCCACTTTGAGGGTCCAGGCGAGGAACATCATCCCCGAAACGGTACCCGAGATCACCATTTATGACAGCGATGGTGTCACGGAGATCGGCTCGAACAGTGATAATGTAGTCAACCCCATCATCTTCACGCCCACGGGGCCCGGTCCTTACTATGCGAAATCGATGCAGAAGGACGATTACCAGGTATATACCGATTACGGTAATTTCGACCTGGAGTTCGCGGTCTCGGAGGCACCGCCGGAATCTGCCAATATTGAAGTTTCCCCGGCTCTTCTGATGGAGGTGGGTGCTATCGGAGACACGCTCACCGACTCGCTCGTCATATTTAACGCCGGTGGCGGGCCACTGCACTACACGATCGCGGACAAGGAGAGGTTTGGAGATAATCCGTCAGACCTGCAATGGATGACAGAGGACCCTGACACCGGCATGATAGTCGCCGGTGACAGCGCCCTTATCTCGGTCATCTTCGCCACGGCGGATCTGGCAGCGGATTCAACATACGACGCGCTGATCGTGATCTCCAGCAATGACATGGTCGACCCGGAGGAAGAGGTTATCGTCAGGCTCACAACCCAGGAGCCAGACGGCACAGGGAACGACGAGGCCGCGACGGCGACACTGCCCAGGGCCTTCTCACTCGGGCAGAACTACCCCAACCCGTTCAACCCGTCCACCTCGATCCGGTACGATGTCCCGGCGGATCAGAAGGATGGCGTCGATGTGACTCTCGAGGTGTTCAACGTGAGAGGACAGCGTGTGGCCCTGCTTGTCGACAGGGAGCAGGAGCCCGGTTCATACCTCGTCCATTGGAATGGGCGTGATGAAGGGGGAAGGAGTGTTGGATCCGGAGTGTATATCTATCGTTTGAAAGCCGGGTCGTTCACATCGATTCGGAAGATGGTGATAATGAAGTAAGCAGGGTCTTCTCTATACAGGGGCGTTATTCTTCCCACTTCCTGAGTTGAATTTCGCCCCCGTTTACCAGACCATAAGTGAAGTGCTCGGACCAGTCCCCGATGTTGAGGTAGACTCCGTTGCCGAACTCGCTCCTCTCCGGCTGATGTGAATGCCCCGCTATGATCCAGTCGTATTCTCCGGTTTCGAGCTTCTTTCTGGCGAACGCCCTCAGGATACTCGCGGATTTTTCCCTCTTCTGATCTATCCGCCTGCGGCTGGTCTTCGATGTCCGCCTCGCCAGCCACGCGCCGACATCCGGGTGAAGAAAGCGAAACAGGAAGCAGGTGACAGGATGTCTTAAGAGCCGTTTCAGGAGGAGATAACCCTTCTCGTCGTCCGTGAGACCATCTCCGTGGGCAATGAAGGCCTTCTTACCGCCGAGGACCTCTGAAGATGGGTTGCTGTGGACGTTGCTCACGATGTCGCGTCCGAGAAAACCGAAGGTCCAGTAATCGTGGTTTCCCAGATAGTAGTCTATCTGAACGCCCTTTCTCCTGAGCTGCCACAGACATGACAGAACCGGGAATTGCGCCACATCGATCATGCTCCTGTATTCGAACCAGAAATCAAAGAGGTCTCCGAGGATGATCAGCCGGCTACCGGTATCTCCCACACGATCCAGGAATGCCAGGAGACGATTCGACTTCAACTCTTCGAGGCTGGCGGACTCGATACCGAGATGGGCATCCGATACAAGGTATATCCGTTCTTTCTTATCCATTCAGGGCTTCCGCTGCATGAACAGGTCAACAGGTCAGGACTACAGCGTGAATTCAAACCATTAAGATACAACTATTATGATAGCGCAGCAACCCTGATAGACTATTGACTGAAGGATACAACTTTGGTACTTTTTTGAACTGACCAATCAATCAATTGTTTCCAGAACGGGGTGAAGAAAAGGCGGGTTACAGGCTATGGCTTCGACAGGCAGGATACTTATTATGAGGAGTGGCAGGGTGGAATCTCTTCATCGGATCTCGGCGGCCGTGGTGGATGATAAGGGAGATCTTATCCTCTACGCTGGCGACACCGGCATACGCACATATTTCAGGTCATCGGCAAAGCCCCTGCAGGCTATCCCGCTGCTCCAGGCAGGAGGCAGGAAGGCCTTCGGGTTTACTGCCCGGGAAGTGGCCGTAATGGCCGCCTCTCACGATGGTGAGAAGATCCACACCGAGACGGTCTTTTCCATACTGTCAAAAATTGGATTGGAAGAAAAGCAGCTGTTCTGCGGCCCGCACGAGCCTTATCACATACCGGCCAGTATAGAACTGCGAAATGAGGGAAGGATCCCCACGTCTGTCCACAACAATTGTTCAGGCAAACATTCGGGAATGCTTGCCATGTGCGTGCTCAGAGGGTGGGAGGTCGACGGGTACCAGAAGGCGGATCACCCGGTTCAGAAGGGAATATTCGACGTCGTAGCCGAGGCTGTGAGTCAGACTCCGTCCGAAATGGAGTACGGTGTTGACGGTTGTGGCGTTCCCACGTTTCACCTCTCGGTCCATCAGATGGCCCTCGCATACAGCAGGCTCGCTGCATGGTCGAAAACCGAGGATGAACGTGGTAGTGCGGTCAACGAACTGCTGGATGCCGTCAGGAAGGAGCCGGTCATGATCGAGGGAACCGGGGGTTTCTGCTCCGAGCTCATCAGGGCGACCGGAGGCAGGATAATAGGGAAGGTGGGAGGGGAAGGTATCTTCTGCATAACCGTACCTGACGATGGCCTGGGCATCGCGCTGAAGGTGGAAGATGGCAACAGGAGGGCGATAGCTCCGGCGGTGGTGGAGTTGCTGAAAACGATGAATCTGGTTGGCAGCGATGAGGTCGACAGGCTGGCCCCCTACCATACACCGACCATAATGAACCACCAGGGTGACGAAGTGGGCAGAGTTACTCCTGAAATAGTCCTCGACCGATGACAATATCGTACAGGTTCAAGATATCCAGATACATCGAGCGACCTGGGCTGGACAGAAGGGCAAGGCACCTCTGCTGGATTTCATCTCTCGTTGCCACTGGAGATGAGAGCAACCTGCGCCAGGCGATAATCATGGGCGTCCGCGACGATGTTTCGCTTCGAATGATCCGTGAGGCGATTCTTCAGAGCTATCTCTTCGTAGGATATCCAAGGGTAATCAACAGCCTGTTCCTTCTCAAAGGGCTGTGCGCGGAACTGGACCTCGATTACCCGTCGGAGACCGGGTCGATTGAGGATTATCCAGACTGGGGCAAATGGGAATCGAGAGGAGAAGATCTCTGCAGGAGAGTCTATGGGCACAGCTATGAGAACCTGCAGGACAGGATCGTCAGCCTTCATCCCCTGGTAGCAAGATGGATGATCGTTGAAGGGTACGGGAAAGTGCTCAGCCGCGACGGTCTTTCGCCGGAACTGAGGGAGATGCTGGTGGTTTCCGTTCTTGCGTCCCAGGGCGTCTGGCGACAACTCCGGTCTCATCTCAAGGGCGGTCTTAACCTTGGTGTTTCCGCCACGGAGCTGAGAGAGGCTATCTCCCAGTTGAGCCCATTCCTGCCCGCTGATCAGGTAGAGTACGCGCTTAAACTATTCGAGGACCAGATAGACAGGGAAAAGAGAAACAGATGAATCCCCGAGGGAGCTACTCGAAATCCGCCATTCGCGTCAGGTATGCGGAGACCGACCAGATGGGAGTGGTGTATCACACCAACTATCTGATCTGGTTTGAGGTCGGGAGAACAGAGTATATACGAACGAACGGCTTGAGTTATGGATCCATGGAGGAAAAAGGTGTTTATCTCCCGGTACTGGAGTCCCATTGTCGCATAGTGGCATCCGCCCGATTCGAGGATCTCCTGGAGGTGCGGACATGGGTAGAGGAGATGAAGACGAGAAAGATGACTTTCGCGTACGAGGTTCGGCGTGGAGACGATCTGCTTGCCACAGGCAGCACGATTCACATATGCCTGGGTGAAGGTAGTCGACCGATACGATTCCCCGGATGGGTCCGCGAGAGACTCGTTGGAGAAGGTGACTGATACGACTGAATCAGGCTGTTTCGATGAAACCGGTTCGCAGGAATTGCCCACCACTGATTGTCGCTGAGCGACGTTTGTCTCTTGCCATTCTGGTCATCCTTTTCTCCATTACTTCCACGCCTCTTCGCTCACAGTCATTCTACTTCGGAAAGAACAAAATCCAGTATGTAGATTTCGAGTGGCATATCATGCATGGCGAGCACGTCGATATCTATTTCTACCCGGAGGAGAGAGAGATCGCCGGCGTAGCTCTCGAGGAGGCTGAAGCGAGTTACAGGTTCCTCGAAGAGAAGTTCAGGCACCATGTCTTCAGAAGAATTCCGTTGATCCTCTACAGCTCTCATCAGGACTTCGAGCAGACAAACGTAATTCCTTCTTTCGTGTCCGAAGGCGTCGGTGGAGTGACGGAGTTTCTTAAAGGCCGGGTGACTCTCCCCTTCAACGGGTCCATTTACGATTTCAGACGAGTTATCCGCCACGAGATGGTGCATGTGTTCGAACTTGGCAAACTCAGCAGCGCATACAGGATGAACAAGCGTTTTCAGGCCGTTCGTCCACCCCTGTGGTTTACCGAAGGGTTGGCCGAGCACTGGTCGGGGGAGTGGAATACGCTCGGAGACCAGGTGATGCGTGATCTGATCCTCCACGACAGGCTGACGAGCATTAAAGATCTCTGGAGATTCAACGGAACCTTCGCCCTCTACAAGATCGGGCAGTCGATCTTCCATTTCCTGGATGAGCGCTATGGTGACGAACGACTCGTCGTGCTATACCACGAGATGGGTCTGGGGAGGACGTTCGGAGAGGCCTTCGGCAGGGCGTACGGTATTTCCCTTGATGAGGCGGGAAAGCAGTGGATCTGGTCACTCAAACAGCGTTATTATCCCGAGGTGGAGCGTCTCAGAGATCCCGGTGTTGCCGCCGAGCGATTGACAAAGGATGGCGCCAATTTTCATCCGGTGATTCACCGGGGCAGGGACGGCACGGACAGGCTGTACTATATCTCGACAAGGACAGGGTATGTGGATGTCGACGTAAGGCCGCTTGACAGCGACGCGGGAGGGGAAAAGACCCTGCTCAAAGGTGGCAGAGAGGCGCTCTTCGAGTCGCTGCACCCCTTCGCCAGTGAGATAGACGTGAGTGGGGACGGCATTCTCGCCTTCTCTTCCAAGTACCACGACAGGGACGCACTGATTCTCCTGGACACGGAAAACGGGAAGATAATCAGCCGCTTTCAGTTCAAGGATATCATCGGGATCACGTCTCCAGCGTGGTCACCGGATGGCGACGAGATTGTCTTTTCTGGCCTGACGCCCGCGGGTTATCTCGATCTGTTCATGCTTCATCTCCCGGTAGGAGAACTGGAACGGCTCACTAATGACCGCTATTCGGATCGGAGCCCGGATTTCTCCCCCAACGGTAAGAGGGTGGTCTTCAGCTCGGACCGGACCCCTTACGGCGAGAGGGGGTTTGTCAACATTTTCATAATGGATCTGGATGATCGAGAGATCCACTTCCGCACGCTCGGACCCTGGAGAGACGAATCTCCATCCTGGAGAAACAGCCCCGACGGGAGAATCCTGTTCGTCTCTGACCGCGAAGGCATCCGGAATGCATACGCAACAGGAGACAGCTTGTCTGTGGAGAGGTTGACGACATTGTCGAGCGGAGTCTACTCGCCCGCCTGGATACCAGGTGAAGATGGAATCCTGTTTACCGCAATGGATGATCAGAATTTTTCAATCTACCGTGCTAAGGTAACAACCGGGAGAGATACGTTGACGGCTGTTGCGGCAGCTGACGATATTCAACCCTCGTGGGATTGGGAGTTGGCGAAGAACGACACGGGCCAGACGGAAGGGATCGAGAAGTACAAGAGAGATTTCTCTCTCGATGTGGCCCAGGGCGGAGTGGGCTTCAGCAGTTCCCTGGGTAGTTCGCAGGGCGCGCGCGTCATGCTCACAGATATGCTGGGTGACAAGATTATCGCCATACAGCTCTACAATGCGGCATCCTCAACGTCCGATTTCCTTGATTCATTCAGCGGGTCGGTGGCGTACCTCAACAGAAAGCAACGACTGAATTACGGCTTGGGCGCATATCACTTCAACGGCGATTTTTTTGACCGCCGCTACAGCGAGACCCCCTTTTCCGAGAGGCAATACGGTCTTTTTTTCCTCCTGGGATATCCCTTTTCCAAATTCACGAGGGTAGAGAGCTCTGTCCTCTTCTCCCACTCCAGGAGGAATGACTTTGTCGTCGATTTCAGCAGGAATTCCTATCTTGTTACCAACGTATTCTCCCTCGTGCGCGACAATTCTCTCTGGCTGGCCACCGGTCCAATAGATGGCGAGCGCATCAACCTTACGGTAGGTATTACGAACGATCTGACGCGCGCTCAGCCGCAAAACACAACCTTTCAGGCGGATATCAGGAAGTACTTCAGGACATCCCTGAGAACGGCGTATTCAGTGCGTCTCATGGGGCGAATCAGTGAAGGGGCGCTGCCGGAGAGGGCCATCATAGGTGGGAGTTGGTCTCTGCGCGGTTATCCGAGATTCTCCATCATTGGAACCCGGGTGATTCTCCTTAACCAGGAGTGGAGATTCCCCCTGCTCAATCGGTTGATCCTTCGCTTTCCGTTCGGAGATCTTGCATTCCCTCCGTTTCAGGGGGCCATCTTCTTCGACGCCGGGAACGCGTGGGACAAGACTCCAGGTTATCCGGGACTTCTGGGGAGTCTCGGACTGGGGGTTCGATTCAGTCTTGGCGGACCACTGGTGCTGCGGTTCGACTTTGCGAGAAGAACCGACTTCCACGCCATTTCGAATGACACGAAATTCGATTTCTTCTTCGGATACAACTACTGAAATACCCAACCCGCGTTCTTGTCATGCAACTTCGGTCTACGGAAGGACGGCGATCGCGGATGGATAGGCCAGGCTGCCGACCTTGCCAAGGACCTCCCCATCACCTGATAGCTTGACGACTTCTCCCTCTGTGGCTGTAACAACAGTGAGCCAGCACTCCCCGCTGGAGTAATCAACCGCGAGGTCGCTTATTGAACCGAAGCCGCCCACTCTCACTTCCACAGCGCCATTCGAATCGACCCGACTCACGCTCCAGTCTCCGTTGTAGTCCGACACCCAGCATGAACCATCGCTGATGTCGACAGCGACCGCCCCGGGTGAGTTGAAATCGAGAAGAGACAGGAAAGTACCACCGTCTCTGCTCAGGATGGTGACACCCTGATTGTCCGCGACCCAGCAATGGCCGGCCACAGGATCGACCGAGAGCGATCGCGGCTGGTTGAATCCCGTGATCAGCGTGAAACCGTCATCTCCGGGACCTTGCCTGTGAACTGTGTTCTCGTCCAGGGATGCGACCCACACCGTGCCGTCCGAGCCATCTATTGCGACATCGATCGGGTAGGATATGGTAGAATAATAGGACACCTCTTCTCCAGCACTATTGACCTGAGAGAGGCCGTCAGGGGATCTGGCACCCACCCAGATCGTGCTATCCGAGTCACGGTAATCGAGACTGAGCGGCAATCCCCTGCCTTCTGAAGAGTGAAATCGTGACAGGATCAACTCCCCCTCGAGGTCGTACTTCTTTAACTGGCCTCCAAAATAATCAGCGACCCAGATGTTGCCTCCCTCCCCGGTTATGGTTAGATCGGCAGGACCTGAAAGACCCGCTATTCTCTTCACCAGGTCTCGTCCATCGGGTGATATCTTTCGCAGTGAAGGTGAATTGATATCTACCGCCCATATGGTTACTGTCCCGGGCGTGGCGAGATCGGGTTCCGATAGTAGAGCGTTGTCACCCGGTGTCAGGAAACGGAGTACGTAGGAATAGGTCCGCGAGTTGAGAACATCGCGATCGACCCACGTCGTGGCCGAGGGGGAGAGTCGTGAGCCGTTCAAAGTCGTGCTCTCCGGGAGGTCTTCCTCGGTCCTGATTATGTCATAGCCTTCGAGGTCATCGAAGCCGAAGTCATCCCACTCCAGGATCACTTCCGCGTCGGCCGCAACAGCGTTAAGATTGTCCGGGACACCTCCCGTGTCAGGGTTGAGTGGGTCGAGTGGGTTTGAACGGTCTCTTCCCTCGCATCCGAAGAGGATCATGGCAGCCCCTGCCAGGAGGATCAGCATCAGCGTCGTTCGTCGCTCCATGTCAATGTACCTTCGCGCCGTATGCCACCGAGAGAAAGACATCTCCACCGCTTCTGCGGGACAGACCCAGACTCAGTGGATATCGAGTTCTCCTTGCGTCGTGCTCCCGGAATTCTCTTGCCCAGAGGTAGATAGACGCCCCCAGCGCTATTTCGCCACTGATCCAGAAGATTCGAGCGCGGTTGTCCATTGTTCGTGACTGGTCGTACAAGCGGTCCATCTGCTCCCTGGAGGAGGAGGCGAGATAATCATCGTAAAGCTCGTCAGCGCGGCTCCTGCTGTGGAATCCTAGTGCAGTGGAGACGACGAAGAAGGAAAAAGCCGTGTACGGGACCCATCCCGGCAGATGTCGACCAGACTCTTTACCGGGGGCCATGGGCACCTCGCGTCCGGTTTCCGTCTGGACGGGATCGAGTGACAGCGTCAGGACTGATCCGCCGGGTGCCTGCCGCTCCAGGTCTATCGTTACGCTCCGGTATCCTTCCTTCTCCACCCTCAGCGTCCTGTCCATCCCCCTGACCACGGTGAGTGAGAGAGGAGTGGCGTCCAGGTACAGACCATCGAGAAACACGCTGGCTTCTTCGGGCGTCGTCAGTACATTCAGCAGCGTTGTACCTTCGGGGCTTATCTGGAGTGTCTCATCCTCTGCCGGGATGAATCGCCTGTGCAGGACCGGCGGCATCCACACACCCTCCATGGCGGGCAGATAAAGCGAGAGACTGTGAGTGCCCGGCCCCACACTGACAGTGTCAACGCCGTCACGCGAACGTATGCTGTCATCCACGGCCAGCCGAGTGCCCGGATAGTTGAGTATGATCAGGTGGTCGGCAACGGCGGCTCCCCGCGAGGCCACTATTGTTGCCAGCGCTATTGCCAGGGACCTCAGAAGGATGTTGACGCTCATCTCGCTACCTTACTTCCTGTCGGAAGATCATCCCGTGACGAGTACGCGATGAGTTCGCCTCTCTCGGTCGCCAGCAGGAGCAAATCACCCGAAACCGCCGGCTCGGAAGAAAGGGGAACGTCGAGCGTATCCTTCCACCGGAGTTCGCCTGTCAACAGGTTGAGGAGTTCGATCTCCCCGGCGAGGGAGACTATTACCCCTGTATCCCCCGCGATTGCCGGGGATGCCTCCAGGAGGCCGCTGGTGGATCTGGTCCAGAGTTCTTCTCCTGAACGGGAATCTATGGCGAACGCCTTTCTACTCCCATCCGTTCCCAGTATGATGTCTTCCGATACGGCCAGTTTATAGGTATCGGCGGCCTCCAGCAAAGCTGTCTCCTTCTCCTCCCCGGAGACATCGACTGTGCAGATTCCCGCTTTTGAGCCTAACATAATGCGGTTTTTCTGCATCGCCGCGCTGCCGGATAAGTCATAGTCGAAGGCTATAGCATCCAGCGAGTCACCATCCGCTGTAGAGGTCAGCCTCAGCGTATTCCGGTCGCAGACAACAAACAGTGAATTGCCGGATACGATGGGGGACTGGTCCTGGAGAGATGGTACCTCTTTTTTCCAGAGGAAGTGCCCGTCGCCTGCTGCATGGCTGAATATCTCACCCGCGTTGTTAATTGTGTAGACGATACCGGCCTCCACAGTGGATCCTGAACGGCATGGGCCGACAGTGGCCTGCCAGATAGTGTCACCCCTCTCGAGATCAAGGCAGTAGAGCCTTCCATCGGGATATTCCGAAGAGATGAAAACCCTCCCTCCGGCCACTACGGGCGCCGCGAAGAATCCCGCCTTGATACTCTTATTCCACAGGCTCTCACCATCTTCCAGCCGATACGCCTTTACCTTTCCGTCGGTAGTCGCGACAATGACGATTTCTCCCACAGGCACGGGAGAACCCTCGATGCCTTTTCCCGCCCTTACCCTCCAGACTTCTACGAGAGGGGGCGTAAGTCGCGCGCAGACGGCGCCCTTTCGCTCAAAACCACCTGCTGCGGTCCTCCATTCGCCGATATAGCTTGACTCCGGGAGGATACGCGGTCCGCAGCTCTGTATCAGTGTGGCAACGGTAGACAGGCAGAGAATCAGTATGTGAAACGTGATCCGCAAGCATCTTCCTCCTTTGTTCCATGGTTATTACACCTGTCAGGCCTCAGGTTCCTGGGGATATATTAAGCGCGGGGGCCCGTCGCTTCAAGTAAACTAAGGACTTGACATCTTATCGCCCAGGCGATAGCGTTTCTGGAGAATCCGGCACGCATCCGGTGTGAAGGCCCATTCTGCCGCGGGTCAACCGGTTGGCAATTTCAGGGAGGAAAGCTTGTCACAGACATACATCAGTCATCTCAGAGAGCATGTGGGTGAGGACGTGATAATCAAAGGGTGGCTCTACAACAAGAGATCGATAGGCAAGATACAATTTCTGCTTCTTCGTGACGGGACAGGGGTTGTTCAGGGAGTTATGGTCAGGGGCGAGGTAGCGGATGAGACCTTCGAGCTATATGACGAGATCGGTCAGGAGACCTCTCTCATCGTAACGGGCAGCATAAGAGAGGATAAGAGATCCCCCGGCGGCGTGGAGATGCAGATCTCTGACGTCTCTATCGTGCAGGCATGTCATGACTATCCCATCACTCCGAAAAGTCACGGAGACACCTTCCTGCTCGATCACAGGCATTTGTGGCTCCGTTCCAGCCGTCAGCGATGCATACTCAGGATACGGGATGAGTTGATCAAAGCCATCAGAGACTATTTTTATGACAACGAGTTTGTACTTGTGGATTCACCCATCCTGACGGGGGCCATCGGCGAGAGCGCGTCAACTCTCTTTGAGACCGACTATTTTCATGAGGGGAAGGCCTACCTCGCTCAAACCGGCCAGCTCTATGCCGAAGCCGCAGCGGCGGCGTTCGGGAAAGTGTATTGTTTTGGTCCCACATTTCGGGCGGAAAAATCGAAGACGCGGAGACATCTGACCGAGTTCTGGATGGTCGAAGCGGAGGTGGCGTTCATGGACTGCAGGGGGAATATGGATCTCCAGGAGGACTTTATCTGTTCAATCGTCAGGAGGGTTCTGGAGAAGAGAAAAGGGGAACTCAAGGAGCTGAAACGGGACATTTCGCGGCTGGATAATGTCGAGCCCCCGTTCCCGAGAATCAGCTACGACGAGGCGATAGATGTCCTCGCCGATCATGACGTCAGGAAAGAGTGGGGCTCGGACTTCGGTGCCGAGGAGGAAACTGTCCTGAGCAGCCAATACGATCGTCCGGTCTTCGTCTACAATTACCCGCGCGATATAAAAGCCTTCTACATGCCGCCGGACCCGGACCGGCCGGAGGTCGTCTTGTGCAGCGACTTGCTGGCTCCTGAAGGGTATGGGGAGATAGTGGGCGGGTCACAGCGAACAGACGACCTGGATAGCCTCCGCTCTAGAATAAGAGAAATGGGCCTGGCGGAGAAGAACTACGACTGGTATCTGGATCTGCGCAGGTACGGGACGTTCCCGCATTCAGGGTTCGGTCTCGGGCTGGAACGCCTTCTTGCCTGGATATGCGGTCTGAGCCACCTGAGAGAAGCCATCCCTTTTCCCAGGTTGATCAACAGGCTCACGCCATGACGCATGACACGATGGAGACGCTATCTGACGGGTGGAGTGCCTATGACAATCCGATCGCTCCCCATGTGTCCTACTCCCCACATCATGAAGTCCCCGCCATATTCGGTGCCCGCGTTTCCCCAGATTCCATCTATTCGAGTGAACATCTGGTCCGGGTGATTGAGCTCTCTATCGACGCACTGGGCCTCACAGGCCGGGTAATCGGTGAGTTGATCGTTGGTGATGTAGAATCCGTTGCTCAGAGCTATCGCTGGAAAGGCGACGGCATGGCTCGTTCCCGGCGTCACACTCGAGACCTCTGAATAAAGCAGCGTCCCTGGCATCCCGCGGGAGCCATCGTCGTCGTAGACCTGCAGCAGGATGTCCTGATGTATATCGTCGGGCCATGGCCAGGAATCGTCATTCTCGGACAGGATATATGTCCCGATGGAGTCGAGAACCGCGCCTTGCGGGAGACATCCTCTGATTGCCCACGCGTTACACAGGTCATAGAATGCCCAGGCGTTGGCCATCACCCCATCATCCCATCTGACCTCTATCCCGTCTCTGCCGTGCAGATCGAACTGAAAGAAGTCTGAAAGGCGATCGTCGATGAAGAGTTTGATCGTGTATCTGCCATACAACTGGAAATCCTCCGGTATGACATCCGAGAGATGGAAGGTGACAATTTCCTCACTATCAAGTGTGAACTGCTCAGTCATAAGCTCTCGCCTCATGCCGTTAGGCATGTCCATGCGAATCATTACAACGCTCGAAGCCACCGTCTCATCAACGTTCCAGAGTTTGACATCAAGTGTGACTTCTTCTCCAGGTACTACCTCGAAAGGCACAGTAAGGTCTATGAATCCGTCGATTGAATTGGTGCCCCCCACGATGTGATGCTCACCGCCAGTCACTGTATCACCAGATTCGAGTTGAGAAACCGAGACGGTTGCCCCGTTACCAGGGTAGGACGAGAAAGAGAAAAGGTTGGATAGATCAATAGATCCCAGTGTGGCGACAGACAGCGCCAAGCAGATAAGCGTTCTCGTTTTCATCACTCCTCCTGCTTAAGATTACAGTCTCTTCCTCTATTCATGCCGTGCCGGCAAAGAGGACTTATAACTGAATGTCAGACAATAAAGATATGGTATGGGCAATATAGTCAAAATAGATATTGAATGCAATACAAAACCGTAAGCACGGGCAAACAAAAAAAACGGCAGTGCAAATCAGGGAGCGACAGATGATAAGTGATGGGGAAGAGATTGCTCCCTTCCCCATCCTTCATCACAAAAACAGTAAGATTGTGACGTTCGAGCAGTTCAAAACCGGACTGCTCTTGTGTGGCCAGGAACCCTATTGCACCGGAGCGGAACCGGTAGTAACGATCGCGCCATTGGCCATCGTGCCGCTCGCCCAGATCATAAGGTCACCGCTGATGCTGGTGTAGTTCTCCCATGCGCCGGCGACGTAAGCATACATCTGGTCATAGTGGTTCAAGCCGTCGTCGACGTTCTGTCCGTCGCAGTCAGGATAGGCCCCAAGCTGCTCTTCCGCGACGAAAAAGTGGGGCTGCGGAGCCGCCACCATCGGGTTCGCACACGCGTAGTCATCGGCGACTACGGGACCGCTGCTGTAGACCAGGTTGTAAGAAGCGTCGTATACCTGGAGGTCTACAGGGCTCTGGACCGCATCCGGCCACGGCCAGAAATCATCCGTGGGGGAGAGCATGTCAGCGCAGATCTCTTTGATCGTCGCGCCAGCGGGCATACAACCCCTGATGGCCCACCTGCTGCCTGCATCGTACCAGGCATAGGCGTTGGCCATTACACCATCATCCCAACGGACGATGATGTCGTTGCGTGCGTTCATGTCGAACTGGAAGAAATCAGCAAGTCCGTTGTCGATGAACAGCTTCATCGTGTAGCGACCGTAAAGCTGCACTCCGTCCGGAATCATCTGGGAGTAGTTGAACTGGGTGTTTTCCATACTACCCAGAGTCACATCCTCGTTGTACATGTTCATCTGGCCGCCGTTAGGCATGTCGAGACGAACGAGGACGTTTGATGTGATTTCATACTCCGAGATGTTCTTCAGAAATACATCAAAACTGAACTCTTCACCGGGGACCATGTCGAACTGGTTCGTATGGTCGATGGTGCCTCTGATGGGGCCTGTGACATCGCCAAACTGGACCTGGTTACCGATGGGAGCGTTAGTGGCTGAGGCTGTGAGAGCCAGCAGAGGCATGCTCATGCAAAAAATGGCCAGAGCAGCAACAGCAAAGACTTTCCTCGTCATGACACCTCCTTGGTTGTCAAGACTTTTCCTTCAGGAAAAGTCGGTACGAATAGAAACGGAAATGATACCCTCTGAGAGGGCCTTCTTCTTCCAAACACCTCCTTTCCCCTGTCAGTTTCGTAGATTGAATATCAGAACTTCCCTTTATTTACACCGTTCCTAACGGCATGTCAAGGAAAAGGTGTATCGTGCTTCATAACAAGCGGCTTTTCCTTCACTGTCACACTTTATCATATAAATCAATACGAGTCTGTAAGGCAGCTTACATTATTCGGCCGTTTTTTCTTTCCTGTGCGCATTGGATCCGGGGGAAGGAGGACTTTTCTGGAACAACAGGCCGGTAGATGCGTATCTTGTTATTGGACGAGTTGTTTGTGATGTCGAGCTATCATGTTCACGCGGATGAGGGAGACCCTCATGTCGCTCATAAGGCTACTATCTTTATTATGTTTACGGGAAATGTGATGATCAACATGAATGAAGGGAAAGGGTTGTATGCCTGTGCCGGGCTTGTTTCACTGTTTGTGGCGGTTTTTTCTATTACAATGCTGACATCGTGTTCCGGGGATGACCCCATGAAGCCGCCCGTCACGCAGGTCCAGATAGTCGATATCATCCCGCCCGCCGAATTTGCCCCGATGGAACAGTGGTTCTCCGCCGGAGGAGCAACGCTTAAGTTTATTATCAACAACGAGGTCAGAACCCCGGACGGTTTCTTTTTCGAAGGACGGAACCAGGGAACAGTTTATGAGGAATTAACCGGTCGGGTGGAAATCATCAAGGAGGGCGGCTGGATGCGGATGGGAGCGACCTTCAGTTACGAGTCTGAGTACGGCGATTTTGTGGAATCGATCTTTGGTCCCTTCGCGGGGATCGCACTCGACATCTACGAGCCGATGTCCGCGGATCCATATATAGCTTTTCCTGCCAATGAAGGGGTGAGCTGGACATCGGACACGGTCTTCGTTTCCGATGGGACAACGGAGTACCTGAATTTCTATCGCTACCGGATCGAATACGTCGGTGACGTCGATCTCATGGCGGATGGCCAGGCGAAGGGATTCAGCGACGTCATCCACTACATTGGCGAGGCTAACGCCACTCTCTCCGGGAACAGGCCGGACCTGGTCGAGGCCTATCTCGCTCCCGACTACGGGATCATCTTTGCTCTCTTCAGGCTGTTTGACGTTGAGAACGCGTGCGCGCTGATAGGATACGGGGGAGAGAATGTTTTGTTTCCAGGTGAGGATGCGATCGTGAAGATCATCGACTACTTCCCGACGGCTCCGGGCAACCAATGGCTCTATGAGTTCTCAAATGACTCTGAAGAAGGAGAGGAGGTGAATTTCCGGTTCAGCGTCGTGGAGCGATAGAGACTGTTCACATTGCATGGAAGTGCCGCCCGGGTGATTCCGCGGCTTGAGTATTCAGGCCGAACCAGCATAGAAGGGTCATCAAGAGATGACCTCAAAACGAAAAAGGGGGGGATGATGGATTTCAAGGCTGTAATCAGGAACTCACTGCATTTTGGAGTCGGAGCGATTTCCTCGACACGCGAAAAAGTCGAAGAAATAGTCGCGGAGTTAGTGAAGAAGGGCGATTTAAGCAGGGTGGAGGGGGTGCGGTTTACGGAGGAGGTTACCAGGTCTATAGATAAAGCGAAAAAGGAAATCGACAACCAGGTCCAGAAGGGTACCAGGAAGGCTGCTGAAGCCCTTAACCTTGTGACGCAGGATGACCTGAAGAAGCTCGACAGGAAAATATCCAGGCTCAGGAGTGACATGAAGAAGATGTCCGGGGCATCTGCGGGGAAGACGAAAAAAACCAGATGACAGGCCCCTTCGACGACGATCTGGAAGGCCTCGAGGTTTTCCGTTATGGAATCGCCTCTCTCTCCCTTCGAATGTGGAGGGCCGACTTGATTCAAGGGGTAACGCTCCGACGCCTGTCGAACAGGAACGCGGATACGTTTGATCTCGGCGGGACAGGCGAGTCGTCCCCCGGAATAGAAGCCACGAACTGGGAGCTCTTCACGAGGGCCGTCGGTGAAAAGACATCAGTGATTGTAAGGATGGAGCAAGTGCATGGAGGTGATATAGAGGCAATAGATGCGCCCGTTTCGGGTCCAGCCGTACGTGAGAATCGGACCATTACCGTCAAGCGGACAGACGGACTGATAACCGGCAGCGCTCATATAGTGCTGACCGCCCGGGTAGCAGATTGCGTTCCTGTATTTCTATATGACAGGAACAGAGGCGCCATCGGGCTTTTTCACGCGGGGTGGCGTGGGACCGCGGTCGAAATCGTCCGGAAAGGCATAAACAGGATGAAGGAGGAATACGGAGTATCTGCTCGTGATACGGTTATGTACATGGGGCCCTCAATCGGAGGGAGCTGTTATCGGGTTGGAGATGATGTGCGCGGGGCGCTGGACCGCTGGGTGGATGGTTCGGTAGAGGGAAGAGATCGCGCGAATATTGATCTCAGGGACGCCAACAGGAGACAAGCGATTGCGGAAGGGGTCAGGGAGGAGAACATATTCCAGAGCCGACATTGCACGCATTGCTCCAGGGACTTTTTCTTTTCTTTTCGGGCCTCGAGGGGTAAATGCGGAAGAATGGTGGCTTTTCTCGGCCTCCGGAAACAGGTTTTCTCTTGATTTTTCCAGTGATCGACTGTATATTAATTGCGGAGTGGGAACGACCCCCACTCTTTCTTTTTGAGGGCGTGTTGTGTGGTCAGGATGCTGAATGGGAAGAGAACCGGAAAGAAGTTCTGGATTTCGGGAGAAAAAGACGAAATGAGTTTCGAGGTTATTGAAGCCCTGGGCAGGATTACCAGGGAGAAAAGCATCGAAAAGGACGAACTCATCCATATGATCGAGGCCGGCATTCTGGCCGCCGCCAGGAAGAAGTTCGGTGTAGCCGACAATATCAGCGTTCAGGTGAACCCGGATAAGGGCAATATTTCGGTTGTGATCGAGAAACAGGTCGTTGAAGAAGTAGAAGATCCTACTATAGAGATCGTGCTGGATGATGCCCTGGAACATGATCCGGAGGCGAGAATTGGTGATCAGGTGGGAGTACCGGTGGATTTCTCCGAGTTTGGAAGGACCGCCATACAGGCGGCGAAGCAGGTGGTAATCCAGAGGGTCAGGGAGGCGGAAAGAGAAAAAGTCCATGAAGAGTATTCCACGAGGATCGGCGAGATCATACATGGAACGATCCAGCAGGTCGAACGCGGAAACTACATAGTCTACATCAGTAAGCAAACAGAGGCTATCATCCCTTCCAGAGAGCAGAACAAGAAAGAGAGATTCAAACAGGGCGATTCTATCATGGCATGCCTCGTGGAAGTGAACGACACGACAAAAGGTCCTCAGCTCATCTTGTCAAGAACGCACGCCCTCTTTCTCAACTCCATGTTCCAGAAGGAGGTACCGGAGATAGCTCAGGGGCTGGTGGAGATAAAGGAGATAGCGAGAGAACCTGGCTCCAGGTCGAAAGTGGCGGTAATCTCTAACGACAGGAGCGTTGATCCGGTTGGCGCGTGCGTCGGCTTGAAGGGTTCCCGGGTCCAGAGCATCGTGAAGGAAGTCGGCGGGGAGAGAATTGACATAGTCCCATGGAGCGACAATTCTGAGGAATTTGTGCGCAAGGCCTTGAGTCCGGCCCTGATAATGAAAACTGTTCCTGATACGCAGACCGGAACCATGATCGTGGTTGTATCAGACGACCAGTTGTCGCTCGCGATAGGAAGGTCAGGTCAAAACGTCCGATTGGCATCCAGGTTGACCGGATGGCAGATCGATCTTATGACGAGAGAGGAGTTCGAAGGAAGAAAGAAGGCACCCGAGGAGGAAAAGATTTTTGTCGACCTCTCGGATTATGACCTCACGCGCATTCCCGGGATTGGCGCAAAGACGGCCGAGAGGCTTCAGGAATCAGGGTTCAAGTCGCTTGGCGATCTTATCGATGTTGAAGAATCCGACATATTGAAGGTAGATGGTATCGGGGCTAAGACCGCAAAAAAGCTGAAGGCGATCGCCGATGGAATCGCCAGTAACATTCTTGAGAACAACTGAGAAGAGGTTAGCGAGGAAGCGGGCGACAAGGTGAATCGGTGAACAATTCCCGCCACACCTTGTTCGGCGCAGTAGAGCAGGATGGGAGCAATACGTTTGGCCAGACATCGAGTATATAAGATCGCGAAAGATTTCGATTTATCCAGTGAAGCCATGGTAAATCTCTTGAAAGAGATGGGCGTGGTCGTAAAGAATCATATGAGCAGTATCGACGATAAGGCTGTCGAAGATATTAGAGCCAGGTTCGCTCGCGAGAAGGAAGCGATGAAGGAGAAGGACGAGAAGAAGAGGGTGCTGGCTGATGATAAGAGGAAGAGAATGGCTGGTAGAGAGCGGGCGGGAACCGAGACGGCAAGGAAAACGTCGAAAAAAGAAGAGACTGGGAAAGTCGTCACCCCGGCAAAGAAAAGCAGAGCCAGGGGTGGGAATGCCTCGGAAAGAAAACACCGCAAGGTGAATCAGAAGGAGATAGAGGAAAACATCAAACGCACACTTTCCATGATTGGCGGGAAACAGAAGAAGAAGAGAAGAAGGAAGAGGGAAAAAGAGGAAGCTCCACCTCCGGAGCCTCAAGCCGCTGTTACGCAGAGCAACACGGTAAGGGTCAGCGAGTTTGTTTCGGTCTCCGAACTGGCCGGCATAATAGACGTCTCTCCATCCGCTATTATCTCCAAGTGCATGGAAATCGGGCTTATGGTAACGATAAATCAGAGGCTCGACTTCGACACGATATCCCTTGTCTGCGAGGAATTCGAACACAAGGCCGAGTTGCTTCAAGAATATGGGATGGACAAGATCGAGACCGGCCGGCCGGTGGATACCGAGGGTGAAGAGCCGCGTTCTCCGATAGTGACGGTGATGGGTCACGTCGATCATGGAAAGACTTCTTTGCTCGACCATATACGAAAGACCAACGTGATCGCGGGTGAGAGGGGAGGGATAACGCAGCACATAGGTGCTTATGAGGTGATCCTGCCATCTGGTCCGGTTACCTTTCTCGACACACCGGGACATGAAGCATTCACGGCTATGAGAGCCAGGGGCGCGAAGGTGACGGATATCGTGGTCCTTGTGGTCGCCGCGGATGACAGGATTATGCCGCAGACGATAGAGGCAATCGATCACGCGAAAGCCGCCGGTGTCCCGATCGTTGTTGCCATCAACAAGATCGACCTTCCCGCGGCCAATCCTGAGCGTGCTAAACAGGACCTTATGAATCATGGTGTGGTCATAGAGGAGTATGGAGGAGACATCCTTTGTGCCGAGGTCTCCGCGAAGGAGGGGAGTGGGATCGATCATCTCCTGGAACTTATACTGCTCCAGGCGGAGATCCTGGAATTGAGAAGCGATCCGACAGGAAGAGCTAATGGCGTGGTGATCGAGTCTCGCCTGGATACAGGGATGGGACCTGTGGCTACTGTTTTGATCACCCGGGGAACGCTCCGGGCCGGTGATAACTTTATCTGCGGCCTCTACTCGGGGAAAGTCCGAGCGCTGCTCGACGAGAGGGGAAAAGCAGTTGACGAGGCAGGCCCATCGAATCCGGTTCAGGTGCTTGGCTTTGCGGGGGTTTGCCAGGCCGGTGACAACTTTTTTGTCATGAAGGATGAGCGGGGGGCCAGGGCCATAAGCAGCGTCCGCCAGAGGCTGAAGAGAGAACGCGGATACCGGAGAAAGCTGACGACCCTCGACGAGTTGTACGATCAGATAAAAAGGGGCGAGTTGAAGAACCTGCGCCTGGTTATCAAGGGTGACGTGGATGGTTCCGTGGAGGCTCTGACGGATTCTCTTCAGAAATTGAGCACTGATGAGGTTGCGGTCGATGTGATTCACAGGGGCGTAGGGGCAGTGACGGAGACCGATATTCTTCTGGCGGCCGCATCGAACGCCGTTGTGCTCGGATTTCATGTCAAGCCTGATTCGGGAGCGAGAGCGGCTATTTCAAGAGAGAATGTTGATTTTCGTATGTATAGTGTGATTTATGAGGCGGTGTCGGATGTCAGGGATGCCATGGAAGGAATGCTGACCCCTGGAAAGCGGGAGATCCCGCTGGGGACGGTCCTGGTGAAGGAGGTCTTCAGCATACCCAGGATAGGGACAATCGCCGGGTGCATCGTGGACGACGGGCTCGTCAAGAGGGACGCTAACGTGCGTGTACTCAGGGAGGACGAGTTGATATATGACGGCTCACTGGCCTCCCTGAAGCGGTTCAAAGACGACGTAAAGGAGGTAGCGGCGGGGATGGAGTGTGGAATTGGAATCGATGGCTTCGAGGACGTGAAGCCGGACGACGTCCTGGAGATATATGCCGTGGAGGAGATCAAGAGGAAACTCTGAAGGAGATATTGGAGCAGAAATGGTCATCGGGGTGATGACTCTGGAATTTCACCTTCCCTCGTGTCAGTCTCTCAAATCGAAACGTTACGTTGTCAAAAGCCTCAAGGTTCGACTCTTCAACAAGTTCAACGTTTCCGTAGCAGAAGTAGACTTTCATGATCTCTGGCAGCGGACGAAGATAGCGGTTGTAATCGTTTCCGGGGATAAGAGGTTTGCTAAATCTGTGCTCTCCAGAATAATGGATCTGGCGCGTATGGAAAGAGAGGCTGTCCTCACGAACACAAGGACCTTTTTCTATTGACTTGTCATGAGGCCCTGAATTTGTCATGAGATTTGGTTATTCCAGGTCGGACAGGATCTCCGAGCTCATTTTGCAGGAAGTGAGCCTGATTATCAGGAGCGAGGTGAAAGACCCGGGGATAGGGTTTGTCACCCTTACGCGTGTAGACGTGTCATCCGACCTGAGGCACGCCAGAATCCACGTGAGCATAATGGGGGATGAGGAGGAGAAGACCAGAAGCCTCAAGGCTCTCAACAGGGCTAAGGGGTATATCCGTTCCTCTTTTGGCGGCAGGGTCCGTCTCAAGTATCTGCCGACAATGGTGTTCGTTCTTGACCGTTCGCTCGAAAAGGTCAAGAGAATAGATGATCTGTTGAAGGATATGAAGTCCGAACAGGATGATGTGGACTCATCTTAGAGGCCCGGGCTAAGCAGAACGCTATGCGGTCTCGTTCCTCATTTTTCGCACAATGTTGATATGGCGGCAGTCAGAGATAAAGGGCTTGACAGAGAGAAACGACCACTTAGCGGATTTCTCCTGGTCGACAAACCGAAGGGTATCACCTCCCGCAGAGTGGTCGACATAGTCCGGAGTTGCGCCGGATTCGATGGTAAGATAGGCCATTCCGGAACACTCGATCCCATGGCGACCGGGCTCCTGGTCCTTTGTCTGGGCAAGGCGACGCGTCTGGCATCCTATCTTATCCGTGACGATAAGAGCTACTCCGCCGTGATGGAGATGGGGAGAGAGACCGACAGTGGAGACGCGGAAGGAGAGGTGGTCTTCCGGGGAGACGACCAGCTTGAGGTAATCGATGATGGAGACATTCACAGGGCTTTCGATCGATATCGAGGAGTGTTTTCACAGGTTCCTCCGAGGTTTTCAGCCAGAAAGGTCGGTGGACGGAGGGCTTACGAGCTGGCGCGAAGCGGCATAAGTGTAGAGCTGAAAGCCAGCAGCGTCGAAATAAAAGAACTCGAAATCACCAGGATTGAAAAGCCGGAGATTCACTTTTTCCTCAAGTGCTCAAGCGGCACATATGTGCGATCGCTCGCGCTGGATGTAGGCAGGGAACTGGGAACAGGAGCGCACCTGACATCTCTGAGGAGACTGGAGGTAGGGCCCTTCAGCGTCGAGGATGCAGGCGAGCTCGGTGCGCTGAAAAAAGCCTGCGGGTCAAGGGAGATCGGGAGATGGTTGTTTCCCTCACACACGGTCCTCAGAAAGCTGCAGAAGGTTGTGGTGAATGCCGATGGTGAGCGACTCCTGAAACAGGGTTCTCCGGTTGCACAGGAGTGTTATTCATCCCCGGGTATTGATGTGTCAGGACCTTCTTCAGGAGCAGAGGTACAGGTGTGGAACAGTTCCTCCGATTTTTTTGCAGTGGGGCGGATGGGCATGGAAGAGGGGGAAGAGACAATGCTCTACCCGGTGAAAGTCCTTGGATGACGACTCTTGATAAAGAATCAGGTGATATTTCCGACGTATTCGGGGTTACAGGGATGATGAAGGAGAAAGCCTTTCGGTCTAGAGTCAGCAGGTCGGAAGCGAACGGGGCAGTCGTAACGGTGGGGACATTTGACGGGATTCATCTCGGGCATCGCGAGGTTCTCGGACAGGTGATAGAAAGAGCGGCTCGCGAGAATCTCGACAGTGTCGTAGTGACTTTTGAGCCTCATCCACTGAGAATCCTGAGGCCATCAGAAGCTCCGAGCATGCTTTCGACACTGGAAGAAAAGCTTGAGATTCTGTCTCGATTCTCCCTTGGTCATGTCGAGGTGATACCCTTTACAAGGGAGTTTGCGGCCCTGTCGGCGAGGGAATTCGTGAGCCGAATTCTCATCGACAGGTTCGGGATGCGAGAGCTTGTCATCGGCCATGATCACGGCTTTGGCCGTGGCCGGGAAGGCTCCGTACCGCTGCTCCGGTCTATGGCAGATGAACTCGGTTTTGAGCTGTGTGTCGTAGATCCTGTGGAGGTGAATGGGGAGAGAGTAAGCAGTTCTAGAATCAGAAAGTTCGTGAGCAACGCAGATTTTGTCTATCCGGAGCATGCGCTTGGACGCCGTTACTCTCTGCTGGCGCAGGTGATCCAGGGAGAGGGAAGAGGGACTACCATCGGCTTTCCGACGGCGAACCTCCTGGTTACGGGAGAACATAAGTTGATACCTCCGAGCGGTGTCTATGCGGTGAGGTGCAGGATAAGGGACACGGTGTATTCGGGAATGATGCACCAGGGTGCTCGACCTACATTCTCAGGCGATCCGGACTCTATCGAGGTGCATCTGATAGGTTTTGAGGGGGATCTGGTGGGAATGACACTGGAAGTAGAATACCTGCAGTGGATTCGAGGTGTCAGGAAATTTCCGGGACCGGATCAACTAAAGGAGCAGCTCCAGCGGGACCGGGAAATCGCCAGGAAAAAGTATCGGGAGTCATGACACTTTACAAAGACGAGTTTTCGTTATAAATTATCGAATTCTCTGATCCAAGGGATTGAAACGGGAGAAAATTATGGAATTGGAAAAAGATGCGAAAAAAGAAGTCATCGACAAGTTCAAAATTCATGAAAGTGATTCGGGCTCTACCGAGGTGCAGATTGCTCTCCTTACGAGAAGGATTGTGTCGCTGACAAAGCACTTTCAGACACATGAGAAGGATCATCATTCAAGAAGAGGGCTTCTGAAAGTCGTGGGCAGAAGGAGAAAATTGCTTGATTATCTAAAGAAGAAAGACATCAACAGCTACCATCGTATACTCCGGGAACTCAGTCTGAGAAAGTAAAAAAGAGGGAATACTCAGGAACAAACGGTATTCCTCAGGAGAAAGTAATGATAAATAAAGTAGAATGTATGATCGACGGACAACCGCTAACACTGGAAGCGGGGAGAGTAGCGAGGCAGGCGGATGGAGCGGTCCTCGTGCAATATGGCGAGACAATTGTGCTGGTGTCCGTGGTTGCCACGGATGAACCAGATTACGAAAGGGGCTATCTGCCGCTTTTCTGCGATTACAGGGAGAAGTCATACGCCGCCGGGAAGATACCGGGGGGGTTTTTCAAGAGGGAGGGAAGACCGAGCGAGAAGGAGACTCTCACAGCTCGTTTGATCGACAGGCCCCTTCGCCCATTCTTTCCCGAAGGATATTTTCACGAGGTTCAGATCATGGCCACGGTCCTCTCTTATGACCAGGAGAACGACCCGGATGTCCTTTCAGTAATAGGCGCCTCGGCCGCGCTGGCGATTTCCGACATCCCGTTCCCTGCACGCCTGGGAGCGGTCAGGGTGGGAATGAACGCGGAAGGCTACATCGTCAACCCGACATGCCCTCAGTTGGAGGAAAGTAGTCTGGATATCACGGTCGTGGGTACGAGGGACTCTGTCGTAATGGTGGAGGGGAGCGGCCTGGAAGTGTCGGAGGATGTGATGATCGGGGCGATCCGGGAAGCACAGAAGACTATTGCCGCCATAATCGATATCCAGGAAGAGTTGAGATCGAAATGCGGCCGGGAGAAGAAAAGTTACTCGCCACCACCCGTCGATTCAGAACTCATCGACAGGATTCGGGAGAAGAGTGTAACTCCTGTGGAAGAGGCGCTGTCTATCAGGGAGAAGGAAGACCGTCGGGAAAGGCTGAAGGAGATCATAAAGAAGTTGACCGCTGAATTGGAGGATGAAGCCCCTGATGCGGATAAAGCGGTCCGGCTGGTCGTGGACGACGTAGGAAGAGGGGTTATGCGCAGCATGATCCTGAAAGACGGAAAGAGAATCGATGGCCGCGGACTGGACGAAATCAGGCCGATCACATGCGAAATAGGTGTTCTTCCCAGGACTCACGGCTCGGCCATCTTCACGAGGGGACAGACACAGGCGCTTGCGGTAGTCACACTGGGGACCTCTTCGGATCAGCAGAGGGTTGACAGCATCCAGGGAGAGTCGAGCAAGTCCTTCATGCTCCACTATAACTTCCCGCCTTACAGCGTGGGAGAAGTCAGAATGATCAGGGGCCCCGCCCGTAGAGAGATCGGACACGGCGCTCTGGCGGAACGTGCCCTGAAGTCGACGATCCCGGCAGGTGCTGAGTTTCCCTATACCATACGAATAGTCGCGGACATCATGGAGTCTAACGGATCTTCATCGATGGCAACGGTCTGCAGCGGCTCGCTGTCCCTTATGGACGCCGGCGCACCTGTTAAGGCCGCCGTCGCGGGGATCGCCATGGGCCTGGTGAAGGAAGGTGATGATGTGGCGATTCTGACCGATATCCTCGGGGATGAGGACAAGCTGGGAGACATGGACTTCAAGGTAACAGGTACACGTGAGGGGATAACGGCCTTCCAGATGGACATAAAGATCGAGGGCATAAGCTATGAGATCATGGAGCAAGCCCTGAGGAAGGCAAGAGCCGCGAGGTTGAGCATTCTGGACATCATGGGCAAGACGATTTCAGAGCCCAGGTCCAATCTATCAGAATTTGCTCCGAGCATAATCTCAATGATGGTGCCTAAAGACAGAATCGGCGACATCATAGGTCCCGGGGGCAAGATGATCAGGAGCATCGTCGAGGAGACCGGCGCAAAGATAGAAGTGGAAGACGATGGTTCGCTCGTGATCGCTTCGGTGGACCAGGAAGGTGGTGAAAAAGCCAGGGCAATGATAGAGAAAATCATTGAGGAGCCTGAGGTGGGTAAGCTGTATCACGGAACAGTAAAGAATACACAGCCTTTCGGCGCTTTTGTCGAGATATTGCCCAAGGTTGAGGGGCTTGTTCATATCTCTGAGTTAGATCACAAGCGTGTTGGGAAGGTGGAGGATGTGGTGAAAGTGGGAGATAAGGTCTGGGTTAAACTCATCGGAATAGATGATCAGAAGAGGATCAAATTGAGCCGTAAAGCGGCTCTCGATGAGGCATCCCGCAAACAGGGGACGGAATGAAATGATAGTAGGTGTTCCAAAAGAGATAAAGACGGACGAAAACAGGGTGGCAATTGTCCCATCCGGAGTGGAAGTACTGGTCAGAAATCATCATGACGTGCTGATTGAGGCATCTGCCGGGAGTGGAAGCGGTTTTGGCGATGATCTTTATCTGAAGGCCGGTGCGGAAATAGTGGACGGACCTGAGGAGGTCTTTGCCCGCTCGGAGATGGTGGTCAAGGTCAAGGAGCCCCTCGAACAGGAATATCCTCTCCTGCGGAAGGATCAGGTTGTTTTTACTTTTTACCACTTTGCAGCGGCGGAAGGGCTTCTCAAGGGCGTGTTGCAAAGCGGGTGTGTTGCCATCGCCTATGAGACGGTGGAAGGGAGTAACGGGGATCTTCCTCTCCTCGTACCGATGAGCGAGGTGGCGGGACGCATGGCCATCCAGGAGGGAGCAAAGTTTCTTGAAAAGACAGAAGGGGGCAAAGGAATACTCATAGGCGGCGTGCCGGGTGTTCCACCCGCCCGGGTGACTATCCTCGGTGGAGGGGTCGTAGGCACCAACGCCGCGAAGATGGCGGCAGGGCTTGGGGCGCATGTGACAATACTGGATGTCGACCTCGAACGCCTGCGATATCTGTCTGACATTATGCCGAGCAATGTGTATCCGGTCTATTCGAATCCGCAGAGCATCAGAGAGTTGCTCCCATCCACGGACCTCCTGGTGGGTGCTGTTCTTCTCACAGGTGCCAGGGCACCGAAGCTGGTGAGCCGGGACGACCTGGTGCTGATGGAGGATGGATCCGTACTGGTGGACGTTGCGGTCGATCAGGGAGGATGCATAGAGACCGTCAGGCCCACGACTCACAGCGAACCGACGTTCGTTGTGGATGGTGTCGTTCACTATTGCGTCGCGAACATGCCTGGAGCGGTCCCGAAAACCAGCACTCTCGCCCTTACGAACGCGACTTTTCCCTATGTGCTCGCCCTTGCTGAAAAGGGGTGGAGGGCAGCGTGCAGAGAAGATCAGTCCCTGCTCAGCGGTTTGAACATGGTTGACGGGAAGATAACCCACCCGAGTATCGCCGAGGCTTTTTCTCTGGACCATTTCGATCCGTCTGACATCGTCAACTGACAAGGATATTCCTTTTTACCTTGTACATCCTCTCGATCTGCCGCGAAAGAACGGCATGTCGGTTGATGTCGACCATCGCGGGTCTGGTACCTGGCTCGGATCGTTTCATCGTTGATGCGGTAACAGAGGCATATTCCCGGAATGATTGTCTCGATAGGAAACCTGAAGGGCGGAACCGGTAAGACGACAACCGCGGTCAACCTCGGTTCAGCTCTGGCCATGGGCGGCCATAACGTCCTGATAATAGACCTTGTGCCGAGGGGCGACGCGACATTTTCACTGGGAGCCCACCGTGCCAGTGCCAGTTATTGCCTCCTGGATGTCATCCTGAGAGGTCTCAAGATGGAGAAGGCTATACTGGGAACCTCCGTCTCCGGGCTCTTCATCGTGCCTTCGAGCCCCGAGCTGATTAACGCCGACCTGGAACTGGCCTCCAGAAAGGGAAGAGAGAGCGTCCTGAAAGAAAACCTGACCGGGTATTTGAAGAGAGACTTCGATTGTATCCTCCTCGATTGTCCCTCAACGGTCAATCTCCTTCTCGTCAACGCGCTGATCGCGTCCGACTTCCTGCTGATACCCGCGACTCCATCAATCCTCTCTGTGAGGGGGCTACATGAGATACTGAGAATACAGGAGGAATTGAAGCGAAACATGGATTGCGGCGTGGAGTTCATGGGGATACTCCTGACGATGGTTGATTACAGATCGAATGCCGTGGAGGAGATAATCGGAAACCTTCGCTCAAGTTTCGGCCGGAACGTGTTCAACACGACCATAGAGCGCATCGATTCCCTGATGGGGTGCCCTGGATCACACACACCCATCCTGCAGGCGGGCGCAGGTAGTCCGGCTGCGAGATCCTTCATGAAACTGAGCGAGGAATTCATTAGCAGGTTGAGAGGCAGGAACGAGCTCCCGGGACGTGTCGACGGGGAGTCAGGCGCGGAACTTGCTCACGGAAAAATTGAGGGCGAAAATAACTGAACCGGAGGAGAAGCCAGCCAGTAGTACAACATTATCCCATGGAGCTTGAGAAAACATGTTTGGATTCCTGAAGAAGATAAAAGTACTCAGTCCGACGAGTGAAATAGCCATCGACCTGGGAACGGCCAACACACTCGCGTATGTCAAAGGACGCGGCATCGTTGTCAATGAGCCGTCGGTGGTCTCCATCGACAGAAAAACCAGGGCAGTGAAGGCGATAGGGAATGAGGCCAAGAAGATGCTGGGCAGGACGCCGCAGGACACCATCGTCATACGCCCTCTCAAGGATGGTGTTATAGCGGACTTCGAAGTTACTGAGAAGATGCTCGAGAGTTTCATCCGGATGGTGCTCAAGAACCACTATCTGCCTTTGAGGCCCAAGCTTGTCATATGTGTTCCTTCCGGTATCACCGAGGTCGAGAAGAGGGCCGTTCGTGACTCGGCCGAATCGGCAGGAGCGAAAGAAGTATACCTGGTAGCGGAGCCTATGGCGGCTGCGATCGGTGTGGGGCTGCCAGTGGAGACTCCCTCCGGGAACATGATTATCGATATCGGAGGCGGAACGACGGAGATCGCCGTGATCGCCCTCTCAGGCATCGTCGCTAACACGTCCATTCGCGAGGGTGGAGATGAAATGGATGAGGCGATGATCCAGTTCATGAAGAAGAGCTACAATATGCTGATTGGCGAACAGACGGCCGAGAACATCAAAATCAGCATTGGCTCGGCCTATCCGATGGAGGAGGAACTCGAGATTGACGTGAAGGGAAGGGATATCATTACGGGGATTCCGAAGACAGTAACCGTGCACTCGAGCGAAATCAGGGAGTCTATCCAGGAGCCGATCATGGCCATCGTTGACGCCGTTCGACTTGCCCTTGAGAAAACTCCTCCGGAACTTGCGTCGGACATAGTGGATCGAGGTGTCGTAATGACTGGCGGCGGCGCCAAACTGAGAGGACTGGATGTTCTTCTGCATGAAGAAACAAAACTGCCCATCAACGTCGATGAAGAGCCGCTGACCTGCGTCGTGAGAGGAACGGGGAAGATTCTGGAAGATCCCGACAAATACGGGAGTGTTCTTGTCCACAGCAACTAGCGGAACCGGGGATCAATGTGTGGAGGATTCTGAAGTACGTCTGGATTTATCGTGAGAGATGCCTGGTGATCACCCTCTTTCTCGTCTCTATAGTCTCTCTCTATCTACCGCGTGAAACAGGACTTTTCATATATCGAAGAATAAACAGATCTATCATCACTCCATTCCAGATTGTAATCGATCAGATAGAGCGTTATCACGGGGCGATTGAACGCGCCGAGGAGCTTGAGAAAGACAATATCAGGCTTTCTCTTGCCCTGCGCTCGATGCGTATCATAGAAGATGAGAACATCAGACTCAGAGGCCTCTTTGATTTTTCTGTCGGAAAAGGGGTTGAATTACTTGCGGCTCGCGTTATAGGTTACAATCTTTCAGGGCCGTTGAGCAGCATCGTCATCGATAAGGGGAGGAAGGACGGTATGAAGTCGCTTCTCCCGGTTCTGAATCAGGAAGGGTTGGTTGGAAAGGTAGTAGAGGTGGATGAAGGATCCAGTGTGGTAGAGCTTTTTGCTGCGAGCGGCTTTGGAGTGAGCGGAATGGTTGTGGAATGCGGAGAGGTGGGAATTGTGACGACACGTGGTGCGGGAAGACTGTATCTTGAAGGCCTCAATCTGAGAACAGAGATAAGAGCAGGGGATCGAGTTGTTTCCTCCGGGCTCGGGGCTGTCTTCCCTGTCGGGATTCCGATCGGAATCGTCCAATCCGTGGCGCTTGATCCGTTGGGCGTCCACAAAGTGGCTTCGGTTATTCCAACGGTCAGGCTGGAAACGGTCAGGGAGGTGTTTGTCCTTTCGGATTCAGAGTATATCAAAGCGGATCCACTCTGGTTGATCCGCTCAGAGGGTTCTCTGTCCTCTTTGTGGGAAGACTTTTCGGGCGTCTCTCCGGGCAACATCGGATTGGAAGACAGACCTGACAGCATCGGCCGGTACCAGGAATGATCCAGAGACTGTATCCATTCCTCTGCATTTTTCTCCTTTTTTTTCTTCAGCTCTTTTTCCACTCTCTGTTCGGAAGGGTTTCGGCCCTGCCGGACCTTGTCCCGATAGCAATCGCGGTGGCGGCTGTTCGGTGGGGTGTTGGTGGTGTGGCACTTGTCGGGTTCCTCGCTGGATTGATAGAGGATTCGTTCTCAACTTCTCATCTTGGCTTGAACCCTCTGTCGTGGGTAGGGGCTGCAACGTCAGGGGCGCTCATCAAGGGCTCTCTCTATGGAAATCGCCTTGCGGTGGCGGTTATCCTGGTGGCGTTTCTCAAGGTGATCCACGACGTGATATACTATGTGATCTACCTGTGGGGGATGCCTGGAGACATTTTCACGCAGTTGTTCTTTTTTACTCCCCTGTCTGTTGTTTATTCTGCGGGTCTCGCCCTGGTCACCTTCCTTTTATTCCAACGGCAACTCCTTGAATAGCTGGAGTAACAGTGTTGAAACAGTGGAAAAAACTCCGTCGTTCTCCCCGGCGACGCGTCTCCGACTCCAGAAACGCAAGGGCGAGAATAGTCAGGCTGTTCATCAGTGTCGCATTCCTGTTCCTTGCGTTGATATCTCTGCAGCTTCAGGTCTTCGAATCCTCAGAATACCGGCTCCACTCCGACAGGAATCGATTGAGAAAGATATCGATTCCCGCCCCCCGGGGATTGATCACGGACCGGAACGGCAAGCTGTTGGCGGAGAATATCCCGAGCTATTCTCTTTATCTGATCCCCTCTCACGGAGAGTCGACCGACGAAGTCCTGAGACGGCTTGCGGATGTCCTTACGTTGAATGAGGGCAGGATGGCTGAACTGAAGAAGAGACTTTCGCAGAATACGTTCCGCCCTGTGAAGGTGGCGGACAATGTTGATATAGCCGTAAGGTCTTTCCTCGAGGAACATGGTGGCCTGATACCGGGTCTTCTTTTCCGTTCCGAACCACTGCGCTACTACCGCTATGGCCGGGAATTGTCGCATCTGATCGGCTACGTGGGAGAGACGACTGCTTCCGACAGGGACATCGCTTCTGACGTGGCCTCCGAAAAGTGGGACTTCGTAGGGCGTGATGGGGTGGAACTCATATACGAAGACATCCTCCGCGGAAGACCAGGAGCCTATTTCATTGAGGTTGATGCTCGCGGACGGGAGATCGGAGCGTTCAGAGGAAAAGATCCGCTGCAGCCGCAGAGGGGCTTGGACGTCGAACTCACAATAGATCTTGATCTGCAACTCGAGGCGTATCGCTTGTTCCCGAAAGAACGAAAGGGAGTGATTCTCTGTATGGATCCTGCGAACGGCAATATCCTCGCGATGGTGAGTCGACCCGATTACGACCCCAACACGCTTGTTGCCGGGATCAGCCGATCAAAATGGAGGGCGATGGTCAATGACCCTGGATCGCCCTTCTTCAACAGAGTCTCCCAGGCAGGCTATCCTCCGGGATCCACATTCAAGCCGGCTGTAGCCCTCATGGCCCTCGAAAAGGGAATAGTAGACCTCAATTTCAAGCAACCGCTGCCATGTCTCGGAGGCCTGCAATTTGGCAACCGTTGGTTCCGCTGCTGGAAAGAAGAGGGCCATGGGACTCTGGACCTGTACCAGGCGATTGTGCAGTCTTGTGATGTTTATTTTTATCAGCTCGGGAACAGGATAGGACTGAAGAATCTACTCGACGGGGCAAAGACTCTCGGTTTCGCATCGGCCACAGGCATTGATCTTCCTAATGAAGCCATGGGGTTCGTTCCCGATATCGGATGGTATGACCAACGCTATGGAAAAGCGGGGTGGGGAAAGGGTGTCGCCTTGAACCTCGCAATCGGACAGGGGGAAATCCTCACTACGCCGCTTCAGCTGGGGGTCTTTTTCTCGATGATTGCCAATGGAGGGCATTTCGTTCGGCCACGTGTCGTCAGGGGGGCGGATAATTCAGCCGGAGAACAACGACATGGGCTTTCGCCTGACGTTATTGAGCCTCTCAGAAAGGCGCTGGAAGGGGTCGTCGCGGACGAGAAGGGCACAGGCAGATATGCCGGGAGGATAACCGGGATGGAGATGGCCGGAAAGACGGGGACAGCCCAGAATCCTCACGGTGCTGACCACTCGGTATTTGTAGGCTATGCTCCCGTGGCTACCCCGGAATTGCTGATCGTGGCTATTGTGGAAGGTGCAGGGCACGGCAGCTCAGTCGCTGCTCCTCTGGTGGGAGAACTCTTGAAGTTCTATGTGCATGGCAACGAAGAGGAGGGGATGAGTGGCTCTGTCGTGGAGGGAGCCGGCTGATGCGTGGGAAACTGCTCAAAGAGATTGACTGCTACCTCCTTGCGGGCATCATGATCCTCACGGCTTCGGGGGTTCTCCTCATCTATTCGGCAGGCGATGGGGGTGCATCACTGCAGATAGGAAACCTTTACGCAAGACAGGCCGCCTGGTGGGTGATCGCCATCGCCGTCGGTGCGGCGTCTTTTTCCGTCCCTCTCAAGTGGTGGGAGGCCATGGCATATCCTCTTTATGTGCTGGGACTCCTCTTCCTGACGGTGCTAATCCTGAAATCCGGGTCTGGAAACATCGCGTCGAGGTGGATAACAATCGGTCCATTACAGGTCCAGCCATCGGAGTTTTCCAAGATCTTCACCGTTATGGCGATTGCTCGTTTCCTCGGGAACCGTAAGACGCCGATCGATTCTTTTCGCGGGCTTATTCTGCCGTGTGTCCTGGTCCTCCTCCCCGCATTGCTTGTCGCCATTCAACCCGACCTGGGGACGTCCCTGGTATTCATTGCCATACTGTTCGGTACACTTTTCTGGTCCGGAACGCACGGCACATATCTGTTCATACTTGTCGTCCCCGTTTTGAGCATGATAACGGCGTTCAACTCTCTTATCTGGGGGCTGTTTACCGCTACTCTGATTATCGTTGTTGTCTGGAAGAGACTTTATCTGCTCGATTCAATAATCATCCTCGGTCTTAACATGGCAATGGGTCTTCTGACGGTCCCTCTCTGGGAGGGATTGAAACCATATCAGAGAGACAGGATAGTGGGCTTTCTGCGTCCGGAAACGGACCCTCTGGGATCGGGATGGCAGATCATTCAGTCGAAAGTAGCGATTGGATCGGGCGGGTGGCTTGGTAAAGGACTCCTCGAAGGAACCCAGAAAAAGCTGGCATTCCTTCCTGCCCAGCACACAGACTTCATATTCTCGATCCTCGGAGAAGAGTTCGGCTATCTTGGTGTCATACTGCTGCTTCTTCTCTTCTTCTTCATACTGGCAAGGATGATTGAGCTGGCAAGAAGCGTCTACGCGAGTTCCTTCTCCTCCCTACTCACGTTTGGCTTCCTGGCAATATGGTTTTTCCATCTTTTTATCAATGTGGGAATGGCGCTTGGAGTAATGCCGGTCACTGGTCTGCCGCTTCCGTTTGTCAGCTATGGTGGCTCATTCCTCGTTTCCTCTTATTTCATGCTCGGGATTCTGTTGAGAATCTCCACGGAACGATCGAACTACTGGTTCAGGTGAGAATTGATGATTTTCTCACCAATCCCCGCGAAGGCGGCCGGGAACGGACAGGATCTGAGAGATTATCTATGGGTTACGGGGATCGCTGCTAAACACTCATTTCAAAAACTTCTTGACATTCCCTTCAAGGGATTGTAGCATTAGTCACGGCAACCACTACATGTTGGTATGAAATGATTTACTCTGGGAATTATCTTTGTCGGTTGCCGGAGAGAGGGCGTATATTTTCTGCTTGACTCTATAGCTAATCTGGTGTATAATGGTAATGTTTTGGAGGTTTAGGTAGTTTATACCCATCAAATCGCTGAAGCGCTGTACGGTTGGCCGGTTTTTAAACGGACGGGGAAGTGCTATGAAAAACAGGATCCTGGTTGTTGATGACGAACCTAGGATAGTAAACTCACTTGAGGTTATTCTGAGCGAAAAAGGCTATATTGTCTCGAAGGCCTCCAGCGGGAAGGAAGCTGTAGAGATGATCCGTCAGGACGAGTACAGCCTCGTCATCGCCGATCTTATTCTGCCGGGTATGACTGGTCTGGAGCTTCTCAAAACAGTCAAGAAAGATTTTTCTCACCTTCCTGTCTTCATTGTTACGACATTCGCGACAATAAATGCGGCGGTAATCGCTATGAGAGAAGGCGCGGAAGATTTCATAACGAAGCCGATTCTGGAAAGCGAGATCCGGATAAAGATAGAGCGAGCCATAGAGCGGTATCGTATCATGAGGGAGAATGTCAGGCTCAGAAAGGAAATAGAGGAGCGATACTCGTACGAGACCCACGGCTACATAAGCAGGGCCATGCATGAGGTCTACCACCAGGTGAAGGAGTTCAGTGATAACGAACGTCCGGTCTGGATTAACGGTGAGGCAGGTACCGGGAGTGAAGAAATAGCCAAGAGCGTGCATTATAACAGTTCCAGGAAGGAGCATCCTTTTATCAAGGCCGATTGCAGCATCCTGCCAAAGAACATTCAACAGTATAAATTGTTCGGAGGTAAAAATGGATCACGCGGGCCCAGGGATAGCATGGTGCCGGGAGAGATTGACCTGGCGAGGGGAGGCACCCTGTATCTGGAGAACATTGAAGAACTCTCTCTTGAATCGCAGGCCACCCTGTTCAACTATATCGAACAGGGCACCCTCATGCGTGAGGGTATAGAGGATGAAATCGATGTCAGGATCATCTGCTCTTCTTCCCGGGACCTCGGCCTGCTCGTCGAAGAAGAGAAGTTCAGGCAGGATCTCTATTATCAGTTGTCCGTCCTCCCGATCTTTATACCTCCTTTGCGTGACAGGAAGGAAGACATCCTTCCTCTTGTAAACAAGTATATCGTGTGCTGGAACGAGGAACACAACAGGGACGTCAGGAGTATAAGTCAGGACGCTCTTGACCTGCTGAGGGCTTATCATTGGCCGGGAAACAACAGAGAGCTGGAGAACGTCGTAGAGAGGGCGGTCCTGCTGGCGAGGAAGGACGTAATAGAGCCAGACAATCTATTGATCAATATTATCAGTCTCAGAGAAGACGATCCGGGCCTGAAGGAGCTCTCGCTTGATGAGGTCGAGAAGGACCATATAGAGCGCGTTCTGGAGTATACGAACTGGAACAAGACGAAGGCCTCAAAGATCCTGGGAATAAACAGAAAGACCTTGCTGGAGAAGCGGAAAAAATATAATATCAGTTAGGATCTCCCTTGTCGTCCTCAATTGGAATCTCATCTCGTTCGCAATGGGGTTCTTCTTTTCTCTCCCTTTTTCGGGTTTATGAATAAACCATGTTATTCCGTTTACTGCTGATCATCGCGATATTCTACGCAGCAAGATCTGTGGTCGTTCGCCTGCTCTCCCGGGAGGATCGTGGGAAAAATGTCAAGGGAAAAGGGGAGGTGATAGAGTTGGATCCCAGCAAGTACGATATCGAGGACGCCGAATACCAGGACCTGGACGAGGAGAGTCGGAAGAGACAGTGATTATTTACCAGACCAGCGGGGCCCCGAGAGACCTCGCACTGAAATAGAAACAGGAGATAGACAAACGGGAGGGTAAAATGGCAAGCCGTGGCATTAACAAAGTAATACTTGTGGGGAACCTGGGAAACGATCCGGAGTTGAGGCACACGCCTAACGGCAATCCGGTCACCAATTTCAGCATTGCCACAACTGATTCGTGGACGAGCAAGGACGGGCAGCAGGATACGCGCACGGAGTGGCACCGAATTGTGGCATGGGGGCGACTCGCCGAGATATGTAACGAATACCTGAATAAGGGAAAACAGGTGTATATCGAGGGGAGAATCCAGACAAGGACCTGGGAAGACCAGAACGGTCAGACGCGGAGGGTGACGGAAATAGTTGCAACTCAGATGCTGATGCTGAGTTCCAGAGAGGCGCCGCAGGATAACGGGCAAGCCCCTGAGATGGAAGGGAAGGCGGCCGATGTCTCGGGTGATGCAGGGAAAGATCTCCCGTTCTAAGCGAGTTAGAAGCCCTCACAGACACTATTCGTGAAAGAGAGGTATATGCAGAGAGAGCACTGGAGTTCCAACCTGGGGTTCATCCTTGCCGCCGCTGGATCAGCTATAGGACTGGGAAATATATGGAAGTTTCCTTACATAGCCGGGGAGAACGGGGGCGGCGCATTTGTTTTCGTTTATCTGGTCTGTGTTATCATGGTCGGGCTTCCGATCATGTTGTCGGAACTGGTCATCGGGAGGAAGAGCCAGAAGGATCCCGTCGGAGCATACAAAGTAATAAAGCCCAACTCTCTCTGGTATCTTGTTGGTGGAATTGGAGTACTCTCCGGTTTTCTGATCCTCTCCTTTTATGGAGTTGTGGCGGGTTGGACGATAGGCTACATAGTAGAGTCGGTCCGCGGGGTCTTTTTCGGCCTCCATGGGGCGGATCAGATCAGGAATCATTTCGCGGAGTTCGCTGCTGACCCTGTCAAGAGTGTAGGATACCACGCCCTCTTTATCGGATTGTGTATGATGATCGTGATAAAGGGTGTGAAGGGTGGCATCGAGCGGTGGAGCAGGATCTTGATGCCGACTCTCCTGCTGATCCTCGTTCTCCTCATCGTCCGGGCGCTGACGCTGGACGGAGCGATGGCCGGCCTCGAGTTTTTCCTGAAGCCGGATTTCAGCAAGCTGGGCCCGGAGTCTATACTTATCGCCCTGGGACACGCCTTTTTCACACTCAGCCTGGGAATGGGGGCGATGATTACCTATGGAAGCTATCTGGGTGGAGAAGAGAATCTTCCCCGGTCCGCGTTCGTTGTCTCACTCCTCGACACACTGGTAGCTCTTATGGCAGGTCTGGCAATATCCCCCGCCGTATTCGCAATGGGACAGCAGCCGGATGTGGGTCCGGGTCTTGTCTTCGTATCTCTCCCTGCCGTATTCGTCGAGATGCCCGGGGGGGCGATATTCGGGCCGCTATTCTTCTTTCTACTTGCAATCGCGGCACTCACATCGGGGATATCGCTCCTGGAAGTCGTGACCGCATACTTCGTTGACGAGAAGGGATACTCGAGGTCCAGGGCGGTCCTGACTTTCGGAACGATGATATTCCTGATAGGGATCCCGTCAGCCCTTTCGATGGGAGCCATGAGAGATTTTGTCATTATTCGCTGGAATCCTTTCGACTTCGTAGACCACATAGCGTCGAACTATCTTCTGCCCGTGGGCGGGCTTCTCATCTCCATTTTTGTTGGATGGGCCTGGGGTGTGCGAAGCGCTACCGAAGAGGCGAGAAAGGGAAATCCATCCTTCCCCTGGGCGAGGATGTGGCACTTTCTGATTAAATACATCTGTCCTTTTATTGTCGGACAGATCATACTGTTCGAGGGCCTGTTGACGGAGTTCAGGGGCGAGGAAATCGAGAATACGATCGGCCGGATAAGGGATGGAGCGGGCATTCTCGACATAATCCTCCTCTCTACTCTGGTGCTTCTGGGTCTCTACGACCGTTATTTCAGGGGCTCCGACCCGCAATCAGGGTGATCGAAGTGTGCCCCGCTCTGTCTTTAACGATTTCCCTGAAGATCAGGCAATGCCGAGCCGGGAAACCTTCAAAGAAAGTAACTTCAGGGCCAGTCTATTTACGGGAGGATGAATGATATCGCTGAGAGTCGATGCGGGCGCCCTGGCGGAGCATCCCGAAAAGGTGTCTCTTCTGGTTGCAAGGGCTGTATTCAGGGAACTCAGGAGACATAATTTCACCGATACCCAGGTGATCAGGGTAGCGAGTGAATTGATAGATTGCCTCAACAAGAGTCTCGAAGGCTACAAAGACAAAGTGACAAGAGAAAAGGGGGATGAGTAAAGGCGTTGAGAGGCCCCTGCCGGGAAGAGAGGCACAGAATTCTCTCCGTCGAACGTGGAACAGTTCTGAAAGATGGATCGTTCCCGCTCGAGGTAGCGCTCGTCTATCCGAATAATTATGCGGTTGGTGGCAGTAGCCTGGGTCTTCAGTGTGTTTATCATCTTTTCAATTCGTTTGAAGATGTCAGCTGCGAACGCGTATACTGGGACTACAAACTACGTGAACCCTCAACGGGCCGGCCGATAAGCCTTGAGGGAGGAAGGAAGCTTTCCTCCTTTTCGATGCTTGCCTGTACGATCTCCTTCGAAGAAGATTATGATAACATGATTAAAGTTCTTCTGGCGGGAGGCGTGTCGCCTGAAAGAGATCAGAGGCTGGACGACGAACCGCTGGTACTTGTCGGTGGCCCGTGCGCGTTCATGAATCCCGAGCCGCTGGCGCCCCTGGTCGATCTCTTCGCGGTCGGGGATGGCGAGCAGTTGATTCCTGTGGTCGTAAGGAAATGGCGGGAGGTTGTCACTGATGGAGGCGGGAGGAAGTCAGACTATATAGATGCGATAGCGGGGGAGGACGGCTTTTACGCCCCGCAGAAGATGGAGGTCGAGCATCATTCCGGAGGCGGGATCAAGTCTTTCACATATCTCGGGAACAAAGACGCTCGCATCCGAAAGGTGTGTTCTGATCGCTACGGAAATGGTCTCCAGCGGATATTGAGTCCTCTTGCACACTTCGCGACAATGCCTCTGGTGGTAGTGGGTGCGGGTTGCGCCAGAGGTTGTCGATTCTGTGCGGATAGTTTCACGAATCGACCGCCCAGGAAACGATCCTCCGATGAAATCAATCGAGACATTGACCGCCTTCTGCCGATGGGTGATGGCAGGATAGGCCTCATAGGATCCGCGCTTTCCGATCATCCAGAGCTTGTTCAAATACTGGAATATGTCGAGAGACTGGGTGGGAATGTGGGACTTTCCTCAATGCGACTCGACGGAATGGGTGAGAATCTGATAGAAGTCCTGGCAAGAACAGGTGTGAAGACGATAACCTGTGCCCCGGAGGCGGGATCTCAAAGGATGAGGGATGTTATACGAAAGTCATTGAATGAGGAGGAGATACTGGATTCGATAGAAAGAATCGGGAAGAACGGCCTTAACGTACTCAAGCTGTACTTTATGGTGGGGCTGCCCATGGAAACTGAAGAGGATGTTGAATCGATCATTGCCCTTGTAAGAAGGGGCAGGAGTATCCTCAGGTCGATTTCTTCCAGAACCAGGATATCAGTGAAGATCAATCCGTTTGTACCCAAACCTTTCACACCGTTTCAGTGGGCTCCCATGGATGACGAAAGGTTGTTGAAACGGAAGATAGGCTATCTCAGGAAGAAACTGGCAGCAGAGAGAGGCATACGTATCAAGACCGGGTCTGTTCGGAAATCGATTGAACAGGCGATTCTGTCGAGGGGTGACAGGAGGCTTGCACCATGCATGATAGCGGCGGCACGGCAAAATGCATCGCTCAGGGCCTCGATGAGGAAGATCGGGTTGGACAGCCATTTTTACCTGTTCCGCAGAAGACCCGAGGAAGAGGTCTTTCCATGGGATTTTATCGATCACGGTGTGCAGAAGAAATGGCTCTACAAAGAGTATCAGAGAGGATCCGCCGTGGCGTCAGGATGGAGTGCTGACCGCGCCTGAACGGATACATCGCGTGCATACGCGCGCCTTCCGGCGCCCGTTTCCCTGCCCGATATATACCCTCTGGAGGTTCGGTAACCAGCGTCTTCGGGTCTTGTTGTGGGCGTGACTAACGTTATTGCCCGTTGCAGGGCCCTTACCGCAAATCTCACACTTTTTTGACATCTCTCGTCCTCTTCATATCTTAAAGAACTTATCTCAGTGGCCGGAATCTGGAGAACAGAACACGAAACAGTTTCTGCAACGGATAAGTTGTTTCCAGAATGCAGATAATATAACGTCTTCGCAGGCTCTTATCAAGGGCTAAAGTTGCTGATTGACACGACCCTTCTGCCAGTATAGATTTCTTCTTCGATGTTCACAGGTTTGAGTGTTCTCCTTACGGGAGAGAAAGGAAAGTGATGAGCCTCAAGAGTAGAATAAAAGATCGTTCCGCGCGGGTTGGAGTAATTGGCCTGGGTTATGTCGGCTTGCCGCTCGCCGTGGAATACGCGAGGGCCGGGTTCAAGGTGACAGGTCTGGACGTCGACAGGAACAAGGTAGACGCCCTGAATAGTGGCCGATCCTATATCAAGGATGTTCCGGAGGACCAGATAAAGTCGCTGATGGAGCAGGGCTGCCTGTCCGCCAGCAGTTCCTTCTCTGTCCTCAAGGATACGGATGTCCTCTCGATCTGCGTTCCGACGCCTCTGAACAAGACGAAGAACCCTGACATTTCCTTTATCCTGTCGGCGACAGAAGAAATTGGAAGTCATCTTCACCCGGGACAGTTGGTGATCCTGGAAAGCACCACCTACCCGGGAACCACCGAAGAGCTGATTCGGCCTATCCTGGAATTATCAGGGCTCAAGGCGGGCGAGGATTTTTTTCTTGCCTTCTCCCCGGAAAGGATAGACCCGGGGAACGAAAGATTCATGATCACCAACACACCCAAGGTCGTCGGGGGGATTACAGGTAGATGTCTCCAGCATGCCCAGCTTTTCTATGACCAGATAGTCGACCATGTCGTGCCTGTGTCGAGCACCAGGGCCGCTGAAATGGTCAAATTGCTCGAGAACACATTCAGGAGCGTGAACATAGGTCTCGTTAATGAAGTGGCCTTGATGTGCGATGTCCTCGATATAGATGTGTGGGAGGTAATTGATGCTTCTTCCACAAAGCCTTTCGGTTATATGAGATTCTACCCCGGACCCGGGCTGGGTGGTCACTGCATTCCTATCGACCCGCACTATCTATCATGGAAACTGAAAAGTCTCAACTACTACGCCAGGTTTATAGAACTTGCCGGTGAGGTAAACTCCAATATGCCGAATTTTGTCATGAGGAAGATCACCGACGGCCTGAACGATCGCAGGAAGAGTGTCAATGGTTCAAGGGTATTGATTCTTGGCGTGTCATACAAGAAGGATATCGATGACCTGAGGGAATCCCCAGCGCTTGACGTTTTGAGGCTTTTGCAGCGCAAGGGTGGCAAGGTCCTGTATAACGACCCATATATAAATGAACTTGAGTTGGAAGGCACCATGCTGAAATCACGCAAGCTGACTGCGTCTCTTCTGAAGTCTGTTGATTGCGTGACGATTACTACCGATCACTCCGTCTATGACTATGAAATGATAGTTGAACATGCCCCATTCGTGGTGGACACGAGAAATGCCACGGCCAATGTAGCCAGAAACCGGAGAAAGATAATCAAGCTCTAGG
>CAZOAR010000015.1:0-60744 GCA_964577985.1 uncultured Gemmatimonadota bacterium | reverse complement strand
GGTATCGGGACCTGAGACGGGCATTGTCTATGAGAGATCTGCATACACGCACTGGAGAAGGCAATGGCAACAACTCCTCCAGCGCGTCTCTCACATAACGCTCAATTGCCCCACATGTGGCACCGAGATGGAGATCATATCCTTGATCTCCGGAGCAGAACCCGGCGATAAGATACTCTCTCAACCGCGCATCAGAGGCGTCGACGCACGAGCAGAACCATTCGCCGATCACGCGGCTTGAGCCCGAGACCGAATAGACCGGAAGAGAAGACATAAAAAGGAGGCAGGAGAATCTGATCCCAACGCCACTGGTACACGTACGCACATAAACCCGAAATGCGCACCATTCGACCCGCCTGACATCACCTATCCCGCTCTCAAGATGCGATTCTACACCTGACTACATAAAATGTCCGAATACAGACCCAATTCCGCTTGACATTGGGGGTAGGTTCAGGTATAATGAGATTCGGGAAGTATAGAAGTTTTTGTACATATAGCGTATGACCCGAGCGGCGACATCAGGAGACTGAGATGAACATCCTCGCCCTATTGCTTGGAATCGCACTCACCCATGGGCCCGTCGTGTCTGGCGTGACCGACTCAACAGCCGTTATTTTTTTCCGCACCGACCAGACCGCAGGGGTGGCAGTGGAATACTCGCTCTCCTCAGACCTTGAACGATCAACCGTAACGGCCATCCAGCCCGCATTAGCAGATAACGATTATACCGTTCATGTTCCGCTGTCAGGCTTACTTGAAGACACACGGTATTATTACACCGCGAACGTTGATGGTGACAGGATGGAGATGCCGGTTTATCCTACATTTGTCACATTCCCGGACCCGGACTCAACTGTGACATTTCACTTCAGCATTGTTTCCGATGCGTCGGCATTCCCATCGACGAGCGGGATTGTCTATAAATATGTGGACAAAACAGACCCGGCCTTTGTCCTGCGTATTGGTGACTTCGATCACCGTAATCCTGCCAGTCAATCCACCCCATCAGATATTGAAGATTGGCGGACTATGCACAAAGATATGATACTCGATACGTTTGTAGGGCTTGAATTCGCAAGATCTATCGGCAGGCATTATCCTGTTATATCCATGTGGGATGACCACGATTACGGCGCCAACAGCGGTGATAAAAATGCGGAGTGGAAGCCAATTGCCACGCAGGCATTCCGGGAATACCATCCAAACTATCCAGCGGTTAATTCAGCAGGCGGTCTCTGGTTTTCTTTCAGGTACGCACAGGCTGAGTTCTTTGTCCTCGACTTGCGGTCTCAACGTGACTATTTCCGGGACGAGGACAACGAGGAGAAGTCGATGCTTGACGGCGACCTGATAGCGAACGATCAAAAGCAATGGCTGTTACGCGGCCTGTCAAACTCAACGGCTACATGGAAGTTCATTGTCTCAACTGTTTCGTGGAATACGACTGTCCTGCAACCAGACGCATGGGTGACATACCAGACAGAACGCGCGGAGATAATGGATTATGTCAGCATCAATGCCATCGAGAACGTGATTGTTATCTCAGGCGACCTACATACGGGCGGTGCGATTGATGACGGCACCTATGCTGGCGTGCCGGAGATAAGCGTCCCGCACTTTAATAATCTCGTACCTATGTATCTATCCGGATGTTCGACTCCTCTTGGTTGTGGTGACTGGAGTGAGGGCTGGATTAACGGTGACGGTAATCCTGGTATGGCGCAGGTTAAAGTCAGGGGTAATTCAAGCGTGACATTACATACATGGTCAGACAGAGGTTGGCACCAGATTACCTTAGAGGTTATGGCGCAATGATGACGGCGTGCCGTCAGGTCAAGCCAATGTTATCCTTTCAATCCCGCCACTCAGGGACCGACGGGCGGATATACCTATCCTCATCTCTCATGTTATCGAGAAATATTCCGCGGAAGAGAAGAAACATATCGGCGGAGTCGCATCAAATGCCTTGAACCTGCTGGTAAGCTATGACTGGCCCGGTAATGTCAGGGAACTCCTCAACGAGATCCGTCGGGCGGTCACGCTGGCCGAAGATGATAAGTCTGGGACTCCTGTCAGGCAGAGTCAAGAAACAGCTACCGGGACTCAGCGAGTCGTCCGACGCGGATGAATTGGGCAGCACGCTGCCGGAGCTCATGGCTCTCAAGGAGGCTCACCGGGTAAAGACGCGAGCCGCCAGACAGCCTGGCATCCACGAAGCCACACTCCGAGGCAAGATGAGACGCTACGGCCTCGAGAGTCCCGTCCTGGATGATTGACTATTTTCCTTTCTGAGCACCTGATCCTTACCGCACATACCCCAGCGCCCTCAACCGGGCCTTTACATCCTCGTTCATCTCCGGCAGGGAATCGCCATTTGTGTCACCGAGCCGGCTGCTTATCTCGGTCATCTCTTCGGCGAATCTACGGGTGATGTCGGGCTCCTGCTCGTGCAGGTCATGAAGCTCATGGGGGTCCGTCGTGAGGTGATAAAGGGCGACATGCCCGCCTGACGGGTCAGCTACGTATTTCCACCCGGCGGTCCTGAGTCCCTTCTTCCGATCTTGCGGCTTCTGTGGCCAGAGCGTCTCACTGTATGCTACTCTCCCACCATCAGGATCCTCTTGATCGGTCATATTCACAATGTTTCTGCCCTGTAACAATTGCGGGCGGGGCACACCCAGTATATCGAGGATGGTGGGAAAGAGGTCTATCAGCTCAACCTGCTTGTCCACCCGTGATCCGGCCGGGAGGACACCTGGCAGACTTATGATCAGCGGCACCTTGAGCTCTGAGTCGTAGACCGAGTATCCATGCCCCGCCAGTCCGTGTTCCCAGAGGCTTTCGCCATGGTCGGCGGCAAAGACGATAAGGGTCTTTTCCCTGATCCCCACACGTTCGAGTTCATCCACGATCCTGCCTATCCACCGATCGCTGTATTCGATCTCACCGTCGTACAGGCGATAGATCTCCTCGAGGCTCTCCAGTTCTCCCCACCAGTAGCGGTATGGTGGTGCCCTGGATACGAGAGAGTTGTCTGGTACGGACGTATCGGGGAGACCCGGGCCCTCATTCTCAGGTGGATCGTACGGGGAATGTGGATCGAAATAGTGGAGCCACAGAAAGAATCTGTCTCCGCTGTGGTTCTCCAGCCAGTTGAGGCCTGCCCCGGTCACCTTGTTTGCGCGACGCTGCGGTTCGCTGAAGAAGAGGTCCAGGGGAAGGACGCTGGCCAGGACCCGGCTCAGGAGCAGCCTTGCCAGCGACGGCCATAGCTCCGGATATTTGAATTTCAGGATGTTGCCTGAGGGATACGAATCGTCATAAGATGAGAAACCCTGGTCGAGACCGAACTCGGAGTCGAGTGCGTAAGATGCCACCACCGCTGCCGTCGAGTAGCCGTCGTCCTGAAGGACCTCAGCGAGAGTCACTATGGAATCCGCGAGTGCGAACGCTCCGTTGAACCGTATGCCATGTGTGGGTGGATAGAGCCCGGTCATTATCGACGCGTGCGATGGCAGTGTAATCGGTATGGACGAACAGGCGTTCTCGAAGAGAATCCCGCTCGTGGCAAGCCCGTCGATTACGGGTGTCCTGATACCCTCGTGTCCGTAACATCCGAGGTGATCCGGACGCAGTGTGTCGACGGTTATCAGCAGGAGGTTCAGATCGGATGCGATCCCCCTCTCGTCCGCTGCGGTTGTGGACGGCAGCTCACCCGCGCATGCCCCTGCGTGAGCGAACAGGAGTACAAACACAATCGTCCCCAGGGTGGTCTTCCCGAAGACAGACGTCAGAATCGTTGGTGTCAGGAGTCTGTGGAGGATGTAGAAAACCGCGAGACAGGCCACCAGAAGGAGCGAGGTGACAATCATGCTCAGCGGATCGTTCATGGGAATGCCGTGAAGCCACTCGGTATTGATGGCATAACCGGTGTAGACGAAGGCTACCAGCGCCCAGAGGAGGAAGAGCGAGAGGTCTATCCTTATCCTGCTTCCTTTCCTCCTGAGATAGAGCAGGAAGAGGGCTATGATGACCGATCCGATCGCGCCGAGGATGCCGTAAACAATACCAACGATCGCGGTGACCTCATAGAAGTCCCCGGAGATCCCCGCCCGTCCCGGCGCAGCCTTCGAGACAAATTCGATCGCGCCGACCAGAAAAAGCGAGAGATAGGCGATGCTTGCTATGATCAGGATTCTCCTGCTGTCGGACATGTTCTTTCCTTATAAGAGACCAGTCAGCAATCTTCGCGCCTGCGCAGATGGGATGGGAGATGCTGTCTCCACGGGGATGGCTGGAACGCAATCTCGGTGTGTGCGCTGACGAGTCGATGTGAGTCTGTCGTGCCGGTTGAAGACGGTCATGCCCGCTCGTCCTGCATCCTCAGCGTGCAGGATTCCCGACAAGCGGGAATGACTGTGAATGCTCAATTGCTGATGACAACGAATCCGTCATGCCCATCACAGCGAATTGCCGCGCTCATCACAACGAATTGGCATGCTCATCACAACGAATCCCTCATGCCCATCAGGTCGTGTGCGTAATTACTCATGACAATGGCTGCGCGATTACTCATGACATGAGAGGGCCGGATACGTATGACGCCGCATACAATGCTGCTCATGGCTCAGACCATTACAACAGGGGGCTCCACATAGGTAATCATCCAGTTGGCCTCGCCTGCCGATGGTCCCGGACGGACCGAGGCCGTCAACTCCGCCTCAGTTCATCGAAGAAAGCATCTCCGCATGCTTCTCGCACAACTCCCCGCTCGATGTCAGCTGAGCCCGGATCATCTCTTCCTGCCAGTGCGCGTTGTACAGCCTGCACTCATGAACATCGCAGAACGGGTCTCCGGTCTCCTGGTAGAAGAATGCCTGGAGAGCGTAACCCTTGAGAATCTCTCCCGTCCTGGGGTCGCCGTGATCGATATATCCTTTCTTCAGTTCCGCGTCGATTTCCGGCGGTATCGCGCCAGCGGTCTGATACCGGGCCTTTATTATGTAATACTCTCTTGGCCGGGCCGGCGCTTCCACGACACCGATGGTCGAAAGGACGCTCGGAAAGCCGAAGATAACCACGCGCGCGTGGTATCGCCGGTCGTATCTGTCAAAGGAACCCGTGAGGCGGTCTGTGATGACGATGTTGAGTGAATCAAGAGACGTGCAGTGCCTCCCCAGGACTTTTCTGAAGCAGGCCGAGAGGAAAAAACCATCGTAGAGGAGGCCTGAAGATCTTTTCCGGCCCAGGATTCGATCTTCCTCATACGCGATCTCGCCACGCATGGGCTCGTTCCCCGCGCAGGGAAGGGGAGTCCAGAGGTCGAAGACTCGTCCGCCTGCCATGTTCTCGGCGTGAGCTCGCGAACGCCCGTCCTCAACAAGGTCCCAGAGGTTTCCTTCGGCTGTGACAGCGATGTCTCGCAGATGACTCTTGAAATAAGATTGTATTGCCTCGAGATATTCTCCGAAACTGGACCCGTCTCCCCATAGATGTATCTCTCTTATCCGGGTCAAAGCCCCTCTCACATCAAGAGCTGTCTTCTCTTCTACTTCGTGCCCTTGATAAGGTTGAACGCTATCTCGGCGACACGTTTCCCCGAGAGGAGCATTCCGCCAAACGTGGGCCCCATTCGGGGAAGCCCATAAGTAGTGCAGACCGCCATACCGCAGGCCAGCAGGCCGCCGTGGATCTCTCCGGTGTGATCGACAAGCAGGTCTTCCGCCTTCTCCACCCACATGCCGCCTTCACCGCGGGTCTTGCATATCCCGCGCTTCTCCATCTGTCTTACCACGCACGCCTCGTGACCCGTCGCGTCAATCACGAGCTTCGATTCGAGCGCGACAGGATCCACGCAGGTGATCTGTCTGGGCAGGGCGCTGATAGGAGACCAGTTTACGACGGCACCGGCCACTATGTCACCCTCCCTGAGAACCACGTCGTCGAACTTTGTCATATTGATGATTTTCACACCGGCGTCGCACGCGGCGGCTATGAGCTTCGAGCACGCGTGGGGACCATCTGTAACGGCCAGACCCGGGCTGAACTCTTTGTAGGGTACGCCCAGCTCGTCAAGGACTTCTTCGCCCGGTGACCTGACGGTCAGTTTGTTCATCAGGTAACCACCAATCCAGAAGCCTCCGCCGAGGTAGTTGTTGCGCTCCACAATCAGGACTTTAACGCCCCTGGATGCGAGCTCCTTCCCGGCCATCAAGCCGCTGGGCCCCGCTCCTACTATGATGCAGTCGCTGTCGACGTACTCCTGGAACTCTCTGGAGAACTCCTCCATGATAGCACGGGTCACTTCTTTTTCTCCGACCGGAGAGAAGATGGCTTTATCCATATGGCTTTCCTCCTCTATAGATGTTTGCTGAACACACACGCGTGGTTGGATTTCGCTGACCCGCATAAATATACTACTTTCATTGTTCAGGTCAAGTTGGAGAAGGTAAGCCCGTAACGGCGAAGATATTCCTTGACTTGACTTCACAAATAACATTAATGTTTATAAAAGTAACGTTGTCGGGTTTGCTGTGACCGGGACAGCGGGAGGTGCTCGATGTGGTATTTTGCCTACGGATCCAACATGGGCCGGGAGAGGCTGGAGCTGCACAGGGCTATAAAGGTGCTGGAGGTGCGGCAGGGAGTTCTGGAGAATTACCGTCTTGTCTTTAACAAGATCTCCTCGGTACGGCCATCTACGGGATGCGCCAACATTGTCCCATCCGAGGGCGACAGTGTATTTGGAATCCTCTATCGAATACGCGATTCAGACATCGAAACGATGGACATCTTCGAGGGCGTGAGTTCGGATCAGTACCACCGGGAGAACATCCTGGTGAGAGATGAAGAGAACAGTCTCGTGGAATCGGAGGTGTACATAGCGGACCAGGTCGATGAGAATCTGGAACCGTCCATCGAGTACCTGGATTCACTCGTCGAAGGCGCGGTGGAAAGCGGCATCGACAGACGGTATATCGAGGAGACGATCCTTGTGCATTACGACAGAGATGTCAAGCCCGAGGAGGAAGAAGCGACGGACACCCGAGGGCGATCCGATTCGCTGGCACCGTAGGGGATTCCTCTCAAGTCATCAGGACGGGTGGCATCCCGGCTACAACTCCATCAACTCCATCGCCTTTTTCTTTGACACATCTTCTATCTCCGTGTGAAGGCTTCTCCCGTGTGAGTCCATTGTAACGATAGCTGGAAATCCTTCGACATCGATATGCCACAGCGCCTCAGGTACGCCGAGCTCCTCGAGCTTGTAGACTCCAAGGACCTTCTTCACCGATCCTGCAAGGAGAGCAGCCGCTCCACCGATCGCGCTCAGGTATACGCAACCGAGAGTCGAGCATGCGTCGAGGGTAAGGTCTCCCATGCCGCCCTTTCCTATCACACCTCGAACCCCATACTCCTTTATTACCTTGTGTTCGTACGGCTCTTCGCGGATGCTTGTCGTAGGGCCAGCCGCGACGAACTCCCAGCCCGTCCCGGTCTTCCGGACGATCGGACCGCAGTGGTATATGAATGTGCCGTTGAGTATAGAGTGAAACTCATCTGGTGTCTCTTCGATCAGGTACTTGTGCGCGGCGTCTCTCGCGGTCAGCATGACGCCCGAGATCGATACGACGTCGCCTATTCTGAGTTTGCGGATAGTTTCTTCCTCAACAGGTAGCTTGATGTCAATCATATGAGACATCTCCGTCCTTGAAGGTTGCCGTATGCCGTCTAGCGGCCCAGCAGAAATAAGATACGGTGACAAAGTAGCAGGCCGGGAGACGATGGAGCGCTCCTATGTTCAAGCCAAGTATGGTAGTCTTTCCTCCGAGCCCCATCGGCCCGATGCCGAGCTGGTTGATCTCTTCGAGTATCGATTCTTCAAGTCTTGCCAGCGAGGGATTCTCGTTCTTGTCGTCAAGCGGCCTCAGGAGCTCTCTCTTCGACTGATAATAGCCGGTTCCCCTGTCGCTGCCGATGCAGACACCCAGGATGCCGGGCGCGCACCCCTTCCCCTGGGCCTGATACGCCGCGTCTATGACGCACTTCCTTACTCCTTCGAGGTCTCTTCCGGCCTTGAGCGAGCCGTCAGGAAGCCTGTACTGAGTTCCAACATTTTCACTACCTCCGCCCTTGAGCAGCAGCGTGACTCTCAATTCGTCATCGACACCTTCTGTAAACTCAATGTGGGGCAGTCCCCTGCCGATGTTGTCACCGGAGTTCTTCCCGCTTATCGGGTCGACGGCGTTTGGTCTCAGGTATGTCAATAGGGTTGCTTCACGGATAGCCCCTCTGATATCATCCCCCAACTGCCTCGTCGATTCGGCCGCCGGGTGGGTGACGTAGAAGAGGGGAGTCCCGGTATCCTGACATATCGGAGAAGAGCCCTCCCTCGCCATCTCAACGTTTTTCAGGATCGTCTCGAAAATGCTGGCAGCAGTAGAGTTATCCTCTTTTCTTAAAGCGTCTTCCAGCGCAGCTGTCACGTCTTCGGGGAGGCTCGTGGATGTAAGCCTTATAAGCTCCAGGAGCGCCTCCGTTCTCTTCTTCATCGCCATCCCTGCCTTCCTGAGAGGGTTAAATAGTTGATTATTTAGTCAAACAGTACTTAGGATGATGGGCCATTGGGAAACCTGCGGTCTTCAAAGATAATCATCAACACTTTCGTGGTCAATCATAATTATCGAGTTATCACTCGTCCTCCATTTCCTGGCACAACCGCTGTCTTGTGGTATGATGCAAATCATATATAGAAAGATGTCTTCTGGAAGCAACAGACGCTACAACGCTCGATAAGGATCAATGGCTGTTCCCGTTTTATCGTGAGATTCTTGTGTCAACAGGCGTGTTTTCTCACGAGTTGTATAGGCGTCTTCTCTTCCATGCTCTATTTTTCCCTAAACCGCTTGACTTAGATTCTCTCCGGGTGATATTCTTATAATAGAGATCGACGATTCGCGCGGCCTCTGACAACCGGTCTGTGACTGACGCTCATCCTGTCGTCTGCCTGCAGTTCAATTCAGTTGAGCCGGAAACGTTTCGATGCGAAGGATAAGAAACAGCGAAATCGCGAGAATTTTCAGGCAGATTGGGGAACTCCTCAGTCTGAAGGAAGAAAACCCATTCAGGGTTCGCGCGTACCAGAAAGCATCTCAGCTCATTGAAGTCCTACCTGAACAGCTCTGCGACATAGCGGCCGATGAGGAGAGGGATCTCACTGACCTCCACGGAATCGGCCGGGACCTGTCGGCAAAGATAACGGAACTCCTTGAGACGGGCAGGCTGGCCTACCTCGAAAAGATCCAGGGCGAGGTCCCGATCGCTCTGACAGAGATACTGAAGCTGGAAGGGCTTGGTCCGCGCAAGGTGGCGGCGATGCACAAGGAGCTTGGAGTAGAGTCGATCGATCAACTCGAGCAGGCGATCAGGGACGGTCGACTCGGAGGACTGGACGGCTTCGGAGCGAAGAGTGCGGAGAAGATCCTGCGGTCTATTGAGCTATACAGAAAACGTCAGGGAAGGTTTAAATGGGCGGTGGCGGAGGAGTACGTGGAGGATCTTACCGACTACCTCGGCAAGGTTGATGGCGTTTCGAGAATAGCACCGACCGGAAGCTACAGGAGGTGCCGGGAGACGATAGGGGACATAGACATCCTTGTCGGTGCGGAGGATGGAACCCCGGTCATGGAGCGGTTTGCAGAGTACGATTCGGTGGAAGAGGTAATCGCGCACGGGGAGACGAAGTCTGCCGTACGTCTCAGAAACGGGATGCAGGTCGACCTGAGGACGGTCCTGCCTGAGAGCTTCGGAGCGGGGTTGCAGTATTTTACCGGTTCCCAGGCCCACAACGTCCAGATACGCTCTCTCGCCAGAAAGCACGGGCTCAAGGTAAATGAATACGGCGTCTTCAGGAGTGAGGAGAAGATTGCAGGAGAGGCTGAGGAGGACGTATATGCCGTCCTTGGAATTCCTTTTGTGGAGCCGGAACTCAGGGAGGGCCAGGGTGAGGTGGAGGCTGGCCTTGAGAAACGCCTCCCCGCACTGATTCAGGTCGAGGACATCCGTGGTGATCTCCAGATGCACTCGACAGCGAGCGACGGGAAAGACAGCATAGAGGGGATGGCTGTCCGCGCGCGGGATATTGGATATGAGTACATAGCGATTACGGACCACAGCCGGTCTGAGACGCAGGCGGGCGGGCTCAAGGTGGCTGAAGTGCAGGGGCATCTGGATGCGATAGATGCAGCGGATCGGGAGGTGAATGGGATCAGGATTCTCAAGGGAATGGAGGTCGATGTCCTCAAGGATGGAAGCCTCGACTATCCCGATGGTATTCTCGATAAGCTCGACGTCGTGGTGGTCGCCGTCCACTCGCACTTTGGCCTCTCGATGAAGGACCAGACGAGGCGGATCGTGCGCGCGTTAGATAATCCACACGTACAGATACTCGCTCATCCGACCGGCAGGCTGATCCAGAGGAGGGAGCCATATGAGGTCGACATGAAGGAGGTCATGGAAGCGGCAAAGGCTCACGGTGTGGCTCTTGAGCTTAATGCCTTCCCGGACAGGCTCGATCTCAAGGACGTTCATTGCCGAATGGCCAGAGAAATGGGGGTCAAGATCGCCATTTCCACCGACGCGCATTCCACAAGACACCTCGATTTCATGCGCTACGGCATCTCGAACGCGCGCAGGGGATGGCTCGAGAAGGGAGATGTCCTCAATACATTGCCGCTCGATGCTTTTCTAAGGGAACTGAGACAGGACTGAACAGGGACAGCCACCGCTTGATCCTGTCTATCCAACATCGAGGGAATCGGAAAACAGAATAGTGACAGTCCCTGTTTAACTGAGGAGAACTGACGAACAAGAACCCTTACATAACCCCGCCTTTTTCCCTCAGGGACCCCGGCGCCATGGACTCCGGCGAGATCGCCGCCGAGGCCGCCGCGCTTCGTGAGGCCATCCACCACCACGATCACAGATATTTTGTACTGAACTCTCCCGTTATCGCGGACGAGGTCTACGACCAGCTCTTCGCGCGACTGGTCGCGCTCGAGCGGAGATATCCGGAACTCATAACGCCCGACTCCCCCACGCAGCGGGTGGGAGGAGAGGCGCTTGACTCCCTCGGCAAGGTCGAGCACGCGCGAGCGATGCTGAGTCTCGATTCCACCACGGAGGAGGAAAAGATCCTCGATTTTGACGACTTTGTTAAGCGGAATCTCGAACGTGAAGATGTGACCTATGTCTGTGAGCCCAAGTTCGACGGTCTCTCCGTGGAGTTGGTCTATGAGGACGGCCGATTCGTCGGGGGCTCGACACGCGGGGATGGAGTAGTAGGCGAGGAAATAACGGAGGGGTTGAGGACTATCCGTTCTATCCCCCTCACTCTGCGTGATGATAGAGCGAGCTTCCCTCCCTATCTCTCGATAAGGGGAGAAGTCTATATGCCCAGGGCTGGATTCCAGGCCATGAACAGGGAAAGGATGGAGTCGGGCGAAGAGCCGTTCGCGAACCCGCGTAACGCGGCCGCCGGGACATTGAGGCAGCTCGATCCCAGGATCGTTGCGGCGAGGCCCCTGGACATATTTGTCTTCGATATCCTCGCGATAGAGCACCTCGACTTCAGTGCACATTCCGGCGTACTCGAAGGCCTCAGGCGTTGGGGGTTCAGGATAAACGACAGGGTGGAGGTCTGCCCGACGGTCGAGGACACAATTCGATACCACGGGAGATTGAGGGAGGAGAGAGACTCCCTCCCATATGAGATAGACGGCGTCGTAATAAAGATCGACGACCTTGGCGCCCGCGCCGCTCTCGGAGAGAAGGAGAGGAGCCCACGATGGGCGATCGCGTTCAAGTTTGAACCAAGACACGAGGTAACGCGCGTCGCTGACATCATCCTGCAGGTTGGTCGTACCGGGATTCTGACCCCTGTTACACAGCTCGATCCTGTAAACGTCGGGGGCGTGACGATCAGCCGCGCCACCCTTCATAATTACGATGAGATGGTCAGAAAAGACGTGCGTCGAGGCGACATGGTCCGGGTGGCAAGGGCAGGAGATGTCATACCGGACGTTGTCGAGCGCGTGGACGAACGCGAGGAATCGCTCAGGGAGCCTCCGCTGGAAATGCCTGGTGAATGTCCGGTCTGCCGGAGCGATGTGATAAGAGATGGAGCGTATTACAGGTGTACCGGTGGCCTTTCGTGCCGCGCTCAACTGCTCGGATCGATCATCCATTACGGCTCGAAAGGCGCGATGGATATCGAAGGCCTGGGGGCCAGGACCGTAAATCTGTTCCTGAAGAAAGGGATCATCAAGGATTCCCTTGCTGATTGTTACGACATACGGAAGGAGGATCTTATAGATCTGGAGGGGTTCGGTGAGAAATCCGCGGATAACCTCCTCGAGGCGATTGAGGCGAGCAAGAAGCGCACTCTCCACCGCTTCATATACGCGCTGGGTATACCGCTGGTCGGTGAACACGTGGCGCGCGTACTTGTCGACAGTTTCGGTGGTCTGACGGCACTGATGGAAGCGGATCGGGAGGCACTCGAGTCAATACATGAGATCGGCCCCGAGGTGGCCGATTCAGTCAGCGGGTTTTTCACCTCGAAGTCCGGAAAGGAGATGATTGAAAGACTCCTCGACGCAGGCGTCAGGCCCGTGGTCGAGAAGAAGGATAGGGGGGCTCTGACCGGCCTGAGGTTCGTTTTCACCGGCAGCCTCGAGCGCTACAAGCGAAACGAGATAAAAAGATTCATGGAAAAACAGGGAGCTGCAGTGTCATCGACTGTCAGCGCAGCCACTGACTATCTCGTCGCGGGGGAGGATCCAGGATCGAAGCTGGAACAGGCCGGGAGAAAAGGGGTAAAGGTTCTCTCCCAGGAGGAGTTCTATGAATTGCTAAAGCAGAAAGGGATAGACGGATGATCAAGAGCCCGTATGTCACGGCGGACGTAATTATCGTGGGGGAAGACGAGGAAATCCTCCTTATCAGACGACTCAATCCACCATTCAAGGGTCACTGGGCTCTCCCCGGCGGGTTTATCAACACGGGTGAAGAGTCGATCGAGGAGTGCGCGGTCAGGGAGGCACTCGAAGAGACAATGCTGAACGTCGAGCTTGATAAACTACTCGGTGTATGGTCAAAACCGGGCAGAGATCCAAGGGGTCATACGCTGACATGCGTCTACCTGTCGAAGCCTGTTTCCCTCTCTCGGAAAGACGGAGCTCGCGGCAGCGATGACGCTGAGGAGGCGATGTGGGTCGATCCGAAGAGCGAGATGTTTTCACGGCTCCCTTTTGCGTTTGACCACAGGGAGATAATCGAGGAGACCTTCCAGATAAGTCGAGGAGAAAGGAACTGAAGATGTTCAAGTACCTCACTCTTATCCCGTGCATTTTTCTGATGGGTTCGTGCGCGGAAAAACCGGCGGATTACGCCAGGATTCACGAGGACGCTTTTGTGGTCGATCTCCACTCCGACACCATAGACAGGGTGCTGGATGACGATGTGGATTTCGGCGTGCTATCGACAGATGGACACATGGACCTGCCTCGCATGGTCAAGGGTGGAATCGATCTCCAGTTCTTTGCCGTATGGGTGTCGCCGGACAAACTGCCGAAAGACGAAAATGACCCCGACAGCTGCGCTATAAGGGCCACCCGGATGATTGACAGGATGGACGAGATACTCGAGGCCTACCCCGACAGGATCGCGCTCGCCACGACGGCTGCGGAGGCGAGAGAGATCGTTTCCTCCGGCAGAAAAGCAGCCGCGCTGGGCCTGGAGGGTGGTCACATTATCGAGAACAGCCTCGACAAGCTTCGCTATTTCTACGGCAGGGGCGTCCGCTATATGACCCTCACGTGGAATAACACGAACGACTGGGCCGATGCCGCGAAGGAGGAGAGACAGGAGGGCACCAGGCATGGCGGACTGACCGAATTCGGTGTAGAGGTTGTGAAGGAGATGAACCGACTCGGAATGATCGTCGATGTCTCCCATGTTTCGGAGAGCACCTTCTGGGATGTTATGGAGGTCGTGAACAAGCCCGTGATCGCTTCGCATTCATGCGTCGCCGGCATCTGTCCGCACTACCGTAACCTGACGGACGATCAGATAAGAGCGGTGGCGAAGAACGGCGGCGTCATCGGAGTCAACTTTTATCCGGCATACCTCGACAGCACTTATAACAGGCTCGAGAACATGGCGTACGAGACACGTGCTGCGGAACTCGACTCCGTCAAGGAGGCCACGCGAGATCAGCCCGGCGAGTATTACAGACAGAGACATAAGATAATAGCTGACGAGATGGGCGGCTACGGAGTTCCGGTCACGGCCATAGTTGACCATATCGATTATATAGTACATCTCGTGGGAGTGGACTACGTAGGCCTTGGCTCGGATTTTGACGGAGTCCCATCACTGCCGGTCGGGATCGAAGACGTCACGGACATGCCTGAAGTGACACGGATTCTCGTCGAGCGTGGCTACAGCGAGGTCGAGATAAGGAAGATTCTGGGCGGTAATTTCATGAGGGTCTTCGAAGAAGTGACCGGAGCATAGTCACGGGGGATGTTTGAAAAGGATCCTCCTCATAGATGGTTATAATGTGATGTTGAGAGACAGCACTCTCAGGGCTGTCTACAGGGATAACCAGGAGATCGGTCGGAGGACACTGCTCGAGATGGTGAGCCGATACGCCCGGCGGAAATCTCTCAAGTGCACGGTCGTGTTTGACGGAGGAGATAAGGAGTCGGGCAGTATCGAGCGGCGATCTCCGCCAGGTGTCGAAGCCATCTTCGTAACGGATGCCGACAGCTACATAAGGAGGAAGGTCTCAAACGCCGGGAGCACGGAATCGTTGACGGTTATCTCGTCCGATGAGGACCACATCGCGCGTTTCTCACGCGGCATGGGAATCGACGTCAGGAGTGCGGAGGAGTTCATGTGTGATCTCAGGGCAACGCGTGGGTCTGAAGCGGCGAGCGGAGAAAAGCCGGCCGGGGAGACAAAGGCGGGTGTAGAGTACTGGCTCAAGGAGTTCAAGGCCGACGAAGGAGAGGAAGAGTAACTGATACCCGATACTGTTAAACCATTGGAAAGGAGCCTGGATTGATCTTTCGAAGAGCAAACCTGGGAGAATTGGCCAGCTATCAGTCTGGTGATTACCCGGCAACCAGCATCTATTTGAGGACTGACGACACCGACGCCAGCAGCAGGAAATACCTGATCAGAATCAAGGAACTGATAAAGAACGCTCAGAAAGAAGCGCAGAGCATGGAGTTGGAAAAAGAGCAGGCGGATTCTCTCGATGAAGATCTCTCCATGGTCAACCACTACATACAGAAAGAGTTTAATCGGAAGGGTGGCGTGAAAGGCGTGGCGATTTTTTCATGCAGCGGTGACGGGCTTTGGAAAGTCTATCCTCTCTATCGGCCCGTGGGCGATCATGTTTCGATCAAGCCCAGCCTCTACATTCGCCCTCTCTCGTTGATGCTGGACGAGCACAAGAGGTATTGTCTCGTCCTTATCGACAGGGAAAAAGCGCGGGTTGTTGATGACTATCTTGGTGAGGTCCGGGGATTCTCCGAGATCTTTGACGAGGTCCCGGGGCAGGTGCGGGAAGGTGGATTCTCGGGATATGAAGAGGCTCGTATTTCGAGACACATAGAGGAACATGTGCGCTGGCATTACAAGAACGTGGCGGACAGGACGCTCGATCATTTCAAGCGCTCCCAGTTTGAATGGTTGATTGTGGGTGGCAAAAGCGATGTCGTGGCGGAGTTCAAGAACTTCCTGCACAACTACCTGCAGAAAAGGCTTGGGGGAGATTTCGCCATTGACAGCGAAGCGCCCCTCACGGAAGCGCTCGAAAAAAGTCGCGAGATCTTTGGTAACGTCCAGAGAGAAGAAGAGGAATACTGGGTCAGGCGGCTCAGTGATGAGGTCTATTCCGGCGGCAGGGGTGTGGCGGGTCTCAAGGACACCCTTGCAGTGCTGAGGATGGGTCAGATTCAGTGCCTTCTGGTCACGAGCGGTTACACCCAGCGGGGCGTGATCTGCTGGGACTGTCGCCTGGCAGGCATCGACGAAGACCTCTGTCCGCACTGCGGTAAGCCCACCAGCGGTATCGATGACATTGTCGATGAGATCATCGCCCAGGTTCATAGAACGGGCGGTATGGTGGAGCACATATCGAACCAGGAATCTCTGGCTAAAATGGGTCACATCGGGGCGATACTACACTACAAGATCTGATGGCGGTCATTGACAATCGATTCTTTTCCTCCCAGGGGGACGGCTATTCTCCGAGGGTCGTCATCGGATGATCAGCCCGAGTCCGATCGAAAACCCGCTGAGGTCGATGGGGATCTTCCCGCCTTCGGGGTCCACGAGGTAGCCGTTCTCAGGCGTGCTTCCTCTCGACGAGGTGAGTTTCATCTCCTTGACATTCGCGTGCCGATAGCTCACAGGCAGTGAGAGAGAAACATGCCGGGAGAACCGCCAGACTCCTCCCGCCATGACCTTGAAAACGGGCGCCGATCCGGAATAGACGAACTCTGACTCCTCAACCAGGCCCGTCCCGTAGTCAGGCCACTTTTCGACAAATCGAGCCCACTGGTAGCCAATGCCTGGTCCTCCGAAAAAATCAAGACGCCCCCTCCCTGCGTGAAACAGATAAGACACGCTGAGAGGGACATTCCTGATATGGTATACCGGCAACTCCTTGATGCCAAGCTCCTCCCCCGCTGAGCTGGTGAACCGGGCCTTGTTGTATGCCCCGAACCGTTCGTATGCTCCCTGAACGAGGACCCTCTGGTTATCGAACAGGTCATAGGTAATGCCCGCTTCTCCCCTGTACCCGTATCGAAAAGGGTTGGGCTCCAACTCATTACCGAGTTGATCTCCGATCGATAACCCCTCATCGTAATTGAGGTCATCGAAGTTCCCCCGGCTTACCCCGCCGGTGAAGTGAACATGAACCTTCTTGAGGTCCTGCGAGCGGAGTGGACTCAGATGAGAAACACAAATCAGCAGCGCTATGGTTACGCATGCACAAAAAGCCTTCATCGCACTCTCCTTTCCGGTGACCTGTTTCCCGGAGTTCTACACGCAAATAGGAAACCAGATGCGATGGGATGTAGCACAGCCGCGTAATTGCTTGATACTCTTACTGATATTGTCCAGGGAGGGATTTACCGCTCGTCCGTGATGCGTGGTATCTCACGATAATACGTCTGAATGCACGATTCCGGCGGTCGGATGGGTTTATGGTCTCTTAATCAGCAACCCCTGTGTCCGGGGGGCGCGAGGATCGATCGAGTCGCTATTTCATCTCATCCAGGATAGAGAGCATCCCTTCCGATTCAATCTCCTCCAGCGGCAGGATCGGCATCGGCCGGCCGTTGTGGTCGAGGCGGAACGTCAACTGATCAATCAGACCATTTCCTTCACTTTCCACTTTGACTCCCGAGATTCTCGATACAAGATTGTCGAAACGCATAAGACCCTTCTCAGGATATTCGGCGATTGTCACATCAGCGTCCCGGCTTATCCCCGCCCTCTCTTTCGCCATGGTGACAGCGGTTTCGAGGCCGCCTGTAGTGTCCACCAGACCGTTGTCAACCGCGTCGGAACCAGACCAGACACGTCCCTGAGCGATCTCTTCTATCTCATCGGTGGAGCGCCCCCTCCCTGAAGCCACTTTATCCACAAAACTGGCGTAGGAAGTCTTGATGAGGTGTTCCACCTTCTCCTTTTCCTCCGCATTGAGCTTCCTGTCTGGAAGGGTCAACCCCAGAAACGGAATCGTCATCCCGAAGCCGGCATCGGCATGATCGCCTGCCTTGACATAGTCGGTGCTCATGCCGAGACGTTCCTTAAGACCCTTGTTGTATATCCATCCGCCTATCACACCGATCGAGCCCGTTATCGTGTTTGGCGCGGCTACTATCTGGTCTCCATACATCGACAGCCAGTAGCCGCCTGACGCGGCTACATATCCCTGCGAAACGATAACCGGTTTCTTCTCGCTGCACTTCTTCAGCGCGTCCGCTACGATGCTGGAGGCCAGCGCGTCTCCACCGGGTGAATCGACACGAAACACAACTGCCTTGATCCCGTCGTCCTTTGTCACGGCCTCGACGTCCTTGACAAGTCTGCGTGCCGTTATGCCCCTGTCCATTGCACACACCCCGATCGCGTAGATGACGGCTATTCGGGGTTTCACGCCCCAGCGGGCGTCCGGCGGAAGGTCGTCGAGTTTCAGCCTGGCGGGAGAGACGAGTGTCTTCTCTTCCCCTTCCAGATCCTCTATCAAGCGATGGATGTCCTCGCCCCAGCGACCGATCCGGTCGACCAGGCCCAGCTCCAGTGCCTCCGATGGAGTAAAAAGCAGGCCATCATCAACCAGTCTGTCGAATTGCTCGTACGAGAAGCCACGCCCATCACAGATATCACTCCTCGCGAGCTGGTAGCGATCGTCTACGAGTTCCTGACGTTGTTCGCGATCGGCTTCGGACATTGAGTCACGGGAGAGCGCTTCCGCCGCGGATTTGTATTTGAAATATCGCCACTCCTCGAAACCGATGCCAATCTTCTCGAGTGTCCCCTTGAGGAACGTCAGACCCATCAGGTGACCCGGTATCATGAAAACCCCTTCAGGATCCATCACCACCTCGTCCGCTACGGAAGCCAGGTGATATCGATCGATGTCAACATTGTCGAGATAGACTATCACCTTCTTGCCCGAGGACCTGAAGTCCTTGAGCTTTTCACGGATTTCCCAGAGCATCTCCCGGTTGATCCGCATCCCCGACATGTTGATGGCAATGCCGCTTACACTATCGTTCCTTCTGGCACTCTCTATATTCTCGATCATCTCGAGCAGCGTGTTGGAACTGTCGAAGAGCCTGAACCTCTGGTAGCGCATCGGGCCATTCAGGTCTACCTTCATGTATCTGCTGCCCTTCGTCACAGCGTTGTGGATGAAGCTCCGGTCCATCGCTCCGAGGCGGATCGTCCAGGTGTTATAACCGTAATCCCGATCCGAATTGAAATGGCTCTGCGTGCTTATTCCGGCGTGGCCGAGACTGAGATTGACACCTATCGTGAAGGTCTCATTGTCGAAATATCGGCCGGTGACGCGAAAGCCCGGGAGCGCTTCAACCACGGCACCCGCGCTCCAGCCTCCTTCATCGAGATCTTGACCCTTTTGCAGGGCGAAATCCCCGAACAAGGTCAAGTGCTCGTCATTGAAAGGGCGGAACGCGAGATCGGCCGCTTCTTCCCACCGTCCCCCGGACGTGGCGAGCGCGCTCGTAAGACCGAGGGAGATGAAGGATGACGGTCGAAGCAGGCTGCCCAGGGCCACTCTGCTCTTGCGCTCGAAGCCGGCCATATTGTCGGTGGACCAGTGATAAGCCAAGCCGCCGCTCCAACGCCTGTCCCCGTATGAAAACGCCAGATTATAGTTGGTCACCCGTGGTGTCCTTCCGCCGATTACAGGGAGCCTCTCGTTTATCACGCCAAAGCTGAACCGGGGAAATGCCGCGAAAAACCCCAACTGTTTGTATTGCTTCAAATTGTCTTCGGGGTCGGAGATGCTGAACAGCAGGTCCGGCTGGTGCTGATACGTCAGGACGGCCGGATTGAAATAGCCGTAAAGCCCCGTCCCCATACTCCCCGGAGATGTGAATAGAAGTTCGCTGCTCGGGTGATATTCCGGGAACTCGGACTGTGCGTGAAGGGAGCATGTCGACACGAGGAGGGAGAGAAATACCGAAATACACAATCTCATCATAATATCTCCAGGGGCCATCGGTTGTTCGTGTGTGTAGTGTATGTGCGTGCTCAGCCTGTTGGCGCCCTCTTTCTATTCGAGGACCTGCCTGGTAACTCCAACGATCCAGTCGATCTCCTTTTCTGTGATTACAAGCGGTGGGGCGAACCTGATCGTCTGGCCGTGGGTGTCCTTTGCCAGCACCCCGAGTTTCATCAACTGTTCGGTGTACTTCCTGGCTGCGCCGGACGATTTCTTTATCTCAACCGCGTTCAGGAGCCCGATCCCACGGATTTCTTTGATCTTGTTCGACCGTATTGTCCGCAGGCCTTCCCGGAATCTCCGGCCGAGGACTTCCGCGCGCCCATCCATCTTTTCATCTATGAGGACATCGAGAGACGCGATAGCGACGGCGCTCGCCAGGGGGTTTCCGCCAAACGTACTGCCGTGTTCACCGGGCCTGATGACCGACATCACTGCCTTCGAGGAGAGGGCGGCGGAGACGGGGAATATGCCGCCGCCCAGTGCTTTTCCGAGCATCATGATATCGGGCTTGGCCTTCTCGTGCTGCCAGGCGAAGAACCTGCCCGTCCTGCAGCAGCCGGTTTGAATCTCATCGAGCATGAAGAGGACCTTGTTCTTCCTGCACACAGCGCGAGCCGCTTTCAGGTAACCGCTGCGAGGGATCTTGACCCCCGCTTCCGCCTGTATCGGCTCCACGAGAAAGCCGACCGTGTTTGCGTTGATCGCCTTCTCCAGGGCGGGGATATTATCGAACGGGATTACCTTGAATCCCGGGGTATAAGGCCCGAATCCATCCTTTGCCAGCGGGTCGGTAGAAAAACTGACGATCGTGGTGGTCCTTCCGTGAAAATTATCCCGGCAGACGATGATCTGAGCCTTATTCTTCGGGACGCCCTTCTTCTCGTATCCCCATTTCCTCGCGATCTTTATAGACGTCTCAACGGCCTCGGCGCCCGTGTTCATTGGAAGCGCCATGCCCATGCCGGTGACATCCGTCAATTTCTTCAGGAAGGGGCCCAGCACGTCGTTGTGAAATGCCCTGCTCGTGAGCGTGACCCGGTTGGCCTGCTCCCTGAGCGCCTTGATGATTCTCGGGTGCCTATGACCCTGATTGACCGCGCTGTACGACGACAGGCAGTCGAGGTATCTCTTCCCCTCCGGGTCTCTCACCCAGACACCTTTCGCCCTGCTTATCACGACCGGGATGGGGTGGTAGTTGTGTGCACCGTGTTCTTTTTCGAGTTTCATGTAGTAAGCGGATGTGTGGCGAGACAATGTGATACCTCCCATGCGTGTTGTTAGCCCTTGATCGATGCCGCTGAGAATCGGCACATGCCCCGGTAATCTAAGGCCCGTGTGTCGGTGTGGCAATAGGCACAATAATCCTGGAGTTTCCCCACTTTTTTACGTGTCATTCCGGCTTGTCCGGAATCGGTCTGATTGCGCGATGGGATTCCCGACAAGCGGGAATGACATAGAGATTTAACCAGATTCTCCGGGTAGACTCCCGGCACAACAATCCCTGAAATGGTGCCAGGCAAGATGCCTCATCCCTTGATACAGATCATCGGCCTCAGCCGGGCCACCATCCGGTTGATGCCGGCGCTATCCATGATCCCCACGACGTTTGAGACATCCTTATATGCCCCTGGTGCCTCCTCCGCGACACCCGACCTGCTGTGCGCCCGTATGATGATCCCGCGGTGGGCGAGTTCGCTGATGATTCTGTCTCCCCTCCACGACTTTTTCGCCTGCCTGCGCGACATCCGCCTGCCGGCGCCGTGAATGGCGCTTCCGAACGCCTCTCTCATTCCTCTCGCGGTACCCCGGAGGATATATGAAGATGTTCCCATAGACCCGCCGACGAGTACCGGCTGGCCGACCTCGCGATACCTGGCGGGCAGTTCAGCGCGTCCCGGCCCGAACGCCCTGGTCGAACCCTTTCTGTGGATGAGCAGCTCGACTCTCCTGCCGTCCACCTCATGTGTCTCGATCTTCGCCATGTTGTGTGCCACCTCGTAAAGCGTCTCGATCTCGCGGGGGTTGACGCCTATGACACCCTCGAATGCCTCCCTGGCGAGATGGGCCATGGCCTGGCGGTTCGCAAAGGCGCAGTTGGCCCCCGCGTTCATTGCCGTGAAATACCTATGCCCCTCGTCACTCCGGATTGGGGCGCAGACCAGTTCCTTTTCCCGTATCGGAAGGCCATACTTGCGGCTGGCCCTGTCGAGAACCGACAGATAATCCGTTCCGATCTGGTGTCCCAGTGCTCTGGATCCGGAGTGGATTGAGATGAGTACCTCTCCGGGAATCAGGCCGAACGCGTCCGCGCTCTCCCGATCATAGATCTCGTCAACGTACTGCACCTCTATGTAGTGGTTTCCTGAGCCGAGTGTACCGATCTGACTCCTCTGCCTCTCTTTCGCCTTGACACTCACATTGCCGGGAACGGCATCAGCCATCCGCCCGCCATCCTCCACGAAGTCCAGGTCCTCCTTGAAACCGTATCCCCGCTCCACGCAGAACCCGGCCCCCTTTGCCAGCACCTCATCGATCTCATTCACGGAGAGGCGCAGCCTCCCCTTCGATCCAAGCCCGGCGGGAATCGTACGGTAAAGCGATGTGGCAAGATCTGTCTTCTTCTCCTCGATTTCCTCCTTGAGCAGGTGGGTCCGCAATGTCCTCACGCCGCAGTTTATGTCGAAGCCCACGCCGGCGACACTTATCACTCCTTCGTCAATGTTGAATGCACCCACTCCTCCGATGCAGAACCCGTAGCCGGGATGGACGTCCGCCATTGCCAGAGAGGCCTGCAGGATGCCTGGAAGACAGGCTACATTTGCAATCTGCCGGAGGGCGTTCCACTCCTTGCCCTCCTCGACGTCCTTCAGCAGGCTCCGTACGGTTTCGGCATCCCCGTAAATCCTTCCAGGGACGCGCATGTCTCCGGTCTGCTTCAGTTCGTGCAGGCCGGGAGATATTTTCCTGATGCCATAGCGCGCTGCCATTATCTATCTCCCGGCGGGTCTGGCGCCACGTGGCCGGGGAAGTTTCCCGAATCCTTCGCCGTCATATATCGAGTACGCATTGCAGAGTCACCCTGTTTTCCTCCTCCACTGCCTCGAGCCCGAAGTAGGTCGCCGCCTTCACCTCGGTCTTCAGCCCGTGGCGTGCCGGATCGATGCCCTCGCCGATAAGCCTGCCCTTGAGGTAGTATTCGTTGTCATCGCCCTCGATCCCGTCGATTCTGACACCTGCAAAAACAACCTCTCTTCTCCCCATCAGACTTATGATCTCGTTCAAGAACTCCACGAAGAGGGTGTCGAGACCGGGCGCCCTGCATTCTATCCGAAAGGTCAACTCTGACCTGACCTTCTCGACATCCGCCATCAATGAGAGCAGGGCCATGGCGCCTTCCGCAAATGCTTCTCTCCTGTTGCCGCCCTCACAGCGGATACCGATATCCGCGTCGTGATCCAGATATGTGAAGCTCATCGTTCTCTCTCCGCCCGTTTCCTCCCCGGGGACATTCTTGCCGGAGATGTGTACTGAATAGGGCCGCAGGCAGTCCACCTGAGGAAGGTAAGCTCTGCTTCTGTTGTCAACGGCTGTATGACGCTTCGGCCCTTGACAGAATAATATAATCACATCTCGAGGGAGTGGCATGTTTCTTCCGGATCAACATCCCGGGGTTGTCGGTTAGCTTCGGTCCGCAGCCGGATTGATGTATAGAGGGCTTGATATACGTCGCTTCACCGCAACAGCGGCAGGCCGTGCGATGCGGCCCCCTTCCGGGGCCATGTTTAATGAATGGAGAGACGCCAGTGTATGATGTCATCATAGTCGGGGCTGGACCGGCAGCGATTTTCTCCGCCATCGAGCTTGTCGAAAAAGGGGTGAAGAGAATCCTGGTCCTGGAGCAGGGGAAGGATATCAAGGATAGAAAGAGGGATGGCGATTCGCTCCTGCATGGATGGGGTGGAGCGGGCGCCTTCAGCGATGGTAAGCTCACGCTCTCGACAGAGGTGGGCGGAAATCTTCTCGAGTATTTTTCCGAGGATGAACTGTCGGCTCTTCTCTCCAGGGCCGATGAGAAGTACAGGGAATTCGGCGCTCCGGAGGGTATTCACGGGGACGATCCGGTGGCGATGGGCAAACTCGAAGAGAGAGCGAAGACAGCGGGTCTGCGTCTGATCAAGATGACGGTCAGGCATATGGGGACCGAACGATGTCGTGAAATACTTCAGAGATTCCGTGAATCCCTGGAGGGAAAGATTGAAATCCGGGTCGAGAGTCGTGTCAAGAGGGTCATCTCAACCAACGGGCGGGTCCGTGGTGTCACGCTGAGCAGCGGTGAAAAACTGGAGGCGGCCAACGTGATCCTGGCCCCCGGCAGATCGGGCAACTCCTGGGTCAGGGCGGAAGCCAGGCGTATAGGTATGTCCACGCTGCCGAGTCCCATCGACCTTGGAGTCAGGGTGGAGACGTCCGCGGCGGTTCTAAAAGAGGTTACCGACGTCACCTATGAATCAAAACTGGTATATTACTCCAGATCGTTCGATGATAAGGTCAGGACTTTCTGCATGAATCCATGTGGAGAGGTGGTGACCGAGATACTCGACGACGTTGTCACGGTGAATGGTCACAGCTACGCCGACCGGAAGACAGAGAACACGAACTTCGCTCTGCTCGTGAGCACCACGTTCACCGAACCGTTCGATGACCCCAGCAGCTACGGCCGCCACATAGCGAGGCTCGCCAACCTTCTGGGTAAAGGGGTAATCCTCCAGAGGCTGGGAGACCTCGTGTCCGGGCGGCGCTCGACGCGTGAAAGGATAGCTCGGAGTATCGTGAGACCGACGCTGGGGGAGGCGACGCCGGGAGACCTCAGCTTCGTCCTTCCATATCGATATCTGCAGGACATCCTCGAGATGCTGGAGGCACTCGATTGCCTGGCGCCCGGGGTGAACTCCCGCAACACATTGCTCTATGGTGTGGAGGTCAAGTTCTATTCCAATAGATTGCGATTGACCGACACTTTTGAGACAGAGGTGAAAGGCCTCTTCGCGGTAGGCGACGGTGCAGGCGTGACACGCGGCCTCCTGCAAGCGAGCTGCAGCGGTATGGTCGCGGGGGGCGAAGTGGCTCGACGGCTCAAGGGTTAGACATGGAGTTTCTGTCTATCTGCCCATAATCTCAATGACTGCGCGATGGGCCTGCGAGAAAGCGGCATCCATGTGTGGGGATCCCTCGAGGTCGGTGTGGGCGAAGGCGATTTGTCCGTATGGTTTCCGGGCGCCGCTCGGCGGATCCTCGATGCCGTTGAGCCGTCCGAAGGCGAAGCCGGGCCAGGCAGCTACCAGCGCATGCCCCCGGCGGTTGATGTATACGGCCTCGATGTCGACCGCAGGATCGAACCCGTGCGGATCGAGAAGCCTCACCATGTCATCGAGACACCTCTCCTCGATCTCCTCGAAAGTCGTCGACAGGAGGTACTGGCGGCCGGCAATTCCCTGCTCCTCGCAGGAGAGACCCGGGTAGTTGAGTGGTGCCCAGATCGCGTCGAGAAGGATGCCTGTGTCGTTGTACATATCTGCGTGAACGGGAACTCTGGCGGCCCCCCCGATTCCCGCGGAAGCAACCGCTACCGGGCAGTTATGAAATAGATCCTCGTCCGTAGCTTCCCGGGATGAATAAGGCACCCGCGGCCATTCCCTGTATGGAGTCCCGTCGAGAAATCGGAATGATTTTTCCCTTGACTTAATCCTTTTTCTGGTGTATAATGAATATTGTGGCAACCTTACGATTCGATCGTGCCGCTGCTGCTCCCCCTGATTACCAAAGTTCTCTTCGTAGGCGTCGCGCCTGGACAAACCCTTTTGCTCCTGGAGGACACCATGCGAAAACTCTTGTTCCCTCTGACGCTCGCGTTGCTCATCTTTTCACTGGTCTCCTCTTCTCCCGCCTACGTGCGGTATGAGAAGAGCCTGGAGGGGGGCGGTCCCGTACTGTCTGCCCTCGATCTCGAAACACACGACATCAACGCGGTCTATCTCATGGTATCGAACCAGGGCCCCATAGGCCTGGACATGGAGGCGGGTAATGGAGCAGGGTTCTTCCCCTCAAACACCTCGAACAACTATGTCTTCGGAACCGGCCTCTGGTTTGGCGCCAACTATGACGCGGACGCGGACGGCAACCCCGACAAGGTCTTCTCACAAGGATACAACACCCTGGATGGAGACTCGGAATTCCGCGAGGGGAGGGGCGACCAGGCTCCGGACGATCCCGGGACAGGTGTCTTTGACAGCACGAATCCGTCTGACCTCTCCGACTGGCCTTCTCAGTTCAGCGATCCCGGCACGGGTGATCCGATCGTCTATTCGAGCCAGGATCTCGTTACTACTTATACAACCAGTGATAAAGATCCCCTTATGGGCCTTTTTCAGCTCCCACTGGAAGTCAACCAGCGCAGCATGGCGGTCATGAGCCCCGACTCGATGGGCCAGGTCATCTTCCTGGTCTTCGAGGTAACAAACACCGGTGATGATACACTCAGCGACGCCTGGATCGGGTATGTTGCAGACGTGGATGTAGGTGCCAACTTCGGGGACGACCTGAGCAGTGTTGTATTCGATCGTGTTACTCTTCAGAGCGACACGGTGAAACTCGACATGGGATACGCATGGGACAGCGACTTCACGGAGTCCAATTTCACGGGCGACCCCGGATTCGTCGGGATGGTGCTACTGCTTGGCCCGGGTAATCCCGATGATGGGATTGACAATGATGGTGACGGCATGGTAGACGAGTCTCCCTTCAATGGGGTCGATGATGATGCTGATGGAGAGACGGATGAATGGGATGAGGTTGACGAACTCGGATTGATCAACTTCAGCAAGTTCTGCACCCCTTCCATGTCATGCGAGGTAATCGACCCGGAGACCGATCCCGAAGGCTATGACCTTCTCTCCTGTGACACTCCGGGCTCCCCGGTATCATGCATGGAAAACACATCTCCGTCTGACACGCGGTTCATGATCTCGAGCGGACCCTTTGACTGGCATCCAGGAGAGTCACACACCTTTGCTTTCGCCATGGTGTTCGCGAATGCGGTCGGTTCTCCTCAAAACCTTCCCTTCGTCGGTGATCCCCCGAGGCCTAATCCCAATGCGACGGCCCTTGGAGAGTTCATGCGAGTCGCACAGCAGGCGCGAGACTTCTTCCCGACATTGTTTCCGACGACCGGTATAGGAGATGACTCCGGCGCGGATTCTGGAGTGAAGCTCCCGAAGTCCTTTGCGCTCCTTCAGAATTATCCGAATCCATTCAACCCCGTGACGACGATCGCCTATGACGTTTCCGGGGAGCCGGGAGTAAGCCAGCAGGTGGAATTAAGCATATTCGACGTGAGGGGCAGGATGGTCAGACAACTGAATCAGGGTCTCAGAGATCCCGGGAGGTACGAGGTTCAGTGGGACGGCACCGACCAGTCCAACCGCGTTCTACCGACCGGGGCGTATTTCTATCGTCTCAAGGTCGGCGACTATGTTTCTACGAGACGGATGTCCCTGGTGAAATAGAAGAGAGAAAAAGGTGAGAAGACCACGGGTAGATGTGTCTGCTTAAGGTCAACCTAACTCGTTAAATATAACCACATTACTCAACAATTCCCGAACTGCTCGAGCCCCGCAGCATCACAGAAGAAGTGAAAATATTTCCTGCGCTCGCGAAGGATGGCTTCAGGAGCGGGAATCGGACTTCTCTGTGCCGGGGCCAGGGGCGAAAAACAATCCTCCGAAAAACTTGACTTTTGACTCCCGTTTCCTGTATAATTATGGGGTCTTTGTCACGTTACCGTATGACATGAACATTGAAGGGTCGGCCCGTCGTTGGGCATAATAGTTGAAGATACTCCGGGAGAATCCCCGGATCAGATAACAATCGAGCACGTAAGCATCGGAGAGGTGTGTCCTTTTTTTGAGGAGATCTCTCCCTTTTTTGTCCATGTTCCCCATGGAGCCGTAAGCGTATAGCCGGGTACTAATTTAGAGAGCAACCCCGAGGATTTTTCTTCCTCGTCTCAAGTAATACGAGGTGGTGGCTCTCTTTTTGTCTATGGAGGTTTTTCATCGAATGGGCGTAATACAATGAGCAAGCTCACTAAAGAGCGAGGTGCGAAGGTGAAGTACTGGAGAAAGCCCCTGGATGAGACAAGGATCAAATTGCCTCTGGGGAAGATATACGTCAAGCACGATCGCTGCAAGGGATGTACGTTCTGTGTCGAGTACTGCCCGAAGGGAGTCCTGGAGATGTCAGACGGTTTCAGCCCCAAGGGATACCATTACCCGTATGCCAAGGAGCCCGACGCGTGCGTCGACTGCAAGCTCTGCCAGAGGATATGTCCGGAGTTTTCGATCTTTTGCGAATCACTGAATGGCAGGGGGAAGGGCAAATGAGCGGGGTCGTGAAGAAGAAGGATGCTGGCAGGATGAGCGGGCGAAAGAAATCGGGTAAATCCAGGGCAGAGGAACATTATTGGAATGGCGACAAAGCATGCGCTGAAGGTGCGCTGGCGGCGGGTTGTCGTTTTTTCGGGGGATACCCGATCACCCCGGCCACTGAGGTGGCTGAGACCGCAGCCGAGAGGTTGAGAGACGTAGGCGGAACATTTGTCCAGATGGAGGATGAGCTCGGATCTATGAACGCCATCCTGGGCGCCTCGTGGGGTGGAGTGAAGTCAATGACGGCGACATCAGGCCCCGGTTTCAGCCTGATGATGGAGAACCTGGGGCTCGGGATCATAATGGAAACACCGTGCGTTGTAGTGAATGTTCAGAGGGGGGGGCCCTCTACCGGTCTTCCGACTCTCGTGGGCCAGGCCGACGTCATGCAGGCGAAGTGGGGATCGCACGGTGATTATGAGATCATCGCGTTCGCCCCGTCATCGCCTCAGGAGTGTTTCGACCTCACCGTGCACGCGTTCAATCTCTCCGAGAAGTATCGTACTCCTGTTATCGTCCTGTCTGACGAAGTGGTGGGACACATGAGTGAGAAAGTAGTCGTCCCGCCCCCCGATGAGATCGAGATCATCAACAGAGAGAAACCGAATGGTTCAGGGGATGCATACAGGCCGTATGTGTTTGACTGTAAGGGCAACGCCCCGATGGCGGCGGCCGGCGAAGGGCATCGGTTCCACGTCACAGGCCTCACGCACGATGAGCGGGGTTACCCGGCGTTGACCGCCGAGGCTCAGGCCGTGATGATGAAGCACCTCGTAGGAAAGATAAGGAACAACGTTAACGACATAGTTGAGCTCGAAGAGAACTACGTCAGGGGTGCTGATGTGGTGGTCATATCATACGGTATTTCCGCGAGGCTTTCGATGGATGCTGTGGAGATGGCGAGGCGTGAAGGCGTGAAGGTCGGTATGATAAAGATGAAGACGGTCTGGCCTTTTCCTGAGGAAAAAATCAGAAGGCTCGCTCGCAGAGTCAAGGCATTCGTTGTCCCGGAAATCAACCTGGGTCAGGTGGTTCTGGAAGTGGAACGATGCGCCGGCGGCACGGCAAAGACACTTCCCGTGTCTCATCCAGGAGGCTACGTACACAATGTGACCGACATTTACAAGGCAATCAAAAAGGGAGCCAGATAGAAAAATGAGTCAGGCGATGAAATTGGCCGAAAGGGAAACAGGAGCAGAGAAGGAATCAATGCCGGAACACCCGTACGATCCCCTGCTGAGGGTGGCGAGGATACCCCACGTATGGTGTCCGGGATGTGGAATCGGCACCTCGCTCTCTTCCTTTATCATGGCGCTCAACAGGTCGGATCTCCCGCATGACAAGGTCGCGGTGGTCTCCGGTATCGGTTGCACGGGGCGAGTGGCGGGTTACGTCAACCTCGACTCATTCCATACAACCCACGGCAGGGGTATCCCCTTCGCGACGGGCCTCAAGCTGGCCCGGCCTGACTTGAAGGTTGTTGTCTTCAGTGGTGATGGAGATCTGTTCGCGATCGGGGGCAATCACTTCATCCACGCGGCAAGACGCAACATAGACCTCACCATCATCTGCGTGAACAACTTCATATACGGGATGACAGGCGGTCAGGTCGCTCCTACGACGCCGTTGAAGGCGACCAGCACAACCACGCCTTACGGCAACTACGAGCCGCCATTCAATCTCCCTTATCTGGCCGCGGCAAGCGGAGCGGTGTATGTGGCACGGTGGACGACTCTTCATTTCAAGAGGCTGGAAAAGGCTTTCTATGAAGCCATCAATCACAAGGGTTTTACGTTTGTAGAGGCCGTTTCTCCGTGTCCGACGGTCTTCGGGAGACGCAACAGGATGGGTGACGGCATTACGATGCTCAAGCAGTTCGAGGAGAGATGCGAGATTAAGCATGGCGCCGATACGTCCGAGATAGACATCGGGCTGACCGGAAAGATCATAGTGGGCAAGTTTGTTGATAAGGACAAGCCGAGCTACCCGTTGAACATGGGTGGCAACGGTGGAAAATGAAAGGTGGCACAGGATGGAGCGCCGTGAGATAAAGGTCGGCGGTTTCGGAGGTCAGGGGATAATACTCTCTGGACTCATCATAGGAAAAGCTGCCGCGCTTTACAGCAACAAGAGTTCCACCCTCACACAGGCTTACGGTCCTGAAGCGAGAGGTGGGGCATGCAGCGCCGAGCTCGTGGTGGCCGACGGTGAGATACATAACCCCTTCTTCAAAGAAGCGGACGTGATGATGCTCATGTCACAGGAAGCATTCACGCGTTTCATTCCAAGATTGAGGAAGGGCGGACTCGCACTCCTTGAAGAGGACCTCATCGAGGCGGATGGCGTCGACAGGAGCGTGAGGCACTATTCCATACCTGCGACCAAGATGGCCGAAGAGCTGGGAAGAAGAATCATCGCCAACATCGTTATGCTCGGTTTCTTCTCGGCGATGACCGATGTCGTCCCGAAAGAGGCGATGGAAGAGGCCGTAAAGATCTCCGTGCCAAAGGGGACAGAAGAACTCAACCTGAAGGCATTCAGGGCCGGATATAAATACGGGATCGAAAAATACGGGGTGCGGGGAAATAGCGGCCTGAAAGGTGGGAAATGACAAACGCGTGCCTGGTAATTGGTGGCAATCTGCAGGGAGTACGGGTGGCGCTCGATCTCGCGGAGACGGGGCAGGAAGTCTACCTCATCGAAGAAGAAGCATCCATCGGATCGGATGTCAACGGGAAGGGGAAATCAGGTTCAGGTGGTCCGACCTGGCATGACGCGGTTCCGATGCTGCTGAAAGCGATATCGCATCCTGACATCCATGTCCTGACAGGGTCGAGACTGACAGAACTCAAGGGCGAAGCAGGACATTTCGAGGCGAGAGTCTCGAGGTCTCCATCATATGTGATCGAAGAACTGTGCAAGGGTTGTGGCGAGTGTATCGAGGCGTGTCCGGTGGTCCTGAACGGCAGTCATGGATCCGGCCTCGAGGGGCGAAAGGCGATCGACTTCGACACTCCCGCTTCAATTCCCTTCGTCCCCACCATAGTCAAGACTCGCAGGGCGCCATGTGTCGAGACGTGCCCAGCCCACATCAATATCCAGGGGTATGTCGCCCTTGTCTCAAAGGGGAACTTCAAGGAGGCCTATGACCTGATCCGGGAAACAATACCGTTCCCGTCTGTCTGCGGCAGGGTGTGCTTTCATCCATGCGAATCGCAGTGCAACAGGGACCAGGTCGACGAGCCGATAGCCATAAACAATATCAAACGATTCGTAAGCGAATACGTCCACCGCGAGGGATTGGTGGACGTTCCCGTATCCTTGAAACCGAAAGGCCCGAAGGTGGCCATAGTCGGTTCAGGCCCAGCCGGACTCACCGCGGCGCACGATCTCGTGCAGCAAGGCTATCGTGTCACGGTGTTCGAGGCACTGGCAAAGCCGGGTGGTATGCTCCGTGTCGGGATCGTATCATACAGGCTTCCCAGAGAGATACTCGACAGGGAAATCAGCGACCTGGAGAAACTTGGTGTCGAGATCAGGACCGGGACACGCATCGGGAAGGATCTGACCATTGACGATTTATTCTCTGACGGATTCGAGTCTGTTTTTGTGTCGACGGGCGCGCACGGCGCGAGGAAGCTGGGGATAGATGGTGAGAGTTTGAAGGGAATTGTCGACGGAGTCACATTTCTGCGCGAAGTCAATCTCAAGGGCAGGTTCAAGCTCGAGAAAGACGTCCTTGTGATAGGTGGTGGGAATGTAGCCCTCGATTGCGCTCGAGCCGCGAAGAGGGTTGGCGGCGGAAAAGTCACCGTGGTCTGCCTCGAGTCGAGAGATGAGATGCCTTCTCATTCCTGGGAGATAGAGGAGGCACTCGAAGAGGGGATCACTCTCATGCCCTCGCTGGGTCCCAAGCGCTTCACGGGGAAGGACGGCCAGGTGACAGGGCTGGAGACGCTTGACGTGAAACATGTCTTTGATGAGGACGGGAGATTCAACCCTGCCTTCCACGAAGGAACGGAAAGGATGATCAAGGCCCGGAGTGTCATCTGCGCAATCGGTCAGGTCGCGGAGAAGACCTTTCTAAAGGGCGCGGGAGACGTCGAACTGAATGAGAGAGGTTCTCTGATAATTGATCGAAACACCTTGATGACGACCCGTCCGGGTCTCTTTGCCGGTGGTGACCTCGCAACGGGTCCGGCTTCGGTGATAGATGCCATCGCTGCGGGCAAGAGGGCGGCGCTTGCCATCGATAGCTTCATAAAGAATGACGGGAGTGAGCTGCCGGAGTGGAATGCTGCGAGGGGAGAGACAGACCGTAAGTTTGTCGTCCCTGAGGGTATGAAGAGGTCGAAGCGGATGGTTGCCGGCAGGCTCGACGCGAAGCTCCGCGTGAAAGGGTTCGAGGAGGTTGAACAGACCTATACAGAGGAAATGGCCGTAAAAGAGGCCGCACGATGTCTCAACTGCGGATCGTGCAGTGAATGCATGGAATGCGTGAGGGCGTGCGAGCTTCTCAATGCCGTGGATCACAGCTCGGAACGCGAAGAGATAGAGATAAAGGCGGGCAACGTGGTGGTTGCCGGGCCCGGGAGGACGGGCAATGGGAGGAGCAGGAAGAGACGAGCCGACCTCTGGTCTGTCCTTGACCTCGAGCTCGATAAACAGCGACGCCCACTCCTTCCACAGTGGTGGAACGGCAGCCTCGAATCCAACAGGAGCGGCGTATACCTGCCAGCCCTGGCCGGAGAGAGGAAGAAGGACAAACTGGGCAGTATGATATCGGCTTCGGCCGTATCGTGTGAACTTGCTGCGGATTCGGGGTGGTCGGGTGGTGACGCGACAATGGCCGTGAAGGAGATCGCTCCACTGAAACGCCCGTCGAGAATAGGGGCCGTTGTATGCAGATGCGGCGGCGGTATATCGGACTATCTCGATGTGGATAACGTTGCGGGAAGGCTCGGGGAGATGGAGGACGTGTCGTATTACGGGATAGTCGATTATGCCTGTTCCAGCCAGGGTGTTGAAGAGCTGAAGTCGCGTGTCGAGCAGGAGGGGCTCGACGCTCTCGTCCTCGCGGCGTGCTCATGCTGCTCCCTGGAGCAGATCTGCTCCAACTGCTCTCACCAGAGAGTCAGGCAGAAGAATGCCCTGTTCGATAACCTTGGTCTCGATCGAAAGCAGATCGAACTTGTAAATATACGCGAGCATTGCGCATGGACTCATGCAGACGACAGCGAGGCTGCCACAAGGAAGGCCTTTCAGATGACATCCACCGGGTTGCAGGCTCTGACAGGACGCGACGTGAGCCTCGGCCGCCGGATGAGAAAGGTCGGGAAGAAAGTGGCGGTAATCGGGGACGGAACGGTCGCCCTCGCGACAACCTCGACACTGGTTTCGCTCGGCCTCGATGTCCTCCTGCTGAATACCGGCAAGGCTCCCGGTTCCGGCAGGAGAGAACGTGCCAGGAAATGGGGTATTCCGCCCGTGAAGATCGTCGATGGTGTCAGGGTCGTGGGAGTCCAGGGTGGTATTGGCTCGTTCGCGGTCCAGACAGAGAGGAACGGGAAGCGGGAAGAGATGGCCTGTGACTTCGTGGTGATGGCGGAGGAAGACGGGAACAACAGAGCGGTCGTTGACAAATCTCCCCGGTTCTCACTTCTCGAGCCTTTCAGTGGCAGGAGGAGAGGCTTCTTCGAGGTGAGCGGAATGGAGAAGAGGGACGAGCCATGGAAGTTGATGGCGGGACGCTCCATTGCCATGAGGGTACTCCTGGAGAGAGGTTCGGGTCTTCTCGAAGAGACAAGCTGGGCGCCAACAGTAGATTCGTTCTGGTGCAGGGGATGTGGCACATGCGTGGAGGTCTGTCCGTTCGATGCGTGCCGACTGGTAGAGACGGACCGTTCCGTGGAAGTCTCCGAGGTGGACGCGCTCCTCTGCCGGGGGTGCGAGCTGTGTGTCCTTCACTGCCCCACAGGCGCGTTGAGGTCCGGTTATTTTGATGAAAGGAATATCGATCGGCTCCTGGAAGCGATACTGGATGAAGAGAGCGGTGATGAAGAGGTCGGGAAGAAGGTCATTATCTATGCCTGTCACTGGTGCCATTATGGCGGGGCGACTATCGGGGAGAGAGAATTCTACACCTATCCACCCGGCGTGAAGGTGTTGCGCCTTACTTGCACCGGAAGAATAGGACCCGGTTTCATCCTGAAGGCGTTCCAGCATGGCGCCGATGGTGTCATGGTGATGGGTTGTCCCGAGGGGGATTGCCACTATATTGATGGTAACAAAAGCTATCAGGAAAAGGAACAGGTAGTCCGCGACATGATGTCGTCGATGGGCATCGCTTCTTCCCGCTATGGAACGCTCTGGTTATCGCCAGGGGATGGTGAGAGGTTCATCCGGAGGGTCGAGGAGTTCGCGAAGGGGCTGGGAAGAGGAGGATCTCGATGAGCCGTGATTTCAATATAGTAATAGAGGAGACCGGGGTCTTCAACTGCATGGACTGCGGCAAGTGTACCTCCGTATGTCCTGTCTCACTGCGGGAGAGCGCGTTCTCCCCGAGGAAGACTGTCCTGACAGCGGTCCATGAGGGTCCGGAGAAGCTCGCGGAAAGCGAGTTGCAATGGTTGTGCCTGACATGCAACATGTGTACGAACCGGTGCCCGATGGGGGTGGAGTTCATCGATTTTATCCGTGACGTGAGGGAAGTGGCTGGTGAGAAAGGAAACAACGGCAAGTGCACGCATGGCTGCACCATCAGGACCTGGGGAGAGATGATGGCGCGTGACGATGTCAGCCCCGACCGCCTTGGATGGATCACCGACGATCTGAACGTGGCCGAAGAGGGAGAAATTGGTTATTTTGTCGGCTGTCTACCCCTCTACAGTCAATACTTCACCGATTACGCTCCGGATGCAATAGAGACAGCGAGGAATACGGTCAGGGTGCTCAATAAGCTCGGAATAGAGCCTGTGATAATGGCCGACGAGGTGTGCTGCGGGCATGATTTCCTCTGGTCGGGCGACAGGAAGACATTTCAGGACCTTGCTGCGCGGAACGTCGATGCTATCCGCGCGAGTGGAATAGAGAAGATGGTTGTATCGTGCGCCGAGTGTTTCCGGACCCTGAAGAAGGACTACAGGGAGAATGATATCGGGCTCGAGGTGGATGTTATCCATACCGCCGAGTTCTTCCTCGATAAGATAGAAGAGGGGACTCTGAGTCTGGACCCCGGCAAAGGCAACGGCAGGGTAACGTATCACGACCCGTGCCGCCTGTCGAAGCACATGGATATCATTGATGCGCCCAGAGAGCTGCTCGGGCGAGTGGATGGGCTGGAACTCCTCGAGATGCCGAGGAGTGGCAGGAGATCAGTCTGCTGCGGGACTTCACTCTGGATGAACTGCAGCTGGATCTCCAAGGAGATGCAGGTCGACAGGCTCAGAGAAGCAGCCGGTACGGGATCCACGACGCTTCTCACAGCGTGCCCGAAGTGCATGATCCATTTCCGGTGCGCCCAGAGCGAGAACAGCGGTGACGAGAGTATAGACATAAAGGTTAAGGATATCTCATCGCTCCTCGCGGATCTGATGACAGACGAGTGATACCATGCTCAATTAAGATACATGGCTCCATCTGTTGTACCGATTGTGCGATCTCAAACCAGGAGGCAGAAGAATGAAGGCCGATCTCAGTGTGAAAGACCCGAGGGTTGGGGTGTTTGTCTGCGCCTGCGGGGGCAATATAAGCCGTGTAGTCGACGTGGAGGCGGTGGCGGATTATGCGAGGGGCCTGGAGAACGTGGTTGCCGTTTTCAACAACCGCTATTCCTGTTCCGATCCCGGACAGAAGGGAATTCAGCAGAACATCAGCGAGCATGGGGTCAACAGGGTCGTTGTCGCCGCGTGTTCTCCAAAGCTGCACGAGCCCACCTTCCGCAACGCGTGCGAGGAGGTCGGGCTCAACCGTTATCTCTTCGAGATGGCGAACATCAGAGAACAGTGTTCCTGGGTTCACCAGGAGGAGCCCGAAGCCGCCACCGAAAAGGCGAAGGAAGCAGTGAGGGTTGCCGTTGCGAAGGCGAGCAGACTTCAGCCGCAGCAGGAGATAAAGGTCCCGGTAACCAGAAGCGCGCTCGTCATCGGCGGAGGAATCGCGGGTATCCAGTCAGCGCTCGATCTGGCGGATACAGGCTACCAGGTCTACATGGTGGAAAAGGAGGCATCCATTGGAGGGATAATGGCTCAGCTCGACAAGACATTTCCCACCATGGACTGCTCTATATGAATACTCGGGCCCAAGATGATGGATGTCGGTCGACATCCCGGGATACAGCTCCACACACTCTCAGAAGTCGAAGCCATCAGCGGTTATGTCGGCAACTTCAACGTCACGATCCGGAAACACACGAAGTACGTCAGAGAAGATGAATGCACTGCCTGCGCGGATTGCGTGGACGTCTGTCCTGTATCTTCCCTGAACGAATACGAGGTGGGGCTCAAGACACGGAAGGCGATCTATATACCTTTCGCCCAGGCTGTTCCCTCATCCTATGTAGTCAATATGGATGAGTGTCTGGGTAACACCCCGATCGCGTGCGGCAAGTGCATAGAAGCGTGCCCGAAGAAGTGCATCGACTTTGACCTGACAGATGAATTGATCGATGTCGAGGTCGGCACAATTATCGTCGCGACCGGTATGGAGGTCTACGACCCGACCGAGCTGGATGAGTATGGATACGCTCAGTTCCGGAACGTCGTTACAAGTTTCGAATTCGAGAGGCTGATCAACGCCTCGGGTCCGACCGAAGGCCACCTCCTCCGAATGACGGATCACAAGGAGCCGGAGAGCATAGGCTTCGTCCTCTGTGTTGGTTCGAGATCGCAGAAACGGGGCAACCCTTACTGCTCCAACATCTGCTGCATGAATACGGTGAAGGACACGCTACTCATCAAGGAACACTATCCGGACGCGGACATCAAGGTCTTCTATCAGGATATCCGCGCGTTCGGGAAGGGGTTCGAAGACCTCTACAGGCGGAGCAGGGCACTCGGAGTAAAGTACATCAGGGGGCTTCCGGGGGACATAGTGGAGGATCAGAAGAACGGGAACCTGATGGTGACTGTGGAGAATACAGTCGCTGGCGAGGTGGAAACCCACGAGCTGGAGATGGTCGTCCTCTCGGTAGGCGTTACTCCTCGCGCCGAAAGCGGACTCGACAGCGTACTCGCGCTCTCCACTACCTCGGACGGGTTCTACCTGGAATCGCATCCCAAGCTCAAACCGGTCGATGCTCCGTCACAGGGTGTCTTCTTTGCCGGGTGTGCGGAGTCCCCGAAGGACGTCAAGGACAGTGTCACGCAGGCGTCTGCTGCGGCGTCCAGGGCCGGGATCCTGATGGCCAAGGGCAATATCAGCGTCGAGGCCATTACGGCGAAAGTCAACCAGGAGACCTGCACTTCATGCGGTGTATGCGCGAGGGTCTGTCCCTACAACGCTATCAACGTGGACGTCAAGAGGAAGATTCCCGCAGAGGTCATCGAAGCGGCCTGTATGGGTTGTGGCACGTGCGCGGCAGAGTGCAATTTCTCTTCCATCTCGATGAAACACTTCTCCGACGAGCAGTTGATCGCGCAGGTCGACGCCGCCACCGAGGTATCGCCGGAAAAGAATATCCTGGCGTTCTGCTGCAACTGGTGTTCATACGCCGGCGCCGACGCGGCCGGTACTGCGCGGCTGCAATACCCCGCCAACATCCGCGTGATAAGGACCATGTGCAGCGGCAGGGTCGATGACAAGTTCGTGTGGCGCGGTTTCGAGCGCGGCGCTCCCCTTGTCTGGGTGACCGGCTGCCACATAGGTGACTGTCACTACATCGACGCGAACCACTGGACGCAGCGACGTATCGAGAAGATGTGGAAAAGGTTGAGGAAGTATGACATCCGTGAGGAACGCCTTCAGCTCGACTGGATAAGCTCGGCGGAGGGTTCCAAATTCGCCCGCAGGGCCAGGGAGCTGCAGCAGGTGCTCGAGAGCGTCACTTCCCGGGAGATAGAGCGGTCCAGAGAGGTCGCCGCTGAGGTCATGAAGAAATTCATTGTTGCGGCGTGACCGTACGTATGATAGATTCCTGATTGTCAGCCTTGTTCGACGGCGCAACCGGTTGCGGAGGAAAAACTCCCTGACCGTGCCGGGTGCGCTGATGTGATTACCGCCGGATGCGTCCCCCGCCGGGGCAGGCATCCAACAGCATACCCTGTGATATCCCGCTTGCCCGGGGATCACGCCCACCGGGAATATCAATGAAAAGCGAAGACAAGAAGCCACTGATCCTTATCGTTGAAGACAGGGAAGACGACGTAATTCTCCTGGAGAGAAGGCTCAAGAAGAGTTACCGGGTAGAGGTTGCGAACGAAGGGGAGACTGCTCTCAAAAAGTGCGGTGAGATCGACCCCGACCTCATGATGATCGATATCCAGCTCCCCGACGCCAACGGTGTCGATCTGCTGGCGAAGGTCAGGAAGTCGAACCCCGATACGGCCGTGATGATCATGACAGCTTACGGCAGCGAGGAAATCGCCCGGAAGGCGATGAGGATGGGGGCGGGCGATTATGTAATCAAGCCGGTCGAGCTGAAGGGAATAGCGGACAGGGTCAGGAAGGTGCTGGAGAAGCAGCGTCTGGAAAATGAGAAGGGAGACCTCGAGAAGAAGCTCAGGCGGGAGCGGGATTACCTGAGGACGATCGTAAAATGCTCCGCCGACGCCATCATCATGACAGATCCTCTGGGGATGATCACGCTCTTCAGCCCTGGTGCCGAAGAGTTGTTCAAGGTCAGGAAATCAGAGGTTATCGGTGAGAGCCTCAGTGGGTATCTTGCCAGGGGAAGGTCCGAGATGAGCAGAATCATCAAGGAGACCCTTGGCGCGGGCACGATTCATAACAGGGGTGTAGATTTTCTCCGGAGAGACGGCAGTCAGATCATCACCTTCCTCTCCGGGTCGGTCCTCAACAACGAAGAAGGCAATGTGAAGAGCGTCCTCTTCGTCATCAAGGACATAACGAGAAATATCAATCTCGAGCGGGAGATATACGAGAGCAAGACGGAGCTGGAATCGGTCTTCGATTCGATTGTTGATCCGCTTGCCGTGATAGGTCCCGACTTCATCGTGTCGAGAGCGAACATGGCTAGCGCGAACCTGACCGGCATCGACGTGAAGGAGACTGTGGGGAGGCAGTGCGGTGCGGTTCTCAGCGGCAGAGAAGAGCGGTGCGAGGTATGCCCCGTGAAGGAGACATACCGGACGAAGGCGCACGCGAGCGCAGAACTGCATTCCGCTGAGCTGGACGAGATTTTTGTTGTGAACAGCTACCCCATATTCGATATCAACGGTGATTTGAAGGGAGTGATCGAGCACCGCAAGGTCATAACAGAACAGAAGAGACTCGAGGATGAACGACGGCGACTCGAGATGGAGTTGATGGAGAAACACAAGCTGTCGTCCGTCGGACTCCTTGTTCAGGGAGTCGCACACAACCTCAATACGCCGCTGGGTGTCATTCTCGGCCGGTCTGAGCTACTAAAGTCGGAAATAGACGAGGTTCTTGGAGAGAGAATTCCCGAGCTGCTCGAACGGATAGAGAGCGCGGAGTCGGGGGATGCAGCCACTTTCGCCAGGGAGATCAGGGTGAGCGCCGACAGTTGCCTGGATGTCGTCCTGAAGCAGGTCGAGAAGATGAGCGACATCATAGGCAACATGATGCATAAGAGCCGCCAGGAGCAGGACAGCGCGAGAAAGAAGATAAGTATGAACCAGGTCCTCGAGGAGGAGCTCGCCTTTCTCAAGGCAGACATGTATTTCAAGCACGAGATCGACAAGAAGATCGATTACGATCCGAAGCTTCCTTACATTGAAGGCGTGTACAGCGACTTCAGCCAGTCCTTCACGAACATCATACGCAACGCCATAGACGCCATGTTCTGGATGGAGAAGAAGGTCCTCTCGGTGACTACAAGGCACGACGAGGAGTTTGTTTACGTCATTGTAAACGACACGGGAGTGGGGATAAAGGAAGAGGACAGGCTGAGACTTTTCGACCCCTTCTTCACCACGAAGGAATTCGGCTCGGCGGATGGCGGACCCTCGGGAGTAGGCCTGGGGCTCCATAGTTGCTATCAACTCCTCAATCCTTATGGTGTCACCTTTGACGTGCAGAGCCGACCGGGTGATACCACCTTCACGATAAAGATCCCGATCAAACAGGCTGAGGTGGAAGAGGAATAGAGCCACTTTCTACATGCACTATGACTGGATCGTTCCCTGCGAAGGGGGGGGGACCGCAGCGGGTCTCGAATCGGACCCTTTTTATGACCTGTCGGTCATTTGCTTCTGGTACCCTACCTGAACCACCCGGGGATCATGGGCGAGCGATGCCCGGCGAAAGGCCATCATCCCATCGTTGTTCGGAGGCGGCATTCAAGCCGGCGAACTGTATCCTAAGACGTTGACAATGCCCCCGGGAAGTCGTATTTTCATTGCGTTGACGTGTTTTCCGCGAAGGGTTTCAATCTGAGAAGAGGTGATCTGTGATGAATCCTGGTACTGTCCTGGTGGTTGATGACGAAAAAGATATGGTTGACCTTATTTCGACCACCCTCAAGAAAGACAACTACAATGTTCATACCGTTGTGGATGGTAACAAGGCCATCCAGAAGATCAGGGGAAATCACTACGATCTTGTCATCACCGACCTGAAGATGCCGAAGGTAAGCGGTATGGATATCCTCAAGGAGGCCAAGCGGACCTCCGCTGACACCAACGTCGTCATGATCACTGGCTACGCGACCATCTCCAGCGCCGTCGAGGCAATGAAACAGGGGGCCTTCGATTATCTCCCCAAGCCATTCTCGAAGGACGAGCTCAACATAGTCGCGAGACGAGTCTTCGATTACAAGAGGCTGGTCGACGACAACCAGCACCTCCGGGACGAGCTGGCCGACAAGTTCGATTATCACAATATACTCGGCAAGAGCGCGCCGATGAAAGAGGTCTTCGACACGATTGAAATGGTGGCTCAGTCCAACTCGACAGTCCTCATCCAGGGTGAGAGCGGCACCGGCAAGGAACTGGTGGCACGCGCGATTCATTACAGCAGCCCCCGCCAGGACAACGCGTTCGTGAAACTGAATTGCGCGGCGGTTCCGGAAGGCTTGATGGAGAGCGAGCTGTTCGGGCATGAAAAGGGTGCCTTCACGGGGGCCGTCCGGAAGACGCAGGGCAGGTTCGAAAGGGCCAACAAGGGGACATTGCTCTTCGACGAAATCAGTGAGATGAGCTACAACCTCCAGGCGAAACTCCTGCGAGTGCTTCAGGAAAGAGAATTCGAACGCGTCGGCGACGGGGCTACACAGAGGGTTGATGTCCGTATCCTGGCAACCACCAACAGGAATCTCGGCGAGGAGATAAAGGAGAAGAGGTTTCGTCAGGACCTATTCTATCGGCTCAATGTCGTCCCTGTCCACCTTCCGCCCTTGAGGGAGAGGAAGGAGGACATCCCGATGCTGACGGATGATTTTCTGCACAGGTTCTGCTATGATAACGGTGTAGAGGACAAGGTGATCGACGACAAGGGTCTCAAGGTCCTTCTCTCCCGGGACTGGCCCGGAAACGTTAGAGAGCTTGAACATACCATCGAGAGGGCGGTTGTCCTGTCCCGGACCGAGGAGATAAGCCCTGATCTCCTCCTTCCCGATGACGGTCGCAGCGCTGCTGCTGGGGCTGCCGGTCTCGCTGAAGTCGGGATTACCATCGATGAGATGGAACGACGGCTGATAATGCAGACCCTGGAGAGGGAGGGGATGAACAAGACGAAGACGGCAAACGTACTCGGGATCAGCGTCCGAACCTTGAGGAATAAACTGAACCGCTACAATAGAGAGAAAAAGACCACCCGGAAGAAGAAATAGAAAGAAACACCGAAGCGCTTATTTCCCATCCTCTTTCTCCCGCATCGCCTTCAGTATCTTCTCAGGCGTGATTGGGAGGTCCTTTATCCATACGCCCGTGGCGTTCGCTATGGCGTGGGCGACTGCGCCCAGGACCGGCAGTGTGCTTCCCTCACCGATCTCCTTGGCACCGAATGGTCCCCGGGGCTCGTATGAATCGACCAGACCACTGATGATCTCGGGGGCGTCCTTTATTGTCATGATCAGGTAGGCGTGGAGATCCGGGTTGAGGATCTGCCCCTTCTCATCGAATCGAACGTCTTCCAGTATGGTCTCGCTGGCACCCATCACAATAGCTCCCTCAACCTGCCCGTGGACCGCCATCGGATTGATCGGAGTCCCGCAGTCGTGGTAGTCCGTGAAGCGATCGATCTTCACTTTTCCTGTCTCGAGATCGACCGATACTTCGCAGACCGAGCTGCCGAACGAGTATGCGGGGCTCGTCCCGACCGGTCCTCCCTTGTAGTCGCCGCCGAGGCCCTCAGGTGGCTTGTAGCTCCCGGTGCCGACTAGTGGACCGTTGTCGTTGAAGTATTTCCGCGCCACCTCCTCCCACGGAACATTCCTCGATTCGTCTCCTTTTACGAGCATCAGACCGTCGTGCGCGACCACATCTGATTCTTCGCATTCGAGCATCTTCGAGGCGTAGGGCCTCATGCGATCGACCACCATGAAGCCGGCCCTTGAGACCGCGTGGCCGCCCATGAGCGTGACCCTCGACGAATACGCGCCCAGATCGAGTGGGGAGATGTCGCTGTCCTCGCTACGCATCCTTATCCTCGATGTGGGTATGCCGAGAGCCTCCGCGCACATCTGGACCAGTACCGTGTCGCTTCCCTGGCCGATCTCGGCAGCTCCTATCATGAGTACAACCGCCATCCCGTCCTCGGTCACCTTGACTACTGCGTTGGCGTGCGGAAAGATCGATTTCTTCTGGAACGGCTCGCGTCCCTTCTCGTGCGAGAGCTGGACCTGGCCGCGGTATATGCTGTATCCGGCGCCCGAGACGAATCCACCGCAACCAACGCCTATCCCTTTGCCCGGTTCGAGCTCGCCGTATTTCTCCTTCCAGCCGCTCTTCTCATCGACGGAGTCGAGAGTTGCGCGGAACTCGCAGCTCCCTATGTCGAGATCGTTTACTGTCATTGTGTTCGGCGTCATGGCGTTGCGCCGGCGGATCTCTATCGGGTCTATGCCCAGGTCATCGGCTGTCATGTTGAGCAGGCATTCGAAGGCGAAGCGAGGCTGGGGTACACCATGACCGCGCATGGCGCCGCAGGCGGGCTTGTTAGTCATCATCCGGTAGCCGTCATACTTGTAGTTGGGGATATGGTAGAGCGTCGGCATCATGCTCCCGGCGTAGTACGCCGTGATCACCCCGAAAGAAGAGTAGGCTCCGCCGTCGAGATATATCTCGCTCTTGAACGCCTTGATCCTCCCCTCTTTGTCCACTCCCAGCCTGAACTTCATGTGCTGCTTGTGACGCCCGCGGCCATAGTGGAACATCTCGGAGCGTGTGTAGATCATCTTTACCGGGCGACCGGTCTTGCGGGCGAGCAGCGCCGAGCACAGGTCGAGAGGTGTAGTGGCGGCCTTCTGACCGAACCCTCCGCCGACGGTGGAGCGGATCACCCTGACCTGACCCAGCGGGATGTGGAGCACGTGAGCAAGCATGTACTGCACATAGTGAGGCACCTGCGTGGAGGTGTAGAGCAGGAGCGACCCGTCGTGCTCCCACTTGGCCAGCGAGGCGTGAGGCTCCATGGGCACCTGAGAGATATGGTTGCTCACGAAGGTCTCTTCCCTGATGTAGTCCGATTCGGCGAAGCCCTTTTCGATGTCGCCGAAGTGCTGGTCTACATGCGTGTTGATATTTCGTTTGTATCTCTCGTGGAGTTGTGGCGCGCCTTCCGCGATCGCCGCCATTGGATCGAAGACGGCCGGGAGCTCATCGAACTCCACATCGATCAGCTCCATAGCCCTCTGCGCGGTCTTCTCGTCGATAGCCGCCACTGCAGCCACGGGATCTCCGACATGGCGCACTTTATCTCTGGCGAGCACATATTCGTCGTATCTTGCCGGGGAGACGCCGTGCATCGTGTCGGGAACGTCCTCTCCCGTCAGGACGGCCAGAACTCCGGGAAGCGCCATGGCACGAGAGCTGTCGATGCTCAGTATGCGGCCATGCGCGATGGGAGAGCCGAGGATCTTGCCGTGGGCCATGTTCTGGAGGTGTATGTCGTTCGTATAGATGGCGCGTCCGGTCACCTTGTCGGCCGCGTCCACCCGGGGAACCGGCGCGCTCACACTCTTGAACGCCCCGCCGTTCCGGTCTTTCAGCGTGGGTTTCCGCTCCTCGACTGCGCAATCCCCCTCGTATTGCCTGTAACCTTTCACGGCGCGGAGGATACCCATGTAACCGGTGCACCTGCACAGGTTGCCGGTCAGGGCGTCTCTGATCTCGTCGTCTGTCGGATCGGGATTCTTCTCTATCAGGGCGGTGGCGGACATAACCGCGCCGGGCGTGCAGAAGCCACACTGTATAGCGCCTTCGTTGACGAACGCCTTTTGCAGCGGAGTGAGTTCTCCGTTCGGCTCCAGGCCCTCGATCGTCGTGATCTCCCTGCCCTGCATCTCGGATGCCAGCAGCAGACAACTGTTCATAGCCTCGCCGTCGATCAGGACGGTGCACGCCCCGCAGTCGCCGAGGTTGCACCCCTTCTTCGTACCGGTGAGACGCAGCTTGTCGCGCAGGACGTCGAGGAGTGTCTCGCCGGAGTCTATCGCCACGGAGTACTCCTGTCCGTTGACCTTCAGGGTCTGGCTCCTTATCATGACGCCACCCCCTTTGCCCGTTCGAGAGCGCGGTCGAGCGCGCGCTTCGCCAGGACCCTGACGAGTTCTTTCCGGTACCCGGTAGAACCGCGTACATCGGAGATGGGGTTCGCTTCACCAGCGGCAATCTCAGCCGCCTCTGAAAAAAGCTCTGCCGATGGAGTGCCGCCTCTGAGATGTTCCTCGACGGCGCCCACGAGTTTCGGTGTGGGAGCGACTGCCGCGAGTGCCATTCGTGCCTTCACGATTCCTCCGTCCCTGCCGAGCAGTATCCCGGCGGCGACTCCGGCGACCGCTATCGAGTTTCCTTCGCGCAGTCCAAACCGGGAATATGCGGCCCCTGAGCCGCTGGGGGCTTTCGGCAGGATCACGTCGGTAAGGATCTCACCCGCCTCTATTATCGTCTCCCTCGGGCCCGTGAAGAAGGTCTCGAGCGGCACAATTCGTTCAACTTCCTTTGATCGCAGAGCGATCGAGGCGTTCATGGTGATGAGTATCGGCGGAAGATCGGCACAGGGAGCGGCGCACGCGATATTGCCCCCTACCGTGGCCAGGTTACGGATCTGGTGAGACGCCATCCTCGAGGCGGCGTCCATAATGGCCGGGAAACGCTCGAGGAGTAGTGTCGAGTTGACGACCTGAGTGATCGAGGTCAACGCGCCGATATGAACGCTGTCGCCCCTCTTGCGGATCCCTCTGAGCTCGGCTATTCTGTTGAGTGATATCACGTTGGCGGCCGAATAGCGCCGTGTGCGGAGATCGATCAGGAGATCTGTCCCCCCGGCGAGAAGTCTCGCGTCGGGTGCGTGACGGTCGAGCAGCCCAATCGCTTCCTCTGTGGTTCGGGCATCGTGAAGGTCGAAATCTGGCAGATACAATGTCAATGACTCCCGGTATATATCATGAGTGAAGCCGCATGGAGACCGCGCCGGGCTGTCGTCCATGGGGAGCAGTCGCAAGAACAAAAGTCGCAAATTCCGACCGGTTTGTCAATTAATTTATGGGAATCAGGCCGTCATGGGTCAAGTGCGGGGGAGGCGGCACACACCCGGGACAGGGGGCCGAGCACTGCGCAACGTATGGGCCTGAGAGCCGGCTTGAAGCAGAGAATCCTCGCCAGAAGAGCACTCAAGGTGGCCAAACGCGTCTTCGGCGTGCCTGACTTCCATTACTATGCCCTGGCCGACGGGATCGCTACCATCCTGGCCCATGCTACGGTAGGGCCAATCGGTGGACATGGCAAACCACCTCCAGTACGTCCTCTACCCCAGCTGTCTTTGTTCAGGTGGTGAGAGGGCTCTGAAAAAATGGGGAAACACTGCCGACCGGGGTTCGGCGATCTTCATGTGGTCTGATCCAGAGTACTATTTCCCAAACGTTCTCTCAATCAGCTATTCCACCGTTGAGGACGGACTCTCCGGCGTGAGCGTGGCCCCCTGGGACGTGCTGAACTGGGGGATGGCATGCTCGACACGATTCCAGACTTCTCCGGTGATGGAACGTATTACGTGACATGGGAGGTCCCTGAATGGGATGTACTGGAGGTCTTAGACTGGTATTCGCACTTCTTGTTAATATGATCTTTGCTGCCCTCTCTTCCCTTTCTTCCTATCTCCGAGCGAGCGACCTCGAGCTGGAAACATCCAGAGTCTCGATTGGTGTTGATACGACCAATACCGGGATAATTGGACTCTCACATATCAAGAACAGCGAAGATGATAGCATCGCATTTGACTCTTCCATCCCTTTGTGGTCGATCAGCGCTTTAGATACGAGCTCTGATTCACTGACTCTCTGATAGTTCCGCCAGTTGCATTACGTCATTCGATCTTGATGACTACGGATTCTCCCCTGGCGACACTACGTTGGATTTCTTGATCTCAGAGTATATCTATGACGACGGTGATACCGATACAACCAGCATTGATACATTGGCTCTCAGCAATTCTGTGACGGACACCCTGGCCACATTGAACCGTGGGGGAACCGCAATCATCGAGTACATATTACTGCCAGGATAACTGAAGCAACACACAGTTCTCGTCCTCCGGCTTCACGGGTCGACTTGCAATAACCAGCCATCTAGCAAGTCAGTCCATGTCTTGACGCGCAATATGCCCTCCGGGCGGATAACGCCCCTTAGCTTGTTTCAAAGACGCTTGATCAGTTGACTCCCGATGAAGGAAAAGGGGCCGGAGCCGTCCTGCTTGACAGGGGTCAGACCAGCATGATATTATCATCGTGGATGAAACGGTGTCTGAATGCCGATGTATTGGCCTTTGTTCCATACGGAGAGAGAGGATATCAATGGAGATACTGCAGCCGGAAGGGTGGAGAAGCCCGAGCGGGTACAGCAACGGCATAAAGGTGGAGGGCGAGATGATCTTTGTCGCGGGTCAGGTCGGCTGGAACGAGGATTGTCGTTTCGAGACCGATGATTTTCCGGGTCAGGCTCGTCGCGCTCTCGAAAACATCGTGGCCGTTCTTGCCACTGGTGGTGCCGGGCCCGAGCATGTAGTCCGGATGACATGGTACGTGACGGATGTCGCGGAGTATCGCTCGTCGAAGAAGGAGCTTGGCGGGATCTATCGCGAGGTCATCGGAGAGCATTATCCTGCGATGACACTCTTCCAGGTCGCGAGCCTGGTGGACGAGGGCGCGAAGGTGGAAATAGAAGCCACGGCGGTGATCCCCGCGAGATGACTACCTGATCTTGCGGAAGACCTCGAGGCCTCGCTCGAGGGTTTCGTCGGAGGCCGCAAGGCTCACCCGGACGTGGGTCGAACGGCGGCTGAAGTTCCTGCCCGGAACGATTACCAGCTTGTTGGACAGGGCACGCTCGCAGAACTCGATGTCGTTGCCACCTGGTGCCTCCGGATAGATAAAGAAAGACCCCTGTGGCTTGACCACGTCATATCCGGCTGACACGAGACCATTGTACATGAGATCTCGCTTCTTTCTGTATGCGTCGACGTATGGCTTCATGTCGACCTGAAACGCCGCGAGGGAGCCTTTCTGCACGAGAGTGGGGGGGCAGGCATACACGAACTGCTGAAGGGTTCGCATCTTGTCGATCAGCTCCGGCGCCCCGGCCGCCCAGCCGAGTCTCCAACCGGCCATCCCGTACGATTTCGAGAAGCCGCCCACCAGAAGACTCTCAAGCCCCGGGAAACGCTTGATGCTGACATGAGGCGTGTCGTAGACGAAGACTTCATAGAGCTCGTCGCTGAGTACCATGATGTTTCTCTGACGGCAGACGGAGGCCACGGCCTCTAATTCCGCCGCGGTAAAGGCGGTCCCCGTCGGGTTGGAAGGGGTGTTGAGAATGAGAAGCCTGGTGCGGCCCGTCACCTTCGCCACGATTTCACTGGCGCGCAGTCTGAAATCGGGGTAAAGGTCGTAGCATACCGGTTTGCCCCCGAAGAGCTGGATCAGTCGGTGGTACAGGATAAAGTAAGGGTCGGGTAGAAGGACCTCGTCGTCCTGGTCGACGAGCGAGAGGAGCGCGAGTACTATCGCACCAGTGGCGCCTGAGGTCATCAGGACATGCTCGTTATCAGGCAGGTTAAACCTCTCGCGAAGGTGTTCTCTCGTGGCTTCCACCAGGGCCTGGTCACCCTGGGTGGCGCCGTAGCCTCCGCAGCCCGACTGGATAGCGTCTATGGTTGCTTCTCTTATGACGTCGGGAATCTCGAAGTCGGCCTGACCGATGGAGAGGTCGACAGCATCGGGCACACGGCGGGCCCTGTCGAACAGATCGCGGATTCCTGATGCCTTGAAACCATCGGTTCGACTGGCAAAACGCAAGTTTTTTCTCCGTGACTCCGATGCCCCGGGGCAGGGTATGACGGTTTGAGTGAAGACAGTTGTGAGCCCCAATGAGATATTATTATCGAACCGGAAGTTTGTCAAGCGCTATTCTCGTCACGCACTGCTTCTCCAATCCGGTGAGTAGCTTGAGGACCGCGTCCGCACGGGTGGAGTGGGGAATCCTCCCCTCGACTCGCCGAGAAAACACGGATGGCGAAACGCCTCTCAACCAGGCCGATTGACAAGGCCCTCTCCTGTTAGTATCATCTCAGCAGGGAGAAGGAGTAATGGATACAGACCTGCTGAGAAAGATAGATAGTACCGATCACGGGGTCCTTGTCACCATCCTTGCCACAGAGGGGCACACCTACAAGAAGAAGGGGGAAAAGGCGCTCTATGAGGTTGGTGAGCCGCTGCCCCTGTGTGGCAATATCGGGTCCGGGTGTGTGGATCAGCAGATTATGCTGACAGGGAAGGCTGCGTTCGCCGCGAGAAGGCCGAAGGTGATCAGGATAGACACCACCGATCCCGATGACATCGTTTTTGGCTACGGAACATATTGCGGTGGCGTCATCGAGGTCCTGCTCGAGCCGGTTCTGGGCGAGCAGAAACTTGTATATCGTGAATTGAAGGCCTATCTGGAAGGGAGTGGAAAGTACGCGGCGGAGGATCATCTCTTTCTGGTGCATGACACAGGTACAGGCGCGATTCATCTGTCGCGTGAGAGAGTTTCAGATGATGAGCATCTGCTGGTGGAGGAGATCCATATGCCCGTTGACCTTCATCTCTTCGGGGCGACCCCCCTTGCCCGGGAGGCCGTCATGTATATTTCCCGAATGGACTTCCGCGTCCACGTCATCGACTGGCGACCCGGCTACCTCGCGAAGTTCGAGGGGATGGAGAATGTTCTGTCCGGGAGCGAACCAGGAGAATTTGACGAGGATTCGATGGTCCTCATCATGTCTCACTACTATGAGAGAGATCGAGATGTCCTCAAAGAGGCCCTGCTCAAGGGGTGCGCGTTCATCGGGTTGCTGAGTTCGAGAACAAGGAGAGACGCTATCTTCGAGGAGCTGCTGAAGGATGGGATACCAGAGTCGGATATCGAGCGTGTATCATCACCCGTCGGGATAGACATCAATGCGGAGTCTGATTCTGAGATTGCAGTCAGCATAGCGGCGGAGCTCATCCGGTTCAGGAACAGCCTGAAGAAAGGTAGTGGCTCGCTCCCCGGGGAGGAGAGATGATCTCGGGGATCTTTCTTGCCGCGGGCCGGGGTGTGAGGTTCGGGGAGCGGAAACTCATGCTCGAGGTGAACGGAAGGCCGCTATATTACTACGCCCTCAGGAACTGCGTCGAGTCGCGCCTGGCTCACGTGATCGTCGTGCTCGGGGATGGAAGGGAGGAACTCATCGGGTCGATAGGGCTTCTGTTCGACGGGACGGATAAGATAAGTATCGTCGAGAACAGGGACTTTGAGCAGGGGATGATGTCGTCTCTGAAGAAGGGGATTCGATCGCTTGGTTCCGGGTGCAGAGGCGCTATGGTGCTCCTTGCCGATATGCCGCTCGTGTCGCCTGAAATCATAGACGCTCTCCTCGATATGTTCGAGGAAGAGGAGACGATTGTCGTCCCGGAGTGCCAGGGTGAGAAATATCATCCGAGGATCATTCCGGCAAGGCTCTTTCCGGATTTTCTCCGGCTGGGGGACGACGAGAAAGGGACGAAGATCCTCGATGAGCACAGCGGGGAGATAGCCCGCGTGACAACAGGATGCATGACAGATTATGTGGACGTCGACAGGATGAAAGACCTCGACTCGATCCGGGTGCTGTTGAGAGACTGATCCGGCGAGTTTTGCTCAGCGAGTGCCCCCGGGAGTCAGAGTGGGTCAGAAAGGCGTCCCTGGAGCAGGAGAGACACGTGACGCCCCGACGCACAGGAATAACCGGCGAAACGTCAAACCCCGAATCCGCTTGACAAAACCCCCGTCCATTACGATAATATCAACGCCCTCGGAATTGAGGAACCTCCCTCTTTTTCCATCTGCTGAGCTGTGGAGTGAGGGCCGTACTGACCTCCAGGAGTCGATCACGACCTGCTCGGAGTGCAAATGCGTTTGAAGCCGAAATCCAGCCGTGAAGAACCCTTACTGATGGACAACTCCGGGTACTCGGATTGCATCCTCGGCAATGAAGCGATCGTGAGGGGCGCGCTCGAGGCGGGGGTCGGGTTTGCGTGCGGCTATCCTGGAACACCCTCCTCTGAGGTGACAGACACCTTCGCACGGATCGCCCCGGCCCGCGGCATCGTCTTCGAATACTCCGTAAATGAAAAGGTTGCCCTTGAGATGGCCTTCGCGGCGTCTCTGGCGGGGGCGCGTTCTATTTGCGCCATGAAGCACCTGGGACTCCTCGTCGCGGGAGATCCTCTGTCGACCATCCCGTACATAGGTGTGGAGTCCGGTATGGTGATAGTGAGTGCCGGTGATCCCGGCTGCGGCACGAGCCCCAACGAGCAGGACCAGAGGCTGCTCGGGCCGATGCTGCACATCCCGGTCCTCGATCCGGGCACGCCTCAGGAGGCACATGACATGGCACTCTTCGCGTTCGAACTGTCGGAGGTGAGCCGTCTGCCCGTCATCCTCCGCGCCACGACCCACGTGTGCCACACAAGGGCAGCGGTGGAGTTCGGGCATCTGTCTGATCCGGTGACGAAAGGATTTGTCCGCGATCCCCGGCGGCATGTGCCCATCCCGGCTAATGCGCGACGCATGCGGGTTGAGCTGACGGAAAGACTGGAACGTGCGAGGGAGCTTGTCTCATCCTCGGGGTTCTTCAGGCGCAGCGGTTCCGGTGACGTGGTCGTGCTCAGCGCCGGAGCTCCCGCTGCCGTCTGCTCAGATCTGATCGAGAAATACGGCCTCATGGATCAGGTCACGCTCTGGAGCCTGGGAACGGTCTACCCGCTACCGCAGGCGGAGTTGATCGAAGCTCTGCGTGGGGTGAAGACGATGCTCGTGGTGGAGGAGCTTGCCCCCTTCCTCGAGGATGCTCTTCAGCTTCTCTGCGCGCGTAACGGCTTGAGCACTGAGATACTTGGTAAACATACGGGTCACCTGCCTACGATGTTCAACTTCACGCCGGAGATCGTGGCGGACGCGTTGCGAGACGGTCTTGGTCTCGAGCTTCCGGCGGAAGGCACCGGTAAGGAGCCTCTTCCCGTACCGCCGAGACCGCCAACGCTCTGCGCCGGTTGTCCTCACAGGGCCGCTTTCTTCGCCGCTCGATCGGCCTTCGATGACGATCAACTCTACTTCAACGACATAGGCTGCTACAGCCTGGGCTATGGTCCGCCGCTGCAGACGGCAGACGCCCTTCTCTGCATGGGGGCCGGCTTCACGCTGGCAGCCGGAGTGAGCCGCATGACAGGGAAGCGTACCGTCGGTTTCATGGGCGATTCAACGTTCTTCCACGCCGGCATGCCACCTCTCCTGAACGCGGTCAAGGAGGGCGTCAACATGGTAGCTGTCATACTTGACAACCGCGTGACAGCCATGACCGGTTTCCAGGAGTCCGCCGGGCGGGTGCCCGAGCACACTGTTTCTGTCGAGGAGGTGGTGAGGTCTCTGGGTGTCGAACAGGTGGAGAAGGTCGACCCGTTCAAGACCTCGGAGGCGGTGGCTGCTTTCCGTCGAGCGAGGGATGGCAGAGGGGTCAGTGTCGTGATAGTGGAGCAGGGATGCCCCGTACATGAGGTGAAGGAGGGCCGTCTTTCTCAGGGGACTCTTCTCTATGAGGTAGACCAGGCATTATGCCGCGCGTGCGGCCAGGCGAACACGAGCCTTCGGTGCAGTCAGAAGACTACCGGCGGCTATGAGCGCCAGCTCACCAGGGGCAGGCTTGCTCGTAATGAGTCATGTGGCCCGGACGTGTCATCGTGCAGCGAGAGGTGTCCGCTGTCGCTCTGCATACAGGGTTATGCGGGTCACATCGCGGGCGGAGAATATGCCGAAGCATTCGGCCATATCATGAGCCGCACTCTCCTGCCGGAGACGGTCTGCCGCGTATGCCACACGCCCTGCGAAGACGCCTGCGTGCGCGGGAGCGCGGATGGAGCCGTCGCGATAAACGCGTTGAAGCGATTCGTCGTGAGCTGGGCTGCCCGGCAGGAAAGTGATCCCTGGCAGCCCGAGCGCGAAGAGGACAATGGCATGTTAGTGGCCGTGATCGGTGCCGGCCCTTCCGGGCTCAGCGCCGCCCATGACCTTGGTCTGAGGGGATACGCCGTGACGATCTTAGACGCCGCCGAGCGTGCGGGGGGTATCCTCGCTCATGGCATCCCGGAATATCGTCTGCCACCCGATGCACTGCAGAGGGACATGGCACGAATCCTCAGGCAGGGCGTCTCTTTCAGGGGAGGCACGCGGCTCGGCAGCGACATTCATCTCGACAGGCTTGTCGACGGCGAATTCGATGCGGTCTACCTGGCGATGGGCGCGAGCAGGGCGCTCAGCATCGACATCCCCGGGGCGGGCATGGAAAAGGCTCCGTCGGTTGCGACCGCCCTCGAATACCTGCGTGGAACCTCGCCGGTCCCGGACGATGGTGCGGGTCTCAACGTGGTGATAGTCGGTGGAGGCAATGCCGCCATAGACGCCTCGCGGACTGCGATCCGCCGCGGCGCCAGACGTGTGAGTGTCGTCTGTGTGGAGGATCTCGATGAGATGCCGGCGATAAGGCAGGAGATCCGGGCTGCGGTGGAGGAGGGGATCGAGCTTCATCCCGGGATGAGGCCGGATAAACTCGTGTCCGGGGGGATTGTCTTTGTCCGGATGGGTGAGAACACGGACCCTGGAATGGAGCTGGAGGCAGAGCTTGTAATCCTCGCGATAGGCCAGCGGGCGGACATCGAGGGAGTGATCCCCAGCGCACTCGCGATCGAACTGACTCCCGACGGCCATATCAAGATCGATCCGGATACTGGAGCAACCTCTCATCCACGTATCTTCGCCGGGGGCGATCTTGTGGGGGGTGAGCAGACGGTAACGGGTGCCCTGGCAGATGGTCTGCGCGCGGCGTGGGGGATAGATACAATGCTTCGGGGCAGGGAAAAGGCGGACCGCAGGCCTCCTCCCCGCCATGCCATCGGAGCAGTAGATTTGCCGGAGCCGCTGTCGACAAGGGAATGGGCGGAGGTCGGCCGCAGGACGCCCGGGGAACTGCCGCCGAAGAATCGTGTCGGTAGTTTCGAGGAGGTAGTGAAGGTCTTCGGCGAATCCGACGCGCGTGCTGAGGCCTCGCGTTGCCTGATGTGTGGACATTGCGGTAACTGCCGCGCATGCATAGACCTTTTCGGATGCCCGGCGATACTGGAAGATGAAGAAGGCAGGGTCATTATAGACCCGATCCTCTGCACCGGATGCGGAGTCTGTGCGGAGCTCTGCCCCAATGGGGCGTTCAAGGTTGTCGGAGATGGCTGACGGGAGAATCTCAGTCCTGATTGTCGGTGTAGGGGGGCAGGGTCTGCTGACCGCCGCCCGGATCATGGGTGATGCTGTCCACACTGCGGGTGGGTGCGCAGTGGTGGGGCAGCTCCACGGTATGTCGCAGCGGGGCGGCAGCGTTGAGTGCTCTGTACTTGTCGGAAAGGGCTCGAGCTCATATCTGTCCCGGGCAGACGTGGTCGTCGGATTCGAGCCGCTCGAGACGTTGCGCGCGCTGCACCGGATGGATCATGAGACGAGGGTTGTAATGAACTCAGTGAGATTTGCGCTGCCGACCCTCGTCAGGCAGGGGCAGCCATATCCTCCGCAGGATGAGATTGTAGCGAATATCCGGGGGGTCGTTGGGGAAGTGGTCGTGCTGGAAGGGCAGACGGCCGCACGGGAAGAAGGAGTGAACACGAGGGCACTCAACATCTTCATGCTCGGGGCACTATCAGGGCTCGGATGGCTTCCGATCGAGGAGCCGGATATGTTGCGTGCGGTCGAACGCCACTCGGGTCATCGCTTCCTGGAGGCGAACCGGACGGCCTTCGCCGTGGGCCGATCCGCAGTTATTACGGAAGGTATCGGATAACAGGGATCTGCCAGGTTTTTTAGGTGGATCTGTCAGAACTCTCTTTCTGGCACCTGCTTCGTGAATATGTGTAAAGCAGCAGTCCGCAGCGTCAAGTGTTTCTCTTGCATAAATAACGCCTTTTTTAGGGCCCCGTCTTCTCGAGGGTAAGCGATCCGGCAGGGCAGCGATCAGGAGATTTTTTCAGGAAAGATGGAGAGATTCAAAGCAGGCATAGACGTTGGCGGCACCTTCACGGACTTGTTTCTCTGGTCCTCGACGGGAAGAGTGGAGACCTTCAAGGTCCTCTCGACTCCCCACGACTCCTCGGAGGGCGTGATCAACGGACTCGAGCGGGCGGCCGGCGCCCATGGACTCGACATCAAGGATCTCGCGGCACGTATCGACACGATAGTGCACGGGACGACCGTGACAACCAATGCCACACTCACGCGCAGCGGAGCGAAGGTCGGCCTGATCACAACGAGTGGCGTGCGGGATGCCCTCGAGATGCGCAGGGGTATCCGCGAGGAGCAGTACAACAACAGGTATCGGAACGTGGTCCCGCTCGTTCCGCGTCATCTAAGGCTGCCGGTGCGAGGGCGGATGGACTACCGGGGTGAGGAGATAGAACCGCTCGAACCGGGCGATGTGAAGAATGCCTGCATCGTCCTCCGCGATAATGGCGTGGAAGCCGTATCCATATGCTTCATGAATTCCTTCGCCAATACGGCCCATGAGCAGGCGGCCGCGGAGATAGTGAGGTCGGAGCTTCCCGATGCCTACCTGAGTGTGTCGAGCGAGACGCTACCCGCGATCCGCTTCTATAACAGGGTCTCTACCACTGTCCTCAACGCATACGTTGGACCTGTACTTGGCGCCTATATGAATCGTCTCGAATCGAGGCTCAAGGAGATCGGTTTCAACGGTGTCCTCATGATCATGCAGTCGAACGGAGGTGTCTGTGTCCCGGCATCGACTTTCGAACGCCCGGCGGCGACACTTCTGTCGGGCCCTGCCGCGGGACCCCGCGCTGCCGCGGTTTACGCCGAGCCGGCGGGAGAGCTGAACTGCCTGGTAGCGGACATGGGTGGCACCAGCTTCGATGCGTCGCTCGTCAGGGATGGCACCGTGGAGCTCAAGACGGAGGGGGATATCGACCGCCTTAGAATAGCCCTCCCGATGCTCGACATAGTGACGATCGGTGCGGGGGGTGGAAGCATCGGCTGGATCGACGGAGGTGGTTTCCTCAGGATGGGTCCCAATTCGGCGGGAGCGGATCCGGGACCGGCCTGCTACGGCCTGGGTGGAGAACGTCCAGCCTGCACTGATGCCGACCTGCTCCTCGGATATCTCGACCCCGACTCTTTCGCAGGCGGTAAGCTGGTCCTGGACGTTGAGGCCGCACGCAGGGCGGTCGTGGAGCATGTAGCGCGGCCTCTGGGCATCGATGTGGAGGAGGCCGCGGCGGGGATGTATCGTGTGATCAACACCAATATGGCACACGGCGTACGGGAGATAACCATAAAGCGGGGGCTCGATCCGCGGGAGTTTCCCATGGTGGTGGCAGGAGGTGCGGGACCCCTTCATGCGTGCGCGATAGCCAGCGAGCTCGACATCCCAGGGGTCGTGATACCCTCTACCGCCTCGATACTCTGCGCGGTGGGTATGCTTATGAGCGACCTGCAGCACGACTTCGTTCATTCATACGTGACTCCGCTCTCTTCGCTCGATCCCGAGCGCCTGCGCGGGCTGGTAAGAGGTATGACGGAGCGGGGAGACAGTCTCCTCGAGCATGAAGGGGTTTCTCCGGTGCAGCGGGATCATCTCGTTTTTCTTGATCTGCGTTACGTCAAGCAGTATCATGAAGTTACCGTGGCCGTGCCGATAGAGGATGTGAAGGCCGGGAAGGTGGAGTCGTTCGGGGCCGCTTTTCACTCTGAGCACAATCGCCTCTACGGCTATGACCTGCTCGCTGAGGGCGCCGGGCTGGAGTTGATCAACGTTCGAGTGCGTTCACTGGGGCGCACGGACAAGCCGGAGCTGGAAGGGCTGCCTGAGGGTGGGCCTGACCCTGGGGCTTCTCTCCGTGGTCGACGTAGAGCGTTTGTCCCCGAGTCGGACGAGTTTCAGGATATACCTGTCTATGACGGCCACTCGCTGGAATCGGGAAACATGATAGAGGGCCCGGCCATGATCGAACGGACGACCACCACGATATTTGTTACGGGTGCCTACAGGGCGCGGATCGACAGACTAGGCAGCACCGTTATTGAGCCGCGCGGGGATGCCGGACAGGGGCGACATTGAGAAAGAAAATGAAGATAGACAAGGTGCTCGTGTCGATCCTGAGCAGAGCGCTCAAGGCGATAACCGACGAGATGAGCCTCGCTATGCAGAAAACCACCCGGTCGCCTATACTGTGCGAGGCGCGCGATTTTGTAACCGGGCTGTATGATGCCGACGGGCGGATGCTGGAGCAGACTGAAAACCTGCCGATCCTGAGCTTCTCGCTGAGCCCGGTCTGCCGTCACATCGCGGAGACCTTCAAGGGGCGCGTCTACCCCGGTGACGTCTTCTTCCACAACGATGTCTTTACTCTCGGTAACCAGAACAACGACGTGGCGGCCTTCAAGCCGATCTTCATGGAGGAGAGGCTCGTGGCCTGGGCCGCGTGCAAAGGCCACCAGGCCGACATTGGAGGAGCGGTGCGGGGTGGATACAATCCGAACGCCCGGGAAGTCTGGCAGGAAGCGCTGCGGATTCCGGCCGTAAAGGTATACGAGCGGGGGGAGCTGCGCAGGGATGTGTGGGATCTCATCTTCGCGAACATCCGCCTGCCGATCGTCGAGCAGGACATGAAGGCGGAGATAGGGAGCTGCACTGTCGGGGAACGACGCCTGCAGGCGCTGATCAGCAAGTACGGCCTCGAGCGCTTCGACGTCCACAAGGAGGCCCTCTTCGACTCGACGCGAAGGATGATGGAGTCGGAGATCCGCGCCATACCCAACGGGGTCTACAGGGGTGAAAGCACCGTCTACTTCGATGGACGCACACCCGGCTCCCGATACACGATAAGGGTGAAGATAAGCGTCGAGGATGAAAAGATCACCTTCGACTACTCCGATACCGATCCGCAGACGAACGGGTTCGTCAATGGGACATACACCTCCAGCGCTTCCGCGACCATACTGACGTTTCTGCAGATGGTAAACTCCGAGATCCCCCATAACCAGGGTATGGTTGAGCCTGTAGACATAATAATCCCGGAGGGGACGATCCTTAATGCCGCTTACCCCGCGGCGACGACCTTCGGAAATCATCTCTGTCCGCAAAACGCCGACGCCATCATCCGCGCACTCGCCCCCGTGATACCCGAGCGTGTTACAGCTGGGTGGAACAACCTCCTCTGCTCGCTCTCCACGGGACAGGACACACGCCACGACGCCCCCTATGTCGATATTCTGTTCATGGGTCTCAAGGGAGGTTCCGGCGCCGCAAGCGATTGCGACGGATATGACCATATCGGGATGATAGACGCCTCCGGAGGCGTACTCGACCAGGATTATGAGATGTTTGAACAGCAGACGCCGCATATCCTTGAAAAACACGAATTCCTGACGGATTCCGCGGGCCCCGGTCGTTTCAGGGGTGGACTTGGAGTCGAAACCCGATATCGCGTGGGTGGAGATGATACCCGCATAGTCGTTTTCGGCGATGGTGACGTGGAACCCGCCTTCGGGCTCTTCGGGGGTGGGCCGGGCACACTCAACAGGATAGAACTCGAGCAACCCGGGAAGGGCAAGTACAGTGCCGCCAGCAAGGACCTGGTGGCGGGTGTGGAAGCTGGAACGCTTTACAGACAGGAGGCGGGTGGTGGAGGTGGGTTCGGCCCGCCGACGGAGCGGCCTGTCGACCGGGTGCTGGATGAGGTCAGGGACGGCCTGATTTCTATGGATGCGGCGGCGGAGCAGTATGGCGTCGTGATAGACCCCGATACCATGAAAGTGGTGGAGGAGAAGACCCGAAGGCTTCGTGCCCGAATGGCCGGGGAGAAATAGCATGGATTATTCATTGAGCGAGGAGCAGCGGGCGGTGCGGGATACCTTTCACCGCTTCGCGGAGAGTGAGATCAGGCCCCTGGCCGATTCGCTCGACAGGGAGCCTCGCTTTCCGAAGGCGCTCTTCGCGCGTGCCGCCGAGCTCGGGTTCTTCGGGATGCGGTACCCGGAGCCGGATGGGAGCGGTTGCGATGTCATGACCTATCTGCTGGCCGTGGAGGAACTTGCGTGGGGCAGCCTCTCCGTGGCAGCGGCGTGCGCCTTGCAGTCGCTTATGGGGACCTGGTTTCTGCATCGCTTTGCCGACGCGGAAACGCGCAGGGATCTATTCGAGCCGGCACTGAGGGGAGAGCGAATAGGCGTAATATGCATGACGGAGCCCGATGCCGGGAGTGATCTGGCTGGTGTCACGACCAGGGCGGAGATGCGCGGCGGTATATGGCGGATCAGCGGGTCAAAGACCTGGGTTACTTCCGCGCCAGTCGCGGACTTCTTCACCGTGCTGGCGCGCACGGGTGAAAAGGAGCTGAGCTTCTTCCTGGTTGAGAGGGACGCGAAGGGCCTCGTCGTGGGCCGTGACATCGACAAGATGGGCGTGCGAGGGTCGCTGACCTCAGAGGTCGTCTTTGAAGATACCCCGGCCAGGGCGATCTTTGGAGAGAGAGGCGAGGGGCTGGGATGCCTGCGGGAGATCCTGGCCGAAATCAGGCTTATGACGGCATCACTGGCGCTCGGTGTGGCGCGCGCTGCGTTCGAGGATGCACGTGACTACGCCGCAGAGCGTGAGCAGTTCGGTCGGCCGATACGAAAGTTCCAGGCGGTTCAGGCACACCTGGCAGGAATGGCTGTCCAGCTCGAGGCCGCCAGGAGATTGACGTGGTGGTCAGCGTGGCGCGCAGACCAGGGGATGATGAATTTCGTGGAGGCTGGCATGGCCAAGCTGTTCGCGTCGGAGGCCGCGCTGGAGATATGCGAAAGGGCGTCACGTGTCCTGGCAAGTTACGGATATTCAACGGATTATCCCGTTGAGCGCTATCTGAGAGATGTCCGTTTCACGCTTATCGGAGGCGGCACATCCGAGATACTGAGAATCAGCATTGCGAAGGGCCTGTTTTGAAGAGAGAGAAGAGAGTCCCGATCAGGGTGGTGATCGCGAAACCGGGCCTGGACGGCCATGACATAGGGGCTAAACTGATCTGCCGCGCGCTGATGGCGGCCGGGATGGAGGTCATCTACACAGGTTTGAGGCAGTCCCCGGAGGCGATAGTCGAGGTGGCTCTGCAGGAGTGCGCGGACGTGGTAGGCCTGTCGATCCTCTCCGGCGCTCATATGCACCTCTGCGGGAAGGTGGTTGAGAGGCTGAAGGCCCATGGCCTGGACAACGTGACCGTTATCGTGGGCGGAAACATACCTCGCGGGGACCACGACAAGCTGAAGGCGCTTGGTGTGCACGGTATCTTCCCGACCGGGACGCCGTTCACGGAAGTTGTAAGGTTCATAGAGATGCAAACCGGCCACTGAAGGGCTTGTGCGTAATAAATAATTACGCCTCACATGTCATTCCCCTCTCGCATGTCATTCCCGCCTCATATGTCATTCCCGCTTGTCGGGAATCTCATCGCACAATAAGGCCGATTCCGGACAA
>CAZOAR010000014.1:0-62849 GCA_964577985.1 uncultured Gemmatimonadota bacterium | reverse complement strand
ATGCGTTCTCTATCCCATTCCACCACCGTCGAAACCATTCGCCCCCATGCTATAAGTATAGCGACAGAGGAGATTATTGTCAATCGAGAGGGCGCGCTGGACCGATTCCGGAGAAGCCGGAATGGCGGTGGCGCTTCAGGAGGTAAAACTCAGCGGGGGCTTGCGGTAGCCTCCTAATACGCCGCGGAGGGCGTCACTCATCTCGCCCACCGTGCAGTCTGCGCGAACAGCCTCTCCAATGTGGGGCATCAGGTTTTCATCTTTCGCCCGGGCGGCACTCTTGAGATCCTCGAGCGCCCTGGTCGCCCTGCGTTTGTCGCGCCTCTCCCTCAGACCGGCGATCTTCTCCTTCTGAAGCGTTCGCGCCTTCTCCTCGTCGGAGAAACCGAACGTGCCCTCGCTGCTCCTGCCAGGAGAGGGAGCCTGAACTTTCTTCTTTTCGCCCGTCCTGATCACACCAACGACCTCCCTCTCTCCACTCTCCACCATCCTCTGTTCGCGGTAGGCGCTCTTGCGAATCTCGTTCTCCATGTATCCGCTCTTGACCGCTTCGACGGCGCCACCCATAGCGGAGATCTTATCCATCATCTCGACTGCCCTTTTCTCCAGCTCCCGCGTCATTGACTCGACAAAAAAGGAGCCCCCCAGCGGATCGGGCGTGTCGGCAACACCGGTCTCACCCGCCAGTATCTGCTGGGTCCTGAGCGCGATGAGCACCGATTCCTCAGCCGGCAGCGACAGTGCCTCATCCATGGAGTTTGTGTGCAGAGACTGTGTCCCTCCCAGGACAGAAGCGAGCGCCTGGTAGGCCACCCTCACGACATTATTACCCGGCTCCTGCGCTGTAAGCGTCACTCCAGAGGTCTGGGTATGAAACCTCAATCTGCAGGAATTATCATCCACCGCCCCGTACTTTTCTCTCATCAGTCTCGACCATATGCGTCTCGCGGCACGGAATTTCGCTATCTCCTCAAAAAAATTGTTGTGACACGCGAAGAAGAAGGATGCCCTTTGAGCGAACTGATCCACGCCTGTTCCTCTCTCGATCACCGCGTCAAAGTAGGCAAGGGCGTTCGAGAGAGTGAACGCCACTTCCTGGACCGCCGTCGCCCCGGCCTCCCGCATGTGATATCCACTTATCGATATGGGATTCCACCGCGGGCAGCTTCGGCCGACGTGGTCGATAAGATCCACGGTAAGGCGCATCGACGAATCAGGCGGAAATATGAACGTCCCCCTTGCCACGTATTCCTTGAGCAGGTCGTTCTGAACGGTTCCTCTGAGCTCGCTCAGGGGGATGCCACGATCCTCGGCCAGACACAGATACATCGCGAGAATGATCGGTGCGGTCGCGTTTATGGTCATCGATGTGCTGACCTTGTCGAGCGGAATACCCTGAAACAGCCGCTTCATGTCGTCCAGGGAATCGACCGCAACTCCGACTCTCCCTACTTCTCCAACAACGCGCGGGTCGTCCGAGTCATATCCCATTTGTGTGGGAAGATCAAAAGCGACAGAGAGGCCTGTCTGTCCACGATCGAGGAGAAAATGATATCGCTTATTGGTTTCCTCCGTTGTGCCGAACCCCGCGTATTGCCGCATAGTCCACGTACGGCCCCGGTACATGTCCCGATAGACACCCCTGGTGAACGGGTATTGACCCGGCCGTCCGAGATCCGCGTCGAGGTCGATGCCTTCCAGTGAGTCCCGGTAGTAGAGGGGTTCGACAGGGATTCCCGAGGAGGTCACGAACTCTCTTCTGTTTTTCTTTTCTCTCTCAGCCATGAACCAGCCTATACCGGGCGAACACAAAGTTCGCCCCTACGCGATGACCACCAGGAGCTGGCCCTGATCCACGGGCTCACCTTTGCTCACCTTGATCTCCTTCACGATCCCCGGGCCCGCGGCCTTGAGCTCGTTTTCCATCTTCATCGCTTCAATTATGACAATGCCATCCCCTGCTGCGACCATGTCCCCCGCCGAGACTTCTATCTCGACAATCAGCCCGGGGATAGGCGCGACTATGTTCCTGTCGCTGATCTCCTCTTCATCGGAGATACCGAGATCACGAATCCGCTTCCTGCGCTCGGAGAGTACTTCAAAACGGTATCGCCTGCCACGTACGTTCAGCACGACCGTGTGTTCCTCTTCCTGGAATGCGCACGGGTATGAGCGTCCATCTACGAGCAGATGGAAGAAGGGAGATCCCGGTCTGGTGGAGATGTTGATCGAGCTTTCCTTCTCCCCTGTCCTGATCGAGGGGCCCTGGCTTCTCTCCTCGAAATCGATGAACTGTCCCTCACCCCTGCCCCTGACCCAGAATCGCTGTTGCAATCAGCCTTCTCCCCTTTCCTTGAGTCTTCTCCATGTAGCTCGACTTCCGATCGACTCCTCCAGGCCCTTCCTGTGCCAGCCCGACACCACACGCCTGTCATAGAAGCCGCCGGAACTCGGGCGCGCGGACCGCTTCCCCCCGGTGAGATGAGCCAGGAGCGCCGCCACGGCGATCTCTTCCTCACCGACGTCTGCGGCCGACTCTTCACCGGACTCCTCGTCGAGGAGGCCTGTGTGATAATCTCCGCTACGAAATCGGTTATTATCCATCATCGACCGGTGAAATGGAATGGTCGTCATGACACCCGCCACCCGGAATTCCTCGAGCGCCCGAGCCATTCTGCCCATGGCCTTCTCGCGATCTTCCGCCCAGACAACGAGCTTGGCAAAAAGAGGGTCGTAGAAGAGCGTTATCTCGTTTCCAGCCATGACCCCACTGTCCACCCTCACCCATGGTCCCCCGGGTGGTTCATATCCTTCGATCACGCCGGAGGAAGGAAGGAAGTTGTCGTACGGATCCTCGCTCGATATGCGACACTCTATGGACGCCCCCCGGAAGGAAATGTCGTCCTGTGAAACGTCGAGTTCCTCGCCCGACGCGATCTTCAACTGCATGGCGACAATGTCGATTCCCGTAATCATCTCCGTGACGGGATGCTCGACCTGGAGTCGGGTATTCATCTCCAGGAAATATATGTCTCCGTTCTTATCCCGCAGGAACTCCACAGTCCCCGCGTTCGAATATCCTGAGGAAATCGCCGCCTGACAGGCCCACGCGCCGAGTTTTTCCCTCAAGTCCCCGGTCACGATCGTGGACGGTGCCTCCTCGATCAGTTTCTGATGCCGCCGCTGGATAGAGCACTCTCTCTCTCCCAGATGGACCACGTTTCCCATGCCATCGGCCAATATCTGGACTTCTATGTGCCGCGGATCCTGCAGGTAGCGCTCCAGATAAATCCTGCCATCTCCGAAGGCCTTCTCCGCCTCACTGCGGCAAAGCTTGAATGCATCCAGGAGATCACCTTTTTCCCTGACCACACGCATCCCCTTGCCGCCCCCGCCGGCGACAGGTTTGAGCAGGAGAGGGAAACCTACCTTCTTCGAGGCCTTGACGGCATCGTTACCATCCTCGAGGCCTTTCGTGGTCCCGGGGATTACGGGCACTCCCGCTTCCATCATCGCCAGCCGCGCCATCGCCTTGTCACCCATCTTCTCCATCGCGTCCGGGGTGGGGCCCACAAGAACGAGCCCTGCTTCCCGGCATCGTCTGGCGAAGGTGTGATTCTCAGCCAGGAAACCATACCCCGGATGTACAGCCTCGGCACCCGAACGCAACGCCGTCTCTATTATTCTGTCTATGTTCAGGTAGCTCTCAAGCGCGGGAGGAGGGCCGATGAGAAATGCTTCATCCGCCTCCCAGACCGCGGGTGTGTCGCGATCCACCTCGGAGAAGATCGCGACCGTCCGTACGCCGTGCTCCCTGCACGACCTTATGACACGCAGGGCTATCTCTCCTCTATTCGCTATGAGGATCTTGTTAAACATCTATCTCAGAGTGGAATGTTTCCATGTTTCTTTGGTGGAATATCCTCTCTCTTGTTCTTCAGCATTTCCAGCGCACGTATCAGCACCGGACGGGTCTCGACGGGGTTGATAATAACGTCCACGTAACCCCTCGATGCGGCTATGTAAGGACTGGCGAATTTATCCTTGAACTCATCGACCCGTTTTCTGCGCGTTTCCTCCGGGTCATCCGCATTCTTTATTTCATCTCTGAAGATGATATTTACCGCCCCTTCCGACCCCATTACGGCGATCTCCGCCGTCGGCCAGGCTACGTTGAAATCACCACGGATGTGCTTACTGTTCATGACATCATACGCGCCGCCATACGCCTTGCGTGTTATTACGGTCATTCTCGGGACCGTCGCCTCGCAATACGCATATAGTAGTTTGGCTCCGTGCTTGATTATTCCTCCGTACTCCTGGCCTGTTCCCGGCAGAAAACCGGGCACGTCTTCGAACGTCAGGAGCGGTATATTGAAGGAGTCGCAGAATCGAATAAAGCGGGCACCCTTCAGCGACGAGGCGATATCGAGGACGCCGGCTAAGTACTGAGGCTGATTGCCTATCACTCCCACTACGTGACCGTCCAGCCTCGCCATGCCCACGATGATGTTCTTCGCGTACTCGGGCTGCACCTCCAGTAACTCCCTGTCGTCAACGACACGCAGTATGATCTCGTGCATGTCGTACGGCTTATTCGCGTTGTCCGGGACGATAGACAGCAACTCCTTATCCATTCTCTCCGGATGATCCTTCGGTTCTCTGTAAGGAGGATCCTCCTGGTTGTTGCCGGGGAGATAACCGAGGAGTCGACGAATTTGAAAAAAGCAGTCCTCTTCGCTCTCACAGGCGAAGTGGCATACCCCGCTTTTTGTGCTGTGAGTGCCGGCTCCCCCGAGTTCCTCGAATGTGACCTTCTCGTGCGTGACAGTCTTTATGACGTCCGGCCCGGTGACAAACATATAGCTCAGGCCTTTTACCATGAATATGAAATCCGTTATCGCGGGGGAGTAGACGGCGCCGCCCGCGCATGGACCCAGAATGGCGGAGATCTGCGGGACAACTCCCGAGGCAAGCGTGTTTCTGAGAAAGATCTCGGCGTATCCCCCGAGGCTCATCACGCCCTCCTGAATACGCGCGCCCCCTGAATCATTGAAACCAATAATGGGCGCACCGTTTCTTACGGCCAGATCCATCACCTTGACTATTTTTTCAGCATGCGCCTCGGAGAGAGAACCGCCAAATACAGTGAAGTCCTGACTGAAGACGTAGACGATCCTTCCATCGATTTTTCCATAGCCTGTAATCACGCCATCCCCGAGGACGATCTTCTCTTCCATCCCGAAATCGGTGGAACGGTGAGTCACAAAGCGATCCAGTTCCACGAAGGTCCCGTTATCGAGGAAAAGATCTATACGCTCTCGGGCAGTAAGTTTCCCCTTCTTGTGCTGGGCCTCCATTCGCTTTTCGCCTCCTCCCAGCTTCGCCTGCCGGTTCAGATCTTCGAGTCTTTCGATTTTCTTCTTTGCGCTCATATGCCCCTCATATTATCCGTCGTCTCGTGCGCAGATATTCCTCTCAACACAAGGGCTCGATGCATCATGGAATCTCAAGCGGCTGCCCATAGGGAACAGCTGTTGGATCTACACCCCTGGTCTCTTCTCGTTCAGGGCTTTCCTCAACCGTCTGCACCTTCCCGCCGCTGATCGTGAGAAGAAGCGGTTCTTTCCTGAGATGACCGTTCTCCCCCATGGAATAGACCGCCGTAGCCCCTTTGAAATTCAACAGGCTTGAGAAATCAATCGCTCTCCTTCCCCTGATCCTGTTACCACCTTCGAGCCCCCAGGCGATGAGATTCAGCGCGTCATATCCAAGACCGGCAACCCTGCTTGCCTCCTCCTGGTACACTTCCTCGTATCGCCGGCTGAACTCCGGGTACGCCAGGCGCGAACTCTTCTCGAAGAAGGTGTCCGCAAAATACGCTCCCTCCACGTATTCTCCCCCGAGCCTCGCCACACGCCTGTTGTTCCATCCATTCGTCCCCAGAAGCTGAACATTCTCCATCCCGTAGAAAGGAATCTGGGGCGCTATCATCGGGATCTCCTCACTGTGAGCGGGTATGAAGATCGCCTCGGGTGAATAGTACCTTATCCGTTTCAACTCCACGTCGAATGTCGTGGCCGAGATTGGATAACCCTGGGCCACAAGGACCCTTCCACCAAGTTCCTCCACCCTCCCTATGAACGCATGGACCATTCTGTTGCCATAATCATCCATTGGAAAGATGGCCGCGAAGTCAGAGAGACCAAGATCCCTCACGGCGAATTCCGCGATCCGCACAGCCAGTGATTCATCAACGAAATTCAGGCTGAAGATGTTGCCGCCGATGTCGCGTATTCCCCTCTCGGACGCCGTCGGGGAGAGCAGGGTGATGTCCTTGTCCTGCAGCTCAACAGATGCCGCGAGAGCCAGGGATGACGAGAGAGGCCCTATCATCGCCAGGAGCTCAGGGTCGGCAGCTATCCCGTCAATCCTGTCCCTCAAATCTGAGAATTCACCCCCGGTATCTACAATTTCCAGTCCCAGCGGCCTGCCGATCTCGTCTGAAGACGGGTGGAGCGCCAGCTGAACACCCTTCAGCACGGCCTGCGCATACTGGGAGTAGCTCCCGGTGAGAGGGAGAAGGAGTGCAACTCTTCCGTCAATGATCCTCCTGCCTGACGTCCTCGAACGAATCTCGCGTATCGCCGACCTGTCAGAGCCGCGCAGGGAATGCATATTGATCTCGGAGACCAGCGCAAGGGCTCTGTCAGCATCTCCCGCCGCCAGTGCTCTCCTGGCAAGATGAATCCGCAGAGACGGGATCAGAACATGCTCCGGATGAGCCGCAATGATATCTGCCAGCGCCTCGTCAGAGAGTTGAAACGCCACATGTTCCGCGGTTTCAAGGATCGAATCTCCAAGATCACGCGGCGAGATATCCGACGGTATGAGGTTTATCATCAGATCCAGGCCTTCCCGCTGCAGATCAGAGTTGGAATAGCTCTTCACCAGGTCGACCAGTAGATAGCTCTGTGTCTCCGGCTTCTTCTCTTCCAGCATTTCGCGTGCTATGAAATCCCTGAATTCCAGCAGTCTGCCGGTTGCGCGTTCCCCGTCTCCAGCCCTGAGGGTTGCTTCGGTAGCATAAGCCAGCGCGTCCCTGGTGAATCTCGTCTCCGGAAATCTGCTCAGGAGACGATCAAAGCTGTTCGCTGCGACCGACCACCTGTCGGATTCGAAATTGTCGACAGCCCTGTCATACATGGCTTTGGCCTGCGAAATCTCCCCGGCAGTCAGGGAACTCTCTGCAGAGACATCAGCGGTCCCGCCAGGCGGGGAACATGCTGAAAAAAAAGGCAGGAAAAGGATCAGGAGTGGAGTAATCTTGAAAGGATGGTTGTAGAATTTCTGCAAGGTGAACTCATAATGGTAGATGGGCTTTTCATCTCATATGTGGATTAGAGTCTCAGAATCCATCCACTAATCGTCCTTTTTCTCTTCCTCCTCAGCGGCGGAAGGCGTCTTTTCCTCCTGCGATGATCTGGACGTTGTTTCCCCATCAGCAGAAGCGGAAGGGATATCTTCATCGGCCTCTACGGATGGTTCTTCCGGCTCATCTTCCAGATTTATCGCCGTCTCCCCATCTGCTTCGGCTTCATCGGCCGCCGCGCCGTCATCCGCTGCCATTTCATTCGCCTCAGATTGCGATTCCTCTGGGGAAGCGACCGTCACGGCCTCCTCGACCTCCTCCGCACCCTGGGGGGCGGATTTTTCTTCGGCATCTTCGACGATTTCAGCGGCCGGTTTATCGTCGGTCTTTTCAACATCATCCGCCGTCGCACCGCCATCATCCGCTGTGGCTTTATCCGCCTCAGATTCCGCGTCGGCTGCAGGGGATTTCACTACCTCGCTCCTCGCGATGACCTCAACAGCGCTCAACACGATCCGCCGGTTATCCCTGTCACACTCTATGACTTCAAGCGCCAGCGTATCTCCCAGGTTGAATTCCTGGTCGAGCGGCCGGGTGGTACTCCGCTTCACCTGCGAGATCGGGACAAAGCCTTCCACATTATCTCCGAGATCCACGACCAGCCCCTTTTCAAGGATTCGTGCGATCTTCCCGGTGGTCTCCGTACCTTCCGAATAAGTCTCTGACAGCTCCCCCCACGGATCTTCCTGGACCTGTTTGAGGCCGAGAGAGATCCTGCGATTCGCAGCGTCGATGTTGAGGACAACCACCTCCACCTTCTCTCCCTTTTTCAAGACCTCGCTGGGGTGCATGACGCGGCGGGTCCATGACATGTCAGAAACATGCACCAGGCCGTCGATTCCCTCCTCTATCTCGACGAATCCGCCGAAAGACGTGAGGTTTCTGACCTTGCCCTCGATATGTGTCCCGGTGGGATACTTCTCCGCGAGCGAGAGCCAGGGGTCCGCGTCCACCTGCTTGATCCCGAGTGATATCTTCTCGGCCTGCTGATCCACGTTGAGCACTATCGCATCGACAATATCTCCGATCGCCAGGATCTTTGACGGATGCCGTATATGTCGGGTCCATGACATCTCAGAGACATGAACAAGGCCCTCCACTCCCTTTTCAAGCTCGACAAACGCGCCGTAATTGGTCAGGCTGACGACCTTGCCCCTGACCTTGTCGCCAACCGGGTATTTCTTTTCCACGTCCTCCCACGGGTATGGAGTAAGCTGCTTGAGCCCAAGGGAGATCCTGCCCCGCTCGAGATCGATGTCGAGGATCTTGACATCGAGCCTGTCCCCGATCGTCGCGAGTTCGGACGGGTGACTGATTCTTCCCCATGACATGTCCGTAATGTGAAGCAGACCGTCCACACCACCGAGGTCGATAAAGGCGCCGAAATCTGTAATATTCTTCACTTCGCCGTTACGAGTCTGGCCAACCTCTATCTCAGCCAGGAGTTTGGTCCTCTTACTCTCCCTCTCCTCTTCCAGGATAATTCTGCGGGATACTACGACATTCCTGCGCCTCTTATTGAGCTTGATTATCTTGAAAAAATGCTTGACTCCGATCAGGCTGTCGAGGTCATTTACTCTCCTGAGGTCTATCTGGGAACCAGGCAGAAACGCGTCGACGCCGAACACGTCCACGACCATACCACCCTTGATCTTTCGAGCGATCGTCCCCTCGATCGGAGTATCGGTGTCAAACGACTCCTTGATCGAGTCCCAGACCTTCAGGAAATCGGCCTTCTTCTTGCTGAAGACTATGACACCCTCCTGATCCTCGAGATTCTCCAGATAGACGTCAACCTTGTCTCCTACAGATAGAGAATCCGGATCGGTGAATTCTTCGAGGGAGACAGCACCCTCCGATTTGAAACCCACATCGAGAACGACAGAATTCCCCTGAATCTTCATGACGGTCCCCTCTACGACCTCGCCTTCCGAGATATTGGCGAAAGTCTCGTCGTAGAGTTTTGCCATCTCCTCGTATTCTTCCATGGAGTAAGCGGCACCATCATACAGATCCGCCCTGACCTTCAGTCCCGATTCTGTGAGGAACGTGTCCTTTTCATCATCCATGTCCATAGAATGTTCGATATCATCTTTCATTATCCTGGACCCGTCCGAAACAGCTTTCATATCAACATCATCTCCGTCGTCTTCAGCGATGGCTTTCTCTTCCACACACGCTTCGTTCTCTGTCCTGCCGGCCTCTCTTCCGCTCTCTTCCGGTGGAGAGGAGATGTCATCCCCTGAATTATTGTCCTCCTCCACCTCTTCGGATGCCGGCTTCTGCTGGTTTTCTTCCCGCTCCTCGTCGATCGGTAAATCAGAAATCATTAAGAACAGCCTCCACGGTAACAATCATAAATCGGGCCGCCCGCGCCCTGAAACGATATAGAAATCAAGACGAGGGGCCAGTCAACCACAAAGTAGAACAGAAAAGATATTTCTTATCATCGATTATGTCAACCCCTTGGGTGCGCAAATAATCACTTTATCTCGAACTGCGTCTTTTGGTCTGCATCTCCCTCATGAGCCCGTTTATCTCCTCCAGGACGTGTCCCGCGAGTGTCCTGTATCCCGTGGCATCTTTCCTGTAACGGCCAGACTCTTCCGGCCCGATTACTTTTCCGAAATATACGCGGACCGGTTCTATCCTCAGGATAGCTTTCCAGACGCTTTGACTGCCCTTGATATAGACGGGCAGAATCGGCGCGCCACTTGCCAGTGCGAGACGGGCAACCCCTGATTTCGCCTTACCCGGGATCGAGCCTTTCTTCTGGCGTGTCCCCTCTGGAAAAATGACGACAGCCATTTCATCTTTCAGAAGGTCGGTCATTACGCCTATGGCCCCCGTGTCCTTTTGTCCCCTTCTCACAGGATGGGCGTTAAGCGCGGAGATGAGTCTCGCGAAAGGGGCGAAGGCGAAGAGCTCAGACTTGGCCAGGAAGTGGACTTCCCGGCCAACCGAAACCCCTATGAGGGGCGGATCCAGATATGACCGGTGGTTGGACGCCAGGATAACACGACCCGTGGACGGGACATTCTCAGAGCCGACTGCCTTGAACCCGAGAAGAGCGCGAAAAAGCGCTCTCACGATTCTCCAGGAAAAGCGATAGAACAGCCTCATACCGCTGTGGACTCCTCACCCCCATTCGCCAATGTCTGGAGGTGATCATAGAAGGCGGGAAATGATTTTGCGACGCATGCGGCGCCACCTACAGTAAGGTTGACGCCGGGTGAGGCACCGAGAATCGAAAAAGCCATTGCGATCCGGTGGTCCCCGGACGCGTTGACAGCCCCTTCAAGGGGCAGATCTGTGCCCATGACGGAAAAACCATCCTCCCGCTCCTCGACGTCCACGCCAATCGCCTCCAGGTTCCGGGCAATGGACGTTATCCGGTCGCTCTCCTTCACCCTGAGTTCTCCCAGTCCAGTGAAATCCGTGTCACCGCTCGCCCTTGCCGCCGCAACGGCCAGCACCGGCACCTCATCCAGAATCGAAGGTATATCGTCAGGACCGATGCGGGTGGCTCGAAGTCTGGAAGATGACGCGACAATATCTCCAACCGCTTCGCCATCGCGTGTTTCGCGATCGAATAGTTCTATTCGAGCTCCCATCCTGGTCAGCACTTCCACAAAACCGAGCCTTGTGGGATTGAGCAACACGTCAGAGACGCGGATGCTGGAATCCGGGACCAGGAGGGCGAGGACTATGAAAAACGATGCGGACGATGGGTCCCCCGGAACGACTATATCGAGGGGTGTCATCTTATTACCGGGATTGAATGTTATCACTCCACGATCTCGATCGATATCGGCGCCCGATTCCTGGAGCATGATCTCCAGATGATCCCTGCTGGAAGACCTTTCTCTGATCCTTACCGATACCCCGCCTCGCAATCCGGCAAACAGCAGAGAAGATTTGACCTGCGCACTCGGGACCGGCATCTCGTAGTCAATCGGATTCAGGCGGCTTCCGATCAACACAAGCGGTGCGAATCGATCAGCCGCGCGTCCGTAGATCCTGGCCCCCATCTCCCTCAGGGGGACGATGACCCTGTCCATTGGTCTCCTCGCCAGGGACGTATCCCCGGCCAGCACGCTCACGAAGTCCCCGGATGCCAGCAACCCCGCAAGGAGACGCATAGTGGTGCCGCTACCGCCGCAGTCGATCACACCGGGAGGTTCATGAAGCATGCTCCCCATCGGCGATCCAACCAGGACTTCTCCACTCTCTCCATCCACCTCAACGCCCAGTTCGCGGACAGACGATATGGTCCGCAGGAGATCTCCCGATCGGGGAACCTCCCGGAGTCTGGATTTCCCATCGATGAGTGAAGCCAGAAGAACACCTCTGTGCGCTATGGACTTGTCTCCCGGAGGACGCAACCCATATCGAAACGATGTCACGAGAGGAGGAGAATAACGCATCGAGGTTCCTTCCTTACACAGAGAACGGCAAGGTTCTTGCTGTTCTTTCCCCCAGGAATACACGGCACTGTCAGAAAACGAATTTGTTGACAGAGGCGCTGGACGACATTAGTATACCCAAAGATTATTCTTTTTACAAGACGTTGAGAGGAATATGCACAAAACACGCGGAAGATCATGCCCTGTTCGAGTTCGTATATTCTTGTGTGTGTTTGTTATCCTGTCTTTTCTTCTCTGCGTCAGTCCCGCGATGGTCCGGGCCATCTCATTCGATGCCAGAAAAATAGCGATGGGAGAAACGCTGCTCCCATATTACGGTGAGTCCTCCATCCTGAACCCTGCGTATCTTGACATCGAAGAGAACACTCCATTCACAATCCCCGTGCCTATAGGGCTCATAGTGTTTCTCAGCGACCTCCCCTCTTTCAATCCTGACGACAAGGATTTCGACGCGGTGAGATTGGCGAGTCTCATGATGAACCCTCCCTTCTACCTCGAGCTTGTCTCCAGGGATTCCAACGACTCGACCAATATCCAGCTCGACGTCGCAAAAGACAAATTGATGGTCGACCTCGACAACCTGCAGCAATACGTACCGAGCGGGACAGTGGACGTGGGGCTTTTCGATTTCCGGCAACCGAGAGTAGGATTCTCCATAAGACATGTTCACCTGAGTCTTTCACCCTTCGTTCTGATGGAAGGCGATTTCAAGCCGTCGGATAATCTCGAACGAGCGTTGTCCCAGGGGGAACCGTTCACTCCCAATACAGAGTACTCGGTCAGGAGTACCGGCACTACCAACATCGGGGCAGCATTCAATGTCGGACACGCCTGGAATCTTCAGGATCACTTCAAGGCGCTCAGGGACAGTCCCCAGGTCCTTGCCGGTATAAACGCCAAGTATATCATGGGGTTCGTCTACGGCGATGTCGTTAATGAGTCGAAGCTCCGCACGTCCGACCCTATATTCGACGATGTGAATCCGCCGGAGGTTACTGTGTCAACAAGCCTCGACTACGCCTATCCCGAATCTGGCGACATTGGACCAAAGGGCAATGGCGTCGGTTTCGATCTGGGCGTGCTGCTCAGGTACCCCACACTTGATATTGGCCTTGGCATCCAGGACATATACACATATCTAAACTGGCGAGTCAACCGAGAGCAATATGAATTCAATGACCTTACGAACACAATGATAAAGTCGGTCATCGCCGAGGATGAAAACATACAGGCACACGTTCCCCGCACCTTCGCGTTGTCGGCTGCATATCGAAGAATGGAGGATGCGGGCTGGTGCTCCGACCGGGTTCAGGGCGATTACATCATCGCCTCTAACTTCGAGGTCGTGGGCGGAGATGTCTTCATGCGCGTCGGGGGTGAGACCTACTACGGACCAGGGCCGATCGCGATCAGGATGGGGACCTTCAACCAGGGAGACAAGTTGCAGGGAAGTTTTGGCCTCGGGATTCCTTTGAAAATCTTCGATTTCGATATCGCTCTTTCAACGCACAGCCGTACGTTCCAGAAGAAGCGTGGCGTTACACTGGCTACTTCGATCTCGTTCCACTAGGAAAGGCCTGGCGCATACATGCAGCCACCAAGACATATGCTGGCTCTCAGAAAAATCTCAAAGAGAAAGAAACGTGTCGTTCCACTCCTGGCTCTGCTTCTTCTTGCCTGCGGAGCAACCACGGTTACGATCAGGGTCGATGTCAGGAGCTTCATATCTCAGGATAACCTTTCTATCGACTACTACACACCTGCCGGCATTCCAGAGGTCGAGATTACTGATACCGAAACTATCACATTGCCCGAAGAGGTCAACGCGTTGACTGATCTCATCGCCCTGGAGGTGAACGCGGTCATTGATTTTCACAACTATACAGGAAGCACAGAGGTTATTTACAACATATATTTCAATGAGCAAGATTCTGATCCTTTCGACTCCGGAGCTCTCGTAGTGAGCGACACTGTCAATCTCGAGCCCGATTCCTCGTATCTGAGAGACGAAATAGTCATAGAGGGTGATCAGCGCCTACTCAGCCTCTTCTCCGGCGAGGAAATCACCATGGGTTCCGAGGTAATGATCAACCCGGGTGGAGGCCCGGAGGATGTGGCTGGCAAGGCCGACATAACGGAGCTTGTCGTCACAATCCAGGCGGCCGGTGAATAAAAAACCGCCGCAACCCCGAAGGGATACGGCGGTCTCCTCGTAGGGTTGTGGGGTGCTACCCCACAACTTCTCCCTACTCCCCCTCAAATCGCTTCATATCTGAAATCAGGTTCGCACGCTCTTCATCATTCGTATCCGTGACCACCTCGATGCAGACCTCTTCCCGGTCCATCTCACTCTCCGCAGCACCCAGTAACCTCCCGACAAGGAGGTAGGAACCGGTCTCAGCCCAGTCGGGCACGTAGATGTGCAAGGTCTTCTCCATGCGTTCCCCGGAATCGAAGGAGAGGATGGCCGGGCCAAGAAATGGATTGCCGGGAAACGGGTTTCCATCCGGCAGATAGAGATCACCTTCGAGAAGGGCGTCCACTACCCCATCCGACTGATCGGTAACGTAGAACGTGATCTGTGCAGTCGCCCCCGGCACCACACTGAGCGTATCCTCGTCCGTGTCGAGGGTCATATCCTTGTATTCCTCCCAGACGCTGTTCACGGAGCCGGGCGTACCATTGTCCCCCAGGCCGAAAGAATTCATCGAGTCTTTCCAGTTGTAACCATGCGTGTTGTCGAAGAGCTGATTCCTCAGCTCCATTGCGCAACCCGCCTCGACAGGGAAGTCGCTCGAGTCATACCCTGTGCTGTCCACGACCACTCCCGCGCCATTTACAAGAATCACTTCATCCGCGCCGTTCGAGAGAGTGAATGAGGAGTACTCGTAATCCGCCGGGAACCCTCCGTTGGTGGCTGAGGATGTGTCTCTGGCGAGGACAAAATATGAAAGGGGCTCAATGACAAGGGTATCCTCGCTCTCGATCATGTGATAATCCCCCCCGAGATCCATGATCGCCCAGTTGTTAATGTTGACCTGGTACGAATTCGGATTGAACAACTCGATGTACTCGCCGTGCGAATCGCTGACGGATACGGGGTTTTTCATGATCTCGTTGATAACGATCTGCGAGGTCAGTGACTTTTCGTTGAATCCCGGCATCTCCGAAGGCAGTATGCCGCAAATGAGTAACGTGAGGAAAGTCAGAAGAACCGAGAATCGTGCAGAACCGGGGGAAAGGGTCGAGGAGGATGGTGACCTTACCTTGAAGAACCGAGAAATCACCTTGCGCCTCCTTGCTCCAGAAAAGGGTTTGACTGAAAGTAACTGACTGCGACATCCAGCATGGGCAAATGGCGTACCAGACAGCACCTGAACCGGGGCTGAGTTGCTATCTTACATCAGGGCAACGGGATGAGAAACAGGAATGATCTTTCGGCAGCCGCACGAGACCTGTGATTTCTACGACGGGGAGGTCAGGGATATTGTCTTATCTGTATGGATAAGAAGAAGTAAGGGAGACGTACTCTTTCACGAATCCCCCAACTCGCTGAACGAGTGGCGCCTGCTCGACCTGGATCAGAGGGTGAACTTGCCGAAATCTTCCGGGTTCATACCCTTCAGCCGGTCCCTCAATCGTTCAGGATCATACTCCTCGGATTTCGAGAGGTTGACAGGTATATCCGTCAGCAGCTCGATGTTCGTGAAGATGGGGGATTTGACCCTCAGTGCGAGGGCGATCGAATCACTGGGCCTCGCGTCTATGGAGATCGTATCTTTTCCACTCTTGAGAAAGAGTGAGGCGTAGTAGGTGTTGTCCTTCAGGTCACCTATGATCACACGAATGAGATTGGCCTTGAACGCGACGAGAAATGACTTGAGGAGATCGTGTGTGAGGGGTCGTTTGAACTTCACGCCCGCCAGCTCCATTGCTATGGCGCTGGCTTCGTTGTGGCCGATCCAGATAGGCAGAACCCGTTTCCCATCCTTCTCTTTGAGGATAACAACCGGAGAATTGCTCGATCCATCTATACCAAGGCCCGATACCGCGACCTCGATCATTGATTCGTTCCATGAAGACATATTCTGAATGGGTTCTACGTCCCGACTTCCCGGGACGACAGCTACTCCCTCTCTTCCGGGGTTAACTCATCGATACCAGCGCCCATCGAACCAGGTGCAAAAGGGCGAATTCAATGCGGCTACTTCCTATCCCTATTTCACGGCTTCCTTGATCGCGTCGATCCGGTTCGTCACTTCCCAGGAAAAACCATCCTCATCCCTGCCGAAGTGGCCGAACGCAGAGGTATTTCTGTATATCGGTCTCCTCAGCTGAAGATCCTCGATGATGCCGGGAGGGGTCAAGTCGAACACCTTGCGAATGACATTCACCATCTCCTCGTCACTTATCTCCCCCGTCCCGAAAGAGTCAACCATTATGGAAACCGGCTCCCGCACTCCAATGGCATACGCGAGCTGAATGCTGCACTTATCCGCCAGACCTGAAGCGACTATATTCTTCGCGACATATCTGGCTGCATACGAGGCGGATCTGTCGACCTTTGTCGGGTCTTTACCGGAGAATGCTCCCCCTCCGTGGCTTCCCAGACCACCGTATGTATCGACGATTATCTTCCTGCCGGTGACCCCGGCGTCCCCCTGGGGACCTCCAACCACAAAACGTCCGGTTGGATTGATGTGAAAGTTTATCTTCTCCTGATCATCAACCATCTCAGCCGGAAGTGTGGGGAGAATGACATCTCTCGTTATCTCAGACCGTATCTGATCTAGCTCGATGTCGGGATTATGTTGAGCCGCGATCACGACCGTGTGAATGCGATGCGGTTTTCCATCAACATATTCCACAGTCACCTGCGACTTTCCATCAGGCCTCAGCCATGGAAGGGTGCCATCCCGTCTGGCCTCACTCAAGCGTCGTACCAGCTTGTGGGCAAGGGTGATCGGCATCGGCATGAGTTCCGGCGTCTCATTCGAGGCGTAACCGAACATCATGCCCTGGTCTCCAGCCCCCTGGGCATTCACACCGAGAGCAATATCGGGAGATTGTTCATCGATAGAGGACATGACGGCACATGTATTATAGTCAAAGCCAAAAGAGGCATCCGTGTATCCGATATCCTTGATGGTCTGGCGCACGATTCGCGGGATGTCGACGTAGCTCTTCGTGGTGATTTCTCCCGCTACGAAAACGAGGCCTGTCGTTACCAGGGTTTCACATGCCACTCTACCGAAAGGATCACCAGCCATAATAGCGTCCAGTATGCTGTCGGACACTTGATCCGCGACCTTGTCGGGGTGACCCTCTGTAACCGATTCCGACGTGAAAAGAAGGTTATTACTCATCTAACTGACTCCTGGTTTTCAAGTTGGGGCAGGATCCATAACAAATGATGGAGAGTCACGAACCCATGTTCGCGACTTGACCTGCTCGCTCAGTGGAAACTCTCTGCTTTCTGACCAATATTCAGATGAACGCCGCTTCCCCGCACCTTCGCCTCTATCCCCACTATCGAACCCACCACGTTGCACGTGTCCAGGCTCGCCCCCCGGCAGACAATAGAATCCGAGACTATAGAGTCCCTTACAGTAACATCGTCTTCCAGAGTCACGTAAGGCCCTATAACAGATCCTTCAATTGTCGCTTTTTCCGAGAGATAAACCGGCGGACGGATTACAGAACCTTCAACTGTCTCGTGAAATCCGCCCTTCTTATCGAGGAGGATTCTCTGGGTCTCCAGGAGTGTCTCAGGTTTTCCGCAGTCATACCATCCATCAATCGGGAAGGGGCGTATGGTCTCTCCCTTATCTATAAGGATTTGAAGCGCATCCGTCAACTGGTATTCTCCCTTGGTCCTGATGTCATTCTCTATCAGTGTATTCAGCGCTTCTTTCAGGCAGGCGGACGATGGAAAGTAATAGAGCCCCACAATCGCCAGATTACTCGTGGGTTCATCCGGTTTTTCCACGAGCCTCGAGACGCGCTCCCCATCAAGTTCGGCGATGCCAAAGCGTCTCGGGTCGTCGATTTCCTTGACGCCAATAAACACCTCTGAAGATCCCGCGAGAGCGCTGTAATCAACGTCTATGATAGTATCTCCCAGAACGATCAGCGTCTCGGAGTCTTCGCTCTCCCTGAGGACCTGAAAAATAGCATGACCGAGACCTTTCCTCTCGGTCTGCTGGTAGAACCGAAACGGGAGGGAATACTCGGACCGCAAATAGTCCACAAGTTGCTCGCCGAGATATCCCACGACAATCGAAATCTCTGAGGGGTTCAGGTCGACGAACAACTCAAGGATCTGCGCGATCATTGGCTTGCCCGCAACCGGAAGCAGCGCCTTGGGGACCGACAAGGTGTGAGGCTGCATGCGCGTGCCCACCCCCGCAACCGGTACTACTATTCTCATCCTGACAGCCTCGTGATTCGAGTTTCCATTGATTTGCTCACTCTTCCGGCGAGATATGTGCCAGTCTTTCCTTGAGAGAATCTATCTTTTCAATCGGCACAGGATCAGTATCAAGGAAGCGGGAAAGGAAGAAGCTAACAAAATCACCTGAGCATATCAAGGAAAAAATGCGCTCCAGGAGCGAATTTCCGGAACTTATCACCTCTGTCACACCACCGGACAATTCCTCAACCATCTCTCGTGTGATCTCCATTCTCTGCCGCACTCTCGGGTGTTCGCCCTCGTCCCGCAGAAAGATGACATACATCCTTTTCAGTGCCTCCGTATTGTTCTGCCAACCGCATATTTCATTATGATTCATCTCCGGGAGCAGGCCAAGGAATGCCAGGACCTTGGCGTTCTCGGAAAACTGAGTCTTCCATCTAACCGCTACGGACGCAATGTGTGAGGAGGCATATATGACCGGTATCATCCCCTTTATATCGCCGGCCAGCTTGTATGGAAAGCTGCTCTCCGCAGGAGACCCGAAGCCCGAAACGAGGTGTTCAAGGAAGCCGGCAGCCTTTCTCACCTCCAGTCCCGTATCGATCGCCGGGTAAAAAGCACGCAGCAGATAGAGGAGCGACACAAACGAATAACCAAGCGCTCCCCTGGGTGGATAGCCCTCCGGTATGAGAATGGTGGGATACCCGCTCGCATCTGCCCTTTCCTTCAGAGCACCCCCGGTCGTTACGACACATATGTCTGCTCCTGCACTCTCCGCCTGATCGAGGAGCGAGAGGACCTCTTCCGTATTTCCCGAGTAGCTTGCAGCCACGAACAGGAACTTCCCATCCGCGCACGGCATTAGTGTATAGCCACGGATTATCCTGAGGGGAACGTTCAATTGCGTCCCAACATAATCTCCAAGGATATCACCGGCGATGGCTGATCCTCCCATCCCCCCGACACAGATTGCCCGGCATCCCTCCGGTTTGGCTGCTACTCCGCTGGCCTGCGCAACATCATACGCGCGCGCCAGTTGACCGGGCAGGTCCCTGACTATCTCTTCCATATTCATCCGTTACTCCTGTGAATGTTCATAACATTATGCGTGCCGCGGGCGATTCCATGTCTCCGAACACTAATAGACCTCCCCGAATCTTTCCCGTATGAAATCTTCATACAGCACCCTGATCCGCCCCGCTGTCTTCATCTCCAGTGCCTCGTCGGCCATGTCCCTCGCTTCACTGATGGTCACACTCCTGATGAGCCGCTTGATCTTGGGAACAAGTATGGGACTCGTGCTCATCTCGTCCACTCCAAGACCGATAAGGAGCATTGCGGTCTCAGGGTGCGCAGCCATCTCTCCACAAACGCCGACCCACTTACCGTTGCTCTTGGCAGCCTTCACCACATTCCGTATCGATCTGATGACAGCGGGATGAAAAGGATCATACAGGTGAGCCACCCTCTCGTTCCCCCTGTCCACCGTCAGCAGGTATTGAATAAGATCGTTCGTACCGATGCTGAAGAAGTCCACCTCGAGGGACAGCATGTCCGCCATGAGAACAGACGAAGGGGTCTCGATCATTATCCCCTTCCGATAGTTGGGATTTACATCGTGTCCTTCCTCCCTGAGTTCTTCCTCGACGCGCTCCAGCAGAGCGCTGAGACGTCGCATCTCGGACACGGAGGAGACCATCGGAAACATCAGGTGGAGGTTTCCGAACGGAGACGCCCGCAGGAGCGCCCGTAAATGAGTACTGAATATTTCCTCATTATCGAGGGCAAGGCGAATCCCTCTCCATCCAAGAAACGGATTCTTCTCGCTCGGTATCTCAAAAAGATCGGAACTCTTGTCCGCGCCTATATCGAACGTCCTTATGACGGCTGCGTGCGGCCTTACCCCTTCCAGTACGTCCTTGAAAATATTGAACTGTTCGTCCTCGGCCGGCAACTCGGCCCGGGTAAGATAGAGATACTCCGTCCTGAAGAGTCCTATTCCCTTGGCACCGTGTGACAGGACCGAAGTAAGTTCATCCGGGAACTCCATGTTTGCGGCCAGCGCTATCTTGTAACCATCAACGGTGGACGCTGGGAGATCGCGCAGCAGCGCGAGTTCCTCCTCGAACTCCCTGAACCTCCTGATCCTGACTTCATATTCCTCCACCTCTTTGCGAGTCGGATGTACGACGACAACCCCTGTCGTCCCGTCCACAATTACCTCATCCCCGGTTTCTATATGACTGGTGGAGTTCCCAAGTCCGACTACTGCCGGAATTTCAAAAGACTGGGCGAGGATAGCTGCGTGTGAAGTTGTGCCGCTGAGGTCCGTCACAATGCCGAGGAGTTGATGCCTGTTGGCCTTGGCCGCCATGGAAGGCGAAAGCTCATTTGTGACTATGACGCATCTCTTCTTGAGGTCGTTCAAACCGTGGTAATCACCGAAGCCCATAAGGTTGTTGAGGATCCTCATCTTAACGTCCCGGATGTCACTGGCCCTTTCTCTCAGGTATCTATCTTCTACCTCCATCAGGGTGTTGACCGCTTCGGTTATCACCGAAGAGAATGCGTATTCTGCGGAAACCCTTTCTTTTCGTATCATCTCGATGGTCCTGTCGATAGCCAGGACATCCTCGAGGATCAGGAGGTGAGAATCAAAGATCCTCGCCTCTTCCTCCCCGATCTTGTCGAACAGCCGCTGCTTCATGTCAAGGATCTGTTCTCTTGTCTGCTTGACGACGTCCTGAAAACGACATATTTCGCGCTCGAGATCCCCCTCCAATATCTTCTTCCGGACCACCTTCGATTCCATTGGGGAGATCACGTAAGCCTCGCCTATGACGATACCCGGCGATGCGGGTATTCCGGTCAGCGCGATGCCTTTTCTTTCTCTGCTTCTTACCGACTTGTCTTTTCGCATAAGCCTGTTCTCACGGTCTTTCAATCCTCGCCGAACTTCGATTTTATCAAGTCTATGAGGTCATCCACGGCTTCCCTTTCATCCTCTCCCACGGCTCGGATCTGAAGTTCTGTTCCAGATTCCACCGCCAGCATCATCACGCTCATTATGCTCTTGCCGTTCACCTCCACGTCTTCCTTCCGGAGAAAGATGTCAGACTTGTACTTACTCGCGCGCTGAACCAGCAGGGCGGCAGGCCTGGCGTGCAGACCAAGCTGATTCGTTACGGCTACGACTACTTCAACCAACTTGAAACTCCCGATAATGTTATAGCAGTAAAAATTATCACGACAGCAGCCTGCGTCACCCTGAATCTCCTGAACTTCCTGAGTAGGAGAAATGATATCATGAGTGCCCCCAGGAACGCCGCTCGTGTCTGAAGATCGAACGAACCATTGTAGCCCACCAGTACGATCGTAAGGCACCCCATGAAAAACGCGCCCATTCTCTCCCCGAAAGCCGGCACGGTCCTGTAGACGTTCCCGGACAATTCATTCACAAAACTGACCCTGTCTCGATACGAACTGTGGAGCCCCCAGTACCGCACCGACAGATGAGGAACGTTATAAAGGATCAGGAATACAACAACTCCCCAGATCCCCCATAGATACGATCCAAGGAGACCGATAACCGCGCACATGGGGCGCCAGCGATTCCAGAAGAGATTGTCTCCAAGGGCGCCCAGAGGTCCGCAGAGAGAACTTTTCAGCCGCAAAACGTCATCGAAACCTTTCTTATCACGCCTTTCTGCCGCCTCCTCCTCCGCGGAAAGCGTAGCCCCCACCGCGTATGAAGCAAGATACGGATGCGTGTTAAAAAACTCGAAGTGCCTGACAACCGCCGCCTGGCGGTCCTTCTTGTCAGGGTAGAGTCGCCTGAGTCCCGGCATGATTGTAAACAGGAAACCAAGGTTCAACATGCCTTTGTAATTCCAGGATGCCTGTATCAGGAAGGACCTGAGAAATATCCTGAGTAGATCTATCTTTTTCAAACGGGAATGTTTCACACGTCTACTCCGCACAGGATCAGATTCCAAGTCCGATAAATGCGATCGCCACACCCGCCCCGAGAACAAAATAAACGAAGGTCCTGCTCGTCACGAATAGCCGCAACCCCAGCGCCAGAGAGGCACAGATGATCATGTTTCTGCCCGCGATAAGGGGAAAATCCTCATTCGACTCAAGCATGCCGCCAACCCACACCGTTATCACAAGAAAAACAGAGGACAGGGCAAGGGTCAACAGAGCGCCTCTCGCAAATGATACAAGGAGCCCCGCCATGTGATATACATCAACAGCCCATAGTTTCCCGGAGTTGAGATGATCCTCTACGTTTTTCACGAGAAAGCTGTTCCGTTGTCTGACAAACGAAATGGACCATCCACCAATCGATCCGGCCACCATCGCGAGTAGAATCGCGACCAGCCAGACCCCGGGTGATGAATTCGAAAAACACTTCCCGGAAAGAACGAGCAGGCCAGTTCCCACTACAGTGGCAATCCCGCTGTCAGGGAATCGCACGGCGCCAACGGGCAGGACATCAAGATATATCATTTCAAGAATCGAGCCCATAAGCAATCCGTTCACCGGATCACCCAGCATCAGTCCCGTGAGGGTACCTGACACCAGCGGGCGGGAAATCATCACCTGCAGAAAAGCCGTCTCGTCAAGGGCGACTACGCCACCCAGAAGAGCCAATATGACCAGGTCCGTGTATACGAGAACCTCTCCTCCACGCTCTGTCCGTGTTCCCGACTTACTCTTTCAGCAACCCCTTTGTCTTCAACAGGCCGAACACGTCCTTCTTCTCTGTCGTCGGCACGTCCCGGACATCTATTTCAATGTTTCTCTCCTTCATAAACATCAACACCTCGATATCATCGGCGCTGAATGAGACATAAGGGAGAACCTGTGTCTTGTCGTGCGAAAAATGCAACCCTCCCAGGTTTACGACCGGGATTTCTACACCACCACGGATAAGGTCTTCCATAGTCTTCAGGTCTCTGGTCAGCAGGAAGGCTGTCTCTGCGGAATTACCCGTCTCCTGCAACTTCTCAAGGGCGTCGTTTGTCGACCACACGCATACCTTGAGGGGATCAGGAGCCGCGGACTGAAAAAGCTTCTCCTCCCAGGGATTCGACGCAACCTCATCGTCGACGACAATGATAGCATCCGGTTGGAGGGCGCGAACCCATCCGACCGTAACCTGACCGTGGACAAGCCTGTCATCCACTCTGTAGAGGCTTATGGTCATCGTTACCTCCCGACTCTACGTGCCGAAACACCGTGATCCCACGCTGCCCCTTGGCTTCAAGGAGAGGAAGAATCTCTGCCAGAGGCCTGCTTCTGTAGAGCGCAAATTCGATGAGCATCGAAAGATTATACCCGGCAATCATGGCGAGGTTTTCATTCTCTCTCAGAAGCCTTTTGCAGATCAGAGAACAACTTCCACCGTTCAGATCGGAAAAAAAGATGACCTCCTGGCATTCGCTCAATCGTTCCAGGGCCTCACGAAGATCACTTTCCATCTGCCTCAGATCCTTGCCGGTATTGGACAAGGGCAGGATGTTCTCCTGCCTTCCAGCGATCCTGTGGACAACCTCGAGGACCGCGTCCGAGAGACTGCCATGCGATATTATCACTGCTCCAATCATCGTGTCACCTCAATGCTGCACACAACTGCTCCATCGCCCGTAAACTATAAGTACACATGAAGATTAAATCAATGGACAAGTGCCGGGATCAGCGCGGGACAAGGGGGAGTGAAGAGCAAACAGCGTACGCGAGTTCTCCGGATCACTATTCGTAATCGGCTTCGAGATCCATGTGTTCTGCGATACTGTTCTTCTCTCGTGTCAACTCGACGAGTCGCTCGTTGAACTGCCTGGCGGGGTGATGTCCATACAGCTTTGTCAGGTGGTTCATGGCGGCAACCTCGGATAGGACAGTTACGTTCTTTCCAGGAACAAGCGGAATCGTGACAACGGGCAACTGGACATCGAGTATAGTAGTTACGTTTTCGTCCAGACCTGTTCTGTCGTATTCAGTCTCGTTGTTCCATTCCTCCAGAAAGACCACCACCTCGATTCTCTTCTGAAGGCGTACAGCCCGGATCCCGAATACGGACGTGATGTCTATTATCCCCAATCCGCGGATTTCCATGTGATGCCGCAGGCTCTCATGGCCGGTGCCGATCAGGATTTCATTTCCTTTGCGGCTGACGTTGACCAGATCGTCCGCCACGAGTCTGTGACCTCGTTCAACCAGGTCGAGGACGCATTCGCTCTTACCTATGCCGCTGCGCCCCTGGAAAAGAAGGCCTACTCCATAAACATCGGCCAGGGTACCATGAAGCGTCGTGTGCGGGGCGAACCGGTTCTCGAGATAAGCACTGAGAAAATGGGAGAAGCGAGAAGTGCTTTGAGACGTCGAGATAACGGGAACGCCGCTCCTGTTCGCCTCCTCCAACAGGAAAGAGGGGGGATCCAGCCCCTTCGTCACCACGACACATGGTACATCGAAAGAGAAGAATCTCTCTATCGATTCATGTCGTTTTGCTGTGGCCAGGCCTTTGAGGTAGGTTATCTCGGTCTCGCCAAGGATCTGTATCCTGTAGTGAGCGAATCGATCCGTAAAACCGGCCAGGGCCAGACCTGGCCGATGTATCTCTTTTGTTGGTATGGGCTTGTCGAGGCCTCCCTCTGCCGAAAGGAGTTTGAGACCATAGATCAGGCCCTTTTCCTCGAAGAGGTCCCTTACTTTTAGCTTGACCAACTATTCGCTGTCCTCCACGCTCGCAATCCAGCTTTCGTCATCATCATCCGGGGCTTCGGATTCCCTGCTCATGGTGGCCAGCTCCTCCTTGGTTGCCGTCCTTCTCTGGAAGCGGCCCTTATGTTTCGTTATCTGGCGCTGCATTTTCTGCACGACCTGCTCGACTGATTGTCGAAGATCCATCGATTCAGCTTCGCTGAAGAAAGTACTATGATCCAGGCTGACCTTTATTTCGGCTTTCTGCCGGGGTTTTTCTTCAATAATAGTGATATTTGCTTCCATTATGCGGTTGTGAAACTTCGAGAGGCCCTGCGCCCTCTCCTCTATGAAATTCTTCTCTTCATCGGTCAGCTCACAATGTCTCGCTGTGATTGAGATGTTCATCAAGTCCTCCTTACAGGTGGCCCGGCAAGAGGTTCTGAAGTACTAAAACCGTTTCCTCATTCTCGCGGACAGTATCCCCAACTGATCGCGATACTTTGCGACTGTCCTCCTGGCTATCTTGATACCCTCCTTCTTCAGATAGTTCACGATAGCTTGATCAGTGTAAGGCTTTGAAGTTTCTTCTTCTTCAATGAGTCGTGAGATCCTGGCCTTTATACCCCTGGCTGAGACCTCTTCCCCATCATAAGTCTCTATCCCGCTGCTGAAAAAAAACTTCAGCTTGAAGACACCTCTTGGCGTCTGGCAGAACTTCTGGTTTGTAACGCGACTCACCGTCGATTCATGCATTTCTATCGTCTCTGCCACCTCTCTAAGAGTTAGCGGTTTGAGGTGCGCGATCCCTTCGTCGAAGAATTCCCTCTGCCTGTCAACGATGTAACTCATTACCTTCAGCATCGTCTGGCGGCGCTGTTCTATTGCCTGAATCAACCAGTTGGCACTATTCATCTTTTCAAAGATGAATTTCTTCGTGTCACCCTTGAACGACTTCTTGTCACGGACAATCTCAAAGTAGGAGCTGCTCCTCTTCAATCGAGGGAGATTGCCATCGTTCAGGTAGATCACATAGTCGCCGTCCTTCTTCTCCACAATAATGTCCGGGATGACATACTGGTCCTCCTCGGACGAGAAAACTCGTCCCGGCTTTGGCTCAAGCTCGGCAATCCTGTCGGAATAGGCCTGGATCTCCTTGACTGTCATGCCGGTCTGCTGGGCAATTTCACTCCATTTATGCTGACTCAGGTGTTCGAAAAAGTCACGCACGATGACATATGCCGGCGAATCAGACCCTTCCTGTTCCTTGAGCTGCAGTAGCATGCACTCCTGAAGATCTCTCGCTGCGACGCCCGTGGGCTCAAAACCCTGGATGGTTCTGAGGATAGCGTCAACCTCCTCGACCCCTACAGAAATGCTCGCCGCGATCTCCTGCAGATCGCATGTCAGATAGCCGTCTTCATTCATATTGCCTATAATCTCCTCGCCTATTTCCCTCTCCCGCTCAGAGATCTTCAAGAGGTAGAGTTCCCGGCGAAGATGATCATAGAGTGTTATGCTGGTGACCGGAACTTTTTCGTGAAACTCAAAGACCTCCTGGGGATTGGCGCGATACCCGTTATCGAAGCCGTCAAGGAGTATCGTCTCCCAATCTACCTCGTCATCCTCATCCTCTTTCTCCGCCTCTTCCCTGGGAGCCTCTTCGATCGTGTCAAGATCTTCCACCATTTCAAGAAAAGGATTAACGACGAGTTCCTGTTTGAGGTACTGCTGAAGATCAAGCAGGGGCATGTAAAGGAGATCCATGGCCTGATACAGACGCGGATTGATCGTCTGCTCCTGCCTGACCGACATGTTCAATTGATTTCTAAGACTCACCTTGAACCACCTCTTGGTTAAGCAGCTATGTTGCTACATCCTGAAGTCTTCTCCAAGATAGAGTTCCCTTGCCCTTGTATCGCTGATCAACTCTTCCGCGTTTCCGGAGAGAATTATCTCCCCCTCGAACATTACATAAGCCCTGTTTGTAATCTCCAGAGTCTCCCGGACGTTGTGATCAGTGATCAGGACCCCTATCCCCTTATCCCGTAAGCGAGCGACAATCGACTGGATGTCGTCCACGGTTATCGGATCCACACCCGCGAAAGGTTCATCCATCAGCATGAAGCCCGGCTCTGACACGAGCGCTCGAGTTACTTCCAGCCGTTTCTTCTCCCCCCCGGAAAGCGAAGAAGCCTTGTTTTTTCGAAGATGCACAAGGTTAAGCTCGCTCAGGAGATTTTCCAGCCTCTCGGCCTTCTCAGCCTTCGAGATCGGAAGCGTCTCCAGGATACTGAGCAAATTCTGTTCCACAGTCAATTTGCGAAAAACCGACGATTCCTGTGAGAGATAACCGATCCCCATTCTCGCTCTCTTATACATGGGTGTTCTTGTAATGTCTCTCCCACCAAGAAATATACCACCTTTATCGGCCTTTATCAAGCCCACAAGGATGTAAAAAGTCGTTGTCTTTCCCGCCCCGTTGGGCCCAAGCAACCCCACGATCTCGCCGCGCATAAGTTTTATGCTGACTCCGTTTACCACCTTTCTGTCGTGGTAAGCCTTTACCAGGCCATCTGCCTTCAATGTCTCGTCCACGCCTTACTCCTCTGCCTCGTCCCTCTTCCGATAGACGCCGTATCCTCTTCCGGAGACCTGAATGAGATCCATCCCTGTACCACCCCACACAAGTAGAATCTCATCACCGACTGCATAGTTCTCTTCCAACTCTCCCTGCCGCATATCACTGTAAAAGCTGCGAGCCTCTGAGGAGGCGATCAAACTGTCGATCCTCTCATCCTTGAACGATAGTACGATCGAGTCGGCCTCTATCCAGTTCAACAATTCCTCATCTGCGCCATCTTCAATCCGGTGCAGAATCACCTCCTTCTGCTCCCCCCTCGCGGATCCTCTGGAGATACCGCGCTTGAGCGTCCGCCCGGGCACAGAGAGATCGAGTCTCTCTCCCTCGAGGCGATAGTCACCTGTCTCTATCCAGGGTGTGCCCACGAGAAGAATCTCCTCGAGCCCCATATCATAATAGAGAGAATCCGCCCCCCCCAGCAGGGAATCTCCACATATGTCCACATCGCCCGAAATCGCAAGCAGGCTGTCCTCCAACAGGTGGAACCAGTTCCCCGTAACAACAATGTCCATCCGGCTGTTTTCTTCTTTTCCCCGTCCGCTCAGGACAAGTTCGGGCCTCTTGAATGCCCAGGCCTCCCGTTGCCTGAGAGAGTAATCGAGACTATCCGCCAGGAGAGCAAAATCACCATTCGACATCTCCAGCCGGACGTTCCCCATGACTACCGCGCATTCGGTTTCATCCAGATACCTGACGGAGTCGGCCTGTACGTCTCGGCCCTCATCGAGGAGGTGGATATTACCGGATAGATAAAGTATTCCCTTATCCTCATAATATTTCGAGCGCTCGCAGTCCAGGCGGCTGTCTCCACGCTCCCACTCCACACTTCCCACCATAATGATGACAGTGTGCTCATTCTCCTCTTTTTGTCGGACATATTCGGCCCTTTTCAGGACCAGGGGGGGAGAGTCGTCAGCGGCTGACATTGATCGTTGAGGCAGTAACAGGAAGAGGCACAGGAACACCATCGCGTATCCGGAATTTGTCTTCATTCTCGGTCCGAGACGCCGGTGTCCCGAAAAACACCCGTCGGCTGAAGGATCTTCACATCCGAGAGGCCGGGGTCCGACTCCATGCCCATACCCTCCAGTCTCTTCCCCTTCTGTATGAGGGTCACCCGGTCGTCCGTAGTTATGAGATCGGCAGTCTGATCCCAGTGCAGCGATTCGGTTTCCAGACGAATATCATCATGCGACACCACCACTACATTACTGTACGCATCCATGTCTTTGGTCTCGGTGTCCAGGACACCACTATCCGCCCACAAAGTGGAATAAAGTTCCCCATTGGACCGGAAAAATTCCACCTTGATGTCTTCAGATTCGACCCTCTCTTCCTTGTTGAATATCGATGCGCGGAGAGCGCTGAATCTCGATTTTTTCACACCCTGGTCAGTAATGATCATGGTAAACCCCTCGAGAACCTGGTCCGGGACACGACCATTTTCACCGTTCGAAGGCTCACGGGGGGAGGAAGGTGAACACGCCGTGAGTGGAAAGGAAACAGCCAGGAGAAAACCGACAATTCTGGCAGAATTCATATTATCCCCGCCCTCATGAGATCGTGGAGGTGAATTACGCCTTTGAGAGCTCCTGAGTCATCGACTACCGGCATGGATACGATACCGAATTCCTCCATCGTCCTTACTGCGGTTATGGCAAGCTCTTCCGGATGAATGACCTTGGGGGTCTCGGTCATAACCTCCTTCACCGGTATATGAAAAATCCGTTCATTACCATCGACCAGCCGCATCAGATCACCGTTTGTCATGACGCCGACTACTACTCCGTTCTCATCCACAACACTCGTAATCCCGCGCTTTGTAGCCATTTCAAAGATTGCTTCCTTTATCGTCGCCTCTAGCGAGACCCTGGGCACTTCGTCCTCTTTCGACAACATCAGGTCCTTCACCTTGAAAAGTAGTCTCTTTCCAATTGACCCGCCAGGGTGGAGGAGTGCGAAATCCTCTTCCTTGAATCCTCTCTTCAGGAGGAGCGCAACGGCGAGCGCGTCTCCGATGGCAAGGGCTACCGTTGTGCTTGCCGTTGGGGCAAGCCCGTAAGGACACGCCTCTTCCTTTACACTCATGTCGAGCACGATGTCGCTGTTCGCCGCAAGCGTGGAAGATGTCGATGCGGTAATTGAGATGATCTTCACCTCCAGCCTCTTGAAGAGACTCAGCATTTGAGGAAGCTGATCCATCTCCCCGCTCTTGGAAATGCCGAGGACCACATCTCCTCGAACAACCATTCCGAGGTCTCCATGTATGCCTTCAACCGGGTGAAGGAAGAGAGCAGGCGTCCCGGTGCTGGCAAATGTTGAAGCTATCTTCTTCGCGACTATACCCGACTTCCCGATCCCGGAGACAATGACCCTCCCTTTGCATCCCGATAGAATATCGATTGCCGACAGAAACTCATCGCCGAAGCGTCCTTCCAATGCCTTAACGGCCTCAGCTTCTATCCGGAACACCTCCCGGGCCTTTGCCATGAGGAAGCTTCTCTCTTCAGTTGTCATAAATCACCCGAACCTGTTCTAACAATAATTATATTATCATGCGGTAGCAGTTCTTTATAGACTGTCCCGCTCTGTCCCGACTGATGATCGATGGGCGTCGCTTATAACCTCCCGGATTCGGAGTACCTGTTCCAGAAGCGAACGGAGATTGCCGATAGGCAGCATGGTCGCCGCGTCACTCAATGCATTGGCAGGATCATGATGGACCTCCAGGTAGAATCCATCGCACCCGACGGCGGCGGCGGCACGACACAAGGGGAATATGAACCCGGGATCTCCTCCGGAAACCGTCCCTGCGCTCCCGGGGCGCTGAACGCTGTGCGTTCCGTCAAAAAGAACTGGAAAACCAAATTCCTTCATGATTCCCATGGATCGAAAATCCACCGTAAGGTTGTTGTAGCCAAACAGTGTCCCCCGCTCGGTCAGGATCAACCTCTCATTGCCGGCCCGAGTCACCTTCAGGACTGCTCCCTCCATCTCCCCGGGCGCCATGAACTGCCCCTTCTTGATGTTGACGCCCTTCCCCGCCTCGGCCACCTTCGTTATGAGCGGTGTCTGACGGCAGAGATACGCGGGAATTTGCAGGATATCAAGTACCTCCGCCGCGCTGTCAACTTCGGTACGGCAATGGACATCCGACAGAAGTGGCAGTCCTGTCTTCTCCTTGATCTCGAGCAGCTCCGCAAGGCCCTCTTCGAGACCCGGCCCCGCGTAAGAGTCCGGGTGGGAACGGTTCGCTTTGAGATAAGACGCCTTGAATATAAGCTGCACCGGGAGGTCGCACGTAAGTGCCTGAAGCTCCTCGGCTATCTGCAGTGACACTTTTCCAGGTTCTATCACGCAGGGTCCCGCAACGAGGATCATTTTCTCCTCGACGCTCAACGGGTAAAGGCCTGTCTGCGGATAGCCGGACATGGAGGTCAACTGCTCTCTCCTCTTTCGATTCCAGCCCTGTGTTCCACAGCGGCCCTTACAAAATCCTTAAAAAGCGGATGAGGCCTGGTGGGTCTTGATTTGAACTCGGGGTGAAACTGACACGCGACAAACCACGGGTGGTCAGGGAGCTCTATCATCTCGACAAGCCTGCGGTCCGGTGATAATCCAGACAGGACCAGCCCTTTTTCCTCAAACAGAGTGATATACTTGTTGTTCACCTCGTACCTGTGCCTGTGTCGTTCGTCGACCATCTCTTCGCCATAGACCCGCCTGGCGAGAGTGTCTTCCGCCAGCCTGCAGGGATACGATCCGAGACGCATAGTTCCGCCCTTCTTGACTACGCCGTTCTGTTCCGGCATAAGGTCTATTACATGATTGTCTGTCTTTTTATCAAATTCGGAGCTGTGCGAACCTGTCATCCCGCAGACGTTTCTCGCAAATTCGATGACTGCGGAGTGCAACCCGAGGCAAAGACCAAGATAGGGCACTTTGTTCTCCCTCGCGTAGCGAACCGCCTCTATCATTCCTTCTACACCCCTGGGTCCAAAACCTCCCGGAATCAGAATGCCTCCATATCTCGACAGATAGTGATTTGCGTTGTCGCGTGTTATTTCCTCTGAATCCAGCCAGTCGACTTTCACCCTGATGTCGTTTGAGATGCCGGCATGGACGAACGCTTCTTTTATGGACTTGTACGAATCTTCGTACTCGACGTACTTGCCGCACACCGCCACCTCTATTTCGCCCGACGGATTGCCCATTTTATCAACCATCTTTTCCCACTCACCTATTTCCGATGGAACGCCCTGGATGTCAAGTGTCTCTACGACCCTTTCATCCAACCCACCCGCATGCAGCATCAGTGGTACCTTGTAAACCGAATCGACATCTCGCGCCTCGACAACGGCAGCAGGCGGAACGTTGCAGAAAAGGCCTATCTTCTGTCTTGTCTCTTCACTCAGCGGCAACTCTGTGCGGCACATGAGGATGTCCGGTTGAATACCTATCGACCTGAGCTCTCTCACGCTGTGCTGGGTAGGCTTCGTCTTCAGCTCCCCCGTGACCCCAATGTAGGGCACGAGGGTAAGATGGATAAAAAGGACATTCTTCGGTCCCATCTCGAGACGCATCTGTCTCAATGCTTCGAGGAACGGGAGGCTCTCTATGTCACCGACCGTCCCGCCTATCTCGGTGATCACGACATCGACTTCTCCGCTTTCCGCCACCTTCTTTATGAATCGCTTGATCTCATCGGTAACGTGAGGTACTACCTGTACTGTAGCGCCGAGATAATCGCCGGCCCGTTCCTTGGTAATGATGGAGTGATATACCCTTCCAGCCGTTACATTATTGTCCTGGCTGAGAGATTCGTCAATAAACCGTTCATAGTGGCCAAGATCAAGATCAGTCTCTGCTCCGTCGTCTGTCACAAAAACTTCTCCGTGCTGAAACGGGCTCAGAGTGCCCGGATCAACATTGAGATAGGGATCAAATTTTTGAAGGGTGACTTTCAGATTTCTTGATTTGAGGAGCATTCCCAGTGAGGCCGACGCGATCCCCTTTCCGAGAGAAGATACAACACCACCAGTTACAAAAATATACTTCACGGGGATAGCAGATTTCATTTCCCGACCTCTTTCCACAAGATTTTCGCTATCGTCATGACTTCCTCTCTGCGGTACTGCCACGATAAGAATAACATATCACGCGACACTTTTCCACCTTTACTTTTCTCCCCTATCCTCACGCAGGAAGGCCTCCACCATGGCAACATCTTCCGGCCTGTCAACACCTATCAACGTCTCCTCGCATTCAATTCCACGGATCGATAATCCTGCTTCAAGTGCCCTCAGCTGTTCCAACGATTCCTTCTTCTCGAGCTTGCCCCTGGGGGTGTCGTTCAATTCCAGCAATGTGTCACGTCGAAAAGCGTAAATCCCCACGTGAACAAAAACTCCCTCCAGTGGATCGCGGCCTCGAGAGGGAATGGGATTTCTTGAAAAATAGAGAATCCTGCCATCATTCCCGATCGCCACCTTTACGCAATCGGGGTCCTGATACTCGCGGAGCGAGCTGCACCGGCGCACCGGAGTTGTCAACGATGCCCACGGCGATTCGAGGAGTGAATCCACGAGTCTGTCCAGAATCCCGGGAGGGAGCAACGGTTCATCCCCCTGGATATCGACAGCGACCTCACACGGTACCGACGAGACAACCTCCGAACACCGGTCCATTCCCGTAGCACATCCGCTCCCGGTCAGGACCGCTTCGCCGCCGAATCCCTCGACGGCCGCAGCTATCCTCTTATCATCCGTGGCAACCACCAGCCTGTCGATTCTCCTCGATAGCGACGCCCGTTCATGCACCCATTGTATCATAGGCCTGCCATGAATAAGAGCCAGTGGCTTGCCTGGAAACCTTGACGAACCATATCGAGCTGGAATCACACCCAGCACCCTTATCTCACTCATTTGTCTGCCTCATGTCAGCCTGCAGTCCTTTCGACCTGAGCAGGATCAGTGAAGATCTTTTCTGATCCTGAAAATAACTCGAGGCGTACGCCCCTCATCACCGAGGCCAAATGCCATGAAGACACCTGTGTACGAAAAGATTCCGGAGCCTTCCAACCCGGCGCCTATATCGCTGTCAACCGTCATATCACGCACCGGGCCTCGATCGTGCACGCCACCGACATCTGCAAAGAGGAGAAGATCGATTCTTTCCCTGTGAAGCGGTCCTTTCCTGAAGAATTTCGGCAAGTCGACACGACCTTCCACGCTCGAGACGAACGCCCCGCGATGTGGAATGAAGTCATCCTGAAAGCCTCGCAGGCCCCCAGCTCCGCGAACGTGAACACCTCTCTGGAGTGGCTGATGCTCGGAACCGAAAGAGCCGAAGAACCTGACATCCAGGTTCTTACCTCTCGTCACCTCAGTGTATCGATTGATCGTCAGCGAAGTGTGATAAAACTCGAAATCCCCACCCAACCAGGGATCGGAGATTTCAAGGCCTAACGATTGGTACCATCCCGTCGCCGGCCACTCGGGGTCATCTCTCGTGTCGAGCTCCTCGCACACTGAGAGGGAACCCATCCAGCCCTCTGTGACGGGGGAGTTAGACCTGAATGCCTTGTCCCACCCAAAGATGCTGAAATCCGCCGCCATTCTCAGAGAGGTGTATCGGTCATAGAGGTACTTCACCGTTCCCGTCAACACGCGGTGGTGCCTGCCGGATACGGAGACTGAAAAACCCTGTCGCTCGAAATAGTTTCTGAAATCCTCTTTGAAAAGGACGGAGGAGATAGAGTTCTCGAAGTCACCAATCCTCCAGTCATCGTTTGTGTCGGTGATCGAGTGCGCCTGAAGAGACAATTCGATTGACCTTTCCCCCTGTACTTGTACTCCCACAGCGATGCGCGCCAATCCACCGAATCGTTCGCTCGCGAGACGATAGATCGCTCTTGCGTGAAAGTCGAACCGCTCGCCTCGACCATGAAGACCATACGATACAGGAAGGCCATCAACCCTGTTGTAGTTGTCCAGAGAGACGCCCTTTACGCCATCAAGATCCAGTTCGACATTTCCGTGAAGCGGCGCGGAAGGAAGTGTTAAAAAGAGGCATGTCGCGCCGGAAAGAAGAAGAATTCGGGGCTTTATCATAATATCCTCACTGCGCGGGCACCGTCCCGATACTGAGCAACGGAAGGTCGTCAAGACGATCTGCGATCGGATCATCCCTGCCCGTTACCACCCGGATCTGCTTATTTTTCCGGTAATTTACAATGCGGCGGAGCGGGAATCAAGAAGCTTGGTTCTGGTTGGTGATCCTTTCATGAAAAGCGGGAATGATATGTCAGGAAAAGGCTTTTCTAATATGATATGCACGCTGTCCCAGGGCATCGCACTGAAAACCCGGGCCAGGGATGCAGATTACATGCGCTCAACAGGGATTGGAAAAACAGTCTGTGGCATGCATCATCTTCCGCCGTCCATGGTTGCCTCTTCACTGCGCGTGGCTATGGCCATTGCATGAAGATGATACCGACAGAACACACCTCCGCGATTCAGCCGGGGATGGTCAGGAAGGCATATGAGAGAAGCAGAGAGCCGTCAGTTCTGATGATCCCGCGGTGCAGAATCGGGGTGCAGCGTTTATCTCCGCCAGGTATTCACCTGCCCTGACGACGAAGAGGGTGCTCAGTTGTCGATTGCCGATCTCCAGCAGCTTGTCAGCCAGAACGAGATAACCTCTTGCTATCTCCATGGAATCTCCACTCCGCTCGGCAAGCGCCAGTTTCTCCTGCAGTATGTCAAGTCCTTTCCTGTTTACCATAGTTCGGTTATCCTCCCGTTGGCATTTTACGCAAGCCCCGTGCCAACGAGAGTTACGGGAGTCGACCGGATGACGCCTGGCAGGAAAGAGCGGCAGGAAGCCGGCGTTGCAGCCTTCACATCGATTGATATTTGGAAAAATGATCGTCGCGTCACGGCAATATAGTCACCGTGAGCGGCAGGAAAAGACCATAATCGTGGGCTGATACGACTAACCGGAATGAACAGGACTTCCTGATCGATCTGAAGCGGAGGGTATTCTTATCTGTCTATCAATGACAATACGAGGTCAACTGCGGCAGGGAGGTCTTCACACGAGTGACAAGCGCGCGCCATCGTTCCAAGCTCCCCCATGGCCCTCGTGCCGTATCCCGTCTTCACGAGTATGCCGATGCCTCCCATTCTTCTACCCGTCTCCACGTCGGTCACCCTGTCTCCAACAAAGAAGGACTTTCCCGGGTCGATGTTGTGTTCCTCACAGGCCTGGAGTATCAGGCCGATCCCCGGTTTGCGGCAATCGCATGGCCTCTCGCCGTCACCAAGTTCTTCAACAGGGAGATGCGGGCAATAATAGACCGCGTCGAGAACAGCCCCCTCAACGCTGAGGAGACTCCTTACCTGCTGGTGCATGGAACGAACTTCCCCGGGAGTAAAATAGCCCCTGGCGACGCCGGACTGATTAGTGATCAGAATCACCTTTATCCCGTGCTCGTTGAGCCTGGCTACGGCCTCCCCCGCACCTGGAAGAAGCCGTGCCAGGCCGGGGTCTGAAAGGTATGGTATATCCTCTATCAGCGTCCCGTCGCGGTCGAGGAAGACCGCCACATTTGCCCCCGGCTTTACCGTCACGTGAGGCTCGCAAGAAAAGATACTATCGTGGTATCGTCTTCGGGCACGACAGTGCGAAGATCCAGAATAAAGCTGCCCTTCCGGATACGGCCGATTATCGGAGGACTCCATTCTCTGGCCATCCGTTCGAGGTCGTTGGCGCTGCGATCCGTTTGTTCTATCACGAGTGCCATGGAGGGAATCTCCGTTGAAGGAAGAGAACCACCTCCCACTTCTGAAGTCACTTCCCGCAACGCGATGCGCGCGTCTGACGGTTGGTTCAGTCGCTTGAGGATGGCTTCACCTCGTTTCTCGAGTTCCTGGCGGGGAGCGGATAACATCCTGAGCACTGGAATCTCCGACAGCGCGTTTGCAGGCTCCAGATAGAGTTTGAGCGTCGCTTCCAGGGCAGCCAGGGTGAACTTGTCCACACGATACGTACGGGTCAACGGGTTCGAGCGAACCTCGTCCAGGTATCTCTTCTCACCGGATATTATTCCCGCCTGTGGCCCTCCCAGCATCTTGTCTCCACTGAAACAAACGATGGAGGCACCCTTCCCGAGGCTTTCTCGAACCGTTTCTTCGTCCACGCCATACTCATCGAGTGCCATCACGAGGCCGCTCCCTTGATCGTACAACAGGGGAACGGACACATCGCGACACAACGATGCCAGTTCTTCGAGACTTGTCTCATCAACAAATCCGGTTATCTTGAAATTGCTGCGATGCACTTTGGCAATAATCCCTGTATCCTCTGTTACTGCATCCCGATAGTCGGACAGCCTCGTCTTGTTGGTGGTCCCCACTTCCACCATCCTCGCCCCACTCTTCGACATAATATCCGGCATACGGAATGACCCGCCAATTTCCACCAGTTCACCCCTGGAGACTATAGCCTCTTTTCCGTTCGAAAATGTATTCAGGATCAACGTAACCGCGGACGCGTTGTTATTCACGACCAGGGCGGCCTCCGCGCCGGTGATTCTCTTGATCAATTTCTCGCAGTGGATGTGCCTTGATCCCCTTCTTCCCTCGTCGAGGTCATACTCGAGCGTACAATAGCCTCGTGAAACCGCGAGCATGGCATCGATGGCCCGCCTGGAGAGAAGAGACCGCCCGAGGTTTGTATGTATGATGACACCTGTCGCGTTGACAACGCGTCTCAAGGTAGATATCCGCCCACTCCCGACCCGCGCCTCCAGACGATCGAGAATCTCGTCGCTCAAGTCCGAGGAGGGAGCAATTGATCCTGACAGAATCGCACTCCTGACCTCCGCGATGATCTCCTGAAGTGCCATCTTCACTTCCCCCCTCGACAGACGATCGCTCATCCTGATCGCTCTGGCCTCACTCAGTAGAACATCCATTGAGGGGATGTACTCAAACCCCTTCTGATTCACCATATAAACCTCGCGTTCTCACAACACCTGTATCATTCATCCTGACAGCCCTCCGACGAGGATTCCCCCTTCCCGGTCCTCCGGCTTCCAACCGGGAGGGAATCCCTGAAACCACGCAGTATGCTGGAATAAACAAGATAATCGAAGCAGAGGAAAGAAAGTCGCCTTCCCGAGGCCGCCAGGATTCTCTTTACCACGCGGTGACCCGGAAACCTGAGGAGCCCCCGGACGAGGATGCCGGCTGCTCCAGATCTGCTAAACAACGATACCTCTTCTCCGTGAGGTGACACAAGATAATGAGTCCTGAGTTCCCTGGCAAGCTTCGGCCTGGATGACACGAGCAAGGGGAGGGAACATCTCCCGAACGTGTAGTTCCTGCGGCAGAGTTCATCCAGATCGATGGTACTGTGGTGATATGTAATCGCACTTCTGAGATAGACAATCGGGACTCTTTCTTCATGGAGGTTGAAGCCCATAAGGGTGTCTTCCCCGCCCCATTCCCTGATTCCCTCATGAAAGGGGCCCGCGCGTTCGAAATCAGCTCTGCGCATTGAGGCGTTGCTGGAGTCGAAGTACCTGCCGGGAACGTCCTGGTTTCTCTTCAGCTTCTTCACACCCCGGGTCTCGAGATAGTTGTGAAGTCTGGATATTCCCGTCCAGATTACACGCCCGACAACCGCGACCGATTCTATCCTTTCGTGGACCTCCAGATGCTTGTCTATGAACCTCGGATGAGCCGTCATGTCGCTGTCCATGAAGACTATGACCTCGCCTGTAGAGGCCTTGAAACCCCTGTTGCGGGCCGCGCTTCTTCCGGCGACTGATTCGTTTCGCACGATGGTGAAATAACGGCTACCATCACCGCCGTCCAGAGAGTTCGCCAGTGGAGGGTCCGAACCGTCGTCTACAACGATCAGTTCCACGTCATCACGCGCCCTGACCTGTACTTCCAGACTCCTTACGGCTCTCTGAACATCATGATGCCTGTTGTGAGCCGGAATAACGACGGAAGCCCTCATACCTCGTCTCCTGTTGGCAGAACTGCCGCTTCCCACGATCTCCCTACTTCAGCGAATTATCGCTATCTTTCCCCTGGCAACTACGCCGCTGGATGTCGATACGACCAGATAGACTCCGCTGGGAACGGCCCTGCCGGACGCATCCTCTCCATCCCATGATATCCACATCGTCTCACCAGTCATCTCTTTCCTCAGCTTCCGCACTTCTCTCCCCGCCAGGCTGTATATGGAGATGGTCGCCGCCGAGGAGAACGGACCCATCCGGATGGACTCGTTACCCTGGCCGGGCATAAACGGATTCGGATAGATCGTTATCTTCCTTGTCACGTCCACAGGTGCCAGGTTGCCAAGCGGGTCATAACGACTGATCCCCTTCTCCGTGACAAACCACACCTGATTCCTGGCATTGTCGACAAAAATATCCCACACCCTGTTGTCGATCAGCCCGCTGTTGCTCTCATCGAATATCTTCCAGCGTTCATCTACTCTGTCATAGCGACTGACACCTGAGGGAGTCGCCAGCCACACATAGCGCTCTCCCTGAAACTCCATGTCCCTGACGAAGAGGTCGGGGAGTCCACCATTCGTATTCTCGCGGGTGAAGGAGCGCCAGGAGTATGCGGATCTGTTCGCGGCATCCGAGAAAAAATCGATCTCGTTGACACCGGCGGCGGTCGCTATCCATAGATGGTTGAGCGGTCCAACCTTGATGTCGTTGATAGACTCTGACAAAAGATCCCGGTTTTCCGGATCGACCTGGAGCAGGAGGCTATCTGATCCGTTCTCCGGTTCGAGAACGAAGACGTCGACGCCCGCCTCGGCGTATCCTATCCAGAGATTTCCCTGATGATCCAGGGCCAGCGCGCTTACTTTATCATCTCTGAGAAAGTCTACAAATGATCTGAATTCCGCTTTCCCTCTGTAATCATGGAGAAGATCGAGCCCTCCCCGCATGCCGAACTCGTTCTGCTCCCAGGAGCCTATCCAGGCGTCATTCTTTCCCTTGAAGACGACTTCCGTCCGTATCGCGTCACCGTCCAGGCCGCTGGTCGAGGAAGAAAAGAGCCACCACTTATCATCCTCGAGATCAGAGGTTCCCGAATCATCGAGAATACTCAGGCCGGAAGGATCTCTGAACCAGGGAGTACCCGTCCACACCGTCGAATCCGGCGCCACGCTCAGGGCGCTTATGCGGTTGTATTGCAGGTCGCTGTTCGAACTGGATATCCGGGACCAGGTTGTCCCATCGTATCTGCCCAGGGACGACTCGCTCGTGCCTACCTGCCATGTGGATACCCACACTATGCACCTCTGGTCGACCGCGATATTCGTGAGAAAATTGGTCGACGGGCCTGGAAGCTCCCAGACCTTCCACCCACTTCCCTCCCACCTTGCGAACCCAGCCAGATGGCTCCCCGCGTAAAGATGTTTGTCCGGTGTAACGAAAAGCGAGATCACGTCATCTGTCCCGAGATCCGAGGTTCTCTCGACCCATGTGTCGTCATCCAGTGTATAGACACCTCCATTTGTAGCAAGCCATATAACGCCATTCAGAGATAATAAGTCATTCGCAATCAGCGCGTCACCCGACAATCCGCCGATCAGGTCAACCAGCGAGTCGCCCGCCGTGAGTATCTGGACACCAGACTCGGTACCAACATAGAGATCTCCATTCTGATCATAGAAGAGGGACAGGACAGAATTGTTGAGAAGACCGTCGTCTGTGGTGAATTGTGGAAAGATCGATTCGCTGTACGACAGCCACAATCCATCGTTTGTCGCAAACGCAGTCGTATCTCCGCGGAACGCAATATCTCTTACCTCCAGGTCTCTTGGCTCCGCGAAGAAGAGGTTCTTCGGCTCCAGTATCTCCCCTTCGAGACCCAGCTGGGCGGCTCCTTTCGTGGTTCCGACCCAGATATCATCGCCATTGACTACCACTGACATAACGTCATTCGAGGGTAAGCCATCGAGGTTGGTGTAGTTCCTGATAGCCCCGTTTCCATATTCTATGTCGAGTCCCCTGTCGGCAGTACCAAGCAGAACGCTGCCGTCTGATGTCATGGAGACTGCGGTAAAATCAGCCGAAGAAAACCCTTCCACTCTCCCCCGCACGGCGATCTCCTCGGTCTCCGGATGAAAAGTCAGGACGCCCCCCCAGCTCGCGATGACTATCATGCCCCGGGCTTCGTCATAGGCGAACGATCTCGCTACATTCGTATTTGTGAAACTGCTCCATTCTGAAGCGTTGAGAGAAGATAAGCCGAAGAACAGCATGGGCAGGAAGACTGAAATAACTCGTACGAGAGGATTGCTCATACTATAAACCCCTCCAGAATTCATCGGGCTGGACACCAAACCTTCTATTGCGCCAGATGGAAGTCGATCTCGAGTTCGCCGTTATCCAGTATAGCCTTTCTCACATCCGCCACATCCTCGCCCGGGTCGTAGTGCCTGTCATGACGCGTGTCTATAAAGGCTGCCATGTCGTATGATCCCGGGGGCAGGTGCGTCAGCGAAAACGATCCTTCCGCATCTATTCCGGTCCTGTAGACGAGAGAATCCGGCATATATACGGCCTGTAGAAACGCATCCCCCTTGAGGTCTTCGTCGCGTTCAACATGGCCCCTGATTGTTCCTGAATCCATTACATTGCCAGTCGTGAAAAAATAAAGGAGCGGATCGCTGAGCCGATTACCCCTGAGATCCATGATCTCACTCGTCACACTGACAGCGTAAGTACATCCCGATCTCAGACCCTCTGCGGGCCGCAGTTCCACGTAATCCCGGCCAAATCTGGTGTCGAGTCTCGAATGAAGAGGAACAAGTGAGATAGATTCGTGTCCCCTTGTCACCACGATTTCCTCATCAAAGCCCACCCTTACCACAGCGTCCAGATCCACGTCCACATCATTGCTGTCAGGATAGATCGACACAATCCGTGGGGGTATCTCATCCACCGGCCCTCCCGGTGGCGGAATCCTGTTGCCGCACGACAGACCTCCGGCGCAGATAGAGGAAAACAGGAAGAAGAAAGGATATCTGGTAACAGGACTCCACGCGGCCATAGACGGCTAATCTCCCTCCTCGAGCGCCAGGAGGGTCTTCTCCAGTTTCTCAAGCATCTCGCGGAAATCGCTGCGCTTCGACCTCTCCCGGCTCACCACATCCTCAGGGGCTTTGCGAAGGAACTCCTCATTGCCAAGCCTCTTTTCAAGACCATTAAGCAGGCCTTGAACCCTGTTGATCTCTCTGCCCAGGCGTTCCCCCTCCTTCTCCACATCGATCAGCCCCTTCAGCGGAATAAAGAGTCGGGTGGTCCCCACAACCGTCCTTGCCGCCTGCTTCGGTGCCTCAAGAGCCGCATGCACTCCGAGTGGGGATATGTCGGCGAGTCTGGTAATATAGGCGGCATAGTCGGAAAGGACTCTTCGTTTCGCTTTGTCCTCTTCCAGAAAACATCCCTCTGCCTTGAGTCCGGATTTCACACCGTAATCCCCTCTCAGCATGAGACAGCCTTGAACGATATTTCTAAGATACTCCATTTCCGCCTCGGCCGTCCTGTCTATCAGATCTCCATCCGAGTTCGGCCACGATTGCAGCATCAGTGTTTCTCCCGTATGGGGAATCTTCTGCCAGAGTTCTTCCGTGACAAACGGCATGAAAGGATGAAACAGCCTCAGGACTCTCTCGAGAACGAACCAAGCGACGTGACGGGCATCTCCTCCCGTTTCCTCTGATCTCCCGTCCGCTATCTTACCGGTCAGTCTCTCTTTGGCCAACTCGACGTACACATCACAGTAATCGTGCCAGAAGAAATCGTAGAGGAGAGAGGCGGCTTCGTTAAAACGAAAACCTGCCAGCGCGTCATCCACTGACCCCGCCGCCCTCTGAAGTCGCGACAATATCCATCGATCAGCCAACTCCAGAGAATCCCCCGATGGCAGCGCGCGGGAGGCGTCGAATCGGTCTCCCAGATTCATGGACAGAAACCTGGCCGCATTCCATATCTTGTTCGCCAGGTTGCGACCTATGTGAAACTTCTCCCTGGAGACGTAAATGTCCTGCCCTTCCGCCGAAATAGAAATGAGGCTGAACCTCAGGGCATCCGCGCCGAATTCCTCGATGACGTCGAGCGGATCTATCGTATTGCCCAGGGACTTCGACATCTTCCGCCCCAGGTCGTCACGTATCATCCCGTGAATATAGATGTCCTTGAAAGGAGGCTCTCCCGGGAATTCCAGTCCGGCCATGATCATCCTCGCCACCCAGAAGAAGATGATATCATGGGCGGTCACCATTGTGTTCGTCGGATAGAAGACCCTCATGTCTTCCCCGGTCTCCGGCCATCCGAGTGTAGTGAAGGGCCACAACCATGAGGAGAACCAGGTGTCGAGTACGTCTTCATCCCGCCGGATCGAGGAGGACTTGCAGTGGGAACATTGGGCAGGATCATACATCTCGACCGTCAATTCACCGCACTCATCACAATACCAGACCGGGATTCGGTGTCCCCACCATATCTGTCTGGAGATGCACCAGTCCCGTATGTTCTCCATCCAGTCGAGGTAGATCTTTTCCCATCTTCTCGGATGAAATTCGTATTCTCCGCTTCTGAAGGCTTCGAGGGCTGGTTCCGCAAGGGGCTTCATCTTCACAAACCACTGTGTCGACACATACGGCTCGACTATGGTGGAGCAGCGATAGCAGTGCCCGACCATATGAGAGTGAGGATCCACCTTTTCAAGAAGCGACTCGCTCTTCAGTCGCTCGACAACGCGTTTCCGCGCGGAGGCGCAGTCCATTCCTTCATATTCGCCCGCGTTTTCGTTCAATGTGCCATCGGGGTTGAGTATGTTGATCAAAGGGAGCGAGTGGCGCTTTCCCATCTCGAAATCGTTTGGATCGTGACCCGGCGTTACTTTTACCATTCCGGTTCCCATCTCCATATCAACATGGGCATCTGCGATCACCGGGATCTCGCGACCCGCTATCGGAAGGAGCACGCCTCTGCCCTTCAGCGCACTGTATCTCTCGTCATCCGGATGTACGGCGACGGCCGTGTCCCCGAGCATGGTTTCCGGTCTAGTAGTAGCGACTACTATCTCTGCGCTCGCATCCTTCAACGGATACCTGATGTAATAGAGATTGCCATCTGTCTCTTCATGCTCAACTTCTTCATTGGAGAGCGCAGTGCAACATCTGGGACACCAGTTGATTATATACTCCCCACGATAAATCAGCCCCTTCTTGTAGAGTTGGACAAAGACCTTTCGCACGGCCAGAGACAGGCCATCGTCCATTGTGAATCTCTCTCTCTTCCAGTCGCAAGACGCACCCAGTCTTCTCAACTGCTGGGAGATTGTGTCGCCATGTTCCTTTTTCCACTCCCAGACCTTTTCTATGAACTTCTCTCTGCCCAGTTCACCGCGCGTCACACCCATCTTTCCGATTGCTCTCTCGACAACGTTCTGAGTGGCGATACCCGCATGATCCGATCCGGGGATCCAGAGGGCCCTGTCTCCATTCATGCGCCTCCACCGCATGAGGATGTCCTGGTAGGTAACGTTGAAGGCATGTCCCATGTGGAGTATGCCGGTGACGTTGGGAGGCGGCATCATTATCGTATATGCCTTACCTGTGGCCGAAGCGCGAGGCGCGAAAAATCCGCTCTCTTCCCACCACTTGTATATCCTTTCTTCGACTCCCGTTGAGTCGTATTGACTGGACAATTCTGTCATCCCTGAATCTCCTGATTCCCTTTCCGTAGAGAGTTGTAATCTATAGAATAGAGAGTTTTACAATAACAGGAGAGTTCTGTTCCGTCAACTCCCCGGGAACCTTTCTTGACACCTTGAATGCCACAGGTTAAGGTTTATCATTCCTGATTACAATGAAGCCGGACGGAGGTCGAGGATGGACAAGAAGCAGCAGAGAAGGATAAACATGGAACTGGGAGAGAAAGAAGCAGAGGGAATATACGCCAACATGGCTATGATAACACACTCCCCCTCGGAATTCATAATAGACTTCGCCAGACTCATGCCGGGGTCCGCTAAGTCCAAGGTACAGGCCCGTATCATCATGACGCCGCAGAATCTGAAATCCTTCCATAAGGCGCTTGAGGATAACATCAGGAAATTTGAGGAGCAGTACGGCGCCATCCCTTCATACCAGAAGGAAGAGAAGAGCATAGGCTTCCAGAGGGAGGCGCTCCCGGACGCTTCAGGGGAGGACAAGCCATGAGGGGCTCCTTCGCCCTGGTTCTACATTCCCATATCCCATACGTACTCTCTCACGGCAAGTGGCCGCACGGGACAGACTGGTTGATGGAGGCAACATGCGAGACCTATCTTCCCCTGTTGCGCGTATTGAAAAACCTCGTATCTGACGGCATCAGACCGTCGATAACGATTGGATTCACACCTATACTCCTGGAACAGCTCGCCTCTACGTCTTTTCGCGACGAACTGCCTCGATACATTGAGGCGAGGGTCCGGATAGCGGATGATAACATCAGAGAGTTCGAGAATACCGGCCAGAGGGAGATGGCCGCTCTGGCGCGCCACTGGAGGAAATACTTTGTCGACCTGAAACGCTTCTACCTCGAGGAGATAAACGGAAGAATGGTCGATGAATTCTCGACGCTCCACAAAACGGGGCAGATTGAGATCATGACGTCGGGAGCCACTCACGGTTATCTTCCACTCCTCGGTAGCGATACTTCGGTATCAGCCCAGATCAAGGCGGGTGCACAGACAAGCAGGCGAATCCTTGGTTTTCAACCGACCGGGTTCTGGTTGCCCGAGTGCGGCTACAGGCCAAGATACAATTGGCGTTTCCCGATCAAAGAGATCGACAACGGCGAGCGCGTGCGAAAGGGTGTCGAAGAGTTCTTGAGCGAAGAAGGGTTCCGCTATTTCATTATCGATTCACATCTGCTGAGGGGGGGGAAGGCAATCGGGATGTATGCGGACAGGTTCGAAGGACTGAGACAGTTGTGGAAACAGTTCAAGAGAGAATACGACAGAGAAAACGCTGTTGTCTTTGAAGGAGACCCTCATTACGCCTACCTGGTAAACTCATCCGGAGAGCCGAAGCCACCCATTGCCATCTTCACCAGAGACCCGGACACTTCGGCGCAGGTGTGGAGCGGTGAACATGGCTATCCAGGTGACGGGTGGTATCTCGATTTTCACAAGAAACACTACCCTGGAGGGCTCAGATACTGGAGAGTGACCGGCAGCCACTGTGATCTCGCAGACAAAGAATTGTATGAAGTGGACAAGGTGAGGGAACGATTCAAGGAGAATGCATCTCACTTCGTCAGCCTGCTCCACAGAAAATTCACCGGCTTCGGGCAGGAAGGAACCCGCCCTCCCATTGTGGTTTCTCCTTACGATACCGAGCTTCTCGGGCACTGGTGGTTTGAGGGGATATCGTGGGTAGACTCCGTCATCCGCCTACTGGATGAGGACCCGGAAATAGACGCTGTCACATGCACCGAGTATCTGGATGAGAGCAAACCGGCCCAGGTTGTCAGGATCCCTGAAGGATCATGGGGTGAGGGAGGATATCACTTCATCTGGCTGAATGAGAAGACCGAATGGACCTGGCTTCACATCTACGCCGCGGAGACCAGGTTGAAAGAGCTGGCCGAGCACCACATTCGGAGCCCCGGAAAAAGCACTATCGATATCCTGAAACAAGCGGCAGTCCAGTTGCTCCTGATGCAATCATCTGACTGGCAGTTCCTTATCAGCACCGGCTCGGCCGCGGACTATGCCGTGGCGAGGTTCCTGGAACACCACGATTCGTTCAGCAGGCTGTGCGACCTGGCGGAGAAGGAAGCGAGTGGAAGGACGCTGGATCAGTCCGATCATGCCTATATCGCGCTATGCTCGGAGAGAGATCCTGTATTTCCGGACATTGAGCTCGAATGGTTTACCGCGGTTGATTTCCCGGCTCCCGCGAGCTGATTTTTTCAGTATCTGTAATCGAACTGCAGGCCCAGTTTTCTGTCCATCGTGATCACCAGATCACCGTCAGTCCCTCCACCGGATACCCTTCTCACACGTTCTGAGAATTTCGCGCTGAGCATCACTTTCTTTGTCGGACGATACTTTCCCAGGACGTACCACCCGAGACCTGTTCCTGAGAAGGCTGGGATACTCATGACTCCTGGAAGATCCACTTCATATGCGTAAACCGCGGAAGAATACGTCTCGGTTCCGAAGGCTGTCATCCGGGCGTCTACAGTGAGAGTGGCGAAGGGGCAAAAACGCGTGTCAAAATACAGGAGGCTCCCCCTTTCACCAGGTTGTTCCCCATGCCTCGATATGACAATCTCGTAGCGGCCCCGAAACTCCATCGGCTCGTCTTTCCACTCCATTTGCAGCCTCAGCCTGCGTGTCAGATTCTGTCTGTCTTTTGTGATCCCTTCTTCTGATTCGGCCTTTTCTCCACTGCCGCTGGTGTACCTGAGCGATGCTTGCACGCCCTTTTCGGGTCGCCATTCTGCCTCAACGAACATCTCGTTTTCGCGCGTGGGGAATGATCCTCGGCTGCTTCTCCAGGGCCTCCGGTATGAATCCACAAAGAGAGACAGCCTTGCCTCAGGGCTGAGCCTGACAGCCATTCCCGCATAAAGTCCCTGCTCATTCTCAGGCGCGCCGCTTCCATCCTGGAATGGATTCCCGTAAGGAGGGGCGAAGGCCGAACTGTAATCGCGAAACAGCATGCTCCACCTCACCGACCCCATCTCCCTCTCCAACCCAAGGAGGAGTCCTCTTCCCCTGCCAGTCTCCACACCACTCTCGCCGAAGAATCCCAGACCAGAACGAGCAAGGGCCCAGTTGAATCCGAGAAAACACCTTTGCGAACCCCTGAAACTGTAATAGTTGTCCTCCCTCAGGATCGGCAGGACCGGCTCGGAATACCCCAACCCGACAAAAGTCACACCAATAGACTCGATCATGCCGCGACTTGCCTGGAGATGAGCGGCAAACGTGGAAAGGTTGATTCCGTCCCGATCCGCAGTGGAGCCTGGAAGGTGCAGCCCGGAGGTTCGGATCGTGGTTACTCGTCCATCATCGTCTCTCGAAACATCGAGCGGGGCACGCGAAAACAGGGTGGTCAGGACAATGCCGCCCGGCATGCTCAGAGCGAGGCCAGCCCCTCTGAGCAGGTAGCCCTCGGTGCTCGACAGGTCAACTCTCAGGCCACGCCCTTCCCTCCCCGTGGAACCAGGGGCCAGATAGCCCTTGCTCATTCTGCTCCTCGAAAAGAAAAGGAGTCCCTCGGAGAGTTCGTACTTGATGTTGCCAACGGCCAGACTTCTGAGGACACCATCCTTTTTTCTAAAGAGAATCGACCACTTCCAATTATCGATCATCTGAACCTCGCCCGGATCCTTACCGACTACAAGGCCGGCGGTCCACTTCCCACCACGCTTCCACAGGACCCTCATATAATTCCCGGCGGGCAACTGAGAGTCTTCTCCGGTAGACCATCTACCCGTCTCCCGTATTCTCAGACGTATGTCGTCCACAGGGGTAGTTCTCGCGCGTCGAGTGACCAGATAGGGAGCGATTATATCAAATAGCTCCGGGGAGATGATCTTATAGCGCACGAGGTCGACTGTTTCCCTGAATCCGCCAATGCGCTCGCGAAGTTCCGTGATCCTAGCCGCGATCGAGGGGCTAAGACCGGGGAGTTGGCGAAATTCCTCTGCTGTCGCGCTGTTGATGTCGAGCGGCGAGGAGCGCAATTCTTCCACTAATTCAGAGTATTCTCCTTCTGCCTCGACATCCTCCGCCTCTGCTGCGGTGGCACAAAAGAAGAGAAAGATGAGGCAGATTCCCGCAGACAACATTTACAACCTTCCTGTCTCTAGAAGGTAATCCTGGAAAACGAGCAGTGCCTCACTTTAGAAGGCCTCCTGTCAATCGACTGCCGACGGAAAGGGATATGTAGTGAGTGGCTCCCAGAACCGGATGGATGGAGAAGGCGTAGTCCAGCCTCGAGAAGTGAACGCGAAGGGTTGTCCCCATGCTATACTCTCCTGTATTGCCGCGATATCCCATCCTCACCACCATCTCCTCGGCAATGTGGAAGGCGAAGCCCAGGCTCAGCTCATCGTTCGAGACAGTGCCACGTCTGTCCTCCACGGACCACGCCAGACGGTCCGACAGACTACCTCCAATCCCCGCGACAAGCGCACCGGGGATCTTTATCCCGGAAGATCCCAGATCCGGTCTGTTGATGTTCTTCCACACCACGCCTATGACCACATTCTCCGTTGGCACGGCGCTCATGGCAACGTCAATCGCCGGCGCCAGGGCATCGCCATAATCCTTTATGCTGAGGCGATGGAGTTTTCCGCTGAAGCCTATCCTCGTTTTCGCCCTCACCGGAATTCCAAGACCCACCACGGTCAATTCTTCCCCATAAAGCTCGTTTCCGAATCTTTCCGCCCCGACCGACCACAAGATATGTCTGGATGTGCATGATAGAGCGAATGTAATTCGGGTCAACTCCTTCATGTTGAATCGCCTGGAACAGGACGTTGACAGGCGCCATCCATCGATCAGATGTCCGGCAGCAGGATTTATGAAAGGAAGGAACAATGGATCCTCTTGAGAGACTCCGCTGACCGACATCCCGCACACGTCGGCTCCGGTCCCCCAGCGCTCGAAGACGGCCCACGCATCCGTACACACCAGAGGTATGAGTGCCAGCAACAATTCGGGTATCAACAAGCATCTTCCGGCGATCTCTTTCAAAGTTGTCTTCCGAGAATCACGACCCTCTTTATCCTCTCGAGGTACCCGTTCAGGGGATCTATCGCTTCCATGTACGCAACGTAGATTCCAACAGGCAACCCCCTGCCACTATCATCCCTGCCGTCCCATACGCATACCCCCTGGCTCCCGCTCTCAACCTGATCCAGGACCACTCTCACTCGATTACCGAGCAGGTCGTAGATCTCGATCCGGACTCGCGCTTTCGCGACCCGGAGATGGTAGCTGAGGAGAGTCCTGTCATCCCGGCCATCACCGTCGGGCGAGAGGATTTCCGGTCTCACCTGAAATGATGCCTTGTGATTACCGGCGGTCTGGTAGATGCTGTTTTCCCTGGCCGGCGTGGAGCCATCTGAATCTACCGACGATCCCCACTCTGACGGGCCGGCCGCCATGTCATCCGGGCTCACCCTCTCCAGCGAGACTCCTTTGCGCCCCCCCCAGGCGGAGGAGTACTCCACACGCTCTGAGATGTAACCACCGCCTGTCTCGAGCATGAGAGTATCCCCACTGTTGTTCAGGGAGGGGAATGGATGCGCCTCAATGATTCTCCCGTCGATCAACCCGGGAAGGATCGAAACGAGTGCCGTCGAATCTCCCGTGAGAACGGCGTAAGATCCGCTATCAAAATGAAGTTCTTTCCCCTTCAAAAGACCTCGGGTCCTGGTATCGGAGAAGCTCCAGCCACTCAGATCGAGCATGGCATCGGACCTGTTGAATATCTCCACCCACTCCACTCCTCCCTCTGACGGGTAATAGAATATCTCGTTAATGATCACCCTCACGTCCGCGCTTCCCACTCTTATTTCTTTGATGCGCAGATTATTCGTCTCGTCGCCATCATCCGGGTGGACCACGGCCATTCCCACCATGTAGAAGCCTCTGCTCCCCATATGTACCTCACTCGAAACCGGCAGGGAGTCGCCCGGACTGATTGGCTCGAGAATGGTTTCCTTGAACCTCACCTCCTGCTCTTCGAGTGAACCGTCTCTGTCGCTGTCAAGGAAAGACCAGACCTCAAACCCGGGAGTGTCAAGCAGCCCTCTGTTCATGACCGTCGCCGTCATGGTCACGGTCTCACCTTCACCCGGATCAAGTGGATAAACTACGAGAGACGAATCAACAATAGCTATGTCAACCGGAATCGAACGACTGTTACGCGAGCCGGGGGTAGATCCGGATGGGGCCGCAGAGACGGTCCAGTTCGAAACATTGTCTCTGCCCGCAGGATCTATTCTCTCCCACGAGATCCCATCGCCCGGATTATCCGGAAAACCATCATCCCACCCCGGCGTACCAAAGGTTGAGACCGAATCCCCGACCCCATTGATTAGAGTCACCGGGTCTCCTGACGAGAGACCGTCACCCAGCGTTGTGTTCCCAACCGTAAGAACCAGCGCCCCATCTCCCGGAAGGTACCATCCCCCTTCCCCCGGGCTGAAATACTCGGGATCCATTATGAGGGCGAACTGTCCCGGTTCCAGAAGTGTGGTACAGCATACAACCGCGCCGGAACCTATCGTGTCTCCGGGACTTCGCTGCCAGGCCTCGATCTGGTCGAGGGCGTCACCATCCGTGAATGACCATCCCGAGAGATCCACCGATTCCGATATGGAGCTGTTGAAGAGTTCTATGAACTCCATGCGGTCGCCTGGACTTCCTGAGCCGCTTTCTCTGCCGGGCGCGTTCGACATTATCTCGTTGACAATGACATCCGGGAAAAGCGGAGAGATGTGAAGAATAATCAGACCAAATACTAACTGTAATGTCAGCTTCATTATCATCCTGAGTCCATGGGAAGAGGATGCGCTTCCGGCGTCTTGCTGCTTTCAAACAATGATGGAGCTGGCGTTCCTGGTGGAGGGAATGAGGCGGGAGATAATAGTTATCGGGGTTTTGAATAACATGGGGCAAGAGGTATTCCAGGATTGACGGCCGTTGGACCGCCGGATGCTATCTTCTTTTGTATCAATGCGTGGGGGAAAAAAGTCGACAATGTCGCCTGGACAAAGGCGATCAGGGTTCGTGAAAAGATACGATAGCTCATGATCTCACCACACCAAAAAAAAGCCCCATCCCCGACGAACGGGAATGGGGCTTCCGGCAGTTAGGTTCAGAAGTCGAGATCCTGAACCTGAACATCTATGATTGCGGACGCTCCAGCAGGGTAAAGAGAGCACACACCGTTGCTGTCATCAGTTTGAAGGTCCCTCAGCACGCCGTGATAGTAGGCGTACATCACAGCGGAACCGTCACCCGAATGGCCCAGGCCCAGGACATGACCGAATTCGTGAAGAGCCACGGTCTCTACGTCATAATGTCCAATTCCGGGGTTGCCCGAGCAACTCCACGAGTATTGTTCGTTGAAGATGGTATCGTTCTGCCTCGTGGCTCCACCTCCCCACAGATACGTCACGGCGAGTCCGCCGTAGCCGAAGTCCCACGTGACATTGTTGACACCATCTGCTATAGGAGCTCCCCTGTTGTTCGGGTGGCCATCACCTACTCTGAACGCAAAGTAGGAGCAGGGCTCAATGATCCAGGTCCTGCCAGCCCTCGAGAGCGCGCCAAACTCCGTCGTGGCCGAACAGTCCCCGGTCCCGGCCTGGTTGGCTTCCATCGGGACGGGGATCTTGCTGTCAGCATACTTCTGACCCCAGGAGGTCCAGGCGTTCGCATCGTTCTGAAACGCCATAACGAACACGGCAACAGCGCCGATCGCTATCGTGATAACAAATCTCATCTTCATTTTCTTCCTCCAGACAGATTGAGAATGGTGGAAAGAGTAATCATGACTCAACGGGATACCCGGTTCATCATGCCCTCTATGTCACCGATGAAGTCGTCCAGGTACATGCCGTTTTCGAGGACGATGTCGTTTTCAACGGTAAACTTTCCCTGCTCCCAACCTGTGACGGGAGTATTTACATTAGGCTCTCCGCCAAAGAAAACGACGACCTTTTCGCCAACTTTGAACTGAGGAGAAGACGGAACACTGAGGGACACTTCTCCTACTTTTCCACCGATCGTCTGGAAGTGGACCTTCTCGCCGGACACGAAATCTCCCTTGATCCCCTTCTCGACCGTTAGAACGACATTTGTATAGATCCTCGTCTCCTCCTTGTTCCACCCCACACTCATATCGACAACTTTCCCCAGGACGATATCTGTAGACTCGACAACAAGGTCTCTCAGATCCTTCTGGATCAGGACGGTTCCGTTTGCAGCTTTTGGCGTCATCGATACACCGAATGCCAGCGCAAGAACGGATAAGAGTAAAACAGTCTTCTTCCTCATCTCCACTCTCCTTAGAGCTTAATGGTGTTTTGAGGACTTGCGCACCTGCGCACCGTGTATCTCTTGAGAACTACGCGCAGATAACGCACCGAGACAACTAACGGATGCAAGAAGATATCCTCATGAGGATCCTCAATCAAAACCTTTCGCCCGTCATGCGCACGGCCGCTGACCGAAGACTCGCCGCGATCACAAAGGGATTGAACCTCCTTACTGATGCATCAATAATATATTAGCACAGAATGACGCTCTTGTCAAGAAAATCCTTCCTTTTTTCTCAAAACATGCTTCAAAACTAAGCATATTGATATCATGACATGCAGGGATGGCAAACGCACTATTACAGATGCTCTCCTTTTCGTGTTTACAATTGTATTATATGACACTAAATACCTCATGCGGCTGCCGCACTACATCCACATATCCACATATTACCCCCATCATTCTGCTCCCCATTACCCCGAGAGGCCCGCATCTGCGTAAGGATGAGAGCTATTCCTCGAGTCGCTGTCCACATGGAGACAGCCTCACCGATCATAGAAACTCCAGCTCGAGAAAACACCGCAGACGGAAAATGCCCCCGCGGACCAGATTCCGGTGCTATTGTGGCGGAATTGAAGAGTGGACGTCATGAGGCGGGCATCTTCACGAGCGAGGGTGGAGAGCGAGCGCTTGAGCGACGGTCCTGAAAGACCCTCCGACCAGCAGGACGTCTCCCTTGCTCATGTTCGTTTCGGCCTCCACCAGGCCGGCACCTATTGTCCGGGCCTCTGTGACCCGCAACCCTGCCTCTGAAAACACGGGAGCGAGATCGGCGGGACCGACGTCACGGTCCATCGCGGCGAATTGCGGTTTCACCGTTATTACCCGATCCAGCATCGCAGAGAATTCCCTCGCTATCTCCGCTGCATCCTTGTCAGCGGACATCCCCACAAGCAGGGAGACACGGCGGCCCGGAAACAGCTCGGACAACGTCTTTCTGACGACTCGTGCGCCATGGCAGTTGTGGAACACGTCGAATACCAGTATATGGCCATCCCTCTCCTCGATCTGAAATCGTCCGGGGAGAGATACTTCCCCCAGGCCAACTCGAATGTTGTCGTCGCTGGTCGCACGGAGGGAGTCGATATGATCCAGCGCCATGACTGCGAGGGCGGCATTCCGCGCCTGATGTGAGCCTATCAACGGCAACAGGAATCTTTCGCTGCTGCGCACCGGAGAGGAGTATTCAAAGCTTGTCCCGTCGAGAGCGAGCCCCAGAAGGGTATAACGGACTCCATCATCGAGGAAAAAAAGAGGCACATCCTTTTCGCGCGCCGAGGAGATGAACAGATCCCTCAATTCGTCGCCTTCGACACCGGTGACAAATGGCACCCCCGCTTTGAGTATACCGAGTTTCTCCCTGGCGATGGAGAGGAGGTCGCTTCCGAGGACACAAGTATGATCGTGACCTATGTTGGTTATTATAGAGAGGAGAGGCCGCAGAAGATTCGTCGCATCGAGTCTTCCTCCCAGCCCGGTTTCAATGACGCCTATGTCAATTCTGGAACTGTCAAACACCTTGAAAGCGAGAAGCGTGAGGGCTTCAAAAAAACTCAGGTCGTCCCTCCGTATTACTCCGGACAGCTCTTCGACGCCAGAGGAGAACGTCTCATCGTCGATCTCTGTTCCATTAATACGGATCCTCTCATTTACTCTCATGAGATGGGGGGAGGTATAGAGCCCCACTTTGAGGCCCGACGCACGCAGGACCGACGAGAGGATCGCCGAAACTGACCCTTTTCCGTTGGTGCCCGCTATGTGGATTGATGGAAAACGGAGGTGGGGGTTGCCGGTGGAGAGGAGGGACCGCCTGATCGCTTCGAGTCCCCTGCTCCCACCAAACCTTTTCAGGGAATAAATAAACCGATATGCCTCGACGTAGCCCATCCAGGATTCAGCCCCTCAACCGGCTACCTCGAACTCCTCGCGTTCAGGAGAGAGACAGCCGAGAAGCCTGGATATCGTTCCTTTGAGCTCATTCCTGGGGACTATCATGTCTATCATCCCGTGGTCAAGGAGAAACTCCGAGAGCTGAAAACCTTCGGGCAGATCCTGGCCGATGGTGTCCTTGATGACCCGCTGTCCCGCGAAGCCGATGAGGGCCCGAGGTTCCGCAATGATTACATCTCCGAGGGACGCAAAACTCGCGGTGACTCCACCCGTGGTCGGGTGTGTCATGACGGAGATGTACGGTATCCCCATCTCCGACAGCCTCGCGAGATAACCGCTTGTCTTGGCCATCTGCATCAATGAGAGGATTCCTTCCATCATTCTGGCTCCTCCCGACCTGTTTACAGTTATCAGAGGGATTCTCCTTTCGAGAGCAATCATGATGGCCCTGGATACCTTTTCTCCGACCACGCATCCCATGCTCCCACCTATGAACTGAAAATTCATGACCGCAATGCTCACGTCGTTGCCATCCAGCAGCCCGGTGCCGATCTCCACCGCCTCATTCCTGCCCGTTTTCCTGATGTTCTCCTTCAGCCTGTCGGTATATTTCTTTCGGTCCTTGAATCCAAGCGGATCGCCCGACTTCATCTGCCCGTACAACTCCTTGAAGCTTCCTGCGTCAAGCAGGATATCGATATAATTCTGGCTGGAAATAGGGAAATGATGGGAACACCTGGAACAAACCCACATGTTTCTCGCCAGTTCCTTCTTGTATATAATCTCGCCGCAGCCCTCACACTTGACCCAGACGCCGTCCGGCATCTCTTTCTTTGGCTGCTGTATCAGTTTCTTTCTCTTCTTCTTGAACCAGTCCAAGAAAATCTCTCTTTCCCGTTCCGGACCGCAATTGCCGGAATCCAACACGTCTGATGAGGAGGAGGATTAACAAGTCTAACGCTGGATGCCTCTTCGTGTCAACTGTTCCGTGAGCTGGAGTCTCCCCGGTATTCTTTATGCGAAGGGACACCAGGTATCCCTCTCGCTCCAGGGACGCCTTTGTTGCCTGTACTAACTCCCGGGTTCAGGCGCCATCCTCGGAGATTTCAAAATCAAGACCGAATACCAGGGCATCTTCGAGCGGCTTCGAATAGTACCCCCTCCTCTTCATGATCTCGGAAAAACCTGTCTTTCGGTACAGGGCCTGAGCAGTGGAGTTCGATTCTCTCACCTCCAGAAAAAGCGATCTTGCTCCCAGCACTTTACACGCCTCGATGACACCCCTCAGCAGAAAATCTCCAAACCCCCTCCCTCTGAACTCCCTGTCCACGGCTATATCACTCAGCTCCGCGTGACCACCTGCCACCCAGAAAACCGCATACCCGATCACCATTTCCTCACGAAGCAGCACAGAGGCCCGGATCGCGCCATTTCTCAAGATCTTCCTGAAAAGCGAAAAACTCCACGGTGACGAAAAAGACTGCGACTCGATCTGGATCACCGCCGCGAGATGCTTCTCCTTCATCTCTGTCATCGTCACGGTCGGCTCGTGGAACGATTCCTCTCCTGCCATTTCAGCTCCGCTTCAGGTTTCCTCACATAGAGCGGCTCGAGTCCCATGATGTCTTCAACGCTCTCTCTCACCATACCGGAATGGACCAGCGCGCAGAGACTGGATGCCCTCGGAAGTGAGAGGACAGCGGGTGCGATAACGCGGGACGATCCTCTTCCCTCCAGAAAGATCCTGCGATATTTCGAGGCTCCGTCTCCTATCAGTACAGTCCGGTCGGACAGCCGGGGGGAAAGCTTTTCGGGAGCAACGGCTACGGGGCTGATTGTCTCGGAGAAATCGTCCTGGTCGAATCGATACAGAGCGGCATAGACCTCTCCTTTCCTTGCATCCAGGAGCGGGCAGACATCTTCTCCCGAAAGCCTGGCATTATAAGCAAGCGAAAGGAGAGTGGTCATTGAATAGAGTGGCAGATCGTTCGCGATCGCCAGTGTTTTGGCAGTGGCCATCCCTATCCTCAGTCCCGTGAACGAACCCGGGCCATGCGAAGTGGCAACCGCGGAAATATCCTGCAGAGATAGAGACAGATCATCCAGTATACGCCTGATCGCCGGCGACAACATCCTGCTTCCCTCGCGTTCTACGTTGAGGGTCACCTCCGCGAGAAGTCGATCCGGAGCCGAAACCGCCACCGAGCAAGCGGGAGTCGATGATTCAATGCCGAGGATCAATCCTTTCATCCTCTATCTCCTAAACCAGCCAGCGCGGTGTGGATATCCTTCCATACGGCATCTGCCGAGAATGAAAAGATCAGGTTCCTATCCGAAAAACCCGCCCATTCCAACGCTATGTCCATCCGTGGAGATCCGAGACGACCCGACACTATATCCGGCCACTCGAAAAAACAGACCGAATCCCCCCGGATCATATCGTCGATGCCGATCGCATCGAGTTCCGCGCTCTCATTGATACGATAGAGATCCACGTGAAAGACCGGAAACCGCCCGGAGTAGCTGTTGACTATGGCATAGGTGGGACTTGTTACCGGGTCGCGGACGTCTAGCCCTTCGCACATCGCCTTGACAAGGTACGTCTTTCCCGCGCCCAGTTCACCGTGCAGAGCGATGTTCACCCCCGCCGTGATGCGCCTGCCGATGACGACACCTATATGTCTCACTTCCTCTGGCCCTCGCCCCGACAGGGATATCTGATGACATACTCCGCCTGCCTTTCTTCCGGTCATTTCGAGGCCTTTCCGCCTCGCTCGCGATCAATGCCCCCTCCACCTTCCAACTCCGACATGACCTCGAAATACTGGTCTCTAAGGACCGCAGCCCTCTCAAACTCCATCCTTTCGGCGGCTTCCTCCATCTCGGCCTTCAATGTCTCCAGCAATTCTTTCCCGCCTGTATTGCCGCCGTATGAAATCCCTGGTTCGGCGATACTCGCGGCTACCCGGGAATCCGCGACGGCCGTGGCTGCCATCACCTCCCCGATCGACTTGACTATAGGCTCAGGCACACAGTTATGTTCCCTGTTATAGTCATCCTGAATCGCTCTCCTCCTGGTCGTTTCATCTATAGCCCTGCGCATCGAGCCGGTCACACGGTCTGCGTACATGACCACGTTGGCCCTGACATTCCTCGCCGCCCTTCCCATCGTCTGTATGAGCGACGTGTCGGACCTGAGATAGCCCTCCTTATCGGCATCCAGTATCGCCACAAGGGAGACCTCCGGAAGATCCAGCCCCTCCCTGAGAAGGTTTATTCCGACCAGCACATCGAATTCTCCGAGTCTGAGATCTCTAAGAATCTCCACTCTTTCTATCGCGTTAATGTCCGCGTGCATATATCGGGCTCTTACCCCGACATCCACCAGATAATCTGTCAGATCTTCCGCCATCCTCTTCGTGAGGGTGGTTATCAAGACCCTGTCCCCGCATTCTATCTTCTGCCTGCACTTACCGATCAGGTCGTCGATCTGGCCTTCTGTGGGTCTCACCGTTATCTCGGGATCCAGAATAAAAGTAGGCCTGATTATCTGCTCCACGACAACACCTTCCGATTTTCCAAGTTCATAGGGACCAGGGGTCGCGGAAACATAGATCACCTGGTTTATCAACGCTTCAAACTCCTCGAACCGCTGAGGTCTGTTGTCAAGGGCTGACGGAAGGCGAAATCCATGCTTGACAAGGGTCTCCTTCCTCGATCTGTCTCCGAGGTACATACCCCTGATCTGGGGTATGGTCACGTGAGATTCATCGATTATCAGCAGAAAGTCCCGCGGAAAATAATCAATCAGGCACGCGGGGCGATCTCCCGCCTTGCGCCCCGACATATAGCGGGCGTAGTTTTCGATTCCCGGGCAGTAGCCCATCTCGAGCATCATCTCGATATCGAAATTTACGCGCGATTCGAGCCGCTGGGCCTCCAGGAGCTTATCCTCAGAGCGAAACTCTTCCAGGCGTTTCTCCAGATCAGCGCGAATCCGGGCGACGGCGTCCTGTATGCGGGGATAAGAGGTAACAAAATGAGTGGCCGGATAAATCCCGCAATTCGAGAGTTGAGCGATGGTCTTCCCAGTCACAGGGTCGATCCGGGAGATCCTCTCGATCTCGTCGCCGAAGAGTTCGATCCGAATCGCTGTCTCGAGATAAGAGGGAAAGATCTCCACGACATCCCCTCTGACACGGAACCCGCGCCTCTCGAGTACGAGATCATTGCGCTGGTATTGAATAGAAACCAGCTGGGCCAGTATTTCCTCCCTGGGCACTCTCCGGCCGACCTCCAGGGGAAAAAACAGGTTCTTGTACTCATCCGGAGAGCCGATGTTATAGATCGAGGAGACGCTCGCCACGATCACCACGTCGTTCCTCTCGAGGAGAGAGGATGTGGCGCGCAGTCTGAGTCTGTCTATATCCTCGTTTATCGAGGCATCCTTCTCAATATAGGTATCGGTCGCGGGTACATACGCCTCCGGCTGATAGTAGTCGTAGTAGCTGATAAAATATTCTACCGCGTTACCAGGGAAAAATCCCCGAAGCTCACCATAAAGCTGAGCAGCCAGCGTCTTGTTGTGGGACATTATCAAGGTTGGTTTCCCGACGTGTGACATGACACTGGCTATTGTCATAGTCTTGCCCGAACCCGTCACTCCAAGGAGCGTCTGGTGTTTGCGGCCTTCTTCCAAACCCTTTACCAGCTCTTCTATCGCCGCGGGCTGATCGCCTCTGGGATAGTAGGGCGATTGCAGTGAAAAGCTCAACCTGTGCTCCTTACCCCTCTTTTTCCTCTTCGATATCGATTCCACCTGTCATGTAATCCGTCCTTTCAACGCCCGTAATTCCTTTGACCTTTTTCATGGTTGAGATAAGCTGCTTGAGCTGTTCCAGGCTCTTGACCTCGACAACGAAGGTTCCGGTTGCTTCTACTACATCCGCCTGGATGTTGGCACGCGCGATATTGACAGACGCACCCGTCACCGAGGAGGCCACATCCGCGAACAATCCCTTCCGGTCCTTTCCCTTGACAATCAACTGCACTAGAAACGTCTCATCACCGGATGATTTCCAGTCAATCTCCACCCTCCTCTCAGGGCTGTTGCTGAACTGGAGGATGTTCGCACAGTCAGACCTGTGTACAGAGACCCCGTGGCCCCTTGTCACATATCCTACGACGTCGTCGCCGGGAATAGGCTGACAGCAACGAGCGAATCGGACCATGACGTTGCTCAACCCCTGGACAGTAATACCTTTAGGCGCCCTCTTCACCAGTCCGATGACTCTGGTCAAGCGGCCGTTCTTCTTTTCCTTCTCCTCCCCACTCTCCTCCCTGGGGTACTCGATGTCCGCTATCTGTTTGAAGGATATGTCCCCCCTACCGAGCGCGGAGAAGAGTTGATCCACCGAACCCAGGTTCAGTTCGTGCGCTATCGCCTTCAATCGCTTCTCGCCTATTTGCCTCTTTCCGATACGTTTCAGCTCTTTGCTCAGGATCTCCTTGCCGAGATGAAGTCCCCCGGCCAGCTCTTCCTCCCTGAATCTGCGCCGTATCTTGTTTCTCGCTCCTGAGGTCTTGACGAATTTTATCCAGTCGAGGCTTGGTTTCTGATTGGGGTTTGTAATGATCTCCACCGTGTCCCCGCTGCGAAGTTCGGTGTGGAGCGGAACGATCCTGCCGTTGACCTTCGCGCCGGCGCACTTGTATCCCACCTCTGAGTGGACGGAAAAAGCGAAATCGATTGGGGTCGATCCGGCCGGGAGTTGTTTCAGTTCACCCTTCGGAGTAAAGATATAGATCTCATATCGGAACAGGTCAATCTTGAGGAAATCGAGGAACTCTGAGGGATCGGCCATCTCCCTCTGCTGCTCGATGATCTGCCTGAACCACGTCAGTTTCTTGTCAAGCTCGTCGCTCTTGTTCCTGCCCTCCTTGTACAGCCAGTGAGCCGCAATTCCGTATTCGGCCGTTGAGTGCATTTCCCTGGTTCGAATCTGTATCTCGAAAAGGTGGCCGCTCGGGCCGAAAACGGTGGTGTGCAGCGACTGATACATGTTGCTCTTCGGCGTGGAAATGTAGTCCTTTATTCGGTCGTGTCTCGGTCTCCAGAGAGAATGGACAAGCCCGAGTGCGTGATAACAGTCCCTGACGGTCTCGGTTGTAACGCGTATGGCGTGAAGGTCATAGATCTGCTCATAAGGCAGATTCCTCGCTTCCATCTTCTTGAAAATGCTGTACAGGTTCTTCGCACGCCCGGTTACCTCCGCCTTGATGCCTATGTTTTTCAGCTCCCGCTCCAGCGGGATCTTGAGCGTGTTTATCAACCGGTTTCTCTCTCTCCTGTTGTGCGCAACGACCTTCATTATCGAGCGGTACTCCTCCGGTTCCAGATACTTGAAAGCGAGGTCCTCGAGTTCCGCCCTGATAAGCGCCATTCCGAACCGATGAGCCATCGGAGCGTATATCTCTCTCGTCTCGAGTGCTATTCTTCGCTGCTTCTTGAGAGAAAGAGCATCGAGCGTTCTCATGTTATGGACCCTGTCCGCGAGTTTTACAATGATCGTTCGAACGTCCTTTGCAGTCGTAAGGAGCATCTTGCGATAGTTTTCAACCTGTCGCTCTTCGCTGGACCTGAAACTGAAACCACCGATTTTTGTCACGCCATCGACCATGACGGCTATCTCATCCCCGAAGGCATCCCTGACATCACTGATAGTTGTGTCAGTGTCCTCGACGACGTCGTGGATGAGGCCGCTCGCGATGGTCTTGCTGTCCATGCCAAGATCGAGCAGAATTCTTGCCGTCTCGAGGCAGTGGGTCAAGAACATCTCTCCCGAGATGCGCTTCTGATCCTTGTGGGCAATTTCGCTGAAGGCGAGCGCCCTGGTGATTAGGTCCGCATCGAGGCGATCGCCCTGTTTCCTGATCATTGATACGAATCTTCGCCTGTCCAGAAACATAGTCGTTGGAATTCCATGCTGTTAGATTTGCGTCGTCAGCCGGCTCGCCCGTCAATCGGTCCCCATCAGGCCACATTCCAGGAAGCTCACATACCGGTGATCTCCGATAATAATGTGATCCTGAACCATGATCCCGAGCAGACCGCCGGCTTTCTTGAGGCGCAGTGTCAACTCCCTGTCCTCCCGGCTCGGTGAAGGGTCACCACTCGGATGATTATGGGCAAGGATGATGCCACTGGCAGACTTGAGAATAGCCCGTCTGAAGACCTCACCGGGGTGAACAGTACTGGATGATGGGCCTCCCCTGGCCACAGTCAGTTCCCCCAGGAGATCGTTTCGGGTATTCATCATCAAGACCTTGAAGACCTCTATCTTCAGATCCTGGATGGCAGGGGCAAGATACTGACTGACCTCCACCGGCGAGCCGAGTCTCTTTCTCGCCTCCGCCCGTTCTCGCGCCATTCTCTTCGACAGTTCAAGGGCGGCGAGAATCTTTATCGCCCTTACGTGGCCCACCCCATGCACCTGTGTTAGCTCCTCGACACTGGCTGACGAGATCTTACGCAGACCCTTGAAGCGGCTCAACATATCTCGCGCTATGTCAAAGGCCGTCCTGCCGGATGAACCGCTCGACAGGAGTATAGCCAGAAGCTCGGCATTTGACAGCGCTGAAGCTCCCAGCGAGTCGAACCTCTCACGCGGTCGTTCAGACAGCGGCCATTCTCTTATGGTAAACGTCGCTGCGTCTCTCTCCATCATTCTCCCCCTCCGATCCCTCGTGTTGACATGATTTGCAGCCCAATGTGGTCACAGGGAGAGAAAGAACGAGGCCTATCTCGTTACTCCATCTTAATATACGACGGGTTGAAGATAAAAGCAAGGCGGGGGAGAGAGCCCCGAAGACATCGTGAGATCATCGTACGCACGACTGGTAGTCATTTTAATTCTAAGACTCAGCAGTCGATATGTCAACAGAGACACCCCCCGAAAGCTCCCCGGTTTTTCTTATGCATTGAGGCGTCAAGCGTTCTTCTCGCGTAAGTAAAGCCTTTTTGGGGCCCCGTCTTCTCGAGGGTGAACGTTCCCGCAGGGACGCGCAGCACTTGTTTGAGACCGCAGGTCATTCCCGCCTCACATGTCATTCCCACCTCACATGTCATTCCCGCTTGTCGGGAATCCCATCGCACAATAAG
>CAZOAR010000013.1:51689-62990 GCA_964577985.1 uncultured Gemmatimonadota bacterium | reverse complement strand
GTGGGACTGGAGATCGAGCTCGCCGGGATCGGACGGAAGGGCTCGCGCCTGAAAAGACACCGATCAGGACGGACGAAAGTGAGGGCGAAGAGTAAAAATGATGGCTGAATATCCTGGCGTCCGGTTAACTGCCTCGTAGAATATTAGGTTAGACAACATAAGAAATTACCCGGTCAGAACACAACATTGGTGGGAAATGTGAGGCGGAATATGAACAAAAATTACTTTATGTGGGTGTGATACCGGCATATCCCTACTATCACGACCTGTGGGATCGTGTCAAGAGTGTCTTACTTGTTTTCGTGAGCAGTAGAAGGGTCATATTCTTCTTTTCGTGGAAGGCGAGTCGGAAAACCTATGCCGGCCTCATCACTTCCACATCGCTCCCACGGCATCAAGTGCGTCCCCCACCGGGATATCGCTTATGCAGTCGGTTGTCGAGACGAGACTCTGGTTCGGCACAAGGTAGGGATAGAAGCGTCTGGTATGGTTGGGATCGGCCCTGTAGAGGCCGACAACCGGTGTAGCAGTGCATGAGGCTGCGTGTATCAGCGATGTATCAGGCGATATCAACAGCCTTGCGTGCTTGATTATCTCTCCCGCCTCAAAGATGGAGCGGGTCGGGGGAGAGGGCAGCACGTGATCGAACATCTCTTCGAGCGCCCTCTTATCTCCGACACGATCGGGGGTCGAGAGGATGATCACCTTCCTCTCCAGCCGTCCGAGGAGGTCTATCCACATCTCGAGCGGCCATTCCCGGTTCCTGTCTCCCGCGCTCAGGTTAGCGGCCAGAAACTCCGTCCCCGAGATGTCCGACAGGAAAGTCGACATCTCCCGTGAGATCCTGCCCTGCGGCAGGGACGGACGCGTATCTTCCTCATCGTACGGTATGCCGAGAAAATCGAGCAGCCTGCAGTTCTTCTCGATGATGTGCCTGAAATGATCCATTCTGATCAGGTGGTTGAAGAATCCCTCGTGGCCCGGGTGGTAAATCCCGACTCTGTAGCGGGCCCGGATAAATCTGGATTGTGCCAGATAGGTGAAGGAAGGATGATCTTTCGTGTTGAAGAGGAGATCAAATCTCTTCTTCCTCAATGCCCTGAAATACGAAATGTAGTTCGGTTTCAATCTGTAGACCGCATCAACATTCGTGTCCGACTCGAAAAAGTGAATGTTGCGTCTCATCGCCGCGACGTGGATCTCCGCATGAGGCAGCGCGCGGCGAAGATTCCTCAGCAGCGGAGTAAGCAGGATCGCGTCTCCCAACTTTTCCTGGGCGATTATGATTATCGAGTCAACCGGCCCCTCGAAGGGTCCTCTCTCCTCTATGCGGCCGTATAGCATGACAATCAGCCTGGCCAGCAACAGCTTGATTTTTCTCCTTATAGTCCTTGCCGTCGAATTCATCGCGTTTCCCCGGCCTGGCCGAGCGGGAGTATCTGTCATCCACCCTTCATGATTCTGACTCCAAGGCCGTACCTGGGCGAGGCATTGTAGTCCCCCATTACCTCGTTAACCTGCCTGCGAAGGTTCGAGGAGCGTTTCTCCGGCGAGGGGTGTGTGGACAACAGTTCGGGAGGCCTGCCCCCTTTTGCCATGCTGTTCATCCTCTCCCAGAAGCGCGGTGCCTCACGTGGGTCGTAACCCGCTTTCGACATGTAGATAAGCCCGATCTCGTCTGCCTCGCTCTCGTGCGTGCGGCTGTAGGGAAGGAGTACGCCGACAGTCGCTCCCACACCGAGACCCGCCATGATCAGATCTCGATTCTTATTGTTCTTGAGCCCTGCATTAGCTGCCTCAAGTACGAGGTTGGCCCCCAGTTGCTGTGACATCCTCTCCGCACCATGACGGGCGGTGGCGTGGGCCACCTCGTGACCGAGTACCACGGCCAGGCCCGCTTCCGTCTCCGCGACCGGCAAGATCCCCGAATAGACCGCAACTTTGCCGCCAGGCAGGCAGAAGGCATTCACAACGTCGGGGTCGTCTATGAGCTTGAACTCCCACTCGAAATTGGGCTGGTTGCTCGCCCTGGCGATCCTCCATCCGACGCGTTCCACGATCCTTGTAAGCCGGGCATCTGTTGAGATTTTCTCACCTTTCAGCGTCTCCCTGTACGCATCGGCCCCGAGCTGGTTCATGGTACCATCGCCGATCATTATCAACTGCAGCCTTCCCGTATGAGGGGCTCGAGCACAGGTCGCATCCAGACCCACAAGGATAAGGAGCGCCAGTATCAGGAATACCCGTTGTCGCAGCATCAACTCCTCCCGATTCTCTTGGTTCAATGGGGCTTACCAGCCATACCGACATAGTAGCCGTCCACGGCGTGGCTGAGTTCACTTTCTATAAGAAGGCTCGGCGGTGCCGAATTGCATCTTGTACAACTTCTGGTAGAGACGGCAGCTGTCCATGAGGTCCTGATGACTGCCCATCGCCTCGACCTGGCCCTTGTTGAGAACAACAATCCGATCGGCCTCGATAACAGTGGACAGTCTGTGGGCGATTACAAGCACCGTCCGGTTCCTCATCAGGCCCGTAAGCGCCCTCTGGACCATCTGTTCAGACTCCGAATCGAGCGATGAGGTGGCTTCATCGAGGAGTAGAACCGGCGGGTTCTGGAGAATCGCCCGCGCGATCGCGATTCGTTGTCTCTGCCCACCGGAAAGCCGCACCCCCTTCTCTCCGATCACCGTCTCATAACCCTTATCCATCTCCCTTATGAACGGGTCCGCGTTCGCGGCATCCGCGGCTTCCTCCACCATTTCCCGCGACACATCACTCATACCGTAGGAGATGTTGTTCGTCACCGTATCGTTGAACAGAATTGTTTCCTGTGTGACCAGCCCGAGCAGCTTTCGAAGAGGGGCGAGCTTGATATCGCGGACATCTATGCCGTCAATTCGCACCGCCCCTTCCGTGACATCATAGAAGCGCGGAATGAGATCCACCAGGGTCGATTTGCCCGCCCCACTTGGTCCCACCAGAGCAAGGACTTCACCCTTCCGGACTTTGAAGCTGATGTTCCGCACTACCATAGGAAGGTCCGGGGTGTACTGAAAAGAGACGTTTTCAAGACTTATCCCCTCATCAACACCATTCTTTTCAATGGCATCAGGCCTCTCGACCACCGCAGGCCTGGTATCGAGAATATCGAATATCCTTTCCCCCGCCGCCACGCCTGACTGCACGGCGTTGTTGATCCCGCTCAGGCCCTTGAGCGGCTGGAGGACCGAGAACATGATCACAAGCGCGCGAATGAAATCTTCTGAGGTCATCATCTGGTCGTTGAGTACCTGACCTCCCGCGTACCACAGGATGCTGACTCCAATGGCCGCGCCGAGTATTTCAGATATCGGAGAGGACATCGACTGCAGGATCTTCTGCCTCATCACCAGTTTGAAGTAGCGCTTTGTCTGAGCCTTGAAACGGTTCACCTCAAACCGGTTCGTGGCAAATCCGATTACGATTTTCATGTTTGACAGAACCTCGTGCAGGACTGCGACGACTTCCGATATCTGGCGCAGCGAGCGGCGACTCTTGCGTCTTATACTACTACCTATCCTGGCTATGAAATAACCGTTTATGGGCACGATAATCAGAAAGAAAAGGGCTACCTTCCAGCTGACAATAAAGAGAAGTGCCATAAGCCAGATCAGGTTTATGGGCGTAACGATGATCTTGTCAAACGTCATGGTAAAAGTCGAGTTCAATACACCAACGTCGTTCATTACGACGGAGGCTATCTCTCCGAGTCTCTTCCCATGGAAAAACGAGAGAGAAAGGTCCTGGAGATGAGCGAATAGCTTGTCCCTGATATCGTTGATGACCTTCTGCTCCACATACCCCAGAAGGACACTCTTTGCATAACCGCACAGGCTCTTCATAAAAAAGGAAAGGAGGATAACCCAGCAGAGGACCTTGAGTGTCTCGATCCTTGTATCCCTTACGAGCAGGTCGTTCGTCCTCGATTTCAGGTATTCATTCAAGCCCGAGCGAGCCGGGAGCAACTTCTGGACATCTTCCTCTTTCCCCGCGCGACGATCGCCAGGCTCGCTCTTGTCCTCCCCCATCCCAACATCCGTCGATTCCTTCTCTATTGAGAGGCCCACATTCGTCCCGGAGTCGGTGAACAGTGTGCTGACAAATGAAGCAGATATCCAGAGCGAGAGACTGTTAAAAAAAACGAAGAGCAGCGAGAGGAGGAACACCGTGCTCAGCTCTTTCCAGTATGGCTTTAACAACAGGCCTGACATCCATTTGAAGAACTTCATGCCGCACACCTGCTACAGACCGCTATTACCGTCTTCATTCCTTATCCTCTCGTAAATCAGGCTCTTGACCCAGCGCCTCATGATTTTCAATTTCAGGATGTTGGACAGGCCAAAGCCAGCCACTTCACGGATTTCGGACCTGAATCTACCATACTGCGCGTGACTGTAGGAATTGTGCGCGAGCAGGGTCTTTGTCTCGATAAATCTCCGATCTACGTATTTCCTATGGCTGTCCGGTATAAGCCCGCCACGCTCCAGCTTTTCAATGACAGACATATTGGTCAGGAGCATCCGCCGCTGGTTCCTGGAAGTGTTGCCGGGATGGATCCTCCAGTCCGCGAGTTCTTCATCAATTGCTTCGAATCTGCACCCCGCAATGGCAAGCCTGAGCCACATGTCCCAGTCATCGTGCGGATCGACGGTCGAATCGAATCCACCGACCTTATCGAAGCAGGCACTCCTGATCAGGATAGCGGGCGAATAGATAAAGTTCCCGATAAGCAGCTCCGCAAGGATGTCCCGGTTCCTGATGCGCCTCTTCATCTCTTTGACCCGAGAGGCCTTCTGTTCCCGGATTGCGCCCTCTTCGTCGATGAAATTGACACGGTGAATGACCACATCGAGAAGAGGATCTCTCGAAAAGAGAATCATCTGCTTCTCTATCTTTTCCGGATGCCAGCGGTCGTCCTGGTCGAGCAGCCCTACATACTCGCCCCTGGAGAAGGCAATGCCGCTGTTCCTGGCATCCGCGACCCCTTTGTTCTCCTGCTCATGATACCTGATCTCCGGCCCGTATTTTTCGAGGAGCGGCCTGAAATCCTGCCTGTCCGAGCCATCGTTTACAACGATCACCTCGATATCTTTATATGACTGGGCGTAGAGACTGTCCAGCGCCTCCTCGAGGAATGCAGGCTCCGGGTTGTAGATCGGTACTATGACACTGACTTTTGCCATTCTTACAAAGGGCCTTATTCCAACGCGTCCAGCAGGATCTTTCTGAGTCTGCCGGAACAGACATCAAGGGAATACCTCTTCTCGACCGTTTTCAGAGCCATCCTGCCGTGCGCGGCCCTCAATTCAGGGCTCGTTATGAGGGAATGGAGCTTCTCCGTCCACTCAGCATTCGAATCGGCGAGGAAACCGTTCATACCATCCTGAATGACTTCCCTGTTCATCCCCACGGCCGAGCTCACCGTGGATAACCCGACAGACAAATACTGCAGGAGTTTAAACGCGCATTTCCCGCGGCTCCAGTCATCCCGCTCAAGGGGCATAAGGCCAATGTCTATCTCGCGCAACCACCTGGATTCCGTTTCAGGATTCCACTCAACATTTTCGACCGCGAACCCGCGCCCCTCAAACCTGACATCTGCGATAACACTCAGTCGGATCGGGTAACCATTATCCGCTATCAGTTTCAGAATCGGGTTCAATCTCTCCAGGTAGTACAGGTTATTCGACGTTCCCAGCCACCCGAGGACTACTTCGTGACTATCCCTGTCCTCGCGATCCTCCGGAAGAAGCCGTCTCGAACAATCAACAGGTGTCGGCACCTCATGTACCCTGTCGCAATACTTCCTGGCGTATCCGCTCAGGAAGGTATTCCCTGCGATGACGATCTTCGCAACCTTCAGGACGGCTCTGAGCCTGCCGATCGCAGTTCTTGACCCGGGACTCATCTTTCTCAACGTCCGGACGTAGGGCTCGCGCGCAAACAGGGCATCGTCGAAATCGAAGACGATGTTGGAGTTCAACGCCTTGAGCAGTCGAAGAAAGACCGGGTGAAAAAGTTTTTTCTGTATGAACACCAGATCGGCGCTTCCCGCCTCGCTAAGGAGCAACGCGCGCTTGCGCGGGGTCATTCGATTCGCCGGAATGACGACCGTCTGAAATCCATCCCTGTTTAGACCGTCCAGATACTGATGGACACGGTAGCGCGTGCTCGCCTGACGTTCACTCCGTGTCATGAATAGTATCTTCGGCATATACCGCATATGATTACGCGTGTGCTCCTGACAGCCGGTCCGCGGGTTTTTCACATGTAAAATATGTCACCACCAAAGTAGTGTCAACCGCGGTCTCCGGCAGACTGAAGCCGCTCCTGACCAGTATTATTACGGGGGCGTCAACACTATCAAAGGCAGGATCATTTCCTCGGGCGAAATGCCGCCATGGAGAAAGCTCCCGTAATATCTACTCTGATACTCTCTCAGCTTGGTCGGATAGACAAAATAGTAGTCTTCCACGGCAAAAAGGAAGTTGGCATTGATACCAACGCTGGGAAGACCGATTTTCGCCGGGTTCCTGACGGAGTAGAATATCTCCTTTTCCGACCGGATGTTCTCACCCTGTTTGTATCTCAGATTGGTGGAAGCGTCTCTCCTGGCGTATACAGTTGCGGGATGCTTGCAGTGGACAGACCCATGGTCGCTCGTCAGTACGATCGGGACACCTTCCTTACGCGCGTCTTCCATCAGTCGAAAGAGTGCCGACCTGTGGAACCAGGAGCGAGTCAACGAACGAAACGCGTCCTCATCCGGGGCAATCTCCATCAGGATTTCGGACTCGGATCGGCCATGGGTGAGGAGGTCGATAAAGTTGATTACGACAGCGGAAAGTCCCGCCCTGAAGAGTCCATGGGCCCGCTTGAGCATTTCCGTCCCCTCCTCGGCGGTGAAGACCTTTTCCATCTTCACCTGCCCCGACGTGGCGAGACCGAGTCGCACCGCCTGTTGTTCAAAGAAGAAATCCTCGTACCGATTCATGCTTCTCTCCTGTCGGAAATCACCCCCCCACTGCTCGGGGAACTTCCCGGCCATCTCCAGTGGCAGGAGACCACTGAAGATAGCGTTGCGAGCGTATGGCGTGGCGGTCGGGAGAATGGAGAAATAGTAGTTTTCGTCGATCTCGTAGAGAGATGAGACCACAGGCGCTATGGAGAGCCACTGATCCAGCCTCAGGCAGTCGACTACCACGAAGAGGCACTTCCTCCACTTCTCCATGAGCGGCTTGACGTATAAAGACACGAGATCGTGAGAAAAGACGGGGCGTTCCTCTGCCTCTCCGGAAGAAATCCAGTCTTCATAGTTTTCCATTACAAAACGTGAGAAATCAGATCTGAAATCTCTTTCCAGCTCTTTGAGTGATGAGAGGAGTTCCTTCTCCCCGATCTCGCTCAACTGGATCTCCCACTGCAATACCTCCGAGTAGATCCCCGCCCAATCCTTCCAGTGCGAGATCTTCCCCCTCTTCTCCTCCAGGTTACGAAATGACTCCACAAAATCAATCGACACTCTTTCATGGACCATGCCCTGTCTTTCCAGTATCCGCTTACATGTGGAGAGGACCTGCAAAGGGTTGACCGGCTTGACGAGATATCCGTCCACCCTCCTTCCGATGGCCTTGTTCATCGTGTCCTCTTCCTGGCTCTTCGTAACCATGACGACTGGTAGGAGGGGAAAACGGATCCGGATTTCCTTGAGCACCGAGACACCCCCCATCCCCGGCATCTGCTCGTCCAGGAGAACAAGGTCCACTCTCTTCTCATTCAAGTACTCGAGAGCATCTTCACCATTTGCCGCTGTGTCCAGGTCATATCCCTTTTCGCCAAGGAACATCAGGTGCGATTTGAGCAGATCGACTTCATCGTCCACCCAGAGAATCCTTTTCCTGTTTTCCCTCAACGTTCAACTCCTTTCATTACCTTTTTCAAAAGTATAGAGAAGAGCCCGATCAAAGTCAACCGGCCATAAATGACCTCTGTCAATCCTTCCCACGAAAAAGGCTCGCCAATAAGTTACATGATTATATATAACCTGTTTGACAAAGCCATTGACAGTGTCGGACCGTTGTTATATAATCGGAGAGGCGGAGGGCACGCGCTGACCGGAGAAGGGTCTTTCACTCATGGAGAGGTTTGATGAAAAGTTACACACATCCAGCGGGACGCGATGAAGCGGCACACCTGGACCATCTCTGCCGGGGGATGACAGACTGCCGCCTCTGCACCCTGCATGAGAACCGGACACAGGTGGTCTTCGGAGCGGGCCGATGCGACGCGGAGATCATGTTTGTAGGAGAGGCACCTGGTCATCACGAAGATATCCGCGGCCTTCCCTTCGTGGGAGCCGCGGGTAGATTGCTGGAAGAACTCCTGGCATCTATCGAGATCCGCAGGGAAGATGTTTATGTCACGAACGTCAATAAGTGCAGACCTCCTGAGAATCGCACCCCGACCGCGGAAGAAATCGAATCCTGCAAGCCATATCTGCACAGGCAACTGGAGATCATCAAGCCTCGTATTGTGTGTTCCCTCGGCAGTAACGCCACGCGGACCCTTCTCGGTAAACCAGTCAGCATTTCAAAAGTCCGAGGTCGCTCTTTCCGCGTAAACGGTTTTCACATCTTCCCCACGTTTCACCCTGCCGCCGCCCTGCACCTCGGGACAAGGAGAGGAGACCTCATAGAGGATTTTCAGAAGCTCAAATCACTCATCGGGGGAGACTCCGTTCCTCTGCCCGCCCAGGAGCAAATCGAGCTGTTCTAGGACTTTTCATCCCGGTGATAAGATGAGCAGAGAAATGAATATCCTGGTAGCTCGTTTCAGTTCTCTCGGAGATATTCTCTTAACCACCCCGGTATTGAGGGCCCTCAGACGTTGGAATCCGGAAGGAAAAATCGATTATATCGTCAAGTCCGAATATGAGGCGCTCCTGCGGGAGAATCCGAATGTGGACAACATCATCACCTGGGATCACTCCTCGGGGATCAGCGGATTTCTCAGGCTGGTGCGGGAACTGAGAGGGAATTACGATCTGCTGGTCGATCTGCATCGTTCTACCCGCAGCCTCCTCCTCAGGCTCGGGACTGGCGCGGGGCGCAGGCTCAAGTATCCCAAGGGAGTCGTCAGCAGATTCATAATGATCCACACCGGCTGGAAGGCAATCGCAATGAAGGAATCTGTCCCGGAGCGCTATCTCAAGGCACTTGCCCCCCTCGGCGTACAGGCCGATGAGAAGGGGCTTGATCTCCATTTACCCGACGACGCCAGGAATCGTGTCGATGCCATCCTGGCGCGAGACGCGGCGTCAGAACACAAGTCAGAGGGCCGCACGGACTATGTCGCTTCCGGCGAACATGGCAGGTATCTCGCCATAGCCCCCGGCGCGAGGTGGGCGACGAAGCGCTGGCTGCCGGAGAGATTCGCGGACGTGGCCGATCGCATCGCCGCAACATTCGGACTCATTCCTGTACTCATAGGCCATGGCGATGAGCGGGAGATCTCAGACGCTGTGCGTACCGCTATGACGTCCCCGGTCATCGACTTGACAGGCAGACTGGACCTGCTCGAGTCAGGCGCGGTCATCGAAACATCCCTACTGTTGATCTGCAACGACTCGGGGTTGATGCACATGGCATCCGCCCTCTCTACCCCTGTAGTCGCCGTTTTCGGCCCTACGACCCGTGAGCTTGGCTTCTATCCCTACAGGGCGGAACACGAAGTCCTGTCATCCAGGATATCGTGCAGACCATGTCATCATCTGGGCAGCAAACATTGCCCGAGGGGCCACCATCGGTGCATGACTGACATAAGTGCAGGGGACGTTCTAAGCGCGGCCGCTCGCTTCCTTGAGCCCCTTGAGAATAAGGCGGTCGGCAGAGGAGACAGCCGATGAAATACCTCGACGCATGCGTGTACAATCACGTGGCTGTCCCTGTTATGGTGGGTGCACTCAAGGTCGCGTCTCCCTTTCGATCCAAGATAAAGAGGGGATTTCGAGAGAGACATGGCATCTGGGACCGATTGTCCGAAGGCTTATCGTCGGTCACCGAGGGGAGAAAACCGGTCTTCTGGATCCACGCCTCCTCCGCCGGCGAGTTTCTGCAGTCCGTTCCCCTCCTCGAGGAGATAAAATCGACCTGGCCGAAAGCAGTCATCATATGCACCTATTTTTCGCCATCGGCGGAATCCACGGTCAAGTCTTCGAACCTGGTCGACATACCATCCTGCCTGCCAATCGACAGCCGGAAGAACGCCGCCAGGATATTCTCGCTTCTTCAGCCTGACATCCTCCTCTTCTCACGGTACGACGTATGGCCCAACCTTGTCTGGGAGGCCGGCAGAAGACATTGTCCCGCGGTCCTGATCAACGCCACACTAAGCGGGCAGTCCGTCAGGTTGAATCGCTGCTGGAGGAGATTCTATGGCAGATTGTACAGCGACCTCGAGTTGATATGTACGGCAACGGACGGTGACAGGGAGAACTTCCTCTCCATCGGCGTCCCGGCGTGGAAGGTTGAGTTTACGGGAGACACCAAGTACGACGAGACGTATCAGAGGGTCTCGGCTCTGATGGAAGAGACGTCTTCACTCGACACTTTCGCCGCGGGCAGACGTGTGATCATCGGCGGAAGCACCTGGTGGCAGGACGAAAAGGCCCTCTTTTCCTCTTACTCGCGTCTCAAAAAGAAGCTTGACGATCTATACCTCATCATCGTGCCTCATGAACCGACGCCCGGCCGCGTCGAGAAAATCGTGGAGGCTGCCGGCTCTTCCGGACTGCATCCGGAGACCTCATCCTCGTTGAGGAACAGGAACTGGCTTGTCGAGGGAGACGTCATGGTTGTTGACCGGGTGGGCCTGCTGGCAAGGTTGTATGGTTTATCGACTGTCGCGGTCGTAGGAGGAGGATTCTCGCGCGGAGTCCACAATGTGCTCGAACCGGCGGCGGTTGGTGTGCCGATTCTGATGGGACCCAACTACGGGAGATCTCCCGAGACGGTCGCTCTTATCCACGATGGAGGAGCACTGTCCGTATCATCCGACACCGAGATGGAGGAAGTGCTTTCGGATCTTCTCAACGATCCTGAACGGCATCGATCCATGGGGGCCATGGCGCTCGAGAGCGTCAAAAAGAACATGAACGCGACGGGCCGGACACTGGCCGTATTGAGATCGACCTTTCCCACACTCTTCCCATCACCCGTCCCGGGCTCGAGATAGCGTCAATCACTGGTGGAACATTTGCAT
>CAZOAR010000013.1:40913-51589 GCA_964577985.1 uncultured Gemmatimonadota bacterium | reverse complement strand
GACACGCAGAGTGACGTCCGCGTTTGACGTCAGATTGAGAACGTTACAGGGATCCAGAACGGTCATTCCCGCCCTCGACCACCGTTCAACTGTATGACCACAGAGAATAACAAGGTGTCAACCTTGTGTTTCATGTCCACAACACGTTTTCCTTGATGCAACGCCGATTCTGACTCGCTCGCCTGCCAGCGAAACCGATACGATTTACTGGTGATCGCGTGATAATACAAGGCTGAGACCTTGTATTTCTGCAACCAGGCAATAATTGCCCTGGTAAAGGTCGCATTCAAGTGGGAGTGAATAATGGTGCGTCCAGGCGTAGATGGTTCGGGATGTTCATTCATCAGAAGATGGTGTCTTTCGGAGGCGCTTTTTCAACGCCCTGCGTTTTTTCTGCTCTTTCGCGGCCCGCCTGGCCTTTGCTGGAGTCCTGGTCGGGATGCGGGGCTTCTTCTCTCTGCGCCTCTCCTCGATCCTCGAAATAAGGCGCTCCAGGGCGTCCCGGAGGTTCTGAGTCCTGTATCTCTGTCTTCCCGCAACCACTACTGTACCGGTAGGAAGATGCAATAGACGGACTGCCGTGCGTTTCTTGTCACGTCTCTGCCCGCCTGGTCCCGGAGAGAGGGTATAAGTTATCCTGCACTCTCCGAGCACTTTTTCAGGGTCAAGAGTCATCGGTCAGCCGTGCAACTCTCCTCAACCGGCGCCACCGAGCGCCTCGGCGGACTCCACCGCGACTGTCAAACCATGGGCCGGCCCGTGGTCTATCATGATCTCGCTCTGAATCTAACCTGTTTCAGGCAGCCAGGCAAATATCCCCATGGCTTCGATATTGCGCTTGCCCCGGTCATCAATAACGTTACTCTTATCAACAAACGACTATTGTGACCGGAACGGAGAGTGACATGAAGAAATTGATGGACGAGCCACAGCAGAATACGACCCTCAGGCGGGCAGTTTTCCTGTCGGCGCTGCTCGTGATGAGTTGCGCGGGACGTCACGGCTATAGAACCGAGCCTGGCTATCCGAAGATCAAGCATCCGCTGGTGAGGGTCAAATTGATGGAAACAGACCAGGCAATAGTCATCTCGCCCCTGCCTCATGAGGAGTATGCGTTGCGAGCCATTCAGCGTGGCCAGGCTGCAAAGACATACAGGTCGCAATCTGATGCTCGTATCTGTTCCGTTGACAACCTTATCATCCTCAGTGTAAATGAGCGGCAAACCGGCGATAAAGGCTTCCGACAGGTGTCTATTTCCCCTCTCGACAGCAGATCCTCCCTTCTTCTCAACGGGAAGCCCTACCGGGGAGCACTTGAGGTCCTGCCACTGCCGCCCGGCAGAAGCGAGGGTGATTCAGCAACCCTTGTCGTGCTGAACGTGGTGAGTGTGGAAGACTATCTCAAGGGAGTCGTTCCCGCGGAGATAGGGAGCTTATCAGAACGGGAGTTCGAGGCTCTCAAGGCGCAGGCGGTAGCCGCGCGGACATACGCCCTGTCCCACATCGGACAGTATAAAGAGTCGGGATACGACCTTGCTGCATCTGTCACGGATCAGGTCTATCTGGGAGTGGAAGGCGAGAATTCGCTCGTCAACAGGGCCATACGGGAGACGAAGGGGATCGTGCTTACGTGGAAAGGGAACCCGATAGACGCCTACTATCACGCTAACTGCGGCGGAAGGACCGAGTACATAGAGCGGGTATGGGACAAGGACCCGGAACCTTATCTTGTGCCCGTAGAGGATCACTCCTGCGGCTGGGCGGAGAGCTACGAATGGGTGGAGACGTGGAGCGGGACGGAAATCAAGGACAACCTGACGGCATACATCGACACGCTCGTGGCACTGCAGAGCGATACGCTGGCCCGTCTTACAGACCTTCGTATCAAGATGAGGTCCCCTTCCGGAAGAGTCGAGGTGCTTGAAGTCGTGACCGACTTCGCTGTTTATGATATCAACAGTGACCACATTAGATGGGCCTTGAGGCGGGGCGGCAGACCCGACCTGATATTGAGGAGCACTCTCTTCGACCTCGAACTCGCGCGAGGGTCAGATGGATCGGTCGTACGCGTGACGGCCCACGGCCATGGGACCGGACACGGTGTGGGCGCATGCCAGACGGGGATGATTGGCATGGCACGAGAAGGATACCGCTTTGATCAGATCCTCAGACACTACTATACCGGAGCGCAACTCAAGCCGTGGAAAGATCGGTCAGGCTCGTTTTAGCCACTCGGCTCGCAGGATCATCCCGGGTTCGCTGCCGGATTTGTATTGGAAAAAGAGGAGGCCAGACTCCGCAACGTGAGTCTCCGCTGCCCGATTGTCATGTCGCGGAATCTGGCCGAATGCCGTAAAAACTACCCGAGTTCCTTCAAGCTTATGGAAATGTATAGACCTCCACGTCGCTTACGGCACAATTCGTCTCATCGGCGGCCTGAAGCCTGATCGTCCTGCCGGCGGCCGCGTTCGGGACCATCATCGTTATAGTCGCGATCCCGTTGCTGTTGGCCGTCACGACCGCAAGGCTTCGCGCGTTCAGCAGGTTGAGGGTAAGGCCGGAACACCCCGGAACATTGGTGGAACCGGACTGCAGGCTGTAAAAGAACTCTACGGTAGCCCCCGACGTGGCGCCCCGCACACCTACTGTGCTCGTCTGGCCGGCCAAGCCCGGATCGGGCTCTACCAGGTCCAGAGTGCTTCCGCAGCCAGTGTCAAGGCAATAGCGGGAGTTCTTGTAGTTGGTTATCGTGTTCACGGCAGCAGACCCGAAGTTTGGGAGCCCTACGCCATTGCAGCCATTGATGCCCGAACACATGATGTGACAGTTCCCGTCACCATCACAGTGCTGGGCGTTCCAGTTGTGCCCGAGTTCATGGGCGGTCAACGTTATCCGGTGGTTGAAGTTGCTCGTGTAACGTGACTGCGAGAGACCATAGCCCCAACCCTGGTTGCAGATCACTGTCAGCCATGCGATTCCGATCACGTTGCCCGACATGTTGCGACCGGTCATCATGTGAGCGGTATCACGCTGGATACTCGACTGATGACTGTTCCATTCCGCGCGGAACTGATCGAGGAGACCTCCCGGATCGTTTGTAGTGTATGGATCATTGCTGCTGCTGCGGACGATGATATGCGTGAGATTGTAGCATATACCGGTATCACGCTGGTATACTACTTCCACACCGTTCATGACGTTCTCGATATCGGCGACCGTACTGCCGACCGAATACCCGTTCTTCTGATAGAACTCGTAATCCGCGTCAAACGCGAGCTCCGTCAACTCGTCGGCTCGGGACCCGTAATCAGGATACCCGATGTCATATGAATCGTCCTGAGGTTCACCCATCAGCTCGAGGTCATCATTCCCCCCGGGCATCTGCAGAAGATCGCTCCCGCAGACACGGTCGGTCGGGATTGTGTCCCCTGACCGATAGACGACATGTTCCGACGTCTCCGCCATGGTATCATAGTTCGAGAGCGGCTCAACGAACCACATCTCATCCCCTAAGTCAATCACCGCGGTCAGCTCTCCTCCTATCAACGAAGCTGCGACCTTGCTCCCCGGGATACCGATCACTTCTCCCCTGTAAGTCGCCGGAGCCGGAGGCTCGACCTCTATCAGTTCACCACTTTCCACCTGCACCTGCACCTGAAAATCGATGCTCCGCATCGAATATGGCTTCAGCGCCAGAGTGTACTCTGACTGATCCAGCCTGACGGTGGCGACAAGTTTGCCATCGGCGAGCGGTTTGAGGTTTTCGATCTGTTGTATATCCCAGGCCTCAAGAGTACCCTCCAGTGTCATGAGGTCTCTCGACGAATCATCGATGACGGCGCCCGACGGTGCCGCCATGACGCCCAGGGGAAACAATAGCAGGGCTATCCCCAGGCCTGCGATGGTCGTACGAAGATTCTTCCACATCTGTACACCCTCCACAGTGGACGTTAGAGATTAGAGATGAGTGCCGACAGCAGAGGGCGATTCTCAACCAGAACAGTTCGCGCCGCCTCACTGCCTTAACATAATAATATAGCATGGCGCGTCGATTTTGTCAATATGTATGACAGGTTGACTTTTTTGCCAATCTGAAAAGTTTTCATTTGTAGACACAAAAGTAGTCTTTTTGCCTGAGCGATTATCCAGGAGTAGTACTTGAAACAGAGCGGCAGCAGTGTCATATTTTCATGTAGTTAACCGCGCATTCCCCTCAGCTGTATGCTATCCGATATTGGCGTGATTAACACATCTCAACAGAAGAAAATGCCGACAACTATCTCTTGCGGCTCTCGAAAGGGTACTACAGGCAATTATTGTGGATTGTTACCCGGGACTGGTGCTGGTTTTCGGCAGCGGTGTGGCAGCTCTATCACCTGGCAGCCGCTTTTTCGATCTTCGCCCAGGTATCTCGCAGTGATACCGTGCGGTTGAACACCAGTTTTTCCGGAGAGGAATCGGGAGAGTCGACGCAGAAGTAGCCGTGCCTCAGGAATTGACAGCGGCTGCCCGGAAGGGCATTCTTGAGGCCCGGCTCGACGCGGCACCCCGTCAGCACCTCAAGGGAGTGTGGATTGAGGTTCGATCTGAAATCGGCACCTTCTCCAGCATTGTCAGGGTTGCTCTCAGCGAAGAGGTGGTCATAGAGACGGACTTCGGCCTCGAGCGCGTGCTCCGCCGAAACCCAGTGCAGTGTGCCTTTCACCCTGCGTCCATCCTTCGTCCCCCCGCCTCGCGACTCAGGGTCATAGCTGCAATGGAGTTCCACTATCTCACCGCTGTGTGGATCTTTGACAACACGTTCACAGGTTATGTAATATGCGTGCTTGAGTCTGACCTCGCGACCGGGTGCGAGGCGGAAGTACTTCTTCGGAGGATCCTCGAGGAAGTCCTCGCGCTCGATATAGATGACCCTGGAGAATGGGATCATTCGTTTTCCCGCGGTCGGGTCCTCCGGGTTATTCACGGCCTCAACCTCTTCTACCTCGCCTTCCGGATAATTGTCGATAACGACCCTCAGAGGACGTAGTACACCCATTACTCTCGGCGCGCTCCTGTTGAGTTCTTCACGCACGCAATACTCGAGCAGTGCCATGTCGATGACGCTGTCCACCTTCGCAACGCCGATCCGATCGCAGAAATTACGGATCGCCTCCGGGGGATAGCCCCTCCTGCGCATCCCGGAGATAGTTGGCATACGAGGATCGTCCCATCCACTGACACGCCGCTCTTCTACAAGCTCCCGGAGCTTACGTTTGCTGAGCAGAGTGTAGCTGATGTTCAAGCGGGCGAACTCGATCTGCCGGGGATGGTAAACATCGAGCGCGTCGAGAAACCAGTCGTAGAGAGGACGGTTGTTCTCGAACTCGAGGCTGCAGAGCGAATGCGTGATCCTCTCCAGAGAATCTGAAAGACAGTGGGTGAAATCGTACATCGGATAGATGCACCAATCGTCGCCCGTCCTGTGATGCGACTCCCGCCTGATCCGATAGATGGCAGGATCCCTGAGATTCAGGTTCGGAGATGCCATGTCGATCCTGGCTCGCAGCACGCGTGAACCATCCTCGAACTCTCCGGTACGCATCCTCTCGAAAAGATCCAGGTTCTCTCCAACCGATCGATCTCTATACGGGCTGTTCTTCCCGGGAGTCGTGAGAGTCCCGCGGTATTCCCGTATCTCCTCGGCACTCAAATCGCACACATACGCATTCCCGTCTCTGATGAGGCTGACCGCAAACTCATAGAGCCTCTCAAAATAGTCAGATGCATAGTAGAGGTGTTCTCCCCAGTCGAAGCCGAGCCACTTTATGTCTTCGATGATCGATTCCACGTATTCCGTGTCTTCCCGGACAGGGTTTGTATCATCGAACCTCAAGTGGCAGACTCCGCCTTCGTGCTCGGCGGCAACACTGAAATTCAGGCAAATCGCCTTGGCGTGACCGATGTGGAGATAACCGTTGGGCTCGGGTGGAAAACGGGTCACGACTCTCCCGTCATATTTGCCCGTACGCAGATCTTCCTCGACAATCGCCCTTATGAAATCGAGCGACGGGGGCGTCTCTTTATTCGGGTCTCCGGCCACTTTATCCTGATCTCTCTTATTCCCGGGTTTATCCATGGTGCCATAATATTAAGGTTTCGTGGAGAGATTGTGAAGGGTCAAGTGGCCGAGACCTGGACAGCAAGGGTGGGATTCTTCTACCTGAAGCATTATCAGACACTCTGGTCGGTCGGCTGCAGACATGGTAAGCCTTCCCGGCAGGGCAGGTGCGGGCTGGGTGGAACCACTCAGCGCACCAGGAGCATCTTTCTCGCGGAGCTCTCCCCACCGACCTTGAGGCGATAAACATAGATACCGGAGGGGAGCTGTTCTCCCCTGTCGTCTGTACCGTCCCAGTGTATCTCGTGGTGGCCATCCTCTATGGGGGACGAGACAAGTGTCCTCACGACTCTTCCTCTGACATCATAGACGGAGAGATCAACCTCCCCGTGCTCATTTCGCGGCTCTACATCAAACTGGATCGTCGTGCTTGGATTAAAGGGGTTAGGATAGTTCTGTTTGAGAAGGAAACCCCTGGGCAGACGGGACCCGCCGCCGCTGTTTCCAGTACCGTCTCCGACACCCGTCGGCAGGTATCTCTCGACGATCGCCGACATCTCCGTGGGACGGTACTCCGTCGCGGCATACTGCACAACACCTTCAGGGTCTATGATGTAGTCTCTCGGAAAGGGTGATTGTCCCCCGAGGATCGTATAGCCCTCCGGATTTCCCATTATCACAGGGAAGGTGATCCCCGTCTGGGCTATGAAGTCTCTAAGGACCGGCAGAGCCTCCGAGTTGACACCGTAGATCAACACGCCATCGTCCCGGTAAGTCGCCCAGAGCCCGTCCTCTATGTCCGCCAACTGCGGAGCGCACACGGGTCACCAGGATGCGAAGAAGGTCAGGACGACGACACTTCCCCGGAGATCTGAAAGGGTCACATCTCCATCGTCGAGCAGAGGGAGAGTGAAGTCGGGTGCGGGATCACCCACGTTCAGGTCCTGGTTGTTCCCCAGGAGATCGAGTCGTATCCTGGAATCATCCGAATCATTCGAGTTCACATACATGATCTGGAACCCGAGTATATCCGTAGTCGGTGTGTATGTAATCGTTACGGGAAGGCTCTCTCCGGGAGCAAGACCAACGGGTGTAGAAACGTCGACTGAAAAATCACTGTTGCTGGTGGTTATCGAATCGACCGTCAGAGTGGAGAGTCCGTTGCTGGTAATAGTAAAAGTGGTGTCGAAACTGTCTCCGATAGTGGTCCTCGGAAAATTGACGTCCACTATGTCGAGATCGATATCGGGCCCGGCGATCCTGCCGAATCGATATATGACCAGTCTCCGCCACTCCGACACGTATACCAGATCGTCGTGCATATCGATTCCCATGACCCGGCCACCCGTGTTCTTGTATCCCACCAACTCAAGACTGTTCCCGGAACTGTAGCTCAACATTTCGACATCATCCCAGTCGGCAACGGCTACAACGCTGTCATTCACCCCTATGTGCGCGGCAAGTCCACTCGTATTGTACAGGTCGATCAGCGAGGGATTCGCAGGATCTGCAACGCTTATCATCGCCACCCCCGCGTCTCCAAGCGCCAGAAAGGCGAAACCGTTCCTCACACGGACATCCTTGGCTGATCCCGCTGTCTTGACCTGGCCCGAGACCGAGGGGTTATACGGGTCCGAGATATCGACAACAGTAAGGCCGGTGCCGCCATCAGCCACGTAAGCGTAATCGCCATCGATTCTCACAGCCCACGCATTGTCCAGGGCCAGACTGCCCATGGGAAGCGGGACAAGAGGATCAGATATGTCTACGATCTCGATCCCGTCTGTGTGCGCCGCGAGGACCAGGATAGAACCGTTCCCGGCAACATCCTCATAAGACAGTTCTCCAGTCTGGTAGCTGGACAGGAATTCGATGTTGAGAGACTGATCTATGCCGAGGATCGTGAGTGGGCAGTTCCTGCCCGCTCCAACAAGGAGACCATCACCCGGGGGAAGAGAGTCGGGCGACTCTAACCACGTATTATAGAACCGGCCGAAAGGGCATTGCGAATCGACATAATTCGAGACCTCGACAGGGTTGGCGGGATTACTTACATCTACTATGACCGTCCCCCCCAGTCCGGCCGGGACCGCAATAAGCCCGTTATCATACTCCACGTCGAGAAGTTCATTGTTGGACAACGACTGGCCGCTGAGCCTCTCAAGATTCAACGCACGAAGGCGCTGAGGGATAACCGCAAGAAGTGTCATCAGGAGCAGCGGAGAAATAATCCAGCGCGCCACTCGTTCGGGCAGACAAATGCGATGCATGGTAGATACGTTCATTTCGCCCGGTTTCTGGTTGTTCATCTCAAGACTCTCTGACGTTCCGTGACAATTAGATGGTCATCGGGCGACTGAAAGTCAATAAAAATGGACCCGGGCCGGAGACATCATCCTTTACTTCTTCCCCAGCGTCACCTCCAGAGTCACCTCGGCCCCCTCCCTCATGACAACCACTGTGATGACATCGCCCGCTTTGTGGCCGTCGAGAACCCCCATGAAGTCGTAAATATTCCTGACATCGACTCCGCCCATCTTCACAATCACATCGCCTCCGGCAAGCCCCGCTTTCTCCGCCGGGCTACCTTCCTTTGTGCCGATAATAGCGAATCCTTCTCCCTCGCTGGCATAATCCGGGACGATTCCCATGTAGACGGAGAGGCCACTCCGCCTTGTTCCTCCCCTGTCCGCGCTGGAGCGCTTGAAGGGAGGAGGCTCTTCCGCATTGCCGATTCCCATAATCACCCTGCTCACATATTCGAGAACAACGGCCTCACCCTTCGCGTTGATTCGGTCCCAGTCGTCATTCGGCGTGTTGTAATCGTCGTGAGCACCGGTGAAGAAGAAAAGAACCGGGATGTCATCCTTGTAGAACGAAGTGTGGTCGCTGGCTCCGAACCCCCCGGAACTCTTCTTTATATCCAGGTTGAGACCCTCGTTGGACATCTCGAGAAGTTTGTCCCATGCAGGAGAGGTGTCATAGCCACTGGCCACAAGCTTGTTTTCCCTCATCCTTCCGATCATGTCGAGGTTGACCATGGCCGACATCTTTCCTTTCGGTACGGTTGGATCTTTCATGAAGTGAAGTGATCCGAGTGCCCCCAGCTCCTCGGCGTCAAAGGCAATCAGGAGGACGCTCCGGCGAGGTTTGTCTTTCGAGAGATAAGATGCCAGTTCGAGGAGACCCGCTACCCCTGACGCATTGTCATCGGCCCCGTTATAGATTATCTTCTCGCCGGCGGCGCCAGTGCCTGTCCCTAAATGATCGAAGTGGGCACCCACCACCACGTATTGGTCCTTCAGACCCTGGTCGCTGCCTTCTATGATGCCTGCCACATTGCGTCCGGTGCCCCTTTCCTGGATCATGTCCGTCCTCAGCTTCATGGACACACGCTTCAGTGCCTGAGGAGCGGGAATCGACTCCGAAGTCGACAGAGTCACCCCCCCACAATCCAGAATCTGCTCCCCGAACTCCCGGCTGACGCGTGCGAACGGAATGCCCACATCACCCGGCACCCCATCGTACGCTATCGAATCAATCTCATCATCACTCTCATTCCCCCGCACGATGACAAGCCCCCCGGCACCGGCTGCCCGGGCAAGCATCGCCTTCTTTCTGGGAAGAAGAGTCCCATTACCTTCGCCTGAGTTCTCCAGTTCAGGGGGTAATCCTTCGAGCGCTACAGCAACCGAACCCTTTAGATCGATGTTCGTAAAATCATCGTATCCCCTTCCCTCATCTTTGAGACCATAGCCGACGAATACGACTCCACCATCGGCGAGGCCGTTCGCGCTAGAGCCAATCGGTGAATAATCGGTTCCCTGCAGAGCCGTGATGGTCTTTCCTTCACACTCTATCAGAAGCTCGTTGGAATCTCCCGGGGCCACGCCGCTGACGAATGAGAATCCCTGAAAGAAGCCTCCTGTCGATCCAGCAGGCTTGAGGCCCAGCTTGTCGAAGTGATCCTTGATGTATTCCGACGCAATCCGTGCCCCACGGCTGCCGCCACGTCGTCCCTCGAGCGAATCGCTCGCCAGAAATCTGATGTGCTCAACAATGGAATGCTCGTCGAACCTGCCCGTGCCTGCAGCACCTGATGAGGGAGCTACCAGGAGAACGGACATTGCCACAACGACAACTCGGAGCAACATACGGCTGTTCGAGTTCATTATGATTTGTCTCCTTTCGATGACCGGTTACCATTCTCTTCAACCGCTATGTTTCGGACCAGCCTCCGCCTTTCGATCTGACGGCTGCGTCTACTATACTCCCGCCGTCAGGATGATAGGAGGAAACCGCTGTGGTGTCAAGAGAGTCACGATCGAGAACGGCCCGACGCCGGATCGCGCGCCTTGCTATTGCTTCTCTCATCTGATAGACTTAGCGTTTGGCCCAGTTCGCTGATGTCTGCTCACCGACTCGAATAATCTCCTGAAGCGATCCGGGCTGTCCTCTGGATTTATCAACCAATGAAGCTCGCAATTGCGTTTCTTTTCTCCATCGTGGAGAGGTGATGGACAATGGACAAGAGAGTGCTTAAGGCGGTACTCACAGCGCAGGAAAATGAGATAAC
>CAZOAR010000013.1:0-40813 GCA_964577985.1 uncultured Gemmatimonadota bacterium | reverse complement strand
GAGATAACAGGCCGAGATGTCAACCCAATCCGGTGGAGAGTCGGCTGGTATGTGTTAATATCACGCGTCTTTGGTCTCTCCTTCGGGCTCAAGCTGATGGAAAGAGGAGAAGCAGCGGCGCAGATTGTCTACACGAAACTGGAAGAGGAATTCGCGGAACTCGGCCCCCTGGTCATGGATGAGCAGAAACATGAGCAGGCGATTCTGAGCATGCTCGAGGAGGAGAGGCTGGAATATGCAGGTGCCATCGTCCTTGGGCTGAATGACGCGCTGGTCGAACTCACGGGAGCACTCGCCGGACTGACTCTCGCGCTGCAGAACGGAAGGATGATCGCCGTAATCGGACTCATCACAGGAATAGCGGCCGCGATGTCCATGGCATCCTCGGGCTACCTCTTCTCCCGGGAAGAGAAAGAGGGAAACGAGGACCAGGGAAGAAGTCCCGCCAGATCGGCGCTGTACACGGGAGTGACGTATCTTCTCACAGTCGCTTTCCTCATACTGCCCTACATGGTGATCCAGCATGTCTTCATCGCCCTGGGCGTCATGATCGCGATCGCCATACTCATAATCGCCGTGTATACCTTCTACATCAGCACCGCGAAGAACCTCGATTTCTGGAGTCGTTTCAGAGAGATGGCTGGGTTGTCACTCGCTGTGGCCAGCATAAGCTTCGCGATGGGCTGGGTAGTCAGGACTTCCTTCGGTGTCGATCTCTGACAATCCGAAAGGAGAGTGCTGCTTCGTCCGCATGAACCGGCCGCTGATGAAGGCAGCGGGGCCCACCGTGAAAAAAAAGGGGATCGACATGTAATCGATCCCCTTCTCGGTTTCTTCTTACTCGATGCTTACAGACCGGTTGATACGAGCTTGATAACGTCGGCGATCACTACGCCGTTGGCTTCATTCGTCAGCATCAGCCCCTGTGTGGAACTGTTGTCAAAGGCGAAGTTGCCGAGGTAGACCCACTCATTGCCCGGAGTCGACTGATCCACGAGGATCCAGTCGGACTCGCCACTGCTGCCGTAGACCTTATAGTGGGCGTCCGTCGCCATGAGGGACATGAAGTTATGCTCGAACTTCCAGATGTAGACGTCATAGTTTCCGGGGACCACAACACTCGTTACACCCCATCCGAGACTCTTCTCCCCCGCTCCCGCCATGGTGAACCAGCCGCTGCCGTTGCACGCCTCCGGATGTGATCCGAAGTTCCAGCTGCCTCCCAGGATCGCGAACTGATTGTACGAATCGTCAACATACAGCTCCGCGGGGGCGGAATCCACAGCGACTGTAGCCTCGTAGGGAATCATGTTGTAGCCCGTTACGACAAGGTCAAGATCCGCACCTGCGGCCAGCGGCTCATCCAGGTGGACAAGCGCGCGGCCCGCTCCATTTGTGTAACCCGACCCGAGAAAGACAGAATTCCTGGAAAGAGCACATAGCGCCCCCTCGACTCCCGTGACCGTAACCTCGAATCCGTTCGATCCAGCGGAGATAGTCGCGCCGTGACTCACTGTCATGCTTACAGGCTGATCCGTGCGCACCTCGAGAGATGGATCGCCGAATACGTGCCACGTGTCAGTCATCTCGTATCCCGATCCACCGTAGCGATCGTTCATATGCATACAGCCACTGAAGGAAATCCCTCCGAACGTGCGTTTGATGTTGTCTGCATAAGACTCCACCAGGAGATCATCCATCTCATCCTGTCCGTCCATCGGAGGATTCCAGGATTGAAGTATTGAGGACATGAGCGCCCCGACCGCCCCGGTGGGCTCGCCATTATGTGTCGCCCGCAGCCACGCCTCGGCGAAGCAGGCGTTGGTGTCGTCAAACGCACCATTGCTGCATGCAACCGACCAGATAATGGGCAGCATGTTGTCGTTTGTCAGACTGTTCACGTTGCCGACGCCATAACCGGTGGTACCCCATCCACCCTCCCAGCCATGACCGCAATAATTTATGACACTGCGACCGGCGTTCAAAGATGTTGAGAGCATGCTCGTGGTGGGATTGCCGGATGCATCCTGACCACCCTGGCTCCCGTCATAGAGCTCATCCACCGCGGTATACGTGTATCCGATGAGGTCGGTGCGGATATTTCTTATGTGTTGATAATCCCTCTCACCGTCATCTCCGGGACCCTCACTCGATCCTATACCCACACCCTGATGGTACCAGCCGGCCCCTGGCTGCGGGTTTCTTTCGTACTCGATCGAGCGCGTGACCATCGTTGCGGCCTGGCTCGTGGTCTGGGCGGAGAATCGGCCCACAAAGAGATCGGGGTAATGATCATTACCCGCGAGATACGAATACTCTGGATCCGACGCGCCGTTTTCATACCCGAACCTGAATACGAACGTTGTGACTTGAGCCGCATCACCAACCAGCAACACGTACGCCAGACCTTTGCTGTTGTAGTAGTTCCTGATATAATTCTTGATCGAGTTAGCGTTGTTACCTATCTCCGATACGTTTACCATCTCGGTAGGGATGCCCTTCATGTTCTTCCAGGCCACGAAAGGCTCCATCGTCGTCCAGAAACTGTCATACGTTATGACCAGCATGTTACCCTGCTCTTCGACGATACTGTAACGCTCTGTCTCGGGACCATAGTTAAGGAACTGCCGTTCGTAAACATGGCTGAACTCCGAGTCGATAGTGGTCAAGGGCTGTTTCCTGTCGAGGACGTTTACGGCTCCGGTGCCAACGGGATAAACCTGTACGGAGACCTCATTGTAGACCCTCAGCTGGTGTCTGGCGGGATTGTACTGGAACGGAGTCACCGCCACGACCTGTCCTCGAAAATCGCGAAGGATGTACGGTTCATCCAGCTCGGCTATGTTCTCCGGGTACCATTCGTCCCTGGAATAGATATCTCCAAACTCGTATGGAACGTCGCCGGGGTCCACTGTACGGAGGATGTTTCCCTTGGAAGGGACAACCATGACATCGTCGAGCAACTCGTAATCGGCGTAAGTGACACGCACATCCATTTTCGCGTCATCAGGGATGATGATGCTCCTTCGAATTGTCGGGAGTGCGGGCATGCCACGCTTCATAAGGACCGCTTCTTTACCAAGAATGAGCCTCCAGAACGTGTCGCCTCCTATTGTAACCTCATCATACGAGAAATCATCGATGGTGCACGATAACTCTGTCAATTCGTTCTCGCTACTGGCAACAGAGATCGAAACATCCTCACTCTTCTGTACCAGATTCTCTGTTCGGGATAAGATATCACCGGTTGCCCCTGATAACATCCCGGTTCCTGTAAAGATCAGTCCCAGCGCAAGAGCCATACTGCCGAGCAAGCGAGCGTTCCTCATCCCTAACCTCCTGATTTGACAATTGTAAGGAGTCGGCTGAACCGCAAAAGTCGTTGCGCCGCGCATGGGGGCGCAAATCCCATTGTTACCATAGAAGATAGTACCATAAACAGGCCCTGTTTGTCAACCCAGGAGCCTGAGTATGTTAGTTTTGTCGCGTCATTCAGGCTCGTCCGGAATCAGCCTGATTGTGTAAAAAGATTCCCGACAAGCGGGAATGACATCCAGGTCGGAAATGACATCCGGAGCGGGAATGACAGCCAGGTCCGCTATGCTACGTAAAACGCTAATACTTGTGACGTTGAGCATAATCAGCCGGAAAGCATTTCCCGTACGCACCCTTTCCATTTCTTCTGACTATCATCTGTACCACCAGAAAAAACTCATGGAGATTTAACCGGATTCTCCGAGGGAACTCCTGATCGAGTCCCGGAGTTCCCGAACTCTTTCTGATACCTCAAAGCGTCGAGTGTCCCTCTCTCCTGTCAGGCATTCTTAGACAGACATGATGACGCTGGTTTATCGGAGGAGAACATAGCCATCTTTGGAGGCTATCTGCAGGGAACCGCCAACCAGCTGCCCATCGTTGTGATACGGGTCCTGTATCCCGTCTATCTTCTGCAGACCGAAATCTCCCAGACCTGTTACATTCGCGCTGTTTGGACCTGGATTCAAGATGACAACACCGTTCTGGAAGATCCTTATCCATATCCTCGAGTTGATCTCGTTGGCTATGTCTCCCGTCGCATACCACCCCGCCTGCTTGAAGAGATCGAAGAGCCTGACTGAAGGGTCGGAATAGTCAAACGTGGGCGTCACCGGGTGTCCAAGATAGCCGGTCTGCCCGTTGCCGTAGCCGATAGCTGTAGCTCCTGCCTGGTGGGGTGCCTGTGCGTCCCGGCATTGAGGGTAACCTCGCACGCAGCCGTTGAAAGAGTCGCTCGATTTAGATGCGTAGAATATCTGTTCGCCGCCAATCGTGATCACACCCTTTGGAGGAAATCTGTCGGTGGACACAACATATATCGTCTCGTCGAACTCTCCTGCCGGTTGAGACAGCACAGTCGTAATGGCGCTCACTTTACCGTTGGGATTGACGGAGTATTCGTCGAACCACATCGTCCTGTTCCTTCCTCCGTATGCCCCGCGGGTGCTGTAATAGGAATCAATCAACATCGCGCAGATGAATGAGAATCTCATCGAGGAAAAATCGGTGAAACTCTCATCTTCCATCACCCCGTCGACTATGTCGATTGGCCTCTTCCTCTCAGTGTCCGCTATATACTTGACTACACTTGCCAGATCGCTGAGATCTTCTGACGAGCGGCTGAAGTTCTCCTGCATCCGGCCATTGAGGCAGTGCATGGCCGAACGATGAAGGCCATTACCGACGATATAGACATTCGGCGCCAACGCCAGGGTGTTCTCAGCCAGAGTCCTCATTCCTGAACGCCAGAGACTGTCGAACATCGGTTCATCCCCGTTGTACTCGCTGTCGAACTCGGGTATCCCGTTTACGGTCGCGTCTTTGATGTTCAGGTAGTAGAACTGCATGTTGTCGGAATAGACATCATAGAATATCCCATTCCAATAATCGTGAATACCGTAGTGATCCCGTATCAGGGTCTTGGGTAGATACTCGTTCGGCTTCAAACCCTGAGGGTGCGTTCCACTGGCGGCGGCATCGTCGGTAAAATTGATGAGATGGTTGAATTTCCATGGATAGGGTTCGACCAGTCTATTCCCCTGATAATCGCGGAGCCACCAGTCATGCTGCTCCGCCATTGTCTCCAGTGGATCGGGCGGGGATACGGTCACATTCACAGCCGTTGAGATATGGTACATGAGAAGAACGGCATCGTTATTCAGTTGTTTGATGTCACGCAGGTTTCTCCTCGTTGCAGGGTCCCTGTCGAGATACCAGTTCAGCACGTGGAGGTCCCATCCCGAAAAATACTCTACGTCCCGAGTTGTCACGGGCGTCGCGAGATAATAGTTTGCGAGCCTCGGGAATGGAGGACCACCGACGTCACGGGAGAAGGTAAGGAGGTCTGGAACGACAATAACAAAGAAGAGTGAAAGAAGAATAACGATCCGCGCGAGCGGATTCCCAGGATGTCCCGTCCCTCGGTTTCTTTCCTGCAGGGTCATTTTCACACTTTCCTCCCACCCACATGATCCATTAAGGAGACAAATCACCACAACTTCGCACATCATTAATAATACTACATCGATGCTACATTGTCAACCTATATTCATTAAACCATGTTTTCCCGACAGTAATAGTAGGAACCTACATTGTAACACTATTCTAATATAAATTTCTGTATTAAGGTATACTGCGCAATAGGGGCAATATCACCCCACTATCGGTCTTGGGACGGTTAATGTCATTGTAATATGTGTCACTCTTGGCCCACAAAACCCGTAAGGAGCGACTCATGAAGAAAGACAGAGGAGAAAGGAAAGAAAGACTCATACGCGGGGAGCGAGTCCTAGTGTGGAAGAGTGCCGACAACAATCCCGGTAGCCATAATCGCTCCGGAGAGAAGCGCGGCAAGGGGAACAGTCGTCACCCAGGCGAGGAAGATTCCGCCGATCGTCTTCCATCTCGCCCGGCCGTTGACAACACCGATACCAAAAAGAGACCCGCAGGATACGTGTGTGGTCGATACAGGCACCCCCCAGCGCGATGCGAAGATAACGAGCAGGGCGGTGACCAGGTTGCCTGTGAATCCGCTGCCCCGATCCATTTCGGTAATCTTGTGGCCCATAGTCTCGGCCACGGCGCGCGAGCTCAGTAATCCCCCGAGTGCGATCGCGCCCCCCGCCAGAAAAAGTCCCATCGGAATATCCATGATACGCGCGGCCACGATGAGCGCGATAACTTTGGGCGTGTCATTGAGCCCCCGGGCAAATCCCACCGCTCCGGCGCTGAGATAGTGCAGCAGATCCACTGCGAACGTTACCGATAGGCCGGTCGTCCGACCGCCGAATCTCGCGGCACATGTCTCCCGGCTGCCGACCATCGCGGATGTGATCCCCTCCGCAGTCACCATGCCCGCGTCTGTCCCGATGTTCGCGAGTGCAAGCGGCCTCTCCTCACCCACGCAGATACACGCATCGTCATCGACATGATGTATAGACGGGAACCTCGATGAAAAGCTCGTGAGGAAGAAACTGATGATCAGAGCGAGGAAGGGGCTTGCCAGGAGTGGGACTATGAATTTCTCCCCAAGGACGCCCCAGTATATGTCGCCTCCCGTAGCCACAAGACCAGCACCCGCGAGGGCACCCATCATGGCATGCGTTGTCGAGACAGGAATCCCGAGGCGGGAGGCCAGGAAAACAGTGGACGCCGCCCCGGCACCGACGGCAAGTAGAAAGAATGGTTCCAGAACCGTAGAATCCGGTACAATTCCTTTGCCGCTGAACGTGCTGACAAGGGCCTCGCCTGAAAAGATCGCCGCGATCGACCCCAGAAATGTGGTCAGCGTAGCCCAGATGATCGCCTTCCTGTAGTCAGCCGTTCCTGATCCAAGAAGCGTAGCGACTCCCTTGAAATTATCGTTGGCGCCATTGGAATATGCGAGCCAGGCGACTGCGGCAATCAGGAAGACAACTATCGGAAGCATCAGCAGCAACACCCTTCGTCAGAGCAGGAGAAGGCGTCCTGGATCGGCTTGGCCGGGTCGGTTATGGTGAACATGCCCGAGTAGGGAGCCTTCGAGAGTTTGGCCGCCGTATCCGTGCAGACCTCCACCATCGTGCCGCGCGGGAACCAGTGCCCTTCTTCGTCCGTGATGCCTTTGAACGGCCCCTGGTAGATCGCCGTCTGACCCGCAAATACGCATCCCGCCTTCTTCTCGAACTTGTACCCTCTGACGGTAATCGAATTGAAACGATATCCCTCAACCTCTCTCCAGAAATTCTTCCTCAATGTCTGGAGCCCGTAGAAACCAGCGCGTTCCAGGTAGGCCATGAATTCCTCCTCCGTGAGGGCTCCGCTGATGCACTCACCCCACAGCCTCGGGTCCTGCCGGTAGTGGGGAGGAACCACCTCCTCGGAGACTATATCCGCCACAACCATGCGCCCGTGGTCCTTGAGTACACGCCACATCTCCGAGAAAACGAGCCTCTTGTCGGGAGAGAGGTTGATGACGCAATTGGAGGTCAGGAGATCGACTGAGCCGTCTTCGGCGGGGATCTTTTCGAGGAACCCCTCCCTGAAATCTACCACATCGTATCCAAGATTCCCGGCCACCACGGGTTGCGCCTTTCTGGCCTCTTCCAGCATCCGGTCTGTCATATCCACTCCGATGGCCTTGCCGGAAGGCCCCACCTTCCTGGCGGCAATGAACACATCTATCCCGGCCCCACTGCCCAGGTCCATCATGACCTCGCCCTCACGAATCCCCGCTACTCCGAGCGGCGAACCGCAGCCGTAGAATCTGTCGATTACGTCAGACGGTATGTGGGAAAGATCCTCCGGCTCAGGCTGCACGGGGCAACAGAGGTCTTCTCTGGGCTTTTCTGCCGCTTCTCCGTAGAATTCCCTGACCATCTTCCGTCCATGATCGAGTTCGAACGTCAGTACGCACTCCGAACTTATCGTCCTGACAGGAGACGGCTCCCCTTCCTGCGACGGACATACGGCCCCGTCGCTCATTCCCGTAAAAAGGACAGGTGCGTTGAAGCCCGATTTTCCATTCGACACGAGTTCGCGCTTCTCTTCAGAGAGTTCGATAAAGGCGTCCGCGATCATGGCCTTATGGAGATCACAGTATGGATCGTGCGACATTATCGATCCACCGTGGAAATAGGAGTGCTCAATGTCCCCCCCTCCACAGATAAAGCGAAACGGACACTTCCGACAGATCTTCTTATCGTTTACCGTGGCTCCGCGGAATAACGCCGTTACATCGCTCTTCCGCCATATCTCCTCGAGCGTTCTTTCCTTGATGTTACCGCATAGAAGCTCGGGGATGTCGACCATCGCGGCCGAAGGGTAGACATTCCCATCGGAATAGACACAGAGGCTGGAGACGCCGGCCCTGGACAGGTCCCATCGTGTACCCGCCCCCGAATGAAGTCTCGCCTTGACAGCCTCCCCATTGTCGACCATCACGCCCGCGTCACTACCCGCTTTCCGTGCCAGGCGAACTACGTCTATGACCTTCTTCACCGAAGGGGTCAGTTTCTCGCCTCCACACACAACCCGCCCTCGTTTATGGAGCCAGAGGAGATGATGCGTTTTCCCTCCCAACTCTCCAACAAGTCTCGTAACGGATGGAACATCGTCGGCATTCTCTGCTGTTATTACCGTTGAGACCGTCACTGCTATCCCCGATTCGAGCGCCGCTCGAATCCCGCGTGTCGCCCCTTCGAAGCTACCCTTCCCACGTATTATGTCATTCCCTGTAGCGGTTGAGCCATCCAGACTCACCTGGAGGCGGACGCGACCGATGTCTCTCTCCAGAAGCTTCTCCAGCACCGCACCGGGGAGAAGTATCCCGTTGGTAAGCAACACGAGTTCCGACAGCGGATCTTCGAGGACCCTGTCGATGATCTCAAACATGTCCCGGCGCAGGAAGGGCTCTCCACCAGTGAAGAAGAAACGCTTCGTCCCCAGCAAACGTGCCTGCCCAACTATTTCCAGTAAGGTGGAGGTGGGCAGCCCCCTGTCTCCCCCCGGTCCGGACGAGACGAGACAGTGCCTGCACTCCAGGTTACACGAGTTGTTGGTGTGTATCCAGAGGTCCGACAACTCTTCCGACTGCAGAAATGCCTCTCTTCCCTCGTACGGTTGGGGTTCTACCTCCTCTTCGTGGAGAAAACCCTGACGCAGGGCGTCGCGGGCAATCGTCTCGACGTGCTGCCACGCCTTCACGGTCTCCAATCCCGTCTCGGCGGCATAAGCACGAACCACCCGATCGAAAGAGCGTTCGCCGTCGAAAAGCCTGAGAATTTTCTCTCCCGCCTCGCCGGTCGCGATCCAGTTCGGTGCCTGAGGGTCGAGTAACACCTTCGAGGCCCCGAAGTCTATCGTCTCCAGCGCCACAGGGGGTCGCAAGACTTTTTCCGGGTTGAGCATTCAATATCTCCTTTCATCATATATGACAACTGCCGTGAGCCGCGGTCCGATATCAATCGGACGATCTCTCCAATCCGGTTTCCGGTTATCAACGTCTGTGCGGGGTGTCGATCTTTGAGACACGTTTTCCGCATCGACGACGTCTCTTCCCGGGACCTTGTCCAACCGTCTCTCAGCGGCCATTCAGGCGCCAGTCGTAATCCAGATGCTTTACCTTCAATTCGTCACGATGAGCTACTACAAAAGCCTTCATAGTCCCGGGAAGATAAGGCAGGACGAAATCAACCACCGACCCCGATTTCTTTTCAAAATCACCCTCGAACCAGTCGAATATCGGCGAAAGATAGAGGACATAGTTGGTCCCCCACAACATCCCCTTCTCCTCCATGACGGCCGCACCCTTCATCGAGTCATTGAGAAAGCCTGCAGCGGCCTCATCAAGTTGCTCATCGAGCGAATCGGGGAAGTATGCACCACCGCGCAGGTCGGGACATGAGATCGACGCGCAGACGATCGCGAAGTGAATTCTCGGCTCGCCCATTTTTCTCAGGATCTCGTGTTCTATCTGATCAAGACTCTTCTTTTCGCCGTTGACACTCCAGACCCTGGCGTTCCACCTCTTTGACGAAGGAATATCCTTGATGCTCTGTATGTCGGGATAGTAGTTGAGTATGAGCTTCAGTGTAAACGCGTTGTAGGCGTTTATCCAGAAGGCGATCCGGCCATTGCGGTCCATCGACGATGGATCGATGCCGTCGAGAGTCGCGAGATAGCGGTCCAGGAGCGTCTCGTCTCTTCTCAGCCCCTCATAATCGACCACGCCGTCTTTCACATGCCCCTTCAGGATCTGATCGAATGTCTCGTGCAGGACCGCACCAGTCTGGCCCTCCGCCGCATAGGCTGAGACGGTGTATGCGGATATCCAGATTAGCCCCAGGAGTGCAGTTATCCAGAAACAGGATCTCGTTTTCATCTGTCCGCCCATGGTCGGGGTGATGGATTCTCTCTCCGGAGCCGTGCCGGCCTCAACCGGACGACACCCTTTATCTCCCTCGTCGCGGTATGCTCCGGTCTATACCAGTTCGCCAGTCGCTCCGGGGCGACACCGAGTGAATATGCGGTCATGGTAAGCCAGTTTCTGAGTGTTCCGTAAAGGAAACCTTCGCGCTCCCACCTCCGCGCCGAGACTCCGATGCTGACACGCGAATGGAACACATCACCACGCCCACGCAGCGTCCTCACAAATTCCACGTCCTCGAGGAAAGGAATCTCCTTGTAGCCGCCTGCCGACTCGAATACAGAGCGTCGCACAAAAAGACCCTGGTCCCCGTAAGGAAGCTTCAGTACCCGGGAGCGCAGATACACCCCAATATCGAGAAGAACTGCGTACCAGTGTCTCTGCTGAAGCCGGAATCGAAAGACGCCCGCAACGACGCGAGGATCTTTCAGGGCCACAGCAATAACCCGCAGGCTCGACGAACTGATCACCGAATCGGCGTGAAGAAACCAGAGTATCTTCCCACGACTCGCCGCGGCTCCCCGATTCATCTGAACGCCTCTGCCCTCCGGAGAAGGAACCCAGACGGCTCCATGTTCCAGACATATATCCCTGGCCTTATCACTCGCCTCACCATCCGCGACAATCACTTCAAGCGAAGACGACACTTCCCGAAGCTGACGAAGTATGCTGCGCAGGGCCTCATGATCATCGAGAACCGGCACGACCACACTTATTCCGTGGTTACCCTCTTCCACTCCTGCTCCTCCTTCAATGCCCTTATCAACTCGAGAACCTTCTTCTCTATCATGTCTCTTATGCCATCGACAATCGACTGAGGCAGATCGGCGGGATCGTCTACGTTCCAGGCCACTATCCTGTCAGCCTTCACGGGAGGACACGAGTCTCCACAACCCATAGTCACCACGTAATCGAACCGATCCCGTGACAGATCGTCTACTGACGTTGGACTCCGCTGAGACAGGTCGATTCCCTTTTCTTTCATCGATCGCACCACCTCGGGATGTATCGAAAGCGCAGGCTCTGAGCCGGCGCTGCAGGCTGTCAGAACATCCTTCCCGTAATGCTCAGCGAATGCCTCGGCCATCTGGCTTCGACCGGCGTTCTGACGACAGACAAAAAGTATCCTTGTCATTTAAGCCCCCTCATCGCCTCACCTTGAACCAGAAGGAGAAGACCCTGCTGAGGAAAGGGCTCATGCGGGACCTGAAATAGGAGTCCCCGACCTTCTTTATCGCCTCCCCCTGGGTTGGATACGGGTGAATCGTACCCGAGACCGTCTTCAGCCCGAGCCCTCCGACCATCGCCATTGTTATCTCCGATATCATGTCCCCGGCGTGCGAACCCACTATGGTCGCCCCGAGGATCCTGTCGCTTCCCTTCCCGGTAAAGACCTTGACGTAGCCATCCTCCTCACCATCGAGTATCGCTCTGTCGACTTCGTTGAACTCCTGGATATATGTATCGACCTCAAGTCCATCCTTCTCGATATCAGCCTCCGAAACGCCTACGTGCGCTATCTCCGGCTCCGTATAGGTACACCAGGGTATGACCAGATCGCTGACCCTCGATCGTCCCCCGAAGAGGGCGTTCCTGATGACTATTCTCGCCATCGCGTCCGCGCTGTGTGTGAACTTATAGCGGCTGCAGATGTCCCCCGCCGCGTATATCGAGGGATTGGTGGTCTGCAGACGGTCGTTAACCTCCACTCCCTTTCTGTCGTCGTAAACGACGCCCGCGTCTTCGAGACCGAGGCCATCCACGTTTGGAGCACGCCCGATTCCGACCAGAATTGTGTCTACCGTGATTTCTTCCTTTTTCCCCGCGCGCGAAAAACGTATCACCTTATTCGCGTCGCGGGTCACGACCTCTTCCACGACGGCGTTGAACCGGACATCTATTCCATCTGATTGAAAAGACCTCAACAGCCGCCGACCGGCATCGACATCCTCTCTCGGAAGGAGTTGTCCCCTCTTCTCCAGGATAGTCACCTTCGATCCGAACCTCTGAAATGCCTGGGCCATCTCACACCCTATAGGACCGGCGCCGACAACCGCCATTGACTTCGGAAGATCTGTCAGTGAAAAGATCGTCTCGTTGGTCAGATAACCAGTCTCTTCGAGTCCCGGGATAAAAGGAGCCCTGGCCCTGGCGCCGGTCGCGATGACCGCTCTGCGGAATGTCAATCTCGTGCCGCCGATCTCGACGGCATGCCTGCCGGTGAATCTCGCCTCGCCAAGATAGAGATCCACGCCGTGTGACCTGAGTCTCTCCGCGGAATCGTTTGCGCTTATCGAGGCTCGAAGCCGACGCATCCGTTCCATCACCTTCCCGAAATCCACTTTCATACCGTCCGGGACGTTGACACCAAATTGCTTTGCATCCCGTACGGAGGAAAAAGCACGGGAAGCCCGGATCAGGGCCTTCGAAGGGACGCATCCATAATTGAGGCAATCCCCACCAAGGAGGTGTCTTTCCCCTAAAGCGACCCGGGCTCCAAGACCTGCCGCCCCGAGCGAGGCTACGAGGCCGGCGGTACCGGCCCCCAGCACCACGAGGTTATATCTTCCATCAGGTTGCGGGTTGATCCAGTCCGTGGGACGGATATTGGAGACGAGCTTTTCGTTATGTACGTCGTGTGGAAGTACTTCGATCGGATCATGCATGCGATCTCTCCCTTTTTACCCCGTCGGTGGAGACCGTTCCCTTTTCGATCACGTCGTCGAGCGCCCGTTTCGCCACACGCGCCACCATCACAGCTACGGCCACAGTAGCGGCCAGTCCGAACCAGAGGAAATATGTGGTTCCAGCACTCCGAGTCCCGCCTCCCGCGGCAAGCTCGGCAAGGTCCTTTACCACGGTTCCCAGGTAGACGTACATCAGCGTCCCGGGGATCATCCCGACCCAGGAGGCAATGACATAATCGCGGAGTGAAACGGCTGTGATTCCGTAGAAATAGTTGATAAGGGTGAAGGGGAAAAGTGGTGACAGCCTGGTCAGGAACACGATGTACAGGCCCCTCCTGCCTACGGCCTCATCGATCGCCTTGAATTTCGGTTTATCTTTAACTCTCTCGCTCATCCAGTTCCTGGCTACCGTCCGACCTATGAGAAATGCGGCGGTGGAACCGACAACGCTTCCGACCGCAACCACGGCATAGCCCTCAACGAGACCGAATAGAAAGCCGGCACCAAGAGTGATGATCGTTCCCGGAACGAGCAGGACGCACGCGACGACATAGACCAGCACCAGTATCGCCGGGGCGGCAGGGCCGAGTGTCTGAATCCAGGCAAGGAGGCTCGCCATCCATTCCTGAAGCGGGAGCAGCTTGACCGCCAGCGACAGTGCCAGCAAGGCAGCTCCACCAAGAAGCAGACGATACCATAGCGACGATTTCAATGTTTGCCTCCATTGTCAAAATAGTTGGTATCATCTTCGACGGACGAGTACCAGGAATTTTCGTTTTCGTCCGAAGAATCAGGGTCAAGAATCCCCTCTATCATGTTACCGAGTGATCGTCTGTGCTCGAGTGATGAGCGCCTCAGGTCTCCATAGACCCTCACGAGGTCTTCCGCCCTGTCAACATCGTACCATGTGGTGGATGTTCTCACCTTGAAGCCCTCTCGTTGAAACTTCTCCTGCAGGCGCGCGAAAACGGCCTCTGTTCCCCACGGTATGCTGTCCAGCGGCATCAGTGGGACGCAAGACCCCAGCGCGTAGACTCCTCCATCGGCGCACGGCCCCAGCGCCACGTCCGCTCGCACGAGAAAGTTGTCCACGTCCTCGATATATCCAAGCGGCAGTGAGGGCGCGTCGGAGCCAACGAGGATAATCCTGGCGTATCCCTGGCAGCGCAGCATCAGATCCGTATGTTCGATCCTCATCCCCAGGTCACCGTATATCTGGGGCACTATATGCTTGTGCGAGGGGAAAAACCGGGCGGCCCAGCCGGCATCCTTCTCGTCGGAAGGACAGATAACGATGTCAAGGCGTTTTCCAAGGATATTCAGGTCCCTGCGAAGGCTTGTGAGGCAGCCGGCATAAAATCTCCGAGCCGCATCCGGCCCGATCGTCCTTGCCAGGCGCGTTTTTACACGCTTGGTCTCGGGGCGCCTGCAGTAAACGGCGAGAGCTGTGCGTTCCTTATTCACTGTCCGGTTGTTCATTCGTCCCATCCCGTCTCCTCAGAATCCGTTCGTTGAATTACTTCCACAACATTCGTATACTTTTCGGGAGATACCTTACACCTGAGTTGAGCGATTCTCTTTGTCGATCCTGGCGGATATCCCGCGCGCTACGCCAACGTTTCTCCATCATGACGGATCAGCCTACTCTCTCAATAATCGCAGATCACCGCCCGCGCATATTTCTCCTCACTCGCTCTTTCGCGGCGTCCGGCATCTTGACCCCTGTCGTCTCATCGCAGTCGTTCAGATCATCTCCTGCCAGCTTGATCACGTCACGCATGAACCTGATCTGAGAAAAGTACCTTCTGCAGAACTTGCACATCATCAGGTGGAGTCTCATCGAAATCCGGTCGTGAAGGGGCAGGTCACGGTCCAGGGTTTCCGAAATGAGTCTCGAAGTCTCCCGGCAGTTCAACATCTGTTATCTCGTTTCCTTGAACCAGTTCAATTCCAGACATCTTCTAAGCCCGATACGGGCCCTGTGAAGCATGACCCATAGATTAGTCGAGGAAATCCCGAGAATCTTACAAATATCCCCGCTTTTTTCATCGTCGAGCTCTTTCAGTGTAAAAACCTGCCGGATGTTCGATGACAACCCATCCAGGCAGTGATGAAAGATTTTCCAGAACTCCCTCTTCTCGAATACATCTTCCGGGGAATCTTTCCACTTCTCCGGCAAGACCTTCCATCGGCCCTTCTCGTCGAAGAATTCGTCGTCTCCATAAGGAAGCTCCGACGACTCGATGACCGGCGTTTGCCTTGACACCTCGCGGAAGTGATCAGCTATCTTGTGTTTCAGAATTCCTATCAGCCATGTCTTCTCCGCCGACTTTCCTGAAAACCGATCCTTCGACTCCAGCGCCGAGCAGAGCGATTCCTGAACGAGATCTTCCGCCAATCCATCGTCCCCCACCCTGAAGAGGGCGAACCGGTAAAGATCGTCCCCGTAGTTGTCCACCCACTTTTCCGGGTCGAGTGTCATTGAACTGAGTCCCTTACAGATTACGACTTCCGAAATACTGGTCTTGACTGTCGATTTACAATTATTAATAATAAAGCTGGAAGCTCGACAGCACAAACTTTTGGGATACTAACGCGAAGAGGCCGAACCATGAGAATTCTACCGTACATATTGCTCTCCCTCCTCCTGATGCCGGTGTTGTCCGCCGAGCCTGTGGTCGGAAAAGCATCTACTCCCTGGATGCGGACCTATGAGATAGAATCCGTGACAAGCGTCACGAACATCCCCGAGGGCGCCAGCCATCTGAACCTCTGGGTTCCGCTGCCGATGGAAAATCCATACCAGCATATCAGTGGCCTCGAGGTAAGACCCGCACGCGAGTACATTGCTACTCAGGACAAGAAGTACGGTAACCGAATGGCTTACATAAGCCTGGAGAATCCATCCGAGTCTTTCGAGTTTACTGTGACTTATACCGTGGAGCGTACAGAGAATTCCGGAGGCGCACTCGATACGGAAACGGCGGACCAAATGGCCTGGACACTGAAACCCGCAAGGCTGATTCCCCTGTCACAGGTCGTCAAGGATATCGCACTTGCGAGCGTAAGCAGGGATGCAAGCATCAGGGAGAAAGGGCGCGCGCTTTACGATCAGACCCTCGACCACATGGTATACGACAAGACCGGAACGGGTTGGGGAAACGGCGACTGGCAGTACGCATGTGACGCCGGTAGAGGGAACTGCACGGATTACCATTCGTATTTCATAGGTCTCTGCAGGAGCATCGGTATCCCTGCCTATTTCGAGATCGGCTACAGCATTCCCAAGGGCGTGTCGGAGGGGGAAGTCCCGGGCTACCACTGCTGGGCTTATTTCTGGGACGGGAAACGGTGGATGCCCGTCGACATATCCGAGGGGGACAAACACAAAGACAAGCTGGATTACTTTTTCGGGCACCACGATCCTAACCGACTCGCGCTGACAAGAGGCAGAGACATCATTCTTTCACCTCCTCAGAAGGGCGGCCCCCTGAACTACTTCGTATTTCCCTACGGCGAGGTCGATGGCATAAGGCATGAAAGCATCGAACTGAAGGTAAGCTTCAAGGAGAAGACCGATATCTGAGCATGCTCAATGTCATACTCAGACCAGGCGGGAACACCCTGTCAGTAGGCATCGACGGCAGGGAGGTGCTGACTTACGATATTACGGGGAGGCCGGTTACCGCGTACTTCGATGAACGAACCTGCAAGAGAGGTCTCGACAACGCGACACTGATAATCTGGCGTGAAAAGATTCGCGGGAAGATTGTAAAAAGAAGAAGATTCCTCAGCCACTCCGAGTCTATGACCTTTCTCGAGGATATTCGAGCCAGGATGCTTTCGGTAAACGAGATGTTCCTCGCAGGGAACGCGCGGATAGTCGGCTCGACAGGCGATGATGAAGCCCTGCAAGACACCATCGCCCGCTGGCTGGACCGAATAGTAACCCTCAAGCCATCGACTCTCGCCGAGGACGAGGACCGATTCCGGTCGGTCTACGGGCCCATAGGCATTCTGCCGCCTGATCAATATCTTTCGGTGATCCTCCAGGGTACGGAAGGCTGCTCTCACAATCGATGCACGTTCTGCGATTTTTACAAGGATGTCGATTTCAGGATAAAATCTCTCGACGAATTCGCGCGACATATCCATTCTGTCAAGGAGTTCTTCGGAAAAGCGATCGCGCTGCGAAAGGCGATCTTTTTCGCGGACGCGAACGCAATGGTAATCCCACAGCAAAGACTTGTTCCGATGATGGAGAGAATAAACGCGGAATTCCTGATCCCGGACGGCCGGAACAGAGCCACCGGACCAGGCTCAGGGGGCTCGACTGCCCACGCCTTCACCGGGATCAATTCCTTTATCGACGCCTTCAGCGGCCCGATGAAGAGCGTGGCGGATTTCGCAGAACTGAGAGCGCTTTCCCTCCGCAGGCTGTACCTGGGCCTCGAGAGCGGAAACGACTTTCTTCTCCGGTTCATCAACAAGCCGGGAACATCCGGAGACGCCCTCGAACTGGTACGGAGGATCAAGGAGGCGGGACTCGAAGCGGGAGTAATTGCCATGGCGGGCATAGGCGGGAAAAAATTCTCAGCGGAGCACGTCAACGATACGGTCAGCCTGGTGAAGTCGATGGAGCTGGGCTCTGGAGATATTCTCTACATCTCTGATTTCGTGTCCCATCCCGGTTCGGAGTATATCAGGCGGTGCGAGGCGGAAGGAATCGAGGCGATGGGCGCCGAAGAGATAATTGCCCAGCGCGGTGAGATCAAGGGAGCCCTCAACGCGCAGGCCGCGGAGAGAGGCTATAAGATCGCCCCCTACAACATACGGAACTTCATCTATTGAGATGGTTGACGACAGGACATCCTGGCGGACAAAACCAACCGATCGATTCATCCTGCGGTGGATAAAGGTCCATCTGTCGGCCCGGATAACACCACGACTCATCGGTCACAACTGGCTCGAGCCCTGGATGATCACCCTCTCTTCGTCCTCCCTGGGAATCCTGGCCGGGATAGTATTCGCGCTGGGGTCCGGATGGATCGCCGGGACCATCGCCGCAGCCGCGCAGGTCATGGATGGTGTGGATGGTCAATACGCGCGGTTATCCAACCGCCAGAGCAGAGGCGGGGCATTCCTCGACTCGGTGATGGATCGATACGCCGACGGAGCAATGGTCATCGGGAGCCTGGTCTATCTGTTCCGGCTTCCACTTCATACATCACCATGGTTGATCCTCGTCGCCGGCGCTCTCGCCCTGGTGGGAAGCAACCTCATCAGCTATTCGACCTCCAGGGGGAAGGACCTCGGCCTGGAACCGGGAATGCCGACGCTGGCGAGCAAGGGTACGCGGTCAACGGTCATGATTGTCTGCGCCTGGGGTAGCGCCATCTGGCCTGTTATGCCGTTCGGTGCCATATTGTATCTTGCCATGCACACCAATCTTGTCGTCGTTCGCCGCATATTGAGGGCTCATGGAGAAGTATAGCGGTCATTCTGTCCGGATGGCGCCGCTGTCTGAGCGGGACGCGATGATCTTCCCACATGGGAGGTGGGCGCAGACTCATGCTCAAAACGAAGGAGCGCGGGCGGACCGGGAAACTATGCACATCCCGCGCGCTTGCCGATCTCGATGGTCGCCACTCCGGGGGAGAGATATCGTCACATCGGTTTCGCCGTGGCATTCCGAAGCGCTCATCATGAAAGAGGGCCGATAGATGGTTGAAGAGGGCGTCATCCACGGTCGTTTCCAGGTCCTGCACAACGACCACATGAGATACCTGCTCGCCGGCATTGAGAGATGTTCCCATCTGACCGTGGGTGTCACCAACCCGGATCCTGCTTTGACGAAAGAGGATTCCGCAGACCCGAACCGGAGCCGTCCGATTTCCAACCCGATGACCTATCTCGAACGCCACATCATGGTCCACGAGGCGCTGAGAGAGGCCGGCGTAGACCTCTTCAGATTTGCAATCGTACCCTTTCCCATAAACTTCCCGGAACTCTACGGAAACTATGTTCCCCTGGACGCCACGTTCTTCCTTACCATATATGATGACTGGGGACGAAGGAAACTCCAGCAGTTCCTCAGACTCGGCCTGAAGACAGAGGTGATGTGGGATGTCCCGGTCGAAGAGAAAGGTCTGAGCGCGTCCGATATCCGGCAGCGCATGATGGAAGGCCGGCAATGGGAAGACAGGGTGCCCCCGAGTACGAGAATACTTATGGAACGATGGAGAATCCCGGAGAGGCTTCGAGAGTTGCGACGCTGAAACAGACCGGAAAAGCGCTCCGGGGTTATTCGTTTCCCTGCTCCTTAGTCGGCAGGATTATCCAGAGTGTAATGTAAATCAGCGGACCCACACCGAATCCGGGCACGAACGTGGCAATGACAAAGGCCAGTCTCAGCAGTGTCGCGCTTATGTTGAAGTGGTGAGCGAGGCCGCTGCAGACACCGGCTATTTTCCGGCCATCTTCCAGCTTGTACCATTCGTCTCTCAAGGGATTCCCGTCGAGCCTGCTGCCACAGTACCGGCATTTTTTCGCCTTATCCTTTATGGTCTCGGCGCAGAAAGGACACGCCTTTGTCGAGTCGATCATGCGATCAATCCTCCTTGATCGGTTCTTGTACAAAGAATGTTCCTTGCGGCCCCAATCAACAATGGCAGGGAGCCATAGGCGAGGCTCAGGGCGACGATCGCCCCGGTTGCCTGGACCACAAAGAACGCCAGACCGAACGCGGGAGGTAACCACCTGGACAGGAGAACCTGGCCGCCTGCTGCCATAACGTAGTTCAGAACAATGAGCGGGGGTGCCGCCATGAGCGCGAACACCGCGGCCATGGCAGTCCTGAAACGAGCAGAGCGGGCCTTATGCGTCCCGAGTGCATCCAACTCCGCCCTCGCGCTGGCGAAGGTATTGCTTAAAAGCTCATCCGGTGACGATTGAACCTCAGGAAGTCTGTTGAGGTATTCGGCCACATCCGTGAAATCCTCTGCGAAGGCGAGACAGTCAGGACAGCTCGTCAGATGTTCATGCACACGGCCACGGTATCCTCGCCTGAGCAACTCCTTGGCGTCTTCGCAATTCATGGTTTGTTCTCCGCCCCGTACCGCTTCCGGCTCATGATCCTTTTCAATCGTTGCACGGCCCGATGTGTACGACCTTTTACCGTTCCCAGTGGAATATCGAGTATCCCTGCGACTTCCTTTTCACTGAACCCCTGGTAATACCTCAGGGCCAGTATCTCACGATCCCGCTCCGGCAGCACAGAGATTCCCTTCCTGAGAATCTCGCCGTCGTCAGTCGCCTCAGGCCAGGCCCCGACCTTCTCTTCTATCTCTCGCAGTTCCACCGTCCGCGGCTTCGATTCGCGACGCCTGCAGGCGTCTCTGCACTGGTTCAATGCTATCTGGAAAAGCCACGTGCTGAACTTCCTCCCGGGATCGAACGTCCGGGCACCCCTGATCACTCTCATCCATGACTCCTGATATATGTCCTCCGCCTCGAGGTCTGTCTGGCGATTGATGAAGGCCAGAAGGGGACCATGGTATCGTTTCATAAGTTGTTCGAGTGCCGATTCCCGCCCGGACGAAACTCGCATCATCAGCCACTCGTCAGTCGGCTCCCCCTGGGCCATTTACGCCGTCCTCTTGCTGTCTGTCAGGAGTTACTGCGGTGCTCCCCGACCTGAGTCTCCCCGGGAGGCATTTTTCTCAATCTGTCGTACAGGCGTTTCGCTCCTGCCACCAGCCTCTCGAGCATAGACTGATCATGCGGCCGCGGGGGTATCATGAGCCACAGTGCCCCATAAACACCGATACCGAGCGGCGGCATGACTATGGTGGCTATTATGAATATAACCCTTGTCATTGAAACCGAAATACCGAGTGTCCTCGAGACGTATGAGGCAACACCGGCTATCATTCGCCCCTCCAGATCCCTGGAGACAGGTTCACCGGTTACTGATTCGAGCCTGCTCTTACAGTAACGACATTTCACGGCATCAACCTTGATGACCTCCCTGCAGAACGGACATTCCTTCATGGATTCTTTTTCCATCGCTGTGCCTCCTTTCATGAATTCCACAATGTAATACGGATGGAGACCACAATAAGTTCGGGATTCTTATCCTCGGGCGGGTCGCCCGTACTGCGCCCCGTCAAGAACATGCACACTCCATGGAACAGGGATCTTCTCCACCGCCCGGAGAGTGTAAATCGTGGCTCGTGAAGGCCTGTGGAGGAGCCTGGAGGGCATGAATTTGCTTGACATGGTCCCGGCCCCGATGCTATCGTTTCACAAGGAGCCCGTGGAGAGATGGCCGGCATCAGTCCGGTCGACCCACGACATCCGCGCGGCCGTCGGAGGACAAGCCGCCTCCGTTGCATATGAGGCGGCCAACGTACATGGAGGAGACATGCGCAAAAAGAATGTTCTGGTCCTGGCAATGACAGCAGTGCTGGTGATTGCTTCGGGAGTCTCGGCGGGGAGTCTAATAACCATCAGGCCGTATGGAAGGATAGGCACGCTGCTCAACGAGCCTTCCGCGAATGACCTGGACTATTCCGGGGAAAACCTCGATCAGTATCTTGATTTGACGAAGACCAACTACGGTGCGGGCGCCCAGTTGCTTCTCGGCACCGGTGTTCCGACGGTAAGCATGGGGATAGATCTGGGTTTTCAGAAACTCCTGAAGTATAATTTTGACGCAGGGGCAGCATCCATCAGCGCCGACCCCAACGATCATGACAGCGAGGACGAATGGGATAGCTACCTCCTCCTGACGGCAGAGTTGTCGCCGCCCGTGCTTCCCGTGTTCCTTCAGGCCGGGGCGGGTCCGCACTTTGTGTTTTCAAGCCTCGAGTCTGTCCGCGCTGCCATTGACAGCGGCAATCCTGTCACCGACTCAAGTAAAGATACCCAGTTCGGCCTCATGGGGGCCCTGGGAATAAATCTCAAGGCCGCGCCGACGCTGAGTATTCCCATCATGCTCCGCGTCGATTACCTGACAGGACACGGTGGGCAGGCCGCCATAGCGCTCGCGGCTGGCCTGAGCCTGTCGATTTAAGCGTCTCGAACTATATTGCCTCGACCACACTCCAGTAAACCACCATGAACCTGCGCGAGCACAATGCGAAGAAGATCTTCTCCTCTTACGGAATCACGGTTCCGCCTGGTGAATTAGTGGTTAACCCGGGAGAGGCGGCCAGGGCAACGACGATGCTGGCATGCCCGGTCGTGCTCAAGCCCCAGCTCGGCGTCAAGGGCCGGGGGAAGGTCGGCGGAATCGGCTTCGCTGACGGACCCGACCAGGCCCGCAGGGAGGCGGAACGGCTGTTCAACTCTACCATCAAGAACGAACCGGTGGAGTTACTGCTGGTTGAAGAGAAAATATCCATCGTCGATGAGCTGTATGTTGCTGTCACCGTGGACTATTCGAATCGCCGGCCACTGCTCGTCGTCAGTTCCGAGGGCGGGATTGAGATCGAGAATATTGCAGACAGCAAGCCCGAGCTCATTTGCAGGATCCCTGTGAATATCCTCTCAGGACCCACTCCTGGAGATTTCGCTCTGATCGCAGAGCGAATGGGCGACGAGGTCGCGCGATACATGGGTATATTGTACCGCATATTCCGTGATTACGACGCGGAGCTGGTGGAGATAAATCCGCTCGTGAGACGAATGGATGACGGCCTGTGCGCGGTCGACGCGGTACTCAATGTCAACCCGGATTCGCTCTTCAGGCACGACGACCTGCTTGCGCTCAAGGCGGAGTTCCCCGCAGACGACCCGATCGCGGAGGAGGCTCGGAGCCACGGCTGGACATACATAGACCTGCCTGGCGACATCGGTATTCTGTCGAGTGGCGCGGGCCTGACAATGACCATACTCGACCTGATTCACAACGAGGGCGGGAAGCCGGCCAACTTCCTCGACACAGCGCAGATCGATGATGATGGCATCTATGAGGCGTTTGACCTGCTGTCACGGGCCAAACCGACACGTGTCCTGATGGTCAACATCTTCGCAGGCCTGAACCGGTGCGATCGCCTGGCAGCCGGAATCATACGATACCTTCGGGATCATCCGGGAAGAATCCCGCTCGTGGTGCGAATGGTCGGGAACCTCGAGAAAGAAGGTCATCGGCTACTGAAGGATATTGGAATGGAACCCTTTACATGCCTCGAAGCCGCGGTAACCGAAGCTGTCAGGCTGGCCGGAGGGGACAGATGAAACAGATCGCGGTGTCATACATTGACAACCGGCATACTGTACGCCGGAGGCTGTCCGGGAAGTCGCTGTGAGCGTACTCGTCGGCCCCGATACAAGGGTGCTGGTCCAGGGCATTACCGGCTCGGCGGCCCGACATCACACGAACCTGATGCTCGGGTACGGAACGAAGGTCGTCGCCGGAATGCGCCCAGGGGCCGGAGGCACGCGGATCGACGGCATACCGGTATACGATTCGGTGGCTGAGGCCGCGGAGCTTCAGGACCCTGACACCTCGATACTGTTCGTCCCCGCGGCCGCTATGAGATCGGCGGCCTTTGAGGCCATTTTCGCGGGCATCAAGCTGCTCGTCATGGTCTCCGAACACGTGCCCCTTCATGATACCATGGAGATAATCGCCCGCGCCGATGAAAAAGGTGCGGTGGTAATAGGACCGAACACACCAGGCCTCATCTCACCCTCGATAAGGTGCAAGGTAGGCTTCGTTCCCTCTCAATACTATATGCCCGGTCCCGTAGGTATCGCCTCCCGGAGCGGTACACTGACGTACGAGATCGTCTCGCGCCTGACCCTGGCGGGAATCGGCCAGACCACGTGTGTCGGTGTGGGCGGGGACCCGGTCGTTGGCACGACATTCTCCAGCATGGCCCGGATCTTCGAAGATGACCCCGCCACCCGTGCCATCCTGATCATTGGTGAAGTCGGAGGCGGCATGGAGGAGGAGGTGGCCGAACTCGTTCAGGCCGGTGAGATTACCAAACCGATTGTAGCATACATCGCGGGCCGTACGGCTCCTGAGGGGAAACGAATGGGTCACGCTGGCGCGATCGTCGCCGCGGGCCGCGGGAGCATCGAAAGCAAGCTTCAGGCATTCGATGCCGCATGCATTCCGGTTGCCGCCACACCGGACATGGTAGTGGGACTGGTCAGGGAAAACCTCGCCTGAATCCACCGCACAACCTGGAGCGGCGGGAGAGAATCTCATTTCATGCGTGATTGCCTGTGGAACAAGAAAAAAGTGTTGACATATATGAAATGGTATGATATAATGGCGATTAGATACATTTCATCTCGTCGTCCTTGAAAAACTCAACATCGGAGGTCTGAGAAGATATGAGGTTTGTGACAGTTCTTATCGTTTCCCTCGTCACCTTATTTTCGGCGGGCAAGGCAAATCTGCTGATGGCGACCTGGGATGAAAATGTTCCTTACACTGGTGGTACAATAGACTATCTGCTCGCAATTCCTGATACGGGCGAAGTAAGGATTATCGGGGGTGGTCTTCCCGAATGGAGACAGAAATACAAAGCGGGTGGTTTCAACAATGGCCCGAACGGCATCCGGGAAGACGGTGGTGGAGACGATGTCTTCATGGGTCGTCTCAACTGGCAGAGTGGTGTGCAATGGACAACATCCGTTCCACAGTCGATGGGTCAGATCCATCCCACGAAGGGCATCTTCCAATCGGGCGGCTCAACCGGTGAGGGTACTGTAACGGCTTCATACCCGGGGGCAACGCCGGTCTCGGAGATAATACGCATCTATCCACCCGACTGGCAACCCGGAAACAGTGCGCCCGAGGGGGACGGCGGGAATAAGAATCAGGTGAGTCAGACGACTCCTATGGCAGGTGCCGTGGCGGCAGCCAGAAGTTCGCTGCAGATCAGCAACTATCCCAATCCGTTCAACCCGTCGACTACGTTCGCGTACCGGTTGGCCGATGAGGGGTCCAGGCAGGTCAGTCTCGAGGTTTTCTCTCTGAGAGGCCGGCGTGTCACCACCCTTGTTGATGAAGTGCAGGCTCCCGGTGATTATCAGATCCAGTGGAACGGCGTAAACGACCATGGAGAGAAAGTCTCCTCCGGGATCTACCTTTACAAGTTGAGCGTGGACACTGACATGGTCGTCCGGAAGATGACGATCCTCAAGTAATCGCCTGTTTTTGAACTATTCGAGAGGAGATATTGTCGATGGGGAAGATAACACCATTGAATAAGAAAGCCCGGATGATTTCATCCCACGGCACTGGAGACGTCAGAGGGTTGTCCGTCGAGGGTTGTTGCCCGAGCTATATACCCGGCTGGGAAATCGGTTCCGACAACGGTGTTGATCCGTGTCCCTGGGCGAGCGATCTCGCAGCATGTCACGGATTCCTTTTCATCTGTTTCTGGGGAGGACAGGTCCCTGACGCCGGTGACAATCCCAGCTGGCTCAACACTTGTTCCAACTACCAGAATGACTGGACGAACATGTGCGTGGTGCCTGATTGATATATTCGGGCAGGTTGGGCATTGACCCCGCAAGGAGTCGTCCGTGACTCGCGATATCAGACCGCTGAATGTCAAGGCTCACGCCCTGACTGCGGTGCGGTCGATAGACGTCCGCGGCTATACGGTTGAGGGTTGTTGCCCATCCTTCGCGCCCGGATGGGAGGTCAGTTCGGGAGGCCAGGTCGATCCGTGTCCCTGGACGTTCGATCTGCCCTATTGTCACGGCCTGTTTTCGGGATGCTGGTGGGCCGGACAGGTCCCGGACGAACGGGATAATCCCAACTGGCTCGACAACTGTTCGAATTATCAGAATGACTGGACGAACCTCTGTGTCGTCCCCGATTGACCGAACCTGAAGCCTTGAAGGAGGAAGGGAATGCTATCCAGTCCCAGAAGAATCATCGCTGCTACCGCTTCACTGCTCGTTCTCCTGTCTCTGACCTGGAGCGCGGCAACCGTCGGAGCCGCCCAGGACATCGTCTACACCGCGAGCAACAAGATCGCCGTCGTGGACATCGAGAAGGGTGAAGCACTGAGCTATATCGACCTGCAACAGTTCGTCACCGACATGGTGTTCACCGATTCGGGTGAGAAAGCATACATCGGAACAAGCAAAGGTGTCACTGTAGTCGACGCTGTCAAGAATGAAGTCGTCGGCCATCTGACCGAGCTGCCGGTCAAGACGCTTGAACTCTCATCCGACAACAACTTTCTCTACGTCATGGATCATCAGATGACAGTCCAGGCCGACGGCACGCAAAAAGGGAGTGATTACCAGATAGAGAAGATTGATCTCTCAACCGGCAAAGTCGTAGGACAGCACGTCCTGGGCGATAATTACTTTGACTTCATCCTTTCCCCGGACAACAACTCGATCTTCACGCTGCAGTTCCAGTCGAACGAGATTCAGGTGATAGACACGAGAAGCTGGAACAAGGTCCGCACAATCACCGTCCCGACAGAGGGAGGAACATTGTGGAAGTCCGCCGCTTCGAGGAGCAATGGAGAGCTATACATTCCTCAGCTCGGTGAGAAGAGCGATCTCTGGATCTTGAACACGGCAGGGGAGACCGCCGAGGTCCACAGCGTGAAAATAAACGAGTCGTTGAGGCTGAGAGGAATCGCTTACTCGGCCGAGACAAGCCGTCTCTATCTGTTGGCGCTTGGGAATCTTATTTCTATCGATACCGCTGATGGCGCGATCGTCACCAGAAAATCGATCGATGTCCCTTACCAGGGGATCTCGTGCAGCAGGGATGGCAGCCAGCTCTACCTGACGAGCCCTGTTTACAAGACAGGCGGCAGCGTCACGGTCGTGGACAGCAAGAGCCTCGAAATCGTCAACGTCATCGACATGCCAACCATGTCCTGCGTCACAATCGCTACAAGGCCCTGATCTTCGGGACACAGTGATTGATCCGCACTCCTCTCGTCTGCGGTGGGCCATTTGACCCGCAGATGAGAGGAGTTTATCACACAGGGGCCTGCCCGCAGTCCCGTCAGGCTCCAGGATCGTATCAACCGCGAAGATCGATAATGCCGATTCTTCCCTGCCAGCCCTTGACGAGCGCCGCGCCAATGGCTATCCTCTACACAGATCAACAGGACTGGAGACTATGAATTTTGACATCGGCGAATACTATCCGTTCAGGTCAAACGGCTCCGTTTATTTCATGGCGCTGCCGAGTTGCTCGATCTGGCAGGGTGATGATCTCACGTTCAAGGCTATAGAAGAGCTCAAGGGCGGAGTGCAGGTCTCGGAAGAGCGGATCCATACCGTCCTGAACCAGCACTTCCCGGCAGAAGCCATCCCGGACATAATCGACGGGCTGAAGACGTCGCAGATCCTGAAGCCGAGCGGATCCGGCAGCGGTGATGAGATATACAGGAATATCCCGGTCGAGTCGGGCCAGATTACCCACCTCATCTGCAATGTCTCGCATTCGTGCAACCTCTCCTGCCGCTACTGCTACGCGGATAGCGGGCGTTACGGTGGAGAAACAGGCATGATCGACGAGGCGACGGCCAGGAGTTATGTCGATTTTCTCCTGGATCATTCGGGCAATTCTCCCCGGGTTGGCATGACCTTTTTCGGTGGAGAACCGCTGCTGAACTTTCCGGTCATCGTCTCCACGGTCCAGTACGCCGTGGAGAAGGCCGCGGAACGCAAGAAGATGATCAAGTTCGATCTGACGACCAACGGGACGCTCCTTGACGAGGAAAAGATCAGTTTTCTCGACAGGTACCGTGTCATGGTCACGGTGAGCATGGACGGTCCCAGGGAGACGCACGACAGGACGAGACTCCGCAAGGACGGTTCCGGGTCGTATGATATTATTGTCGAAAAACTCAAGCCTCTCCTCAAGTCAAGACCGGTCCCTGCGCGCGTGACGATGACAAGGTTGGACCTCGATGTGAAGATGACGATCGATCACCTCCTTGATCTGGGTTTCGCCGAGGTCGGGATATCCCCCGTGGACGTCCATGAGGACGAAGAACTCGGGCTCGGAGAGGCCGATATGGAGCGTCTCAGCGAGGGATTCGAAGGGGCGGCTGACATCTATCTCAAGGCGGCTCTCGAAGGTGGCTACTACGGCTTCACGAATGTTACAAACCTGCTGAAACAGTTTCACGAGGGGATCAGCAAAGCGTATCCATGCGGCGCAGGGATGCATCTCTACGCGGGCGATCCGGACGGCAGACTCTACATGTGTCATCGCCTGGTAGGAAGATCGGACTATTCCATAGGTACACTATCCGACGGCATCGATACCGGAAAACAGAAGGAATTTCTGACCTCTGTGAGCATGCTCAGCAAGGAACCGTGCCAGGACTGCTGGATAAGATATATATGCAGCGGCGGATGCTACTATCAGTCAGTATTGCACTACAACGACCACACAAAACCATACCTGCCTAAATGTGACTGGCTCAGGAGGTGGTTCAACAAAACCCTCGAGGTCTACGTCACGCTCCTCGAAAAGAACCCGTCTTTCATAGAAAAACACGCGGGCGACAGCCTCCTCTGCTGAGATGGATGGTTCCGCAGGAGTGGGATAATCAGGGGGAAGAAGCCCGCCATGCCTTCATCGCGAGTCAACCGAGTTTTTTTATGAGCCCCTTGATCGACTCGACATGTCGCGCTTCTTCGTCCCTGAGTCGTTTGAACACCTTGATTGTGTCTTCATCCACCAATCGGTCGAGGTAGTCCTGATAGCGATTGAGAGTGTCATCTTCGAACTCCAGGACATTGTTCATGACCTCGATAACGACTTCTCTAGTAAGAAGTTTTTCCATCTTTTGTCGTCGCCTCCTTAAGTGCCCTCAGGACGTGGAGATGGTCAATTGAGCCCTTCAGGAGGTAAGACAGTACCCGGTTACAGTCCTCCTTTTCCCCGGCTTCAAGTAAGCTGCTGTTTACAACCTCCTTGTATTCGGTGTAGAATACTGCCGCATAGCTCTCACCTGAGTTGTAGAGACATTGATCTATCATCGCGAGAAGTTCTTCCCTCTTTACCATTCTGCTCCTTCAGAAGTCATGGTGCCAGAGACCCTGTCAATTATGGTTCTGCAGCTTCCTCGTGGCAAATGCATATTTGGCGAGTTCCTCGTGATTCCGGAGGACCCCTTCCAGTGTCGCGCCGTCAGTCACTATCACATCGTGCTGGCTGATCCTCATCTCGATCGTGTACGTCACTTCGCCGTCGACGTTCACCCTCTTTGTCAGGACGATCGGGTAGTAGCACGATCCCGAGCGAAACGCCAGATGATCCAGCAACAGAACTGTTCTTGCCCTTTGCATCTCGAACCCAATACTGGCAACCTGAGAACGACTATGGAGGGGATATTGGACGGGACACGTCCCGATCCAATATCCCTCTGTTCCCTCAGAAATCAGCGAATTATCCCTGCCACTCCATCAATGCAAGACCACAGGTCTTCCAGAGCGTTAAGCCCTGCCTGAGAAACCTCCTGCCACGTCATCGTTGCCACATCCGTTTTCTCATCCTTTCCAGGGACCATACTGCTCGCGAGAGATGTCTCATCGCCCATCTCCGGCCGACCATGCGGGGGGTTTTCATCTCCATCAGCCATTACATTAATCGGCTGAAGCAACAGAACCGGAATGAAAACCAGAATCGACAACAGCTTTCCGATCGACTTCATATCTCCACCTCCTTCCTACTCCTTCGTCGCGTCGTCCGCAAGGACAACAAAGAGCATGATTTCGGGAGGTGGTACCACTCTTCCTGCATGGTCCTATGGCAATTGACATGCCAGAGGGATATGAGCCTGCTATAGTGGCTCTAACTAATTATAGGACTGTATATTACCAGTGTATGCAAGTTTGCGGAGTATTTGCAGTGGCAATGATATATTGGAGATATTCCAACCATATACGCCGTATTGTTGGAATTACTCCAATCACCGGGTTAGGTAGGATTGGAGGGTCTTGTAGGTTATCCCGAGGATTTCACACGTCTTCCTCTTGTTTTTCTGACATTTCTGGAATGTTCTAATGACATAGGCTCGTTGCATATCGCGCAGATTCCTGAATTCTCCTTCGATCTCAGATTCGCCGCTTCCGAGCTGTTTCAGAAACTCCGGTGGGAGATCTTCCATTTTCAACATCCCGTCACTGCTCAGGAGCGCCATTCTCTCTATGACATTCAACAATTGCCTGACGTTCCCGGGCCAAGCATAGTCGCACAGGATCTTCATGACACCGCCACCCACTTTCGGGAGATCGCGGTCGTTCTCTTCACTCCACTTTCTGAGAAAGGACTCAACCAGCAGCGGGATGTCTTCCACTCTCTCCCTGAGGGAAGGGACAAAGACCGGCAGGGCGTTCAGTCGATAATAGAGGTCTTCCCTGAAGGCCCCAGCCTGTATGGCTTCTTCGAGATCCTTGTTGGTCGCAGACAATATCTTGACATCCACTACGATACTGCTCTTTCCCCCGAGTCGCTGGAACCGTTTTTCCTGCAAGACCCTCAACAACTTGGCCTGGATAGCCGGACTCATGTCACCTATCTCGTCCATGAAGAGTGTCCCGCCATCAGCCTGTTCAAACTTCCCCACTCTTCGGTCCACACCCGTCGCCGTACCCTTTTCGATACCGAATATCTCGCTTTCGAGAAGGGCTTCCGGAATCGCCGCGCAGTTGATCACTATGAAAGGACCTTCGCTTCTTCTGCTCAGATAGTGAATTGCCCTCGCGACCAGCTCCTTTCCCGAGCCGTTTTCTCCTCGTATCATCACTGCCGCATCTGTCTGCCCGACTTTTTCTATTACCTGATATAGTACCAGCATCTTCTCGTGACGTCCTACCATACCGTGGAACTCGCTCCTGACCCTGGCCCGCCTTCGAAGATCCCTGTTCTCTTCCTTCAGGCGGCGATTGGATATGTCCAGTTCCCGGTACAGGCGGGCGTTCTGGATTGCCATGGCAGCCAGATCCCCTAGAGACATGAGAAAATCGACATCGCCCTCGTGGAACAGGTGGTTTGTCCGACGATCGTCCACATACACCGTACCGATGATCTCACCCTTCAGACGCAACGGCACACAAATCACCGACAGAATAGAGTATCGTGAAACGCTTATGGACTTACTGCACAACTCATCCTGACTGCAATCGGAAATGAAGACAGGTTTTCCTTTTTTCTCCACATCATTGAGGATGGTCGAGCTGAACGACATGGCGTCCTCGATAGTCTCCTTCTCCACATTGCGCGCGACCTCCATCGCGAGTTCTTCCGTCACGAGGTCCTTGACGAAAATAACCCCTCTTTCGACATCCATAGTCTCTATTATCAGATCCATCATCCTGTTGAGGACGATATCGATCTCGAGGCTGGAATTGATTATCCTGCCCGCTTCGTATAACGTGAATAGTTCCCTGCCGCCTATCTCCTCCATGCCCATGGCGACCCTTTCTCTTAACGATTTGATGGCAGACACCTTGCCCTCAACTCCCATCTCTCTGAAAAGACCCTCCGCTTCCGCGAGGCTGTTGTCAAACTCCGATGCCTCATTTCCCCTGCGCTTCCAGGCCCCTCTTCTGAAGAGATGTTCGGCACAGGACAGGAGGACCCTTGCTCTCAGCGGTTTGAACGGCGCCTCATCGAGTCGTTTTCTCGCCGTATGGTATTGCTCACAGGCCTCGTTTTCCCTCCCCCCCTCTTCCAGTGCCCTGGCGAGCGCAAGATGACACTCGATAATCAGAGTTTGGTTGCCTGACAAGCGGGCTTGCCTGAGAGCTTTCAGCGCCTCTTTTTCTGCTTCCTCTCTCCTCCCCAGTCCGAGAAGGGACCAGCTCAGGTCCTTTCTCGCCTTTATCGCGTCCTCTCGAAGCGCCAGTGTCTCGTAGCCCTTGACGCTATCCGTCAGTTTGTCAGCCGCCTTATCATACGAGCCCATACGCAGTTCGATCAGTCCTTCAAGATACCCGCTGTATTGCCGGCCACGCTCGCTTTCCGACTCCTCAACAAGGTCTCGTCGCGACGCCATGATGTCTCGCGCTTCGTTCCATCGTTCCTGCTCTATAAGGGTTTCGGCAAGATAGCCGTAGACTCGCGCCGCATTACTGATATCACCGACCCTGACTCGAATATCGATTCCTCGCGAGAAAAACTCGCGCGCCTCATCGAGTCTGCCCATAGCCCGGTATGTCAGTCCAAGATTCGACAGACTGTATGCCACACCTATGTGATTATGGAGAAATTCCTTCAAATAGAGGCTTTTCTCGTGATATTCTATCGCCCTTTCAAGCTCTCCCTTTTCACGATACAGTTCACCGATATCGTTGTAGATCAGCCCCAATCCGAAATTGTCCCGCGATTCTCTGAAGATATTGAGGGCCTTGAGATAACTGCGCTCCGCCATTCGGTAGTCGCCGCGTTTCCTCCAACCCTGTCCATGGATGGTCCACGCGTTGGCGACCACCTCGAGGTTGGCGTGCTTTTCCCCCTCCTTCAACCCTTTTCTCACCCACCAGTCCGCTTTCTTCCAGACGTTTGTCCGTTGATACAGGACGGCAATGTCGTTGTAGAGATGAAGGAGATTGAGGGTGTCGTCATTCCTGCGAGAAACCTCAAGGCTTTTCTTGTAGTACCGGAGAGCCGACTTGAACTGGCCGCGCTGAAAGTGTATCCATCCAAGCTCTCTCTGAACCTTCCCTGTCAACGCGACATCTTTCGACCACGCCATCCTCTCTCCTGTCTCCATCAGGAGATCATGTGCCTCATCCAACTCGCTGACCCTTATCAGCGATCTGGCAAGCTGCACCTGGACCGCCAACCTCGACTCCAACGGTCCTCCTCCGACCTGCTCCGCGGCAATCGCTTTTCTGTATTCCTCTTCTGCGGCCGGGAAGGACCTCAATTCAAAGAGTATATCTCCCGTTTCTCTGGCTATCCAGAATTCCTCTTCTCTGTCATCGCGAGTCCATTCCCGCAACGTTTCAAGGCGTTTGAGAGCTTCGTAGGGGCGGCCTTTTGTCTTCTCTTCCGCGACAGCCGCCTTGAGATAAGGAATGCCCTTCTCGCGTTCACCAGACCCATAATAGTGCCGTGCGATGCAGCTCTGGCTTTCATCATGGCCCCCGCTCAGGATTATCCCAAGTGCTCGTCGATGGAGGGCTTTTCTCTCTTCGCCCTCCAATCTGCCGTAGAAATGTTCTCTCAGAACACTTCCATTGAAACGAAGTCTACCCTCCCCGGAATCGAGGAGGTAGTCCCCCAGTTTCATCAGCCGCTTCATTGCCTTCCTGCGATCGAGATTCCGGTCGCCCACGAGAGCCGCGAGGTCTCCCGTAGAAAAATCTTCACCGAGGACAGAAGCAGCACACAAAATCTCGACTTCCTCTTCATCGAGTGACGATGTCTTTGCCATGAGCAGAGAATCAACTTCCTCCGGGATCTCCAGCTCCTTTAGCGCCCCTGTGTCAACGCTCCATGTTCCCCCGGAGAAGCGCAGAACACCCTCGGCGGACAGGAGATGGAGGAACCTCTTTATCAGCCCCGGATTGCCCGCTGTCAACTTTTCCAGATCATCGATCAGATCGTCGAGTCCCCGGCCGACGTCGCCCAGGCAGCCACGGACGAGTTCCTCCACCTGGTCGTGAGAAAGTCGAGTCAACTTCAACGCTTCCCTGTCGGCGATGGAGATCTCCAGCCCGGCCAGAAACGCCTTCAAACCCTCGCCAGACAAGGATGTGTCCTCATCCACACTTTTCAGCCCTTTCTCCAGGGCGATAAAGCAGTCGGGCGAGGCCCAGGATAGAGAGAGCAGGAGGAGCTTCAATGAAATGAGAGAGGCCCCATCCAGAACTTCGGCGTCATCTATAAAGAAGGCGACCCGCCTGCCATTCATCTTGTCGACGAGGTCTTTCACCACGACTCTGACCCCTTCATAGTCAAGCCTGTCCAGGATGTCTTCTCCCGATTCCGTGCAATATCCTGCGGGGTCGATCGTCCTGGCCAGCCTCTTGAACGCCGCAAAGGGCTCTTCCTGTAGGTCACCTGCAATCCAGCAGGTTGTTACTCCCTTCACCTGTTTTTCAGATTTGAGACGCCTCATCAGTGACGACTTCCCGCTTCCCTCTGCTCCGCCGATCAGGCGCATCCTTATCCCTGTGTCCTCCACCTCTTTACAACCCAACCCCGCGAGTTTATTCGAAATATCCTCGCTCCTCAAGAGAGCAGGTGAGGCAAAGACGGGTTTTCCCTGGCAGGAATCGCTCCACACACCATTCTCCTGCAGAGCGGTGATGATCTTCTCGACCCTCGCCGGTCTGTCAGCGGGCCGCGAGGACACCATGGAATCGATCAGTTCCGCCAGAAAACCCGGGATATCGCCACGCACACCGCCGATTGGAGGGATATCGCCGGATATGACCTGCTTCACCACATCCATCTTCGCGCCTGTATGCGGGAGCCGGCCTGTAAGCGCCTCATATAAGGATATGCCGAGGGAGTATATGTCAGATCGATTGTCGATATCTTCTCCAAGTACAATCTCCGGCGCGAGATAACTGACCGTCCCGCTGAATTCCCGCCCTTCGCCCCGGTAAAACGGCCTCGAAAGACCGAGATCCAGTATCTTGACCTCCGGCAGGGAACCTTCTGCCGCGGCCTCCTTTACCCGCATATTCTGTGGCTTGAGGTCACCGTGCACCATTCCGCGGTTGTGGAGACACCTTAAGGCGAAGCAGATAGAGATCACGAGCCCTGGTAGTCCGGTCAGCGCCTTGTCCTTCTGCACAAATGCGGCTAGATCCAGGCCTTCCGCGTACTCCATGGTGAAGAAGGGCCTTCCATCCGACTCAATTCCAAAGTCAAAGGCCCTTGGATAGAAGGGATGATCTATCTCCTGAAGGCGGAGAAACTCGCGTTCGAGGCTCCTGCTCTTTTCTCCGTCTCCATCGAGGAGGATCTTCAGCGCCAGCATCTCCCCGGAGGATAGATCCTGGACCTTGTGGACTGCACAACTCTCCCCGGTGCCAAGTCTTTCGAGGATCTTGTAACGATCACAGACTGATTCAGGTTTCATGCGCTCTCCTGGGGCTCCTGGTCAGTCCATAGAGTACCACAGCCCCGTGAGCCTGTCAAGCATCCACGGCCTCTGGCGCAATCTTCCTCTTTCTCCTCGAGAATGGTGAAAATCTTTCAGCGCAGGGTTTGAAATGCGGCCTCAGAAGTGATGTGGAGAGTGCGGAGAGGCGTCACACGGATGCAGTGGAAACCCCTGGCGGGCCTGAAGCAACAAGCACTGCACCCGGATATGCGCGCTATCGAGCTTAGCTATTGGCGTCGATACATCAAGCCACAACGAATGTTCCGGCGATGCTGACCACTACCCGGGATGAAATGATTCGTGCGGGGATCAGCAGACACCAGGGCACCTATCCTTCCTCCTCCAGCAGACTGGCGGGATCTTTCATGATCCTTTTCGCCTGCCACTCTGGAAGCAGGAATGGATAGTCGTTGTATGACGAGACCGCCTGGTACTTCTTGTCCACCTGCTCGAAGAGGGAAAGGGTGTATGTCTCCGCCCCCTTCAGGGTGAGGGTAAAGGACGGTGAGGAGAAGTCTTCCTTCGTTTTGTCTTCTATATACTCCCCGCACCGAAGATTCGAGACGGTTTTTATGACCTCTTCCACCCCCTTATCCTTGGCGGGCTTACCGTCGTCAGTCGCCCACCTGGGCCCTGCTTCTTCGGGCGGAGCCTCTTCCTCAACCGCCGTGCTGTCGGTCAGGCCCGCAGGGAATGATTCAGCCGCCTTGAAGAGCGTAATCTCTTCCGGACCCTTCTTGATCGTAAGCTGGGCGACCTCCTCGTCGATCTTCATGACCTGCTTGTCACGGAGTTGAGAGACAGACTTCGTAAACTTGCCCTTCATATTTCCTTCAGCATGATAGACCCGGTAATCACCGTCGAGCATCACGAACGTGTGCCTGTGCGAGTCCGCCGTCTTGCCAATGCTGAACTTGCGCAGCACGTTCTCCCCGTCGTAGGCCGTGACGTCGATTCTTTTTCCCTCTTCGAGCTCGTAGATGGTGTAGTTCTTCGACTCGGACGCGAGCGCCGTGAGTTTGAGCCCTGTGACTTCGTCCACTATGTCGTCCGCCTGCGTCTCATCGGCTCGATACCCCTCCGGGTCGAGGCGCCAGCGGTCATCATCTCTGGCGAGCGAAAACCCCGATTCCCCACCCTTCACCTCTATCTTTGAGATATCATCCTTGTTGATCTCCCCCACAACGGGCAGCTCGTAGTGAGTCTTTCCACTGTGTCGAGTGGCGACGTAGCCGGTCAGCGCGACTATCAGAACCGCGAGAACGATGTATTCCTTCTTCATTGTAATCTTCACTCCTTCCGGGCTATTTCCTGAATATCTCCTGGATGGTCCGTTTCCTGGACGTTCGCCTCAGCCAGACGATGAGGCCGGCAAAGATGACCAGAAGCGGAAGCCCGGCTATGTTAGAGGTTTTTATCGCTGTCTTGGCCCCGGGTCCGATGTCACGCAGCGGGTTGAAGCGCTGTGTCTTGCTCCGCATGACGGCGTTACCCTCCCTGCCGTTCAGATAGTCGATGACGTTCAGGACAAATTGCGCGTTCGGGCTCTTGCCATCTTCATCCAGGATATTGTCCTTTATGATTTCAGAGGTCCCGATGAGAAATATCCTGCCCGGCTTCCCCTTCTCGATCGTCACACCCTCACCCTTGATCTCCGACATGTTCACACCAGCCTCTTCCGTCGTCCCGGACGAGTCCTCTTCACTGACCCCTTCCTCTTTCTCGGGTATCGGCTGGCCGGCGAAGTAGCTGGGGAACGAGCCCTCAACTACATACGCCATGGGCATGCTCTCGAACTCATCCTCATCCGCCGGTGGACTCATCATCATGGGGTTCAGGTCTATCTTCCCCGCCATCTCCCACGATCGTTCGGACGATGCGAAGAGCCTGGTGGCCTCGAGCCCATCCTCTTCCATCTTCTGCTCATCGATCTCCACCGGTGAAGGCTTCAACATTACCAGCCCTTTGATGTTCTCGAGAAAAGGCCTGTCCTTGTTGATGAATTCATTCTTCACAACCGGCGCGAAGTAGAAGGGCCTCTCACCTCCTCCATACATCTGGGGCACTCTCTGCTTGAAGCAGTTCTCATCCAGTATGATCGACTCCTTGAGAGAGAGGCCGTAGTTATCGAGCAACTTCTCCAGCCCTGTCTTGAGAGGCATGTATATCGGTTTCTGGTTCATCCGATTCTGCTGTCCGGGCAACTGGACCTCATTGAAGGCATCGAGAAAGATTGCCAGGCTCTTTCCCTTCATCAGGAACTGGTCGATCTGATACAGTTCATAATCGGTGAAAGTCTTTTTCGCCCCTGCGATCATCAGGAAGGAGAGGTCGTCAGGGATCCCCTCGTCCTTGAGCCTGACCTCGGATACCGAATAATCCTCCGAGACCAGTTTATCGAAGTTGCCGAGCGACTCCTCATCCTGCTGCTGTCCCGGCATTGAAAACCCACTATTGAGGGGAGGCGTTCCATGGTCGGCGAGATAGCCTATCTTCTCGTTTATGTCGATTACATTCTCCACGGCTCCATTCAGCGCTGTCTCGAGCTCCTCCGGGTCCATCAGCTTGTATTGTGTGCCAAAGATCGGTATGCGCATGACCCTGAGTACCTGGATCTCTTCGGACCGGTCCCCATGCTCGACAATAAGGCCGGCGTATCCTCTGTCACCCTTGATGTCCTGGCCCCGGCGATCCTTGAAATCCTTCCACTGGAGAGAGAGAATGTCGTGGTCATCCGCCTCCTTCTCGTCCTCCGGACGCAGGGTGGGATCGAGATGAGAGAATGCAAGTCTGCCGTAGTTCTTCTCGTTGAGCTTGTCGACGACCTCCTCGATCTTTCCGGGCAACTCCGGGAGGCCCTGAAGGTCCATATACGGACCGACCGCCTGAAGCGACGAGGAGAGGAACAGCTTGACCTCTATCTTGTCATCCAGACGCAGAAGAGCGCTTATCTTGTTGTTCATCTTCCTGATAGAAGAGGTGATCTGATATTCCAGGTTGTCCGTCGACGTTATGGTCGGGATCTTCTCGATAATATCGCCATGGATCAGGACCATGCCCATGTATGCCTTCTGAAACTTCACCTCGTCATGCTCTATGCTCTGCAACTGTATCGGGTAGATCCCGTAGTTCCCGGCGAGGTCCTGATTTTCTTTCGATTTCGCGTCCTCCTCGCCCGAGATCTCGTAGAACTGATAGTTGAAATAACGTCCGCCCGAGACAGCGTACTCGTCGAGCAGGTCGCGGAGATAGCGCTCGACATTGTTGTATGGCGCCGGCAGGTCCCTGCTGAAGAAGACCTTGATCGTCAGCGGTTCGGACAGCGTCGCCACCACCTGTTCACTAACGTCGGAGAGTGAATAGATGTTGTTCTCCGTCAGGTCCATCCTGGCAAAGAGGGTAATGCCAGCCAGGTTGATCAGGACTACGACGGCCAGGTAGACAATGAACTTGTAATACTTGCTCAGGCTTATCTTCTTTCTCATGACCACTCCTTATTTCTTTTCCCTGATGACGAGATTGGTGGCGTAGAGCATCACGAACCCGATACTCAGGAAATATATTATGTCCCTCGAGTCCAGGATGCCTCTTGAGACGTTCTGGAAGTGGAAATCGGCTCCCAGAAACTGCAGCGTGCCGAGAATGGATTCGGGGAGAAAAAAGAGCATCTTGTCGAGCAGCGTCAGTGTGAAGCAGATTGTCATCCCTATTATGAACGCAATGATCTGGTTGCGGGTGAGCGATGAGGCGAAGATCCCGACGGCCGAAAAAGCGCCGCCCAGCAGGATAGAGCCCACGTATCCGCCGATTACCGGCCCCCAGTCGAGTTCTCCTATGAACGATATCATCACCGCGTAGGAGATCGTGGGAAGGAGCATGAGGCCCACAAACGCGATCGCCGCCAGGAACTTGCCGAGAATTATGTCGAGTGAGGTGACCGGCATGGTCAGAAGAAGCTCATATGAGCCGGTGTTGAGCTCCTCGGAGAAGAGCCGCATCGTGATCGCCGGAATGATGAACGAAAAGATAACCGGCAGAAGGGTGAAGAAGTTCCTCAGCTCCGCCTGGCTGTAAAGGAAAAAGGTGGAGAAGAAGAACCACCCGGACAGGACCAGAAAGATCGTGATCACGATATAGGCTATCGGTGACACGAAGTAGCCCTTGAATTCCTTTCTGAAGATGTACGCCGTGTTTTCCATATCACCTCTCCTTTGTCAATTCCCGAAATACGTTTTCCAGCGTCCTCGACTCCCTGTGGAATTCCAGAAGAGGCCAGTCATTCTTCTTGATAATTTCATAGATGTCAGGGCGCAGGTCCCTGTCACCGGAACAAGACAGGCAGAAATCGACAGCACCCTCGTCTGAGCTGGTGAGGAGCGCGTCATCGACCCCTTTGAGTACGAGGAACGAGTCTTTCACCTTGTTGAAATCGCCATGACGTAGAGAGATATTGACGACGTATTCATGGCCCGCTTCCTTCTTCAGCGCGTCCATCGCTCCGTCTGCCACGATACTGCCCTTGTCTATAATAACGACCCTGTCACACGTGGCCTCCGCCTCACTGAGGATGTGCGTGGAGATGATGATCGTCTTCTCTCTCCCTATCGCCTTGACGATGTTCCGGATCTCCACAATCTGGTTCGGGTCGAGTCCTGATGTGGGCTCGTCGAGGATGAGGATCTCGGGGTTGTTCATCATGGCGTGGGCGAGTCCAACCCTCTGCTTGTATCCTTTCGAAAGCTCGTGAACGGGCCTGTGCATTACATCGTGCAGACCGCACAGGGAGACGAGCTCCTTGATTCTCGAGAGTTTTCTCTCACCCTCGAGTTTGCGGATATCGGCCACGAACTGCAGATAATCGTAAACGAGCATGTCCGGGTAAATCGGAGCGGACTCCGGCAGATACCCGATCAACTTCTTGATCTCCAGCGAGTGATCGTAGATGCTGAAATCCTTAATCGTCACGTTTCCCGCTGTCGGTTCGAGATAACATGTGAGGATCCTCATCGTGGTCGTCTTTCCTGCGCCATTGGGGCCCAGCAGCCCGAGGATCTCCCCTTTCCTGATCTCCAGGCTGATCCCGTCCACCGCGCAGGTCTCGCCGAAGTATTTGGTCAGTTTGTCGATCTTGATCATACGGTTCTCCTTCTTCTGCCTCGAATGTATGGACGACAGCCGCACATATCGCTGTCAGCAATTGAGTTACAGGTTTCACTTGTTGTCAGGATAATAACCCGGCGGGAGCAGGCTCATTGAGTAGTTAAAGGCGGCTGCAAATCTCTCACGATCAATCCACTATAGGCAATCCCTCCAGGCGTCAATGCCGGCAGGCGTTGAAAAAGACGTGCCATGAAATAAAATCTCCTGTTAAAAACCAGATAATCGATTTTGTTCCACCTTCTGAGCGCTGCCTCGATGCCACCGACTACCCGAATTCGGGAGTTGCCCCGGAAATCCGGGTAAGTCTCTATGAATCTTGTTGGTGGTACAGATGGCTGTCAGAGGATATGCCATTCCCGCTTGTCGGGGATACCGGCGTGCAATGAGGCAGATTCCGGACAAGCCGGAATGACATGTATGCCGCGGGGGAGATCGGA
>CAZOAR010000012.1:44691-63160 GCA_964577985.1 uncultured Gemmatimonadota bacterium | reverse complement strand
ATCGCACAATAAGGCCGATTCCGGACAAGCCGGAATGACACGAAAAAAATGGGGAAGCTCCATTTAGACCAGCCAGCTTGACACGTTTCTGATTTTATGATATGCTTGTCGAGACATGTCGACAAGATCGCGGTCAACGCAACGACTGCTCAACGCAGCGATCTCACCAGTGACTGGAGGCCAAATTGAAGCTGTACGGAAAAGTCTCTATCTTGTCTGCCGCCCTCGTCCTCTCCTTGATCTCCACGAGTGGCCTTCGGCCCCTTTTCGGCTCTGTGGGGACGGCAGATGTAACCATCAAGACCATCGTGGAGGTCGATGATGGGGGTTCTTTTACAAGAACGACGATGGCAGTCGGACCGGAATCGATGTCTATCAATCAGTCGACTGGAGAGATTACGCTCTCGCAGCCTGGCCTGCAATGGACCATCGACGACGCCAGCCTCGCTTACATACCGACAAGTGTTGCGCTCGGCGGGAGGGGTGGCCTGGCCTTCTATGGCTGCTATCTGAACAACGAACGTACTCGCCTCCTTTCGACAACCACCAGTTCGGCCTCAAACGCACCTGTCTGGGAAGACCCGGGACTTCTTGACGCGTATGGCGACGTCTACGTGGATGCTTCAGACAACGGCAATATCCTGGCGGCCATAGCCCAGTTTCCAGTGGGAGGGGATCCCACAAACAGAGAAGTCGTTCTCAATTGTTACACCTCGAGCGACTCGACACCGGCATGGACATACACGTTCCCCATGACAATCAACGCCGGGGCACTTGTCAAGGTCAGCGAAGACGGCAGCAGGGTGGCCGCTGCGCTTTCAGATAATTACTCCGGCACCGTGGAGATCGCTTTTTTCGACAGTGGTTCTCCCGTGCCTCTCTTCACCGATTCCTTCACAGCGGGATATATACGGGCCCTCGACATGACGGATGACGGTGGCCTCCTCTACATCAACGAGGGTGCCATGGTCCACATCTACGACACCTCGAGCCAGTCGATCATCTATTCGGTCAGTGCCGGCGCAAGTTTCGACAGCCACTCGATTTCCGGAAACGGCGACCGTTTTGCCTTTGGAGGCTTCGGCAACGTAAAATGTTACCAGTGGACCGGCACGACGTACGCGTATCAGTTCACTTATTCGATGAGCGGGACTGTCTACGGCGCCAGGTGCGATTTGTCTGGCGATGCGGAAACGCTGGCAGTGGCTTTCTACAATTACGGGACCGGGCTCGACTTCAGGGTCGTTTCGATCGACGCTACCACAGGGGGCATAAATTTCGAGGCCGACTTTTCCGGATCAGGCACGTTCCAGAATAATCCCTCGCAGATCGTCGCGAACAAAGATGGCTCACGAATAGTCTATGGTGGATGGGGTGATGCCTTCAATACGAACCCGGAAGTAATGGTATTCGAAGGGGGCCCGACCCCGGTCGCGTCAATCGATACAAGGGGTTCTGTATTCGATGTCGATATCTCTTCCGACGGTATCTACGTTGTTTCTGGATCGAAATCAATACACGCCAATCAGAACGGAAACGGTGGAGATCACTCCTGCCTCTATATGGGAGGAGAGGACCTCCGTCTGGATGGATTACCCGCACTCTCCGATACCGTGAGTTTCGAAATCGAAGGGACCGATGGTGAAGGAGTACTCCTGGCCGCGAGCCTCAATGAGGTAAACATTCCAACAGGGATCGGGACCCTCATCGTAGACCCGGACAATTACGTGGAGATCGGGACCGGCACGATTCCAGTGTCGGGTCTTCTGAAGATCGATGTCTCTGTGCCGGGCAATCCAGGACTGCTCGGGAGGAAAGTCGTCGTTCAGGCACTGCTGACAGGGGATACGGGGCCTCACCTGACTAATGGAAAGGTCTTCTGGATACTTCCTTAGAGCGGACCGACACAGGCCTGCCGCCACCCTGGACCAGGCATTGTGTCGCAGCGGAAAGAGGTCCGGGTATGGATAATCATCCTGCTCATAGCGGGAGGATCAAAGCAACTACTATCCAGCACCAGACCCCTTTTCCCGATTGATGCGGCACTATCAGGCTTTCCTGTTCTTTTCTACGAATTCCCAGTCGATAAGACCCCAGAATGCATCTACATAGCCCGGGCGAGCGTTCCGGTAATCGACATAATAGGCGTGCTCCCAGACATCGCAGGTCAAAAGGGGAGTTTTGCCAGACGCCAGCGGTGTACCCGCGTTGCTGGTGCTCTCCAGCCCCAGGCTCCCGTCTTCGTTCTTGACCAGCCACGCCCAGCCGGAGCCGAAGGTGGTCAGGGCTGTCCGCGTAAACGCTTCCCTGAACTCCGAAAAGGAACCAAATGCCGAATCAATTGCCTCGGCAAGGGCTCCAGACGGGACTCCCCCGCCAGACGGACTCAGACATTGCCAGTAGAAGGCGTGGTTCCACACCTGCGCGGCGTTGTTGAAGATCCCCCCCGTAGACTTCCGTATTATGTCTTCGAGCGGCGTGTCTTCATACTCCGTCCCGAGGATCATCTTGTTGAGATTGGCGATATACGCCTGGTAGTGTTTTCCGAAGTGATACTCCATCGTCTCTTCGGATATGCGGGGAGCCAGGGCATCCATGGCGTAAGGTAGCGTGATCGGTTTGTGAGTCATTCTTGATCCTCCTCCTGAGCAGTCTCATGACCCGCCAGACTGAATTGAGCTTCAGGGCGACACGGCTGCCAATTCCAACGTTGTCGTCAAAGGCCGCGAAGGGCATCGCCTCGAGTAAACGCGTTCCTCTGACACGGCTTTGCATTCTCTCATGCTTATGGATATAGTTTTTCCTGAGACAACTTCAAGGGCTGGTCATAACACCACTTGAGAATCCTGCACCTGCGGGACTTGCGATCACGTTCAATAATGCTATCTTCCCCTCTGAACCTGAGCGAAGAAAGGAGTGCTCGATGAAACAACTGCGGACAGCTGCCATTATTCTGTTTCTTGCCCCCGCGCTACTCCGTGGAGCAACGGATTACAGCGTGGACAACGTACACAGCACCGTCGAATTCGGCGCCCGCCACATGGTGATCAGTACGGTCAAAGGCCACTTTTCCAGTTTCGAGGGAACCATCACCGTTGACGGTAAGGATCCCGCGCAATGGGAGATCAGCGGAAAGATAGATGCCTCCTCGATCGATACGGGAGACGAGAAGCGGGACACACATCTCAAATCCGCGGACTTTTTCGACGTGGAAAAATATCCTGATATTACGTTTCAGAGCCGTGAGATTCGGAGAAGCGGGAATCAGTTCATCTGCGCCGGCACATTTACGATGCACGGAACCAGTCGCGAGGTTGAGATCCCTTTCAAATTGACCGGGCCTATCACCGACCCGTGGGGTAACGCCCGTGTAGGCCTCGAAAGCTCATGGAGCATGCACCGGAAGGACTATGGGATATCGTGGAGCGAGACGTTGGACGGTGGAGGACTTGTGGTAGGGGATGAGATCACGGTTGAACTGAACATAGAGGGAGTACATCCAGGAGAATAGCATCTCCCTGCACGCCGCCGGAGATCCTGGAACCATCAAACGGGAGAGGCTATAGCATCATCCGCTTTCCCTGTCCACGATCGCATCGGCTTCTATCTCCACTCGCCAGTCCGGATCGATAAAGCCGTTCACTTTTATGAACGTGGACGCTGGCGCCATCTCCTCGAAGGCCTCACTGTGAGACTGTGCAACCTTTGCCAGGTCATCCATGTCCACGAGGTAGACACGCGTACGTATTACATCCTCCAGGCTCGCGCCCAGCTGCTCCAGCGACTGCCCTATTATCTCAAGACACCGCCTGCTTTGAAGATAGGCGTCACCCGTTCCTGCGGTAACGCCGTCAGGGCCTATCGGGGCGGTCCCTGAGACGGCAATATGATCTCCCGCCCGCACCGCCCGGGAAAAGCCGATCAGGCCCTCGAAGGGCGATCCCGAAGAGACACACCGTCTGATATCATTCATGGCACACTCCCTGCCTCAGCTTGGACGGAGTAGGGGTTCGATGCTAAACAGAGTGTAGATGGAGATAGTTTTCCGAGATGTAGTTCAAAGATTTCCGAATGATATGAAAGTTTTCCCCCATCAAGGTAAGCACCTCTACCAGCTCCAGTTGCTCTGCGAAACGGTTCTCAGCCGCCACGATGTAGCTTGTGCTTCCCATCTCCTCGTAATAGTTGATTCCAGGAATAGACCTGCCATACTCATGGTTGGATCTTATGTACTCCAGGAATATGCCCAGCAGAAAGAGGCTGTAATTACCGATATGCGTCCGGATGAGGAACTTGTTCCTCGGGTCAGCGCCATCAAGACTCCCGAGGAGATCAACAACATAGTGATAAATTTCATCATGGGTTATCGACACCCTGTACAGCCTTTCACGGATCACGAACTCGGCCAGGAGTGTCGCAATATAGTCTGATACCGCCCTGTTGTCTATGCCGGACCGCTTCAGGCCATGGCGCATCAAAACATAAAAATAGAGAGATGGCGATATACGTGTGAATTCTCTCTCTCTGGCTATCTGGTCAAACAGCTCTACTCGATCCAGGAGGTGATCGATGAAGTTTTTCTCTCTGATGATTAGTTTTTCGATAGCTTTCTTCTTTCGATCACCCCTGGAAAGAGTATTGAGTATGAAGTCCATGTCCATCGGGGTCAGACTCGCTCTCGACCTGGCTCTTATCAATGCTGTCCCTCCGGTTGCGGGCCAAATCAACAGTTTCTAAGGGAGGAACGTGGCAAGATCGGTGCCATCAGCCGGGCTCAGGACCTGCCGGAGGGACTTTCCGGATGTACGCCACGAAGGATATTCCGCTCTTCAGATGATGAATGTCACGCAGGTGCTCTTTCCAGCGGTTGCTACCCGGTACTTTTTGGGGAATCATCGCTGGACTGATCTTCTCATCTCTCTTCCGCTCCATCCACTCACCCACAGACACCGATCCTGCAGGGTTCATGATGGATCAGCATATACCGGATCCGAGCGCTCAAGGAATACGGGGGAAATGGGCTTAAAAGGGTGAACTCACGTTTCACTATTGCGGCGATGATCGCCAACCTGGAAAAATACTTCAGCGGGAAGCTCGATGAACAGCGAGAAGGAAAGGGCCTTAGGGTCGACAAACCGGGCTATTGAAGATACCCGAGCGCCCGCAGAGCTTCTTCTGCCTCTTCGTCAAGCTCGATACGCTGCTCTTTATCCGTCGAGGACATTGTCTCAACGATACTCTCGAGCCTGGCTTTCATCTGCAGGGCCAACTCTGGTCTCGCGCGGGCGACATTAGCTGTTTCTTCCGGATCTTCCCGAAGGTCAAAGAGTTCTTCCTCGGATCCCCACGGAGTCATGACATATTTCCAGCTTTCGGTGGCGAGCCCCATCAGCTTTTCTTCCTCGACAATCGGCGTCATCGCTTCACAGTATGAGGAGCGATCAGGCAATGTCGTCTCATTCTCGAAATAGGGAAGAAGACTTGAGCCCTGCATCTCTTCAGGCCCTTCTATTTCGAGATAGTCGAGTATCGTTGGCATGATATCTACGCTCTGGCTCAGGCCATCAACGACTACTCCTTGCGGGAGGCGACCCGGTCTGTAGAAAACCAGGGGGATGTGGAGAGCCTGAATATTGAGGGCCGTTCCGTGTCCCCAGTTTTTGTTTTCTCCAAACGATTCTCCATGGTCGGCGGTGAGGACCACCAGCGTGTTCTTGAGGAGATCGAGCTGCTCGAGTGATTCAAGGAGGTTGCCGATGGATGCATCAGTATATGACACCTCTGCCTGATAGAGGAGTTTATGTCTTTCGACCCTGGCGCGTGAGAGCTGCTTTTCCCCCGCGGACGTGGAAATGGTTACCTCTCCATCGATGTTACCGTCAAGCAGGGCAAGAAATCGATCGCGGTACTCTTGCGGCGGCGAATAAGTGTGAGGATCAAAATAGTGCACCCATACAAAGAACGATCTCTCATCCTTTTCTCGAAGCCAATCCACGACCTTTTCATTTGTGGCCTCGGCACTTCTCTCTACGGGGTTTGATTCCAGAGAAAGAATTCTGCGGACACTATTCGAGAAGACAGTCCTCTTGACAAAACTCGTGAAGAGAATAGAAGCCCAGCTGGCGTTGCTGTCATAGACATCAAATCCCTGATCCAGCCCGAACCGGCTATCGAGAACAAACGCGCTCACGAACGCTCCCGTTCTGAATCCATTTTCCTTCAACACTTCTGCGAGCGTGATCAGAGAAGGACCGGCCATGTAATCGCTGTTGGTCCGAACACCATGAAAGATCGGGTAGGTCGCGGTCAGAATCGATGTGTGGGAAGGCAACGTGACCGTCGCCTGGGAAACACAGAGATCAAAACGGACGCCTTTGGTCGAGAGACGATCGATGTTTGGCGTGATATCTCTGCTTTTATCGTAGGCCCCTATGTAGTCCGCCCTCTGCGTGTCTATGGTTATCAGGAGGACGTTGTCCCTTCTTTCTTCAGACCGGAGCAGGGTATCTGAGGAGCTCTCGGCATCCGGGGAAACTCCAGATTCTCGCTTTCGTGATATAAAGATGAGCGTTCCGACAAGGAACAGTGGAATTGCTATCGTCACCGCGTTTCGGTAAAACCTCTTTCGCGGGAGAAGACGAAACAGTAGATGGTTACCAGAGAGAAAGAGAGCGAGAACGATAAGGCAGACAACTACAAAACCAACCGTTCCAAACCGATTCAGAAATGATTCCAGCCATTTGCCCTTTTCGACCAGAAGCAGAGAGGCCATAAAGAGCGATATAAAAAGTGTGTTGCACAACGTATACAACCGCATGTCGCTTGTTGGACTGAACCCGTTGTCCATTCCTGCGATCAGACCAGCGACCGCAGCCACGAGAAGATTCATGCATATAAGGGAAACGACATAGCATATGGTGGGGAAAAAAAGGAGATGGAGCGATATCTTGGATCCCAGACCCACTCCGTGCCCGAAATTCAGAAAGTTCTGCACAAACAGTGGGGTCGTGAGAGCGATCTCCGTCAGACCGATAACAATCCCCGCAATCGCTCCAGCAATGAGCGCCCGCGACAGATGATCGAGAAACGACGATTGCTTCCCGGGATCAGCAACCGATTTTGAGCGCTTTGCCATTACTTTTCGTTGAGCCATAATGCACTTCTCGTCAGCTGACCGGCGGCGTCCGTTGCGGTATATACAACGACAAACATGTCCCGGTCTTCTTCCTTCATCAGTTCCGTGCTGATTCTCGTTCGGGTCTTGACGTCAAAGACCAAGTGGTCATACAGCTCATCGACCCCACACCGAACGAATTCGGAGTGGCTGCCGTAGTTCAGTCTCCCAAATATCTCTGCCAGCGCCTCGGGGTATGTATTCGCTCGCTTCCGGTCAGGGATTGGCTCACCGGCAAACATGAAGCCGCTCACCCTCCACTGCGAATATGTGAAGGAGAGTTTTCATCAGCCCGACCCGGCGATCCGCACGGCCGATGTAATCGCCAAATGTCTGAGGGGAGAAGGGGCTGGGATTGACGATTCGCTATAGTTAGCAGTTTGTCCTGCAATGCGTTTCACATAATACCACAAGAAAACAAAACTGTCAAGAAGAATATCGGCAAATAGTGGAAATTATCAGGACCTGTCGGGAATAAGAATATGATCGATCGCGTTCTGTTGCGAAGCCTCATTCCACTCAACCCTCCTGACGGCTTCCTCAAGCCGCAGACCCAACAACTCTCTCCGCTGGAGTTCATCGCACGACTCACCACCCATATCCCAGGACATTATGAGAGACTGATCCACTACTACGGCGTTTACTCGTCCCGATCACTCGGGGCCGGACGGGCGAAGGCACCTGGAGCTGAGAGAGAAGTCGCCCGGGAGAAGCCGCCGCCCACTCACTCGAGAAGACAATGGCAGCAACTCTTACAGCGCAACGGCGACATCCTCGTCTGGAACCACGTGACGAATCGCCGGCACGAACTGACCTCGATGGGGATCCGCGTCACGCGGGAGTCGCTCATCAAACAGATGCAGATGGCGGGCCTGCAGGACGACCTGCAGTTGCCCTACCACCAGGCGATCATCAACGACGAGATTCCCCTCTCGATCGGCGGAGGGATCGGCCAGTCACGCACCTACATGCTGATGCTCCGCAAGGCGCACCTGGGCGAGGTGAACGTGACGGTGTGGCCGAAGCGGCTCAAGGAAATCTGCGCGAAGAAGAACATCCACGTGCTGGAGTAGGCCCTTCGCGCGTCCCCGATCCGCGGCTATTGCACCGAGGTGTCCACCCGGTTGGAGAGCTTCCCGGACTGTACCGCCTGCACCCACACGTTCAGGCCCGCGGCTGCCGCGGGAATCGGCAGGGTCCACTGCAATTCGCCCTGTCCGTCGGTCATGGTCGGGCCGGCCGCCCGCGACGGGTTGGCCAGATCGAGCGTGACGCCGAGCGGAGGGAGGAACATGCTGCCCGGCCCCGTGAGGCTGTAGGCGAGCCAGGTCGGGCTCGTTCAATGACCATCACTCAAATCACTCTGAATAACCACTCCATGGCTTGACTTCCCACTCTCGACCGCCTGCCAACCGTGGCCCGATCCGCATACTCAGATTGAAATATCTCCGCTTATCAGGTATAATGTGATTCGGGAATTATCGATGTTCTATAAATAACATTACCTTCCACAACATTTCTTGTACTTCAAACCGCTGCCACAGGGACATGGATCATTTCTGCCCACTCTTTCAGTCTTTACTACAGGCCTTTTCTTTCCGCCACCGGCCTCGGCCGACTGTGAAGCATGGCCTCCCTCCCCTCCTGCTCCCGCCCCCGTAAATGCTGACACAGGTGCCGCATGTCGGAGTTGCATCCCCTGAGTCTCTCTCCTCGCGACTCTCTCCTGGGGAACGAAGCGAGCCTTGAAAAAGAGTGTGGTCACCTTTTTCTTGATCTCCCCGAGAAGATCGACAAACATTCTATAGGCTTCCTGTTTGTATTCGAGAAGAGGATCTTTCTGGCCGTACGCCACGAACGATATCCCGCTCTTCAGATGATCAATGTCACGCAGGTGCTCTTTCCAGCGGTCGTCAAGCACGGCAAGGAGGATCCTCTGAAGTATCGGGGTCCTGAACTCTTCTTCAAGCGATTCCAGCCGCTCCGTAAATGACGTCCTGGCCGTCTCAGCCACTCGTTCCTTGAGGCTGTCATAAGTCAATTCGTTGAGATCGATATCTCCGACCGGGAAATTCGCAAGGAAATTCGCCTGCATGTCTCTCGAAAGGCCCTCCAGGTCCCACTCGTCGGGATACGAATCAGGGCTCGCAAACTGTTCCACCCTTGACTCAAACGTTCCTTCCACAGCATCCAGGACCTGCCTCTCGAGCTCCTGCCCCTCGAGGGCATAGAGACGTTGATCGTAGATGACTTCTCTCTGCTGGTTCATCACATCGTCATACTCGAGGAGATGTTTGCGAATCTCGAAATTGTGGCCCTCCACCTTCTTCTGCGCTCGTCCGATCGACCTGGTGACCAGAGGGTGAACGATCGGTTCACCCTCCTCGGCACCCAGCTTATCCATCACGCCGGCAATCCTGTCTGAACCAAAGAGGCGCATGAGGTCGTCCTCAAGGGAGAGGAAGAACTTGCTTGATCCGGGGTCACCCTGTCTGGCGCTCCTCCCCCTCAGCTGCCTGTCGATCCGCCTCGATTCGTGTCTCTCCGTTCCAACTATGTGCAGGCCGCACGGTATGTTCTCCAGACAATACGACTCATCCCCTCCGTCCGGGATGTTATCGCCTGGATTGTCACTCCCGGCGACGTCCTCACCGTGGCGGATTATGCACCCGGAGCAGCGTATGACTCCCTCCCCGAGCTTGATGTCCGTCCCCCTACCCGCCATGTTGGTAGCAATGGTGACGGCCCCGGGCTGCCCCGCCTTTACCACTATATCCGCTTCCTTCTGGTGGTGTTTGGCGTTCAGAACGTGGTGCTTGATACCCCGACGTTTGAGCATCCTGCTCAAGGTCTCGGAGACATCGACCGTTACTGTTCCCACCAGGACAGGACGCCCTCTCTCGTGTTCGGCGGCTATCTCTTCGATAATAGCGTTATACTTCTCTCGTCTCGTTTTGTATATCACATCTTCATAGTCGATTCTGCGAACCGGCCGGTTGGTTGGAATAACTATGACCTCCAGCTTGTATATCTCATAAAACTCGTTCTCTTCCGTCTCTGCGGTCCCGGTCATTCCTGCGAGCTTGGTGTACAGCCGGAAGAAATTCTGAAGCGTTATGGTCGCAAGGGTCTGGGTTTCACCCTCGACCTTGACACCTTCCTTCGCCTCTATCGCCTGGTGCAGTCCATCGCTGTATCTCCTTCCGGGCATGAGCCTTCCGGTGAACTCGTCTACGATCAGGACCTTGTTCTCCTGGAGGACGTACTCCACATCTTTCTCGAATAGCACATAGGCCTTCAGCAACTGAGAGATGATGTGTATCTTCTCGCTTTTTTCGCTGTACTCCTTCTCGAGGTCGGCCTTGCGCTTCCGCTTCTCCTCCGCGGAGAGAGCTTCATTCGAATCGATTTCGTGAAAGCCTTCTCCAAGGTCAGGGATGACGAAAAGTTCCTTGTCACCCGGCGATAATTTCTCTCGACCCATGTCCGAGAGGTTCACGTTGTGGCCCTTCTCGTCCATCGAGAAGTATAGATCATCATCCAGTTCATGGAGGCGTTTCTCTCTCATGAAATCTGCCTCGATCTTCTGAAGGAGTTTCTTCATCCCCGTTTCCTTCAGAATCTTGAGGAGCTTCTTGTTTTTCGGCATTCCTCTCGATGCCTGCAGGAGCTTGATCCCACCTTCGTATTCATTTCCATCCCCGATCTCACTCTCCGCCTCCGAGAGTATTTTGTTGACCAGCTGTTTCTGCGCTCTGCTGAGGCTGTCCACGAGAGGTCTCAGATCCGAATATCCCCGCGTGTCAGAGTCTCCCACCGGGCCCGAGATGATGAGCGGCGTCCTCGCTTCGTCTATAAGGACACTGTCCACCTCATCGATAATTGCATAGTGATGCTCCCGCTGGACACGGTCCTCCATGCTGAGAGCCATGTTATCTCTCAGATAATCGAAGCCGAATTCATTGTTGGTTCCGTACGTGATATCGCAGTTGTATGCCTCACGCCTCTCAGCGGGGGTCATGTCGTGTTGTATACACCCGATTGTCAGGCCGAGGTATTCGAAAATGACCCCCATCCACTCGCTGTCACGTCTGGCCAGGTAGTCATTGACAGTCACGAGATGCGCTCCCTTGCTTTCAAGGGCGTTCAAATACAGCGGCATGGTAGCCACGAGTGTCTTGCCCTCACCCGTGGCCATTTCCGCTATTTTTCCCTGGTGCAGAACGATGCCGCCAATCAGCTGCACGTCGAAAGGAACCATCTCCCATTCGAGCTCGTGCTCTGTAACAAGAAATTTCTGGCCCAGCAACCTCCTGCACGCCTCTTTTACCGTGGCGAAGACCTCGGGAAGGATGTCATCAAGGCTCTCGCCCTCCTTGATCCGACTCCTGAACTCCTCCGTCTTGCCTTTGAGCTCTTCCTCGCTCAGGCTATGGTACTCTTCGAAGTATGCATTGATCGCTTCGACAGTCGGCCGGAGCTTTTTTGCTTCTCTGTCATGTTTGGTTCCCAGGATTTTCCTGGCTATGGATTTCAGCATTTTTCACCCTGATTATCTATTGGCTCATTTCCGGCGGGCGTAAAGATGATTGTCATAAATGTAACGTTCCACGGCTGGAGGCACAAGATAGCGAATAGACCGACCCTCCCTGAGCCTCGAGCGGATCTCGCTCGATGAAAGGTCTATTCTGTGAATGTCCAGCCTGATCACGGGTCCCGGGAGCGCGCCCGAATTGGCCGCACCTTCGCTGCCAGCCCTTCCTATCACGACCACTGAACACAACTCGAATAACCTTTCGGGATCCTTCCAGGACCAGATATCCTTCAGGTTATCTTCGCCTATCAGAAAATACAACTCTCCCCGACTGTACCGCTCACTGAGACCCGATATTGTGTCGACCGAGAAGGAGGGGCCGGACCTGTCGTATTCAACGTCGGAAACAGAAAAAACGCTGCTTTGCGCGACAGCAAGCCGAACCATGGCCAGTCGTTGCACCGCGGATGCCATCTCGAGCTCCGATTTGTGAGGCGGCACAGCCGATGGCACGAAGATTATTCTATTCAGCCTGAGGGCGTCCGTCGCGTCCTGGGCAACCATGAGATGACCAACATGAACGGGATTGAATGTACCACCCAGAATTCCGATCTTCTCATCATTCACTTATTTCACCCACTGTCCCCACAGGAGCTTTGGCATCCTTGAGCGCAGGGTATTCATCCCGGAGCCTGCGGGCCTCCTCGGATCCAGGATAGAGTCTCAGGAGGTCTTCCCTCGCTTCATCGGCATCGTCATGAAGTTCCAGTTCATCGTATGCTTTCGCCAGAAAATACAGAGACGACGCGGCCCATGGACGATCCGGGTATTCCTCTCTCAGACCTTCAAGATAAATGACCGCGGAATCGTAGTATTTCCTCTTGAAATAGAAACGACCACACTCGAACTCCTTGCGGGCAAGTTTGTCCTGGAGCCCGGCCATTCGCACCCTGGCGGAATCTGCATAGACGCTCTCCGGGAACCTGTTGACCAGTCTATTGAATGAATCGATGGCCTTCCTTGTTTCTTTTTGATCGAGCTCGTATCGAAGCGAGAGATGATCATGGCAGAGTCCCAGCTTGTACAGGGCCCGCACAGCGAACGCTCCGTCAGGGAATTCCGAATTCAATCTCTCGAATTCATTTGCGGCCAGTAGATAGTCTTTCTCTTCATAGTAAGAATCAGCGAGGTAAAAGATCGCCTGATCAATGAGCTCAACCCCGGGGTAGTTGAAGATGACTTTCTGAAAAGCATCGATGGAGTCGTCGTACTCCCCGCTGTGATACTTGTCCATTCCGTACGAGAAAGCCTCCTCGGCGCTCCCGGGGATAAACACCCTGTTACCGCTGCAGCCCGACACGAAAACCACCAGCAGGCACACCAGCAGACAAGTCGCAAATCTCTCGCGTATCAATCTCACTCGCAGTCTCTCCCGATTCTTCCAGCTTTGCCGCCGGGGCTACTTTCCGAACTTGATCTCTTGAATCCGCTGGCGCGAGGCCTCCACCAGACGACCTGATCTCGACGGATTCAATTCAAGCACCTTCTGGTAGGCCTTGAGGGCGCTGTCCGGCTCGCCAAGCGCGAGGTATATTTCACCCTTCAGATGCCACGCCTCGTCTCTCTTTACCTGTGGCTGCCCCGTAGCGAGAGGGATCTCAACATAGGTGAGTGCCTCGCCGGCATTCCCCAGATTAAATTCCTCCTGCGCCACGTTCAATGCGCACAACCCCCGGTGCCATTCCACCGTGTCCAGCTTCCCGCTCTTCGGGAACTTCCTGATATACTGTTCGTAGTAGACGAGCGCATCGTGATAATTCTCTATTTTTTCGTTCGAAAAAGCCAGCCTGTAAGTCGATTCCATGGACTTATCATGCTCCGGCCTGGATCTCAGTGCTTTCGTGTAGTATTCCGCCGCCTTTTCGAATTCCGCCCTGCCATAATAATAATCGGCGAGATAGTAGTTGTATTCCCCGATATCGTAGGTAGAATCCACCTCGACAAGCGACTCAAAAGCCGAAGCCATCTGCAGAATGTCACCTTCCTCGAAAAAGTTGACTCCAAGCCTGAAAAAGTCCATGGTTACCACGTTCACGTCGTCAGGAGATAACCTGAGGAGGGAAAAGTAGGCGTTGCGAGTACCTTTGAGGTCTCTCCTGAGAAGGCTGGTTCTACCCATCTTGCGCAACAGGTCCGTGTCATCACCCATTTGTTTCAACGCTACGGTATACTCGGCATAAGCATCCTCGTAGCGAGCCGCGCTGAAATAATTGTCTCCTTTCTTCTCATGAGGGTTTTCTCGAATCCCGCAACCAGCCCAGAGAAAAATGGTGAGGATAAGTATGCTTTCGCTTCGACACATCGTCATCTCAGACTCTAAACCTGAATCATACCTCTGGTTCCTTCCAACCCACCCTGTCACTTATCGGGTCGGGTCCCGCAAGGACACTGCCACGACCAGAGGACACTACAACGCGAGGCCCGCTTTCGCAACCCTCAACTCCGCAGAGGGATCTCATGGACCGCGTACGGATGTCCGGGATTAACTCCGGCGGCTGTTCAATCACACTGTCTCGCTGTCTGGGTCCGGGGAGTAGTCGAACAATGGCGGGGACATGCTCTAGTTCTTCTGTGGACGCGGCGACTGGATGCCGCTCATCTGTTGATCTACCACCTGCTCCGGTCTCTAGGCAGAGCCGTCATCATTATCGCGCTTGCCCTCAAGCTCGCCTTCTTTCTTCCTCCGATATGCCCACACGAGGCCACCTCCTCTCCCTTCCGGCTCCACCTGCGACCACTCCTGCCGGGCGAGATCGTCCCTTCCCATCAACATATACAGAAAGCCAAGATCAGCCCGCGCCTCCTCGAAAAAGGGATTACGGTGCAGTGCTTTTCTCAGTTCCCTCATGGCATCTGCCAGAAGATTCAGCCTCATGTATTCTGTCGCCAGTTTTCTCCTGATATCCGGATAGTCTCCTCCGATTCGCAGGGCCTTCTCGTACTCCTGAACAGCCTCCAGCGGCAGACCAATCTCGACGTAGGTCTCGCCAAGCTTCACGTGCGCCTTGACCAGCTGTGCCCGCGCCTTCGGAGTCAACCCACCAGAAGGCCCCCCCCCATCGAGTGTACCCTTGAGCAGTTCCAGTCCTTCCGCGGCTTCACCACGGTCCAGTAAGGCTATTCCTAAACATATTCTCGAGGTGAGAAGATTGGGGTTCGCCTCCAGGGCCCTGCGGAAGTATTCAATCGCCTCCGGGACGGAGCCCGTCATTATGCAGGATCGCCCTATGCTTTCGAAGAGATCGGGCGCTTCATGTCCCTCACGCTCCAGAGTTTTGAATATCTTGAGGGCCAGGTCGGGATTGCCCGACTCGAGGTTGTTCACGCCCTCCTGCAGTCGAATATCGAAAGATCCATTAAACGCGATTACTACCTCCCCCTCCTTCAACTACGTGCAAAAGAGATCAACGCGGGAAATATAAGGCAAGCCTCAAACCTAAAGTAACATAAAAAACTCTTCATGTCAATGCTGTGATGAAACTCACATATTCTGGCCCCTCAGGACAACCGGGATTGTGTCGAGGATGATCTTCATATCGAGCCATATAGACCAATCGTTTATATACATTATGTCCAGCATGATCATCATCTCGAAAGAGAGCCGGCTCTTCCCGCTGACCTGCCACAGTCCCGTAAGCCCCGGTTTGACCAGCAGTCGCTTCTTGTGGTAGTTGTTGTAGTGCATGTACTCGTAGGTCATCGGTGGCCTTGGTCCGACCAGCGAAAGCTCTCCCTTTATGACGTTCCAGAGCTGCGGCAGCTCGTCGAGACTGTATTTCCTGAGAATCCGCCCTATTCTGGTCACCCTGTCGTCGTCGGAGAGTTTGTATATGCCATTACTTGAATCTGCTGGTTCGTTCAAGGTGACCAGCTTCTCGAGGTAGTCTCTGTGCCTGGCATCATCGGCGTTATGAATCATCGACCTGAACTTAAATATGGATATAGGCTCTCCGTCAAGCCCGAGTATTCTTGACGTGAAGAAGACCGGACCGCTACTATCCAGCTTGACCCCCAGTGCTATAAGAGACATAAGGGGTAAGAGGATAACAAGCGCGGGAATCGCAAGCGCGAGTTCCAACACCCTCTTGGTGAAAAGCTGCCCTCTACTGAGCGCCGGCATACATACATTCATGACAGGCAGAGAGCCGATGTTTCGAAAACGGACCTCGCTCGCTATCATGTCATACATCTCCGGAACAACCTTGACAGTTACCCCCAGTTCATTCGATTCATCCACCAGTCGCGGCACGATCTTTCTCTCTGATGGTATCGTGATGTACGCCTCTTCGATCCCATAGTCATTCACGATCCTCTCGTAGTCACTCACTGCTCCCAGGATCTCTTCGCCGGCATCCTCGTCAACACCGAATCGGTCGTCGATAAAGCCCACAACATCTATCCCGAGCCAGTCCTTACCCTTGAGTATCATCCTGAGGTATTCCCCCACATTCCCCGCACCTATGATGAGCGCCTTCCTGCGGCGGTAGCCCATGGCAACCAGGTGCTCCACGTATTTCCGCTTGATATACCGCCATGAGAAGAGCCCGGTAAATGACAAGCACAGGTCGACGATGACGAACGCTCGTGACACATCTTGTTGTAGGACCATAAAGTTCAACGTAACCGCTACCAGCGCGGAGAGGAGGACCGCCCTGAGTACTCCTCCAAATTCCTGAGAGTACCTGACTCCCCGCCTGGTCTCGTAAAAGCCCCCCGACATGAGCAGCAGGAGGAGTGTCGCGGACATGAAGAGCGTGAAGGAGAATTCGGGCGCATCGAGGGCCACATGTAGAACAGCGTCTCCGCCGCCGACCGTGCCAGGGGCGCTCGCGACCCATTGAATACCGTATATGTACTGCAGACTTAACAGATAAGAAGCCACGATGATAGAGAGATCTATTACCAGATAAGCCGCCAGCACCGGGATTCTTCTTGCTCTGTTTCTCTCCATATACTATCCTGCACAGGAAGGGATTATTCCGCCGTCAACCTCTGACAGTCGAGTACAGCTTGACATCCACCGGTTCTCCCTCCATCGAGATGGACCGCTCGATGGCCTCAAGTACGCCAACCACCTTCAGCGCAAAGGAGGCACCTGTAAGAGGCTCGCGGCCCTCCAGGATGGAGTTTCGGAAATGCCTGACAGCCACCCTGAGTGACTCCGTGTCATCCCATGGGACCGACTTTGTCTCTCCCTCACGGTAACGCACCAGCTTGGGCTCTCGAGAGGTCGATTGCGGGAACAGGTCTACCCCTTTGTCGTAAAGCGTTATGGGCTGGTCATGATTCAGATCATCATAGACAACCATCTTCTTCGAGCCTGCGATCACCATACGCTTCAACTGCTCAGGCGCCAGCCAGTTGACATGAATGTGGCCCACTACTCCATTCTCGAATGTTATACTCGCCCATGCCATGGCGGGGAAGTCCTCCGCGCAGTATATAAAAGGGCTCCTGCCCATGGCCGCAACCCGGACCGGTTCGGCGTCCACAAAGCTGATCATCATCGCCACATCGTGGGGCGCCAGGTCCCATACAACACTTGCGTCAGAGTAAAATCCTGTTGATCTGCCCATGCCCTTGAGATCGTTAAGGTTTACACGGACTGCATCGACATAGTATATGTCTCCGAGCTCATTCCTGTCGACGAGTTCCTTGACTGCCCGGACCCTGCCGTTATAGAGGAAGATATCATCAACCATAAGCAGTTTTCCCATCTCCTGTGAAATGAGAATCAGCTCTCTGACGTCCTCGCTCTGCATAGCCAGAGGCTTCTCGACGAAGACATGCTTACCGGCAAGCAGCGCCTTCCTGGCGATTAGATGATGAGTGGATATAGGTGTGGCAATAGCGACGGCGTCGATTGATGGATCGTCAAGCACAGCATCGCAATCGGTGCTGGTCACGACCTGAGGATACTCTTTTCCTATCGCTTCAACCCGATCACTCATGACATCGCACACCGCCACCAGGTTGATTGCACTTGTCGCGTCGAAGTTTCGGACCAGATTGCGACCCCAGTAACCACATCCAACAACCGCTGCATCGATTGACATCACACTCTCCTTTCGTGGTGAAGGCCCGCGCGCTCTTCGCCGCGCCTGCCCCGGCCTCCTATATTGAGAACAGATATTCTCTTACTGAATTGACAACATACTCAACCTGATCCACGCTCATTTCTGGATAGATGGGCAGGGACAATATCTTGCCGGCGGCCTCCTCGGCCGCTGGAAAGTCTCCAGGCTGATAACCGAGTCCCTTCAACGCCGTAGTCTGATGAAGGGGGATCTTGTAGTGGACACCGGCCATTACACCTCTTTCGAAGAGATATTGTCTCAATTCATCCCTCGATTCCGCTTCGACCCTTATGACATAGAGATGATGCACAGGCTCTGTCCCTTTGAGCGGCCTGACGGGAAACACCGATGGAAGCTCCTCCAGAAGCTCGCTGTATTGCCGGGCGATCCTCCTCCTCGACGAATTCCATTCCTCCAGGTGACGGAGTTTGGTCCTCAGGATGGCGGCCTGCAGACCATCCAGCCTCTCATTGTAGCCGACCGCCCCGTGGTCTGATCCCTCTATCCTGCCATGATCTCTGAACATCCGCGTATCCGCTGCAATAGTGTCATCATCAGTGACAGCCGCCCTGAGCTTGTTGACATCCATGTTGAGCGTCTCAGGATCGACGTCCACGAAAACCA
>CAZOAR010000012.1:0-44591 GCA_964577985.1 uncultured Gemmatimonadota bacterium | reverse complement strand
CTGAGCTTGTTGACATCCATGTTGAGCGTCTCAGGATCGACGTCCACGAAAACCACCTTCGCGCCTGAATGAACGATCGCCTACGCTGTCGCGAAAAATGTGTTGGGTACAGTTATCACCTCATCACCCGCCCCCACCCCGCAAGCAAGCAGCGCGAGATGCAGAGCTGATGTTCCAGAGCCCACACCCACGGCGTGGCGAGAAGTGCAGTAATCTGCGAACGCTTCCTCGAAGGAGCGGACATTCTCCCCCAGGACAAATGCCGTTTCCTCCAGGACCTTCTCGATCGTCAGAGCTACTTCTCCTCTTATGCTCTTGTACTGCGCCTTCAAGTCAACCAGTGGGATTCTCAATTCGTACTCCTTCGGAATAAGGTTTTTCCACAAAATCATAGGGACAACTGAGGTCGTCAATCCACTTGATAACTTTCGCCGGGACACCCGCGACCACTGCTCCCTCCGGAACATCGGAGGTCACGACAGATCCGGCGCCGACCAGAGATTTTTCCCCGATCGTGACATCAGGAAGAATCGTTGTGTTCGCTCCTATCTTTGCACCCACCTTGACGATAGCCCCCTTCATGCACCTCGCCGACGATGGGCACAGAGGGTGTGGATCGTTCGTGAATACGACATTCGGGCCAATCCAGCATCCTGACTCCAGGGTCGTGAATTCGGGGACGAATGCCTGGCTGTGGATCCTCACTCTGTCTCCTATTATTACATGATGTCCAATCTCTGTGCCCGAACCGACGCTTACCAGGTCTCCGATCTCGTTGCACTCGCGGATCAGAGCACCGTGGCCTGTCTGAAAACCCTCGCCGATCGTGTTTCCGGCGTATATTACCGTATGAGATCTGATAACCGCATTCTCTCCGATCAGTGTTTCCATATCATCCACGGAGCCGTCGGGCCGGAGACCCACTATGACGTAATCCTGGATCGCGTAACCGGGCCCTAATCTGACATTCTCGCAAATCGTATAAGTCATGCTGCACCTCACATCTACGTGGGCTCGACCACCACTCTGCCATCTGTCTGCCCACTCGTTCCTTTCTGCTGGAGGACCGCTCCCTCCTCCCTGTCACGTACACTGGTAATCTTTCCCTTCTGGACGATCACGAAGAGCGAAACCGTCAGATATCTGTCCAGGAATGGCAGCATGCTCATGATTTCCAGAACGACGAAAAGAAACCGTGAACGCCGGAGGATCGTCCGGTTCCTGCAGAAGTGGAGCAGTCTGCAATTGTCAAGCTGCCTGAACATACGCCGGTATCGAGGTAATCCTGCTCTATTCAATCCCAGCGCTTCCCACGAATCCCTCTGATCATGAGCGCGTACTCTGTTGTGCTCTCTGATCAATTGTTCCCCCGCCCACAGGTGGGCCCAGGGAATCCTGCAGATCGACGAGAGGTGTGATCCGAAGGGCGATTCCCAGAGTGGGCCGAATCCGGCGTAGAGCATTCCACCCGGCCTGAGGAGGGCGATCATCCTCTTCAGGACCTCTTCCGGGCGGGAGTAGTGTTCAAAGCAATTCTGTGAAAGGACTATGTCAAATTGCTCATCCATCTCCCGGGTTTCGATCGACCGATAATCCGTAAACTCAACTCGCCTGCCGAGATCGGGAAAGTTTTCCGCAACGAGGGAACGAGCCGTCTCTGCACCGGATTCTTCGAGTTCTACTCCCAGTACGTTGCGCGCCCCGAATCTGGCTGCGACCACGCAGAGCGCGCCGAAGCCACATCCTATTTCCACCACGCTCCTGTCACGAAGATCCGGCTCGACAGGAAACGTCGCCACCCATTCTTCCGCAACAGTCAGGTCTTTCCGAAAGACCTTCTCGCAATCCTCATCCCACGGATGAACTTCTGAATCCCCCACGCTGAATATTCTCAGGATCCCTCCCCTGTCATCCCGTTTCGTGTCGCCATTCATCATACAGTCCCCGGGAGGCGTCTCAGCCGGAATCCGGAATAATGATCCCTTCACAAGGAATCTCATCTATCTTTCTTAAACAACGGCGGGTCTCAGGAATACGGCCATAACCTCTTCGCTCAGCCATGACGCGCAATCGTCGTCTATCTCTTCGAGGTCGCCTGGAAGCTCAGGCCAGCTGCTGACCTTCCACCCCATCTTTCTCAATACCCGGGTTGCCCTGTCCCTTTTCTCCCCGCGCGGGGCCACCACAGGGACCAGATAAGGACACACGCCGTGAGGTAGATCCTCGAACAGCGTTTTCAACCCCTCTTCCCTGCAGATCCTCACGACCTCCCGATAAGCACTCCTCCTGAATGACACCACAGGACCACGACGAACCTGCTCCAGCAGATACTCCGTCACAGAAGACATGCCTTCGTCTGCTTCGCCAGAGGGCTCGCTAAGGACTTTCTCCCGTCGTCTTATTTTTCCTACGATCTTGTCATCTATACCGAGAGCCCCGATCATCTTCAGCACCTGCCTTTTCAACATGTAGGTGCCCTGTATCCCCTTGCGCCTCTCCTGAATCTGAACCTCATCGCAGCAGTCGCTGAGACCGGAATTGTTGACTACCATAGCCCCGCCGTCTGGCAGATAGACGGTTTTCGGAAAGCTGAAAATCCCGATATCTCCTCTCGAACCGAGAAAATGACCTTCGGCATCATGGCTGAGAAAGCCATGCGCGTTGTCTTCAATCAGGAAGATCCCCCGGTCCCTGCAGATACGCAGCAGGTTTGAAATCGGCTGCGGAAAACCAAAATAATTCACGTAAAGGATGGATGAGACCTGCTCCTCATGTCGGTCGATAAGCCTGATCAGACCCTCATAATGTGGCTCCGCCTTTCTCGTCACAGGATAGTAGCGGAAGACAAGACCGCTCCGCTTGAGAGCATCTGTAACCGAGCAACAGATATAGGAGGGGAGCAGCAGCAGTCCCGCTCTGGCCTGCAGGATCAATCGGACGCCTGCGACCAGCGCCATCCTCCCCGTCGCATAGAAGAAAGAACAGGGTGCGTTCAAGGGGAAGAGATCTCCGCTATCTTCCACTGTCGTCGCCTGCCCGGATACTTCAACTGTGTCCGACAATCTTCCGTGTCCTCCGAACGATGTGCGTCAGGCGCCGACTCTCCCTCATGCGCGGACGCACATTCTCCTTCCACAACCTACAGGACCAGCCTCTCCAACCAGAATTGTACACTGTCACGCGATGAAGGCCCATGTCACAGGCCAGCCATTCGTACTTATATGATTCGGGACCACTGAGAAAATCAAACTCCGAGGCTCCCCCTTTGAAGCACTCCCGAAGCAGATAGAACAGGAGGACACGCCCCGGCGAATAGGATCGCATTCGACTGTCTATTGAGGGAAACCAGTAATAGTATCGATCCCGGTACAGAAAGGAGACAGAGAGGGCGATGGGGCTCGCCGCCCCCTTCAACTCGAGAGAACGCAAATCGAGCCAGCCTCTATCAAGGGCTCGCAGTGAAAAATCCCGCAGAAACCTGCGCCCCTCTCGTGTTCCCAGGGGATCGACAGCTACTCCGTTTCCATACCTGCGCTCCTCCTTCTGCCTGTGGCAGACATTGAGATAACGATCCACCTCCGACTCCGATTCTGCTTTCCTGAGCCGTAGTTCTCCCATACTCTCCAGTCTTCTTATCTGTCGCTGCGTGTCCTTCACAAACTTCTTCCTGAGAAGCGTAAGGAACTCTTCCCAGGGCCATTTGATCGGGAGGATCGGAGATACTTCGTGCTGTCCGGGGAGATGCGTCTTACCCCTCCAGCCTCCGGGACACTCGAGCAGAGGCAGGTTGGGTGAATCATGGCGGATCTTCCGCAGGTCTACAACGTCCCACGGATCTCGTCCGTCTGTCAGAGTGTCCAGTATCAGCCTTATGCCATCACTTCTGTTTTCCGGGCACAGGATCACGTCCTGGTAGTCCGCGTGGCGTCCTCCCAGAAACTCGATGACCCGGCTGCCACCTACCCTTCTTCGCGCGAACGGCGCAATGCCGACAATATTGCTCCCCTTCTCGACGACCAGGATGTATGGCTTCCGATCAAGGAAAAAACTGTCCTGGCAGGACTCGAACCATTCGTGAGTCATAAAGGGAGAATCAGAGCCGCTTCCGGACAATAACGAATTCCAGACGGGTGCCAGCGACTCGAAATCCTTACGTGAATCAACGATCCTTATCCTCAGAGCGCCCAAGTGCCATTCCTGTCTCTGTTCCACTGAATCATGCCATACCACCGCCTCATGGTTGACTGCAGTCCTGAGAGTTTGAAGACAAGATCGGCTATCCTGTCACCGCCGCGGACACTTATCCTGGGGAGGAGAAAGACATTCCCATTCCGCCTCGCGGGACCGCCATCCGACCTCATCGCGAAAAGGAAATCCATACTGGACACCTGGTCAAGAGCGGTGGCATCGAATTTCCCCAGCGGATATGAGAAGGCCGGTCGGTCGCACGAAAGCTCATCGGCCAGCCTCTTGCTCGATCTGAGCAACTCCTCCCTGACCTCTGCCTCGTTCAATCCCCGCAGGACAGTGTGAGAATGTGTATGGCAGCCAAACTCGATTCCATTCCCCGACATTTCCCTGATTTCCCCCCACGTGAGGCTCTCCAGGACTCCATCGCTCTCTCTGATCCATGGCGCTGCCTCGACAAGACTGTCCAGCAGTCCTCCACGATAATCCGCCGGGGATGTCTCGTAGAGCTTGCTCAAAAACGAGAACGCATCACGCTTCTTACCAGGAGAATCAAGGTACAGGACGATCTCCCTCCCTCTCACACTCAGGGCCAGCCGATTTGTGAAGGCGTTGTTCACCGTCCGATTGATCAGCACGTCCCAGGGCGTCAATTCTCTGTCAACCCACCCGGTGATGAGATTCACGAGAGCGGGAACCCCGAGCCGCTTGAGTTCCGGGTATACATGTCGGTAAAACCCCCTGTACCCGTCATCAAACGTCAGGAGAAGCGGGTTGTCTGGAAGACGCCCCTCTCCCGTGACCCACGCGGTCATCTCCTCCATGCCGATCGGAGTATAGTGCTTCATGAGATACGCAAGATGCGCCCTGAAAGCACCGGCTCCCACAAAGAAGAGATTGGTGGTCTCCTGCCTGTCGCACTCTCCTTCATCAAAGATGTGATGGTAGGCGATGATTGTCAGATGCTTCCCCATGAACCTCTTCAGCAGACGCGGTATCCCGGCATAGCCCATACCTGCCGCAACAGCTTTCTCAACAGCCTTCATCTCCACCTCCAGCAAAATCTCCTTCGCGCTTTTCCCAGATGAGGTTCACTGACATTCCGCAGATAATCCAGAAGAGAAATGAGACATCAGGGAACGTCGCTCCCTGCAGGGTTACGAGATATCCCACTACTGACGCGAGACATATTACGGTAAGGGCACGCCGCGTCGAACTGTCCAACCCGCGGGCAGATTTGTACAGCCCGCACATGATACTGCCGAAGAATATGAGGAGGGCCACCAGTGAGATGACTCCCGAATCCATGGCGATCTTGAGAAAATAGAAGATATCTCCATCATTGCCTATCACGCTCAGGTCGTTCCCCGTGACGCCATACCCCAGGATCGGCCTGCTCAGCACCTTGCTCCAGGCGGACAGGATAGCGGGTCCCCTGTCCAGCGTGGAGTTGCTGAGCTGGCTCAGCCCCTTGACGTGAAACGCCGATGTCGTCTCGAGGCCAAGTACTCTGAACGCGGAAAAAAAGATTGCCCCCGCTGCAGGAAAAAACCGATCACCTCCAAGAAACATGAGAATCCCTCCAAGAATAACAGGGACAAGAGGAAGGTATCTCCACTGCCTCCCTTCAAGAAACCAGAGGACGATCGTCAACAACGCTATGGTACCCGCCCAGGCGGCCCGGCTCAGGGTCAGGACGAGCGAGGCGGATAGAATGGTCAGTGCGACTATGTACATGTTCCTTCGGGCCCTGAAGTACTTGCTGATCACAAAGATCAGGAGCGCCGGGATGATCATGTTGAGGAACATACCAAGGATAATCGTATGCGTGAATACGGAATTGATCCGCCGTATTCCAAGACGCACGTTGTCGTATTGATAATACATCCAGAGAGAATCAGAGAGACTCGCGGACGGGACAAAGTCGAGGGGATACTTACCCGAGAAATAGTGGAACAACCCTATTGCCGACACCACCACACCACTCAGTATGAGCGCATTGTAGACTCTCAGCATGGCCTTCTCGCCCCGGATGAGATCTATCACCATGAAGAAGAGGAGGTAGTTCTCCAGCCAGTAGCGGGAATAGGCAAAAACGGACAACTTTACCTGAACCGAAGTGATCAGAGAAAGGGCCTGCAGGAAAGCGCATATGAGGAGCCACTTCTTGAATGATGGACCGACTATGATCTTCTCCCTCCGTATGATTTTTGTGCTCACCCAGTAGATCGTCAGAGCGGAAAGCGTTACCTTCTGAAGGCTTATGTACGGTAGAGAGGGTGCAAGATAGATGTCGAAATAGTTCGGTATTACCGGCAGCACAAAGACCGCACAGAGCAGGACCCTCTCGAGCGGCAGGAAAATAATCATCGTGACCAGCACGATTCCATATACCAGCACGAAATAACGACTCGGATCCATACCCTGTCCCACCTCGATACCAAGCAGAAGAGCCACCGAGAAGAAGACTATCTTCAGGAATAACTGCTCTCTTCCCGCCAGAATCCTGCCGCCTGTCATCGCCTCACTCCTCATAGAGGACTTCCCTTCATGGCCGTCTCTGCGATCCGTCGCTCACTCCCGCTGTCCGCCTCAAACATGCTGTTTCCCCACGTTGGACTTGATGTAATGCTCCAGAGATTCCTCCCACCTCGGCATGTCGTTCATCGCCAGGAGGTCGAGCCGGTAGTTGCGCATCATTTCGGATCGTGCTCTCGGGGCGGGAAGCGGAAAATGCGCGGAGTTTATCGGCACTATCTCGACATCCTTTTCCACCCCCATGTATTCCGCGATGCGGCAGGCCATCTCATATCTCGTAGTCACTCCGCGGTTGGCCATATGGTAAAGCCCGTAGCGCCCGGTCTTCCACACCCTCACGAGGTTGGGAGCAAAATCGAACGTGAAGGTCGGGCTCCCGCACTTGTCGTTCACCACGGTTATCCTGTCCCTCTCCTTGAGCAGGCCGGCGATCTTGAACACGAACTTTTTGTCTATCTCCCACCCTCCGACCATCCATCCGGCCCGGAAGATGAAAAAACGGTCCAGAAACGTAGTGACCGCTTTCTCTCCCTCATACTTTGATCGAGCGTAAACGCTTACCGGTTCGGGAGTATCGAACTCCACATAAGGTTCCGGATCAGTGCCCCTGAAAACCGCGGCCGTACTTATGTAGACCAGAGGGATTTTTCGTTCCCGGCACGCGAGGACGATATTCTCTGTTCCCAGTGTATTTGTTGTAAAAGAGTGATCCGGATCCTTTTCACACAAGTCGACGTCCGTTTCAGCCGCGAGGTGAAACACCCAGTCGACATCATGAGCATCGAGGACCGACTGTACTTCATCCGCATCCCTTATGTCCATCTTGACCATCGAATCGCGTGTCAGGTTAATATCTGTCCAGACAACCTCCACTCCATTTCTCTCCAGTTCCGGACAAAGATCTGAGGCGAGCATTCCCGCAGCCCCGGTTACGAGGACTTTCATGTCACCATACTCCTTTTCTTTCTCAGATGATGGTTCTTCTCAAGAATCGCTTCCATAAATTTCCAGAGTTCCTTCGATCGAGCTTCCCATCCAAACTCCTTTACCGCCCGGTATCTTCCCTCTCTACCCATTTTCTCCGCGAGCTGCGGGTTCCGGAGGAGGTTCAGGATCCGGTTTTTCAACCCTGCGTCGTCAGCCGGGTCCACCAGATACCCGGTCTCTCCATCCGCTACCGCCTCCGACACACCCCCGGTTCTGCCTCCTATCGCCGGCAGACCGCAGGCGGAGGCCTCGAGAAAGACCATCCCGAAGCCCTCCTTCTGCCCTGTATCCGGATCTTCCCGCCCCGGGAGTACAAAGATGTCTCCACGCCGATAGAGCGCGGGAAGTCTATCATATGGTACCGGATCCAGAAAACGGACCTGTCGATCGAGTCGTTCCTCACGGATCATCTTCTCCAGAGCAGGACGATGCGGTCCATCGCCCCTGATCAGGTATCGCGTGTCAGGAAACTCCCTGAGGATCTCGGGGAGTATCCTGATCATCCGGTCCACTCCTTTCTGCCGTGTCAACCTGCTGACCGTAATAAGTGTCCTTCCACTCTCCGAATCCCGCTCTCCGGGAGAAGAATCATCCCGGGGTGACGGCCCGAAGAGGTCGGTATCGACCCCCGGTGTAATCACCGGGATACTGCCAGCGTCGATAGAGATCCCCTCCTGCTCGCACAGTTTCCGGGCCTCTCTGCGTGTCGACTCACTGTTGGCGACCAGGAGATCCGCCTCGCGAAGGGAACTCAGGAACATCCGTTTTCCCGGAGTCGTTCTCCGGCCGATATAGTAGGTCACGTCTTCTCCATATATGAACAAACAGTAAGGAACCCCGAGGACCTTCTTGAGCCCCCAGCCCATCCAGCCTGTCGGTATCGCCTGCCCCCCCCAGAACAGATCGTATTTCCTCTTCCGCATGTTATGAACAACCCAGGCGAACTGCGCCGCCATCAACGGATAGAATAGCGGGTTGAGAGCGAAGATTCGCCTGCCCAGCCAGTTCCTGTACAGGGGAGCGTATCCCAGCCAGGGGACCTCACCATTCAGGTCGGAGGCCGTAAGCACCATGCTGCGCCGGATTGACAATCCAGCCTTTTGATCAAACGTTTTCTCTCCCTTCACGTGGGATGTGAATATCGTCAAGCTCTCCGGCGGAAAATACCTGGCGAATTGATAGAGGCTTCTATACGACCCCCCCACTTGTGGCAGGAAGCCTATGTTGACCATACAGATCCTTGGATCTTTGCTATTCCGCGTTACCGTGGTCATAGTCCCTCTGTTCCAGAAACGAACAGAATCTGGTCCGCTGCCGTCCTCATAAGTATCCCATAGCTTTCAACCTCTGTACTGTCTCCTCCTCCATCTGAGGAGAATCGACGCTCGGGGTGAACCGGGTCAATTCAATTTCGTCACGCATCATCTCCCGACATTGCTGCAAGGTGGACACCCACGCGGAGGCTCCGACAAGGTTCCTCTCCTCAGCGGGATCCGAAGTACGCTCGAAGAGCCATTTATTCCCGCCGCTGGACTCGACATATTTCAGATTATCCTGAATAACTGCCATCATCGGCCTGGCGTACTGAACAAGTTCCTGTCGCAGGTCCCCGCCCTCTTTTTCTATTTCATCCATCATAAAATTATTACTTGTAAGTTGAGATATGGCCCTCTTCCGGCCATCCATCTCCAGGAGAGAAACCGCGTCATCGGTGCGGGGAGTCTCGGACCCGATCAGGTCAAGAATCGCGGCAAACACGTCGTGGCTCTGCCGCAACTTAGAGTCTTCCCTGCCCGCCATAACGCCGTTGGGATACTTGATCATCATCGGGATGTCGATCAGCTCACGAAACAGACCGGCCATGTGGCCGAGCAAACCATGCTCACCGATGAGTTCGCCATGATCGCTCAGGAGTACAACCATCGAATCGTCCCACATCCCCTGTCCCCTCATGAACCTGAAGAAATCCGCGAGGCACCGGTCAAGAAAAAAGACCTCACCGGCGTACAGCCTGGAAAAGCACTCGAAAGCCTCCTCATCGAGCTCTTCCTTCCCGGCAAAGTATCCCCATGTATCGATGTCAAACAAATCATGGCCCAGCCCCAGCTCCTCGCGTATCTCGTCAGGCGGATTATACTTGTCATGCGCCTGCATGAGGTTCACAAAGAGAAATGTCGGAAGATCCTCCGCGCTCCTGAGGATCTTCTTGCCCCATTGCATGGCTCTAAGAGTGGAGAACGTGGCGTCATTGATGACGAAGTTTCTATCGCCGTACCACTTGTTGGCGATGCTCCTTGCAGCATTCAGGCTCCGGCCGGGGGATAACAGATCAAGCGCGATAGTCGCCGCTTTCCTCTTTCTGGATGCCTTTATGAATGCATCACGACTGAAATGGTAGTCCAGGTATTTCTGAGGGACTGCCTGCCACGCCTGAAGAAAGAGGTCGAAGTCATCGGCGAATCCGAACTGCTCGGAGATCAGGTAGTTTGTCGAGATCCCGGCACATCTGTACCCGCGTGCCTTCAGCAGCGTCATCAGCGTTGGAGACCCCGAGGAGTTGAATATCAGATTGCCTCCGTGCGTCCCATGACGCGATGGATACATCCCCGTAAAGATGGACGCATGTACAGGCGTTGTCCACGGCGCCGGCGAGATCACGTTGTTATAGAGGACAGCCTCCTCAGAGAACCTCTCCAGTGCCGCGGTGGGGAACCCTTGTCCCCCGTACGGCGTGATATAGTCCTTCCGGACGGTATCGAGGACAATCAGTATGATATTCATCTACCCTCTGTCGCCTCGCGGTTGTTCATTCGGTTTCGCTCTCCGTATCTGGAGTCGAAAAAATCGAGTAAAGGGTCGAGGATGTCGGCCCGGGTTGTCCCCGTTTCAATCCCACAGATTGACCTGAGAAGCATGTCCCGGCCCGGTCCATCGATCTGCTCTCCGATCGCCGCCACCGCTTCGTCAACGGTCTCGCGTATCCGCAGACGTTCCCCGTCGAAGGCAGACTTTCCCTGCCATTCGAGTCCCTCCAGGTCGAGGCAACAGTAATTCCTTCCAAGGAGAAGGACCTCTATGGCCGCCGTGCTTATGGGGCCGATAACCAGATCGGACCAGAGGATCAATTCAATCAGATCCTCGTTCATAAACACTTTCATATCCATATCATACCTCGAGAGAAGTCTCTCGAAATAGGCCTTGATCGTCATTCCGGGGTGTATCTTGAGCCTCACTTCACTTACACCCCTCGACTTCAGGACCCCGTACAATTCCACGAGTAGTTCGGAGCCCCTGTAGGAAAGACCGTTGACATGATCCTTCGTGCAGCAATGCTCCAGGATCAAGACCTTCTGTATGTCTCCATTGTGGATCGGCCGTGGAGGAAGATATCTGGCCAGGAAGGGCGGAGTAAAACGTATCAGCCTCCTTTCGTCCGCGCCCATGCGCGTGTATGCCGACCTGTCTCTTTCCCCCCAGCAGATCATCCAGTCCACCGGTGCCCGTCCGGTCCGGTCGGCCGAAGGAAGTCGGTATTTCCTCATTCCATGTTCGAAATAAAAGGTCTCGATCCCCTTGAGCCTTGCAATTTCGAGTAGAATCCGGACAGATCGCGCGCAATCGTTCGGCAACACCATCGCGGTTATGTGCCTCGCATTCACTTCGACCATGCATGCACTCGTGAATCGGGCCGTATCATACAGACCCCTGTCCATGCTCTGTTCGATGATCCCGGCGAACAGGCCGGAGAAATCTACCCCCTCGATCTCCCAGGACCGCTTCCACTCCTCGGTCCGGAACAAGACATTCAGTCCTTCGCGGATCCTGTCCGCAGTCAGTCTGACCTGTGACTTATTGTTCGGCTCGCGCGGGTAAAACGGGATTGTCCCTCTTCGGATCATCCTGAGAAGGAGATGTCTGGGCGGTTTGCTCATTACGGGGAAAATCACTCTGAAGCCCAGCTCACCGATCCTTTCGATATACCGCTCGAATAAAGGGTCAAAAAAGTGGCCCTCCGGATAGATCATGACCTCTGGCCTGCTCTTCCTGATCCGATCGACCAATCGGCCAGTGGCGGAGACCATCCTGAAAAACACCCTTTTCCCCGGCCCCAGCCTGCATGTGTCCCGATAGACAACTTCGGGCAGCCTCTGGTCCATCTCAGGCCCCCCGGAATCATGTTCCTCCAGGGGAAGACCGAAATGTCGCGCGACCTGCACGAGCACCAGACGTTTCATCGTATTCTCTACATACAGTTGATCGCCGTGAGGCAGCAAGTAAGCAGAGATAGATGCCGGTTCCAATTCCATAACAGCGCGGACAAATGAGACCCCGTAACGATAGGCGTAAGCAAAGTACTGGGAGAATTCAAGCTGGAAGGATGCGCCAAGGGAGATCCCCTCGCACTCAGACACATCCCGCATTCCCTCGTAGTACCATCCCCTGACTCGTTCTTCCATGATTTCCTGGTACTTCATACCCACGTCCCTGGGTATAAACTCTTCAAACGGATGAACATCCATTCCCCTGCTTCTCAAGGCATCGAGAGTAAGCCAGTCGAATGATAAGAATACCGGGGAGCAGCCCGGCGGAACCTCCGCCATGAATCTCATGGAATCATGCTCATTCTCCACAAGGACAAGAATCCTGCCTGTCCGTCTTGTCATTATCATTTTCTCAGCGCACCCCAGCCGCTTGTTTTTTGTATTTCCGACGAAACATGTCCACGCCCTCCAATGCTCTTCAACCAGCTGGGAAGTCCTCGATTGTCTCCACGCCACACCTTCTACGCCGGTGCCGACTCAGCACATAATCGATCAACCCCATCTCAGACCCTCCGAACCACACAAGTGGAGCGATCAGAATCATCGAAATAATCCCCTGGCCGATGGAATGAAGCAGGTCGCCCAGCACGCCCACGGGCTGCCCGGGAAAAAAGTGGGAAACCCCCAGCAGGACAGAAGAAGACCAGACAACGCTCACGACCGCCCTGCGATACACCCACCAGACCTCCCCGGAGTCAAAGAACCGCCGCAGGACCCTGTAAATCAGCACAAAGAAATAGGTCCCATAGCCAGCGAGCGTTCCGAGCGCCACGGCCGCCATGGATCCTTCGATCGTGTAGAACACCAGAATAAACAAGGATATCGCGGCTATCCCCGCGATTATCAGCCTCGAGTATTCAACCCTGGCCTTATTCAGGATCAGGAGTTGATTAGGGATGTGGGTCTGAGGAATGAAAAAAATGGCGAATATGAGGATCTTCACTACTATGATCCCCTCCGCGAATTTCGGTATCAGATTTCTGACCAGAAACGGGATACCAAAAAAACCGATGATACACAACAGGGGAGCGACGCAGAGGAGAGTCCCTGAAAAGAAGTTCCTTAGATCCGGCTTGATCGCCTCTGCATCCATGAATTTTCCGAATTTCTCGAAAAGCCTTGGAGTGAGAACCGTCGACACATTGGTCGGGATCTCTGAGAGCTGCACCATCATCGCTGCCCCGACCGTATAATACGCCAAGGATGTCGTCCCCATCAGCCACACGATCAACAGACTGTCGAGGGTGACGAATAACTTCCAGAAGTAGTTGCCCACCATTATCGGAAATCCGACCGAGAGAAGGTCTTTGAGGCTGGACCAGTGAAGTTGCCAGCCCATATTGAAAATCCTTTTCTTCCTTCGGATCCTGTCCACCCATACAAGTTTGAGAAAGCCGGAGATGCCAAACCCAACCAGGAGCCCGTATAAGGAAAAGAAGTAGATCGCCGGCAGAATGACGACAACATCGAGCACGGAGAAAAACACCATGATTCTGCTCAGGTTAACAAATTGATGGATCGTCCGGAAGGCGATAACATAACACGACATCAGACGAGTCAGGACGGCATAAACACCCACCGCGGCAATCGCCCAGAACTCGCCTGATTCATAGGCATCCTTCCGCCAGATGATATACCCCCAGACGAGGAGGGCCACCAGTAGCGATTCCACCAGCGTATATGAAAAGAGGTTCGATCGAACCTCCTCTGCCTCGACCTCCCTGCCCTCCCCTCGCAGAATAGGAATTTTCCGCTCTGATCCTACACCTATACCGGACGTTGCCGTGGAAAGATAGCCAAGTACGAGCCTTGCGAGATTCCATATACCGGTCAACTGAGGGCTGAGGATCATTCGCAGGACAAAGGAATAGACGAACATTATCACCTGCACCACAATGTTCGCTATTGATAGAGCGCCAACGTTCTTCATGAGGGACATCAGCCCTCCCCACGCCTGTTCCGCGCTACGGCGATCCGAGTCCCATGCCAGACATCACGGCTCGGCTTTTCATCAAAACCGTCTGAGAAAAAGAGGGTCTGAAAACCGCATTCTTCGAGAAGTCGCTCAATCTCTTCCTCTGTGTAAATCCTGAGATACTCGCACCGACTTTCATCGACATGTCCGTCTCTTCGACGGATGAAAACCTTTTGCACCTGGAGGATCGATTCTTCCTCTTGATACTTCACCTCGTGAAGGTAGAAGGAAAATGGGTCCTTCTGCGCGAGCCGTTCCCAGTACCTGGTGATACCGTCGGGGGATTCAAGACACCTTCTCCTCAGCACAGGGAGGGTATATATTTCAAGAATCAGTGTGCCGCCGGGCACGAGGCCCTTCGAGAGTTCCAGAAGAATCTGCCGATCTGCGCCTCTCCGTGAGGCATCAAAATAGCAGAAGGCCCCGGTCAGGCAGATCGCCATGTCGAAGAATGACCCGGTCGATGGATCGATCAGGACATCCCTGACTTCGAAGTCCAGGCCCTTCAGCTTCATGTCATCCGCCCAGCGTCGAGCGAACGCTATCCTGGAACTCGATATATCCACTCCGAGAACATAGTCGACAGCACCCCGTTCCATCAACGCCACAGGTATTCTCCCGTTTCCGGTAGCGATCTCAAAGAGACGGAAAGGCGTGCTTCGCTGTTTCATAATAAACTGCGCCATTGCATTCGACTTCTCAATGAGGTGCTCACGATACTTGTCAAGCTCCTCTCTGGAAGCGAAATTCTCGATCGCTTCCACCCCTTCATAGGCATGCATGTACCACAGAGAATCCTTTCCACGACAAGTCGTGTCTCCGACATGGGTCGGCATACTATCTGACCTCCCTGAATACAGGACGTATCACCGCGCCCCTCAGGTCACTCTTTACGGTCTTTCTCTCCAGAGCCGCCTTGAGGAGATCCATCACCTCCCGGTAGACCGCTATGGTAGTATCGATATCCTTGTCGGTGTGTGAGTACGACAGATTGTGCCTTCCGCTGAAAAGGATTCCCCGCCTGAGGCACTCCTGCTGGAAGTAGCTCTTTATCTCCAGCGCGGAGAATCCGTACGCCTCGAAAAAGAGGGGGTAATTGACCGGCGGGAGGCCCTTGCAGTAAGTGACGTCGTGGAGTCCCACCTCCTTTGATATATCATTGTAGCCATCTCTCAGTTTTTCTCCCTGTCGCCAGATGTGGCCGATCACGTCCTTCTCCCGGATGAACTGGATCGTCGACATCGCCGCAGCGAGTGAGAGGGTCTCCCCACCAAACGTGAAGGAGAAGAAAACATCCTCAAACTCCCTCATGAACTCCCTCCTGCCGACCACGGCTGATATGGGCATACCGTTCGCCATACCTTTTCCGATTGTCGCTATGTCGGGTACAACACCGAAATACTCCTGCGCGCCGCCGAGGGCCAGACGGAATCCTGTGATGATCTCATCGAAGATGAGAAGAGACCCATGCCGGTGCGCCGTCGCTTTGACCTCATCCAGAAAACCTTCCGCGGGCTCCTCCATGCCGAACGGTTCCATGATTACACACGCGACATCCCCATTACTCCCACCAAATGCCTCTTCGAGCGAGTCCAGATCGTTGTACCTGAATGTATGCGTCAAGTCAGCCACGGCCTCAGGCACCCCTTTTCCCCTCGATGTGGTTCCGATATACCAGTCCTGCCAGCCATGATATCCGCAACAGATCACCCGATCACGTCCCGTACACGCCCGGGCGAGCCTGACCGCCGCAGATGTGGCATCCGAACCATTCTTGCCGAACCGGACCATCTCCGCACACGGCACAACTTCAACGAGCAGCTCGGATAGCTCCACTTCCAGCGGATGCATCAGCGTAAAGGTAATACCCTCCTCGAGCTGCGATCGAATGGCCTCGTTCGTTTCCTCGAATGCGTAACCCAGAATAACAGGAAGGAGTGCCATCGTATAGTCAATATACTCGTTCCCGTCCACGTCCCATACATGACACCCCTTCCCCCGCTTCAGGTACTTGGGAGCAACACCATCCACGTACTGGGTCGGGCCCTTGCTCAGCGTCTGCGTCCCCGCAGGAATCAGGTCCAGCGCTCTCTTCCACAATCCCTCAGACCTGTCAATCACGGGATCTGCTCTCTTCATAGTCTTGCTCCCCTTTTCTTTCCGGGTTGATAAATCACTGATGGTATCTTCTCCCGTTCGATCAGCGCGTTCAATTCATCCATTGCAAGAGAATTCTGTCTCCTGTCGCCGCCGGTCATTGATATCCCTGAATCCTCTCTCGCGACGAGCCATCCGAGGATATCGTCCATCCCGAAGACTCTGCCGCCCTTCTCGTAGAGCGCTTCATAAACCTCTCGGATTCTATCCAGATCCTCCCGCGTGTCGAGAGTCCAGCGGAAAGCGGACAGGTCGACGTGACTCCTCACGTTCATCAGTCTGAACGTGTCAGGGTTTTTCCAGAAATGGAGCGTAACGTGCTCTCTCTCCAGCGGATCGGTGGCATCATTCCAGGCACGTTTCAGAGCGTCCATTGAGAAGACCTCTACGTCAAGCCCGTCGGGAAAGGTTGGAGGAATGACGTTGCAGATATAGTCGATTTCCTCAGACCTCTCGAGGAATTCATCGGCCACGAAGTCCAGGAGGTCAGGCTCGATGAGCGGGCAGTCCGATGTAATTCTGGCTATGACGTCGGCGTCGAACTTCTCAGCGCAGGCCATAAAGCGATCAAGGACATCCTCCTCGTCTCCCCTGAAACATTGGATACCAGCCTCCGCGCAGCAGTCAGCCACGGGATCGTCCTTACCTGAGGTTGACGTGGCGACCACGGTCTCCTTCAAGACGTCTGACTTCGCCACTCTTTCCGCCACGCGGCAGAGAACCGGCACGCCCGCCAGCTCCTTAAGGACCTTCCCCGGCAGTCTCGAGGACCCCATGCGCGCCTGGATTATTACAAGGCTTTTCATGATACGCACGCCTCTCTATCTCGTGAACGTCGAAACGGTCTCGCGAATCACATCGATGATATAGTAGATCTCCTCGGCACTCAGCCTCGGCGAAAGCGGAAGCGAGAGTATCCTGTCAGATATGAATTCGGCCTCCGGACAGTCGCCTTCCCTGTATCCATATTTCTTCCTGTAATACTCCATGAGGTGCAGGGCGCGGAAGTGGACACCCACCCCGATGTTCGCACGATTCAGCGCCTCAATAAACTCATCTCTGTCGATGGTCAGCATAGATGGTTTGATCATCAGCGGATAGAGGTGCCATGAGTTTCTATCCCTCTTGTCGTCCGGGGGGAGAGACAGGGCCTCGAAATCGGAAAAAGCGTCGCTGTATATCTCCGCCAGACGTCCTCTCGTCTCTACAAAATCATCCAGCTTCCGCAACTGATGTATCCCGAGAGAAGCCGCGACATCCGTCATGTTGTACTTGTAGCCGGGAAACACTATGTCATAATGTTTCTTTCCCTCTCTGGAATATCGTTGCCACGCCCCGAGGTCCATCCCATGCAGGCTCATAACCCTCATACGATCTATGGCCTTGCGATCCCTGCTCGTTACCATGCCCCCTTCCGCTGTAGCGATATTCTTTGTGACGTAGAAACTGAAGCACGTGTAATCCCCTATGGTCCCGATCATCCGGCCTCTGTACTCGCTCCCGACGGCATGCGCCGCATCTTCTATCAGGAGTAGATGGTGCTCTCTGCAGATGTTCTGTAGCTCATCCATGGGCGCTGGAAGTCCGGCGAAGTGGACCGGCACTATCGCCCTGGTCCTCGACGTTATCTTGCGTTCGACCTCTTCCGGATCGATATTGAAGGATCCAGGGGCAACGTCTGCGAAGACGGGGGTGGCTCCCGTATGCTCCACAACATTGGCGGTCGCCGCGAAAGTCATGGCAGGAACGATTACCTCATCGCCGGGTCCTATTCCTTCAACCATTAGAGAGAGGTGCATCGCAGCCGTACACGAATTGGTAGCGAGGGCGTTTGGAGCGCCGGTATATTCACAGAAATCCTTCTCGAATCGCTTTGTCTTGGGGCCGGTCGAGAGCCACCCCGATCGCAACGTATCCACAACCTCGGCTATCTCCTCCTCGCCAATCAGCGGAGCCCCGAATACGATGTACTCCTTCCTTCGTCCCTCGATGTCGAGCTGTGCAGGCGAGTCATGCTTCATCGCGAACCTCCATGACGTTTCAGGAAAACCATTTATGATACCTCAGTCTCGTCTCGGTCGTGCGGAATCCGACGCTCTGATAGAGCGCCTGGGCACCGATGTTCCGTCCCTGAGTTATCACCTCAACCCGTCTGAGCCCCTGATCGGCCATCCAGCGGAGAACGTGACTGAGGAGCATGCTTCCAACCGCCTTTCCCCTCATGTCACGCCTGACTCCGACCAGGACGATAATGCCCGTCGACGGCGGTCTCATGTCACACGATATGAAGCCAACCGCCCTTCCCCCGGTCTCCGCCACAAACACCCTGTCCCTGTACCCATACCGGCCCTTCATCGACTTTCTTATCCAGACACGATACAACCTCCGGCAATCCTCTCTCTGGAAATTATTGTCGAAGAAGAATCTACTGCTGCCGTAACTGTCGTTGGCGATCATCTCCAGATCTGAACGGTCATCATCTACGGCGGGTCTGATAATTATCTTTCCACTGCCTTCCTTATCGTTCGAAAAGCCGGCCAGTTTTCTTCCCATCCGAAGACGCACGTCGACCAGACTAAATCCGTTCTTCTCGGCCAGACCCACGCTGACAGGGTCGTCAAGATCGGCAAGGTAGTAGAGGCATTCCACCCTCTTGTCACGGCAGAGCTCCATGGCGTGTTCGACTATCCCATCATTCAGCCTTATCGGGTGGAGCGTGGCTATTCTCCTCCGGAAGAACTTCGTGTCCCAGTCGTTGAGAGTAACAACCGCCATCAAGTTCGCAACTTCCCGGAGTCCATCCTGATTCAGGACCGACTGCGCCCGCTCCCCCAGAGCCTCCCGCCTGTCCTGGTCGTGTATGAGTTCGGCAATCACATCCCTTATTCTCTCCTCCTCGACATTGTCTCCCCTGCCGAGACAAATGGCTGCTCTCCGCGATTCCATCTCTTTCGCAGTCCTCAACTGATGCTCGTACTGGGCTATGACCACGCATGGGAGGCCGCTCCGCATCGATTCGAACAGTGTGAGTCCCCCGCAGACAAGCGCGATATCGGCGTCTCTCATCACCTCTGTCAGGGTCCTTACGTCAAAGAAGAGGTCAACTCCCGGGCCCCCGGCCTTCGCCAGTGTCTCCACTCGTTGAGAATTCGGGGAGGATCGCCTCATCACGACAGTCGTTCGCAGGCCATTGCTGTTGAGCCTATCCAGTGCCCGCAACGTCTTCGTCGTGAGATCGAGGTGATCATATCCACCGAAGGAAAGAAAAACCGATTTCGCCTGCTTCCTGTGTACCCTGACCACAGGTTCGACCTGTGGCAGTACCATGTAACCGGGGCCTGTGTAAGGCGTCTGATCATTCGGCCTGCAGTCGAACGCATTGATGAGGATATCGGCCCCTTTCACGCCCGCGCCATGATCATCCATGCTGACGAGAAAGGCGCCCATCTCCTTGATTGATCTCACAAGTTGATCCTCGCTGTCCAGCTTGTCCAGAATGACAGTCCCGGGCCGAAACGAAGAGATCGCTTCATGCAGCGCACCTATCTCATCGTCAGAACCTTCCATAGTGAACAGCTTGAAGCCGGAGTCCCCGACCATCTTCTCCGCCATCGTGTTTTTTCTCACCAGGAACGCCGTGTCTATCCTGTGCCTCAACTTCAGCTCGCGCGCGAGCAACAGGCCCCGCCTGAGGTGTCCCGTCCCCACTTGCGGTATTTCACCCGCATCACAGCGGTACAGATATCTTCTTCCGTCCATTCAGTCCGAAGGCCTCCTGTATTGCACCGTCTCCCTCTCGGACGGGTGCAGTGCTACCTCTCCTGAACCGAGCATGACCTCGGCCTCGCGTATGCTCCGCATCATCTCCTCGAGTTCAGAGGGATCCACCGAGAGTTTGTGGTCTGGTCCGTCCTGGTCCTTGTCAAGCGTGAAGTGTTTCTCGATCAGCTCAGCCCCGGCGAGGACCGAGTAGACCGCGGCGCGGTTGCCGATAGAGTGATCAGAAAAACCGGCAGGACAATGAAACCGTTCCCGAAGCGATGCGATCGCCCTCAAGTTCATGTCGCTCTCTTCAGCCGGATAAGCCGAGATGCAGTGCAGGAGCGCATAAGGTATCCCTTCCTTCTCGAACAGGCCGGCTCCTCCAGCCACCTCTTTCATTTCGGCCATTCCGGTCGACATTATGACAGGAATCCTCGTGGCAACTATCGACCTCAGGAGCTGAAGGTTGACTACGTCGAACGAGGCTGTTTTGATTGCGGGTACGTTCATGTCCGCAAGGAGGGCCACACTCTCTTCATCGAAGGCCGTCGAGATGAAAGTGATATCGTTGTCCCTGCAGAACCCCTGCAGCTCCCAGTGGGCCTTATCATCCAGCTCACAGCCCTTCAGCAGCTCGAAGATCTGGCTGTTGGTGGGAACCCGTTTCTCGGTGACATAGGATTGAAACTTTATGGCGTCCGCTCCCGACCGCGCGGCCGATTCCACCATGCGTATCGCGCGCTTCAAGTCGCCCCCGTGGTTTATTCCCGCTTCCGCTATTACGAATACGGGACATCCCTCACCTACCGATTTGCTGTCAACTTTCATCTTTCTCATAGGGGTCTCCATTCTCTGTATCACCAGGCGGTCCAGCCACCATCCACGACGAGGTTGTGTCCCGTGACATATCGAGAGGCGTCAGAGGCGAGAAAGACGATAGCCCCCTTGAGGTCCTCCACGGTTGCCATCCTGCCCATCGGTGTCCTGTCCGAATACTTCTCCACCATGAAGGGATCCTGGTGATTGAAGACTCCTCCCGGGCTGAGGCAATTGACACGTATGTTCCTGGGGGCCAGATAAGCAGATAGGTATCGCGTGATCGAGACGACGCCCCCTTTTGTCGCCGCATAGACCTCAGAGCTGTTTCTTCCCGAATCACCATAGATCCTCTGGTCGGCGCTCACGACCCCGTAAATCGACCCCACGTTTACCATCACACCTCCACCGCTGTCGCCCATAACCCTCGCCGACTTCTGAGCACACAGAAACAGCCCCTTCAGATTGACCTCGATCACGCGATCAAACTCGTCAACGGTCCTCTCCTCGAATGGCGTAAAACAAGCTATCCCCGCGTTATTCACCAGGATATCAAGAGACCCGAAACGCGCAATGACCCTCTTAGTCATCTCTTCTACATCGCATTCATCAGCGACATCCACCTCTATCGGGATGGCGGTCTCGCCGCTTCCGTCAATGGCCGCGCACACCGTTCCGGCCCCATCCGAATCGAGATCGGCGACGGCCACGCACGCCCCTGCCGAGTGCAGCGCCTCCGAAAACGCGGTGCCGAGCTGTCCCGCCCCTCCGGTCACCAGCGCTGTCTTTCCATCCAGATCAAACAGGTCTGCTACGGACATTTCAGATCCACCACCTTGCCCAGGAAACCTGAAGTCCCAGGTTTCCCCTCATCCTTCTCTTATCCACGCCATCCACGTTATCTTCATTTCTCACGTCTTCAAGTCCCACTCCCGCATGCATGACCCACGACACCGAAGGTTGAAACCTGATGTCGATATCCGCCGCAAGCGTCTTTTCGACCGTACCCGATGGAAACGGATAGTCGGCCCGGGCGAATTCCGCCGGGAAGGTCTCGGTTACACGTCCCTCTCCTTTCCTCTGGAACGCAGTCGTCGCTGTGATGATCCACGACCTGAGCGGGAAGTAGTCAATGCCAAACATCAGATGGTCCATGTCGTTTCCGAACCTCGAGCCTATGTTTACACCTTCCTGCAGGTAGCGCTCTACCGGATCGAGCGTATTGTAGGTATAGTTCGAGATCCTCAGATATCGGCCACTGACAAGCGAGTTCTCGAGGCCGAAGGGATCGGAGAACGTGGATCCGACAGCAAATCCGAATTCGTCGGGCTCCACCTCCTTGCCATAGAAGACCGGTTTTCCGAAGAGAGACAACTTAACGTCATCGATCAGCAGTTGAGTGGACACCGTAAGCCGCTTCCACGGCGTGAGGAAGAGATCGCAGCCGATAAAGGAGTTGGCCTGTCGCGAACTGCCATTCTCAATGATAATATATGGTGAGAATGGGTTACTGAACGCGAGGTCGAGGCCCTTTCCTTTACCACCATAAACAACCGATTCAAAGATCCCCATCTGTATCCAGTCTCCGAGACGAAAATCGACCCGGTGGGCCGCGAGATATCGCTGTTCACCTTCAGTCGCCAGGACGCCGGATGGGGTATCGCTCAGCCGCGCAACAAGCCCCCGCAGAGCCAGTTTCTTCCCTCCGATGCGTAGAAACAAATGATCATAAGAGAACGGATTTTCCGAGAGGAGAAGGCTCATATCGGGGAACGGAGACCACGTGCGGTCCGTCCTGCCGTAGAAGAGGGATACCGCCGGAAGACCAGTCATGAGGTAAGAATCTTCGACACGACTTGCAAGCGATATATCCTTTCTGCCCATATAGTTAGGCGCATCAAACAAGCTCTGATCGATCGTTATCCTCGACGAGAACACAAGAGAGGAAAAACGCAGCAGCGCCTCGCCTGAAAAAAAATAGTCGGAGTCCCCGTTATCCCCTCTCACATCTGCACTCTCCCGCGCAATTCCCCTCACATAGTAGATCCTGTTATGCCTCCCGCCATCCTTGAGAAAAAGGATATCCTCCTTGAATTCCTCCTTCAGAAGCTCGAGCCAGCCCTCCTCTACCTCACTCATGCGCGCCGATCTCCTCGACAGTCGAGACACGGAACCGGCGACTTCGGCCCTCCGATACGGACGGACAGAGCGGTTGAGTTCCCCCATGTACCCCCGGACCTGGAGCAGGTCAATGTATCTGTATGCCCAGTGATCGAGGTAGAGGTATCGGCTGATCTGCTCCCCATGGAGGTTCTGTCCCGACCATAGGATCGCGCAGGCGCAAAAGGACATGCCCACCATAAGAAAACGTGAGGAACAATAATTCATGCTCTTGATTCCTGTCAGCCTGTGATCTCCTGCTCCAGGCTCTCTGCCGCAAGCTCACGGTGTGCCGCCTTCTCATGAGAGCCGAGCCGAAGATACGAGGTCAGGAGATGGATGATGATCATGTGCGCGTCTTCAACATGCTGCATATTGTCAGAGGGAACGGTGAGTGAAACAGAGGCCCTCACCGACAGCTCTCCCCCGTCAAAACCAGTTAGGCCCGCCGTGTGGGCTCCCCTCGCGTTTCCCAGATCTACTGCCCTGATAACATTCGGGGAGTTCCCGCTCCCGCTTATTCCAAATACAACATCATCGGTCTCGAGCAGCGGGTCGAGCTGCTGGGCGAAAATGTCCGCGTACTCCTCATCGTTTGCCCAGGCGGTCATGAGCGGGATGCTGTCTGATAGACATATGGTCCTGAAACGCTTTCTTGAACCGTTGATCGTACCCTTTGCAAGGTCACACGAAAGATGTGACGCCGCTGCAGCGCTCCCTCCGTTGCCAAAGGTGAAGACTTTCTTACCCCTCTCTCTGGCCCAGATGAGGAGTTCCATGATCTCCATGATCTGGCCGACAGAACACTCGGTGAGCACGGAAGTGACGTCAAAGATATATTCACCGATGAAAGACTTCCCATCACCTTGAGGTCTCATCGTCGTCTCTTCTCCTTGTCTAAGGCCTTATGTTGAAAATCACTTTCGCGCCGTCTTCCGCCAGCGAGAAGGGCAGTTCCCTGTAACCATTCATTACAGCCCTGACATTCTCCTGGTGCTCGAGATCAGAATATAGAAAGAGAAAACCACCGCCACCCGCACCGCAGATCTTCCCTCCCCCCGCGCCGGCGCTGAGTGCATTTTCATACATGTCATCGATCATGGTATTCGATATACGGTCTGACAGAGATTTTTTCAGTTCCCATCCTTCATACAGGATTGTACCGATTTCATCTATTGCGCCCTCCATAAGTGCTGTCTTCGCCCGTTCCGCCAGCTTTGCCATGTCGGAAAGGGGAGGCATCAACCGGGGCGTGTTTCTCTTCTGTTCTTCCAGGATGCTCTCCGATTTTCTGGTCTGGTTGGAGAAGAAGAGAAGTAATCTCGATGATAATCTCAGTTTCAACTCTTCGTCGAGTACTATCTCCTCAGTCTCCACGGTACCGTCGTGAAGAAAGCGAAACATCCGCAGTCCACCATACGCGGCAATATACTGATCCTGCTTCCCTATCGGTTTGCCCACGCGATTGATCTCAATGTCACACGCCTGGCGGGCGAGTTCTTCCCTCGACTTGTGCTCTCCCATATAGGTGTAGAATGCGTTCAGGAGCCCAACCGTGACGCTGCTTGACGACCCGAGACCGGTACCTTCCGATGGAATGTCCGCAAGAGTGGTTACCTCGATGCTGTTTTCTATTCCTGCCGCAAGCATCGCTTCCCTTACAAGATCGTGCCTGATGTCACCGACGTGGTCGACTATCTCTCTCTGCGAGTAATTGACATATATCTTTCGGTCGAATCGTTCCTTTACAATCACGTAGATAAACTTGTCAATCGCAGAGGAGACTACACAGCCCACCTCTCGGGAATAGAACGATTCAATGTCTGTGCCCCCGCCGGCGATGCTTATCCTGAGGGGTGTACGCGTTATTATCATTCAGTGCTCCACCATCCTGATCCCCATCCGTGACGTTGCCTTATCTACAGAAAACGGACATCAATAATCGCCTTCGCGCTCGAAGATACCGCGTACGACGCCTGCATCAACCATCTTCTCGAATGTCTCCTCTGAGGTCTCCTCGAGATCACCAAGATTCCTTATCCAACTCAGGTAATCTGCCACACTCCTTTCGGGAGAATGGTTCGGATTCCAACCCAGTTCCTTCAATCTCGACGTACTCGAGAGGATGTGGCGCGTATCACCATATCTAAACTTACCGGGTATCTCCAGTGGCAGATCGTTGCCCATGGCCCGGGAGACGATCCGGGCGAACTCCAGCACGGTGTAACCCTTGCCTCCTCCAACGTTAAAGACTCGTCCGATGGCGTGCTCATCCTCCATAACGAGGAGGTTCGCCATCACTACGTCCTCGATATTTACGTAATCCCTCAATTGCTGCCCGTCCTCATAGACAGTAGAGGGATATCCTTTAATCGCATTCAAACAGAATATCCTGCAGGCACCCGAATAGAGATTGAAAAACGACTGGCGCGGTCCCTGAACGATAGAGTATCGCATGACTACCGTAGGGATATCGTATGCCTTGCCGAGGTTCCGCGCGATCATCTCCTGTGTCAATTTCGACATCGCATACTGGTTCTGCGGGTTCACTTCCTTCTCGTCCACCCACACGACTTCCGCCAGGCTCCCGCAAATCGGACATGTATGTTCCCACTCACCCATCTCGAGCCGCATCAATGGCCTTATCGGAGGTCGAAAGACTCCGTGTTCAGAGCATCTGAACGCGCCCTCTCCGTAGACCGCCTGCGAAGAGGCCACAATTACCCTGTCAGGAGTGATGCCCTTCTCCACGAGTATTTCATATATGAGTGCCGTGCTCACGCTGTTGACATGGAAGAAAGTGCTGAAATCGGGCATATAATCCTGATAGGCGGCAAAATGAAAGACTACGTTTACTCCCTTGAGGGCGTCTTCCATGACAGATTTGTCTCGAACATCTCCCCTTACGAATTCCACCCCCTCCGGGAGGTAGAACGGTTTTCCTCCAGGATGGATCTTCCGGTCCAGGTTATCAACAATGACGACGTCCCACCCGATATCCCTGAGACAATCGGCAGTATGCGAACCGATAAAACCGGCACCTCCCGTAACGAGAACTCTCATCTTCTGCTCCTGTACGGAGTAGCGCGTGCCAGAGAACGCCGCACTACCTCCTTGATCCAATAAAAATCCACTGGCTTGGGGGCGTAATAGGTGATCCCGTAGCTCCTGATTTCCCGCTCCACTTCATCCGACGGGGTCGCCGTGGTCACAATGATCGGAACATCCTTATTCTCTTTTCTAAGGATGTTGATGATTGCGAACCCCTCTTTAACCACGACGCTCGTGTCGAGGATAAGCACCCCCACATCCCCCTTCCTGAACGAATCAAGCACTCCGTCCAGATCATCCACAATGACAGTGTGACAGCCTGTTTCCTCCATGACTCCCGCCACATCCCCCGCTGTCACGGGGTCCCGGTCGGCGACTACTACCTTATCTGCATTCATTGACTGATCCCTGCCTGTGCGAGAGGAGGATGACATATTTTCCTGATTGCGAAAAGTCACCCGAATCACGGTTCTATTGTCATATTCGACATACTATCATAGCAGGATGCGTGCCAAAACCACCGACATGTAGTGTTTTCTCATACAGTAAGCTCAAGATATTGTGTATCAATGAGATCTGTGGATTATAGGGTGTCATGTGAGAACGAGGTTAAAACAGGAAAGTGGGGCAGGATGGTACGGCCTGGAGAGAGGCAACACCCGGCGTACTTGTAACTGTTGTTATCTAATGGGTTACATATACGATAGCGTGTGTGAGGCATTCTGGCGTGTGGACCATAATGCCCCACGTCAAGCGAGTGCGGAGAAGCGTTTCATCTTGCGGTACACGGTCTTGCGATCAACCCCCAGGAGTCGGGCGGCGGCAGCTACATTTCCCTCCGTTTCGGCAAGCGCCTTCTTGATAAGTTCTTCCTCCATCTTCCTGATCGTTGGCAGGGTAAGATCTTGAGAAACCACCTCCTCGACCTTCCTCGCAGAGGCAAAGCCGTGAGGCAGGTTATCCATCGACAGAAGAGGGCCGGACCCCATCACGATCGCCTGCTGAAGAGTGTTTTCCATTTCTCTCACGTTTCCAGGCCACGAGTACTGAAAAAAACTGCTCAACACCTCTGAGGAGACCCCCCTTACGATCATGTTGCCGCTCCTCCCGTACTTCCTGAGAAAATGATCGACGAGAATCGGGATATCTTCTTTCTTCTCTCTAAGAGGGGGCATATAAATGGGGAGCACGTTTATCCTGTAGAAGAGGTCTTTCCTGAAGCCGCCTCTGTCCATCTCCTCCCTGAGGTCCACGTTCGTCGCCACGATGATCCTGACATCGATGCGGTAACTCTTGTTGCTCCCCAGAGGTTTGACCGTCTTATCTTCAACAAATCGCAGCAACTTCGCCTGCAGGCCCAGGCTTAACTCACCAATCTCGTCGAAAAACACGGTCCCGCCACTGGCGGTTCTCAGGATCCCCTGAGTGTTCGCAACAGCCCCTGAGAATGCGCCCCGCTTGTATCCAAAGAGCTCGCTCTCTATCAGGTTGTCCGGAATAGCGCTGCAATTGACGGGAATGAAGGGATTATCCCTCCTGATACTTCTGCCGTGGACTGCCCTTGCGGCGAGTTCCTTTCCTGTCCCGCTTTCTCCCTGCAGGAGTACTACGCAATCTGCCTGGCTGGCCCGGTGAATTTTCTTGTATACCCGCTGCATGGCGGAGGACACGCCGACCAGTTCCCCCAAACCCGCACGTTTGATCTTCTCTTCCGTGTTCCCCTCACAAGAGGCCTGGATAAGAGCCGCCGTTTCGACATCGAGCGCTTCTACGGCCCGCTCAGAATCACCGAAGAACACACCTTCCGACACGCCCGTCTCATCAGCCACACTATGATTTGAATTGCGTTTCAAAATGTCCCCATCCTTCAGCCTGGACAGAGAATATACCGGCAGCGATGGCCTCCGCTCTACTAACTCGATAAGTGCCTCTCGTCCATCACACTCATCATCATCACAAACCACCACAAAGGTGAACTCGCGCTCCTCCAATCTGAGAAGCGCATCAAACCCGTCAGTGACTTCTTCGAGATGGAATCTACCCTGCTCGCTCAGGGACCTCCAATAATCGGCGATGCCTGATTCCCTGGCGATCATGAGGACAGAAAGCCCGCGTGTATCTGATATGAGCCCGCTGACAGGCAGTTCATTTGCGGGGCTTGCTTTCGCTTCCATTCGCTGCTTCTCCGAGCACCATGAATATCAGGCAGAGCTCCATATATTGTACAGACCTGAATCTACCATACCAGATATCGAAATGTCAAGAAAAAGATTGTGACAGGAAGACTCTATTGGCTCTCTCGAGATAATGTCGTGATTTCGCAAATCAAGATGCACGTGTTGACATACGCCCCTATTTATGCTATAATAGTGTACGAAGTGGGGTGTTTACTCCCACAGGTGGGCCTCTCCACGCACACTCCAAGGAGCAAGAATGAATCAGGGAAAGATCGTTCGCACTTCCGCCAGGACAATCGTAATCATTCTCTCGTCGATAGGCATGCTGATGTCATTCGCCATCCTGAAGCCACCCGCGGACAAGAAAACGCCAGAGAAGATTACCACGAGGGATGTCTTGCTCGACGTCTCACTATTCGAGACGATCACACTCGGCTACAGTTTCATGGTCACTTCGACTTCGTACAACAGTGGCGTGGGAACGGAAATCATCAACAACGGCTCTTTCTCCAGCGCTCTGAGAGAATTCTTCAGCCCCTGGCAGTACGAGAGTCATTACCAGGTCGGCAATGTAGACCCCAACAAGACAAAGAAAACACTCTTTCTCCACCCTCTCCTCGGTTATGAATACAACAACTACCTCATCTCGAGGGGTTATTCCAACAAGAAGGCAATCCTGACCTCGATGATTTCCATCTACGTGTTCGAGAAGGGGTTTCAGGGGAGTTTCGAGACGCCTTCAATGTACGATTTTTTCTCGTACGCGTCGGGGATATCTCTGTCAATCCTGGCACGCGACGTCAGCAGCCGACTCTACAGGAATGACCACTTGATACTCAAGGGCGCGGGCGTCATCCTGAATCCGTTCCTGCTGATCAGCTGAGATACTCCGTCTCTGGAAGAGGAGTGAGGCTTCCTGAAGCAGTTCGGATACGCCTGCAGCGGGGTAAGTCAAGACCACAAATTCCGAAACATATCATCCCGCACAATGGAAACGGGGAGAAGGATGATGATGTTGCACCCCTTTCCCCCCGTGTTCCTGAATCCAGCCTCAACTGGCGATGCGGAGTAAAACTCCGTCACTGCACATCAGTCGCGTACCTCGAACTTCTCGTCGATACGCTTCAATCTCTCCACTATTCCGCCGTATTCGAGCTCACTGTATGGAAGCATGGCTACACCGGAGAAACCCTGCCTCCTGAGTTCGTCGGCTTTGACCGAGACCTTGTTTCGCACATAGTCCCAGTAAGGGTGATCGAAGGCGTCAGCCGGCTCCGTCAGTTTCCGGTCGCCGGGGCTGACGCAGAAGGCCTGGCAACTTACCACTGGAGGGCCATCGAAAAAGGAGATGGTGCCGTCCCTCTTGACCGGCATCAATGGACCCGTGTGGCTTCCGCGCATGAAACCAGCGACATAGTGGCCGATACCGAATGGTGACAGGACTTCCCCGGTAGCCGGGAAACATCCCTGCACACGCACGAGCATAACCGGGTCATCCTTACCGGTGTATTTGCCGGCAATGTTATGCAGCCTGGTCGTGCTCACTGAGGCCGCGGGCTCCCCGTTGCTCCTCGAATGAATCGATTCCACGACAAATCGCTGATTGTCTCTCAGCAGCGCGGCGATGTCATAGATATCTTCGGGTGTGTTCAACTTCACCACGCGATCGCCTTCGGTGTTCTCTACGTCCATTATCGTAAATGTAAAGCCTTCGCGCATCGCGGGGCTCAACATCAGGCCCGAACAGTGCATCGGATCGACAAAGGCAAGATAGAGCGGCAGATTGTACGCTCCCGGGTCTGTCTTGTCTGCAGCAAAGAAAAGAAAAGGTTCGTTCGGCCGGGCATCGAATTCGAGTTCCGCAACCGCGGGTCCCATCCCCTTGACGTTACCCGAGAAAGAATCCTTCAGGAGGTCCTGCCCGGCTCCGTACAGGCCCTGGGCCTTCGCCACGTTCGTTCCCTTGATGAAGGCGTCCCAGGCAAGCTTGTGAATATCTCCATCGCCAGTGCCACGGTTGTGTGTCATCAGTATGGCGACATCGTCTCCCGTGCTGCTGATAAAGAAGTCGTCGATCAGGCCGCTTCCCTCATTCGCAATGTGTTCTCTGACTGCCTCTTTAAGACGCATGCTCGGCGCGATATGACCGCCGATCGAACCAATATCCGCCTTAATAACGCTTATTACGGTGTCCATGTTGCAGATTCCTCCTTACTTCGTCCTGGATAATACTATCCATGAATGGCCTCTTTCTTTTTTCTCACCCCTCCACCATTGCTTCCGGTTTTCTTCTTCGTCTTGTCTCCTCCGTAGTAGTAATAAGATGAATAGGAATATCTGGCATACTTTCCGTAATGCCTTTCCATGTCGAGATCATTCATTACAACACCAATAACCCTGGATCCCACTTTTTGCAACCTTTCTCCAGCCTCCTCCACCATTTCCGGGCTCGTACTGCGCGACCTCACGACGAGTATGACTCCTCCCACTTCCGTACTAAGCACAGAGGCATCCGTAACTGCGAGAATAGGAGGACTGTCGACCAGCACGAAATCGTAGTCATTCTCTATCCTCGTGAGGAGGTCCTTCATGCGGGAAGAACTGAGGAGTTCGGACGGATTCGGTGGAATTGCGCCGCAGGGAAGAAGGAAGAGGTTGTCAACAATTGTTTTGCGCACCGCGATCGTAATCCCGGCACGCCCCATCAATACATCGGTCAACCCTGGCTCCCTCTTCTGAAAAAAGAGGTTGTCAAGAACGGGTTTTCTCAGGTCACAATCGAGCAGCAGTACTTTCTGTCCCTGCTGCGCCAGAGTGATCGCAAGATTCGACACGGTAGTCGATTTCCCCTCCCGCGGGCTCGGACTCGTGAAAAGAATCGTCTTCAGCTCCCTTGACAGGTCGAAGTACTGAATGTTGGTCCTGATGTTTCTGTACGATTCCGAAATTGGAGATCGCGGCTCGTGATGGGTGAGTAGCCTGGACTCGATGTTCAGCCACTGCATCTCCTTGCTGTTCTTGTACTTCTGTGTCGGAGCCACATTCCCGATGGAGGGGATAGATCCCAGGAGCGGCAGGTTTACGCCGTCACGGATATCATCCCATGTCTTTACCGTATCATCCAGGTATTCGCTGACAAACGCAAGCGAGATACCAAGCGTGAGTCCGAGGATCAGGCCGAGAATCGCGTTCAACTGTTTCCTGGGTTTGACAGGTTCCTCAGGAAGGACCGCCGGATCGACAATCCTGATATCACCGATCTCCGAGGCCTCCGATATCTGAGCCTCCTTGGATCGGGTCAGAAGCAGCGTGTAAATCTCCTCGTTTACTTTTGCCTTCCTCTCGAGTCTCGCCAGCTCCACCTCTTTCGCCGGCAACTTCTCCAGCTCGCCTTGAATCGACGAGATTGTCTTGTCGAGCGCTCCAATTTCGCTCGCTAGCGCATTGACATAATCGCTTGCTGTATCTCTCAGGTTCTTCTCCACCAGGGCTATCTGCGAGTTAAGGACAGAGAGGTCCGGATGGGCGTTTGTAAACCTGCTGGAGAGGTCCTTTTTCCTGATCTGAAGCTCGACGAGCTCTTCTTTCAGCGACTGGATCGTCTTGTTCTCGATCAGCGACGGGAAAGCCGTTATCTCCTGATAAGACGAGTTGATTAAGTCACCCTGCAGATCCGAGGGAGAACTATCCTTCACGCCGCTCAGCAATCTCCCGATCCCGTCCTGCTCTGAAGCCACGCGTGTCCGTTCTGCTTCAAATTCCGCGAGTTTCTCGATCTTCTGTTTTGCCTCCACATCGAGCACGACTACCTGGTTCTTCTCCTTGAACTGTTCGAGATCGTGCTCAGAATCCTCCAGGTGTTTCGACACCACCTTGAGCTGATCCTCCAGAAACTTCCTGAGATTCCTGGCTTCGAGGCGTTTGTATGACAATCCTTCGTTCACAAACGTGTTCGCCAGAGTGTTGGTCCGGTATCTGGCTTCAGAAGGATCGTTGGCGGAAATAGTCAACTGCACAATCCTCGTGTCACGGATCGGTTCCACTCGCACGCAATCCATGAATGATCGGACCGCCTCGGAAAACTCCTGGACCTCGAGAACCACGTCTCCCTCAAAATCACCTATGCCGGGAGCTACTCGAAAGGAGAGTCCCGGCAGATCCACGAGTGCGCCGCACCTGCTATCCACAACCAGAGGGCTTTCGAGGTGCTCCAGCCGGTAGGTTCCGCTTCCGTCGAAAGAAAAATGATACTCGCCCACAGGTGAGTCTCTTCCGACTGTCAGGTTGGAGAAGAATGACCTCAGGCTCATTGGAGGTTCGACGATCTCGGCGGACAGGCCCAGTTGAGATACAACCTTTTCGGCAAGCGTCCTGCTCTTCAAGACTTCCATCTCGGTCTCGAGAAAGCCGGTCTGCCGGTAAAATCCTATGTTGTCCCCCCCGAGACCGAATGGATTGTCTGACGCGGGGGGCTCTATCCTGAGAGTGGTGGTCGCCTCGTATACAGGCGGTACTATGAGGGAATACAGGACCGAAATGGTTAGAACAAGAAGGGCCACTCCTGATATCAACCACCTCCTGTTGTAGATGATGGAATAGTAATCCTTGAGGTGGACCTCGTCATCCTTTCTCTTCCTGAATGTCACGTCTTACCTCCCTCTCCACAATTCATGGGCTTCCAGCGACCGGAAGAATCTCATGAACACGTTTTCCGCGGCACGCCATGCAGCATTTCAAACTCACGTGTGGACGCACGATCGCGAAAACCACGCTGAATATAACAATTCTCTCTCTCGTTATCAAACTCTCTCTCTCCACTCATCGCCCTGGATACGCGAAAGCAGCATCTTGACTTTGCGGCGAACTGCTGGCGTGGCAACGAACATAAGCGGGTGACAGCACCTGAAACTCACCTTCGCTGGGTCAGTCAGGTCTGCCATCATGGAAACGGAAGCGAACAATACTCCTTCTATCTTCGCAGTACGTCTATCAGAATCGCGGTGGCAGACACCATGGAGGCAACGATTGTCCAGTCACGGACTGACATGCCCCCCTTCTTGCCAACGACAATCTGATCGCCGGACCGGATGCCGAATTTCTCGATCGGAATGTCGCCGTCCAGCTCCCTTTTCAGGTTCTTTGTCACGACCTGACCGTTCTGAAGGACCCTGATCTTATTAATATCCCCGCTCTCTTTGGCACCACCCGCAAGAGCCAGGATATCTGAGAGTTTCAGAGTGGCATCAACCGGGTAGAGGCCAGGGCTTTCGACCTCTCCCATGACATTTATCCTGAAAAGAGGGACCACCGTAATATAAGGATCCTTCAGAAACTGCGAATATCCATCCATAAGAAAGAGTTTCAAACTGTCTGTTGTGATAGCACCAACCTCTATAGTCCCGAGAAGAGGAAGACTCAATGTCCCATTCTCGTCGATGGAGAAGTCACCCCCGAGATCGCCACCACGCCAGATCCTTATCCTGATCGAATCCCCCGGTTTGAGATAGGAATTGGACCCGTTCACGTCCGTGGCGCAAACACTCCCTGGACGAATATGAAAAAATAGAAAAAGGAACAACGCGGACAAGAAAAAAGAATGGCAGAACGTCCTCACCCGAATTTCGCGAGAATCTACATACATGTTATGACGTAATGCCCTGTCCGTTTTCATTAGACTCATCCACCCTCCGCTCAGCAATTCACAACATTCGAATTGTTAGCCGTTTTGACTTTTCTGCCCGGAAAAGTCGGCGGGAAATAGTATTCAGCAATGAATGTACCCCACATATGGTGTCTTGTCAAGTCGAAAAGACAATATCTCACATTGCTCAAGGGTTCTCGAACAGGTCCATTTCCGGGGACGGTGTGAATGAAAAGAGTTCTCCGGGAAGAGCGTGCAGCTTGATCCAATCATAAAAGGAATATGTTATCTGATTTCCCGCCATATCCTGGTATGAGAGCCGTTTAGAGACGAGATCATCCTTGCCGATCCAGAGACGAAGGCTCTGAAATCTGGCCGTGAGATTATCAACATTGGGTGTAAAAACTATTTGGTAGCACGGAACACCATCAACATCCTCTTCAGGCTCAAGCCTTGAATCGTAGCGATCCTCAAGCACCTTCAATGTCGCAGGCGAGACAAAACCACCGATCTCCTCGCCGACGGGTGTCTTGAAGGCCTGCGGCCGCTGTCCATCGGTCAAATACATCCAGAAGGAGTCGCCATCACAGATCAGGAGTTGCCCTGATGGGCTGTCATATTCAAGACGGAGCAGGTCTGGATTCATATAGTAGATGCGCCCGCTGTAGTTCCTGGTCTCCCCCATCAGGGTCATCTCCACTTCCTGCCTGAAGGTCCCCTGCATGGCATCGAGATCCTCGATGGCTTGCGACATTCGGGACAGAAGCGCTTCCACATCGGCGTCTTCGCACCGGGCGCGCGGGGCAGTCAGAATAAGCGGCAGAATCATGGCCACGAGTGCAATGCGAGTCCAGGTCACAGGCCAACTCCGCATGGGAACCTGAGAATCACTTTACTCACTTGATCCCCTTCTCCTTGAGATAAGACTCATCGATCTTGATTTCCCTCGCCTTACTCCCCTCCGGCGGCCCGACAATCGCGGCAGCCTCGAGCTGATCTACTATCCTGGCTGCACGCGTGTAACCAATCTTCAGCCGTCTCTGAAGTAACGACGTCGAGCCGTGGCCGTATCTGAGAACAATCTTTATCGCCTCATTAAAGAGTTCGTCCCTTTCATCTACATCCGTCCGCATCTCTTCAGCGCATTGATCCAGATCCGCTATGGCGCCAGCCATATTCTCCGGCTTCCATACCTCCAGCTGTTCTCTGACAAAGCTTACGACAGCCTCGAGCTCTGGTTGCGAAATAAACGCACCATGAATCCTCACCGGGTTGGAGCTTCCCCCCGGCATGAAGAGCATGTCTCCCTTGCCAAGAAGCTTTTCGGCGCCGTTGGTGTCGAGAATGGTCCTGGAATCTGTCTTGGTGGCGACTCTGAAAGAGATTCGCGATGGAAAGTTCGCCTTGATCATTCCGGTTATTACATCTACGGAAGGTCGCTGGGTCGCCAGAATAAGGTGAATCCCGACTCCTCTGGCCATCTGCGCCAACCTCGCCAGTGGCTCTTCCACCTCGTGCTGCATGGTCAGGATCAGGTCCGCAAGCTCGTCGATGATAATTACGAGCAGCGGGAGTTTATTCTGCCCTTCCCCTTCTCCACCTGCGACACGCCTGTTGTATTCCGGAAGGCTCCTCACGCCCTTCGCGGCAAGGAGGCTGTATCTCTCCTCCATCTCGTGTGCCGCCCACTTGAGGGTTCTCACAGCCTCTTTGGGATCCGTGACAACAGGGACCAGTAGATGTGGTATTCCGTTGTACATCCCGAGCTCAAGCATCTTGGGGTCGATCATAATCAGGCTCAAGTCCTCGGGAGAAAAGTGATAAAGGAAGCCGGTGACAAGGCAGTGAATATTGACCGACTTTCCCGACCCGGTAGCCCCGGCGATAAGGAGATGGGGCATGCTCGCAAGGTCCGCCACAACAGGTTTGCCCACGATATCTCTCCCGAGGGGAAGAGGAAGCGTCGAGCCTGACCTTCTGAAGGCCTCCGAGCCTACGATCTCTCTCAGCAGAACCATCGCGGGGTTGTAGTTGGGAATCTCAATGCCCACCGCACCCTTCCCCGGGATCGGCGCAACGATCCTTATCTTCTTAGCCCTCATCGCCATCGCCAGATCGTCGGCAAGGTTCTGAATCTGGCTCACTTTTATGCCGGGGGCGGGTTTCACCTCGAACATCGTGATGACCGGTCCGGAGACAATGTCAACGACCTCGCTCCTGATGTTGAAATCGGCCAGTTTTTCGACCAGCACTCCGGCCAGGGTCTTTTTCTCATCATCGGAGATACCCACCACGCTCTTCTCTGGAGACTGAAGAAGAGACAGTGGAGGGAGCGTGTACCCATCCACCTTCGCGACGGGCGCTGTGACAGCCCCTTCGTCGGGGAGTTCCTCACAGACCTCAGCCGCACGATGCCTTCCCCTGTCTACGCTTTTCTTATCTCTCACCGTTTTCTTCTTTTTCGCGGGCATTTCGGGCTTTTCTCCAAGCCGTTTCCTCATCCTGTCCCTCAGCTCACTTTTTCTTCTATCGATCCTCTCAACGTTCCAGGCAATCGCAGAGGCTGCAATCCTGCTGATGGCGGTCATTACACCATGCGCCATTCTGCTCAACAGACCGATCAGCCTGACGACGACCGGTTCTATCTGGATACCGGTCGTAATGATGAGGAGGATTACTCCGAGAGAATATATTATCAGAAGGGAACCGAAGTGTCCCACCATGCTGGTGAACCAGAGAGACATTGTCTGCGCAAGCCACCCACACTCAACACCACCCGTGTCCATAATGGAGGATGCCACCGAGTAGAGGAGGGAACCCCCGAACGCGAGAGCTGTTATCCTCAGTGGATAAGCGGAAGAACCCGCAAGGAATCTGTTGATTCCCCACAGGACGATCAGGAGAGGTACAAGATACCCCCCCCAGCCCAGGAAAAATACAATATGCCCTCTGATAAACTCACCCACCGGTCCAGCGAGGTTGTCTGAACCCGCGTTCTCGACCGCAAGAGCCTCAATCCACGCAGGTGGCGTCAAGCTCAGCCCCACAAGAAGACCAAAGGCTACCAGTAGCAGGCCGAAGACTTCATGTCTGTTTTCGCCGGTAATGCTGAACATCGGTAAAGAATATACTCAGAAATCCAACTGGTCAATAAAGTGAGTGTCATACTCCCCCGAGATAAAATGTCGATTAGACAAGACAATCTTGTGGAACGGGATGGTCGTGGAAATGCCTTCGATGACAAACTCCTCCAGGGCTCTCTGCATGCGAATAACAGCCCTTTCCCTGGACTTGTCGTGCACGATAAGCTTGGCGACAAGCGAATCGTAATCGGGAGGGATCGCGTAGGACATGTATGCGTGGGTGTCGACTCGTACTCCTGGACCGCCTGGAACATGAAAAGAACTGATAGTACCTGGAGACGGCATAAAATCCCGCTGATAATCTTCGGCATTGATACGGCATTCGATCGCGTGACCGCAGAGCGGGAGGTCATCCTGATCGAAACTGACCTCCTCACCCGCCGCCACCAGGATCTGTTCGCGGACAAGGTCAATGCCGCGCACCATTTCGGTCACCGGATGCTCGACCTGGATTCGAGTGTTCATCTCCATAAAGTAGAAGGATCCGTCTTCATCGAGTAGAAACTCAACCGTACCGACACCGGCGTATCCTATTTGAGTCGCTCCGCTTACCGCAGCATCTCCGAGTTTTCTGCGGAGCGCTTCGTCCACTGCGGGTGACGGCGCCTCTTCAATCAGCTTCTGATGACGCCTCTGGACGGTGCAGTCTCGCTCTCCGAGGGACACGACCTTTCCCTTTGCATCACCGATTATCTGCACCTCCACGTGCCTCGGATGTGACAGGTACTTCTCGATGTAGAGGTCTGACCTGCCGAATGACCTCTCCGATTCGCTCCGAGCCACCTCGAAGGCGGTCTTTATGTCATCGCCTTTCCTCACAATGCGCATCCCCTTACCACCACCACCAGCCGAAGCCTTGAGGATTACGGGAAATCCGATTCTCTTAGCCAGCTCCTCAGCCTCCTCCGGCCCATCGAGTACGCCGACTCCCCCCGGAACAACAGGCACGCCCGCCTTTTCCATAAGTTGTTTGGCCAGGCTCTTGTCTCCCATCTGCTGGATCATCCTGGCAGTAGGGCCAATAAACGCAACATCACTCTGCTCACAGACCTCTGCGAATTCGGGATTCTCCGCGAGAAAACCGTAACCCGGGTGTATTGCATCAACATTGGTTATCTCAGCCGCGGCCATAATCCTGTGAACGTTGAGATAGCTTTCCCTGGCCGGCGGCGGACCGATACAGAGGTCTTCATCTGCAAACCGAACATGCAGAGAATCCCGATCGGCCTCAGACCAGACAGCCACGGTCCCTATCCCCAGCTCCTTGCACGACCTGATAATACGAAGCCCGATTTCGCCCCTGTTCGCTATGAGGATTTTCTTAAACATCTCCCTCCCTTTCTTCGACATCCACGGCGCCGGGATGGGGTGTGTCAAATTCATCCCACGTGCCGTCGGAGGTAGATCTTATCCCCTTAACGCGAAGGCCGAATTCTGTAGGACTGGATGAATTATGGAGCGCCTCCTCATAGGTTATCAGCCCCGATCGGTACAGCTTCATGAGACTCTGATCAAAAACCCGCATCCCGTACTTTGTGTGCCCCGCCTGAATGAGGTTGGGAATCGACCCCGTCTTCAGCGGATCGATAATGCAGTCTTTGACCGCTTCGGTGTTGATCAATATCTCGCAGGCCGGCACTCGCCCCTTGCCATCCGCTCTCTGCAGCAATCGCATCGATACGACGGCCCGCAGCGTGTTGGATACGAGCAGCCTTATCTCCTGGTGCTGATGCGGAGGGAAAAAGGAGATGATACGACTTATTGTCTGCGTCGTGTCCGCCGTGTGAAGAGTGCTGAAGACGAGGTGACCAGTGTCCGCTGCCTGAAGAGCTATCTCCATGCTCTCTCTGTCCCTGATTTCGCCCAGGAGAATAACATCCGGATCCTGGCGAAGAATGTGACGAAGGGCGCTGGTATATGAATTTGTGTCCTCTCCAACCTCACGCTGGTTGATGACGCTTTTTCGATCCATATGAAGGAACTCCACAGGGTCTTCTATCGTTATGATGTGCTGCCTGATGTTATCATTGATATGTTGAATCATGGCGGCCAGGGTCGTACTCTTGCCGCTTCCTGTCACGCCGGTTATCAATATGAGTCCTCTCGGTTTCAGGGCCAGTTCTTTCAGGATATCAGGGAGCATCAACTCATCAAAGGGGATCAAGCTTACCGGGATGGCTCGTATTGCTATAGCCCTGGTTCCCTTCTGCCTGAAGATGTTTGTCCTGAATCTCCCCAGGTCTTTTATTCCGAAGGCGAAGTCGACTTCCTTATTCTGCTCAAACTTCTCCTTGAGGCGTCCCCCCATTATCTCGTCGCAGAACGCATCAACATCATCCATCGTGACAGGTTCCACCGAGAGGTCCAGCAGCTCTCCATCGATCCTTAGAACCGGTGGAAATCCAACCCTGATGTGGAGATCCGAAGCCTTACGTCGAACCATCTCGTCGAGTAGAGAAAGGAGACTCACACCCTTGACGTCGTTCTCATTCGAGTCGTTCATATCTTATGCCCCTATGAGGAAGAGATCCTGCCCGTACTCAACCGGCTCGCCGTTTTCAACGAGTATCTTGCCGACAACACCGTTTATTTCCGATGGAAGCTCGTTCATCAGCTTCATCGCCTCGATGATACAAAGCGTCTGTCCGACCGTGACCTTGCTTCCAACCTCGACAAAGGGCGGTGCTTCCGGCGAAGCCGCCCTGTAAAATGTTCCAACCATGGGTGCTTTGACCGTCGTCCCGTTCGACGCAGAGTTCACATGCTGCCCCTGTGACGATGCGGCATCGAGTGACATTCCTGCATCGAGACGTTCCGCATCCCCCCGGGGAGGCTGCTCCTCGTTGACGCGCTCATCGCCTCGAGCCTGCAGCGGAGGGCTCCCGGGAACAGGGTTCTTGCGTATTCTTATACGGTTGCCCCAGCGCGACACCTCCAGTTCGTCGATCTCACTCGTTTCTACCAGTCTTATCAGTTTTTTGATCTGGTTTATCAGCATGGAACCAAGCTCCGCAGTCTTCTGGGTGAATAAAAGGCCACCTCTTCCGCTCCACTCCCATGCATTACTCGATGGCCGGGGTAATCCCGCAGGTCCCTCCATCCCGGGAGAAAACAGAAGGGCAAGAACCGTCAGGAAGTCGAGAAACAGGCAAACGGTTTTTGGGGATCCTCACCGGGCGAGGTTCTAACCGGCTCGCTCAACATACGTGGAATTTCTCCTGTCGATACGGATCGTCTCCCCTTTCGTAACAAACAGGGGGACCTGAACCGTGAGCCCCGTCTCGAGCTTTGCCGGCTTCGTTCCACCCTGCGCCGTATCTCCCCTTACTCCCGGATCAGTCTCAACTACCTCGAGCTCTATGAAGAAAGGAAGTTCCACCCCGATAACGGTGCCATCATAAAGCATGCCGGCGCATTCAAGTCCATCCTTGAGGAAATCAGCCTGGTCGTCGATGAGAATCTTGTCCAGGACATACTGGTCATAGGTCTCGTTGTCCATAAAGTAGAAATGATCGTCGCTTCGATAAAGGAATTGAAGAGTCCGTCGTTCCAGCCTGATCTCTTTTACACGCTCGCCGGCGCGGAATGTCTTATCCACCACCGCTCCACTCGAGACCTTCTTGAGTTTAGTTCGTACGAACGCCCCTCCCTTGCCCGGCTTGACATGAAGGAACTCGACGATCGTCCAGAGTTCTCCCTTTAATTCGAGGACCATCCCGTTTCTGAAATCCGCTGTAGACGCCATTCTTCCAACCCCTCGCAAGATAAAAACATAACCAGAGCCAGCGTGCATCAAGAGATGCGGGCAGACTCTTTGTTTCGCTTCCCAAGATGATCGACTATCCCTTCAAGGGCGAGTAGATAGCCCGCAGAGCCCAGGCCACAGACAAAACCCGCGGCGATATCGGCCGTTAGCGACTTCGCCCTGAACGGTTCTCTGGAGAAGATATTGGAGATATGAACTTCGACAAATGGTATGGAAACCGCGAGCATAGCGTCCCTGAGCGAGATACTCGTATGTGTGAGGCCCCCCGGGTTCAGGAGCATCCCCGCGATCCTGCCTGCAAGAGACTGAATGTGATCGATGATATCCCCTTCATGATTCGACTGGAAAAACTCGACCATGACTCCCAGACGCTCGGCCCTCTGTGCCAGGCTCTTCTCTATCCCCTTGAGATCGACACTTCCGTAAATGGATGGTTCCCTCATGCCCAGAAGATTCAGGAGTGGTCCGTTAACCACGGCTATCTTCACTCCACCCCTCATCTCCCTTTTCACCTCTTCATCATTCACTTCCTGAGGTTCTTCAGCCATCTCCTGAATTCCTCAAATTCCGAATCAGCTCCTTGCTTCTCCCCTCCCCGATCATCGTCACGATCGTTGTCGACACCCGGATCCCCGCTCGAGTAATCGTCCAGCGGCTCCTCAGCCTCCATCTCCATCGCAGCAGGTACCGACTGGAGATCCTCGGGCACCGCGGTGTCGAATACAAGATAGCTCCCGATTCTCTCTATGAGCCTCACACCCATACCCGGAACTCTTTCCAGATCCTCCCTGCTGTCAAAAGGGCCATTTCTTTCTCTCTCGACGACCATCTTCTGCGCAATGACAGGGCCGACACCGGGGATGGTTTCAAGTTCCATCGGACTCGCCTTGTTCACATCTATCTGGACAAACTCGTCCTGCTCTCGCCCGGAATCGATGTCGGCATGATTCTCGTCGTCCTTCCCCGCAGGGTCCTCATTCCCTTGTGGTTCTTCACTATCTTCTCCGGCAAGCGCCTGGAGCCCTTCTCTTCTTGTCAGCTTGTCGTTGAGAGCTTCTAATCGTTCCCTTATCTTCTTCTCTTCCGGGTTGTTGACAAGAATTCTGCCATAGATATCGATCGCCCTCTCATAGAATCCCTGTTGCGCGTAGATCTCTGCCAGTGTGATCGTCTCCAGGGAGTCCTCGTCATCCACAGCGGCACCTGTTGAACCGGTTTTCTTTTCAGGATCCACCATTCTCTCACCGGAATCGCTCAGCGCCGCCCGGCCTTCCTCCGTGGTCTCGAGAGAAACCTTTTCCCCATTCTCGCTAATTGTTTCTTCCAGAATCTCCACACGCGTCAACACCGCATTCTCTACTTCATCCAGCTTCATTCTTACATCCTCGTCGCCTGGAAACTCCTCCAGGTATCTGTGGAACCACCCTTGCGACTCCTCGAGTCTGTCGAGCAGGAGACAGATTTCTCCCATGGATTTCAATGCTACGAGGTTGGCTCGGTCGACGTTCAGGACTTTTCGCCACTCCTCCTGAGCCTCTTCCCACCTTTCCTGGCCCTCAAGGCATCGCGCCAGCAGAACCCTCGCACTGCAGTAATCGGGGTGGTGGAACAAGCCCTGATGCAAAAGTGCTATCGCCCGATCCAGGTCGCCATTCCGGCGGTATGTATCCGCAAGGGGGGCAAAAAGCCTCGAACTCGGGTTTTCCCTTGCTCTTTCTTCAAGATCGCGGACCACGGGCGCACCCCTCTGTTCGAATTAGCTGAAGACTATAAAAAAATTGGTGCGGACATCTACTCGCTTAAGTCATCCAACACCTTTAGAACCAGTCCTTTCTCCGCTTTGATATCTCGAATTATAACAGAGCCAAATCCCTTTGTCAATACAAAATCGAGCTTTCTCCCACGCGCTTTCTTGTCCCTTAACATGTGTTTCCACAACTCCATGGAATCAACCCCTCCTATGCTCCACTTGCGTGGCAACCCCCAGATACTCATCAAGTCTTCCAGCATTCTCAGCTCTTCTTCGCCGACCAGCCCGAGCCTTTTCGACAGCATGAAAGCACCCCTCATGCCGATAGACAGCGCCTCGCCGTGTGTGTATCGTGAGAAATTCCCGGCCACTTCGAGCGCATGTCCGATCGTATGGCCGAAGTTCAGCTTCGCCCTGACACCCTGGTCACGCTCATCCTCAACAATAATTTTCACCTTCAGCGAGCAGCACTTCGCCACTATTTCATTGATAAAGGCATAATCCAGCGCCTGCATCTCGTTGCTCCTCTCCATAACCGCTGCGGCCAGATCTTCGCCGGAGAGTACACAATACTTGATGACCTCTGCCATCCCGTCGAGGAATGCCTCCCGTGGAAGGGTCTCGAGAAAGTCCAGATTGACGAGAACAAGAGATGGCTGGTGGAACGTGCCAACCATATTTTTCCCCCACGGGAGATTCACGGCGTTCTTTCCCCCTATGGCGCTGTCTACCATCGCCAGCAGAGTCGTGGGAATATTGACCAGAGGAAGGCCTCGCATGAAGGTCGAGGCAGCAAAACCAGCGAGGTCTCCCACTATGCCCCCACCAAGCGCTAACACGACCGAGTCTCTATCCAGGTGGGACGCACACATAACCTCGTAGCAATCCGACAGCGTGTCGAGCGTTTTGTCCCCTTCTCCCCCCCCGATGACGAATTGTGCCACCTCCACTCCCATTCGATCAAGATAGCCTCCAAGATGAGGGTAACACGCCGCCTGGACTTCATCGTCCGTGACCACCAGAAGGCCGCTTATCTCCTTGAGAAGATCCGCGAGTAAGGGCAGGTCCATCCTGAAGAGATCTTTTCCAATATGAATCGAGTAACGATTCTCCGGCAGATTCACATCGATTATCAACTATCGCTCCTCTCCTTACGGCAACCGCCGCTTGACAACAGGACCGGGTTGGCAACAATGTAGCGGGACACAGGCCCGATCTTCCATAAAGATTACCCCGACGGACGGTGTCAAGTCAAGGAGAGCGGGTTTTCTGTTGACAAACTTATTGCCACCTGCGATATTATCTGTAGATCAATATATGACCCCTTGGAATATATTCATCCAGACCAGGAGGGAGGGTCATTAGATGAGACTTTCACGTAAGGCTGACTACGCCGTGCGAGCGATGGTCGACCTGGCAAACCAGCCCCGGGGCGCACGAGTACCGATCCGTGAAATTGCCAGGAGACAGGATATCCCATACACTTTCCTTCCCAGGATCATACCGGACCTGGTCAAGGGAGGTTTTCTCAAGTCATTCCGGGGTGCGAACGGCGGTATCGTTCTCTCTCGATCCCCGCGAGAAATTACCGTTCTAAAGGTAATCGAGGCCACAGAAGGCCCCATATCCCTGAACAGGTGCACCGCGTACCCCAGCGAATGTGACAGGGAAGAATACTGCCCCATACACCCCCTGTGGAAACGGGTTCAGAATAATTTCAACTTGACACTCGGCTCCACCTCGATATCAGACCTTGCGGACGGTAACGGGACACGACGATCTTAATCCTTGCATGTACGACTCTCCCTTCTACTGCATCTTGACGTCGCTTGTGCAATGATGCTCCTGATCACGCTCTCATCCGCCCTGGTCACGAAATCTCTCCTGGATTCTCCGCCGGTCTGTAACAGCAAGAGTTTCCCCGGAAAATCTGGTTGAATATCCATCAATCTTTTCTGAAGCGACAGATAACGCTCAGAAGAAGCGGAAAAGGTGTACATGGGAAATGCTCCCCGACGAATTATATTCTGCGTCATAAGTAATAACGCTTCACACGCCATTTCCGCCTCACATGTCATTCCCGCTTGTCGGGAATCCTGTCGAACAATCAGGCCAATTCCGAACTGTCCGGAGCGACCAGTGCCTTGATTTTGAAAAA
>CAZOAR010000011.1:0-63316 GCA_964577985.1 uncultured Gemmatimonadota bacterium | reverse complement strand
GCGGTGCAGGGATTCGAACCCCGGACACGAGGATTATGATTCCTCTGCTCTAACCACTGAGCTACACCGCCAATATATTTGATGGGCCGGACCTCTCTTAACAGTTACTGTGTTTTTTTTTCATTCAGGCTGGCGGACAACTCTAAACGTCCTCGAATCGTCTCTGGCTGTAGTTGGCGGAATCAATCAGTACCTCGCGACCCGAGGCTAATAATAGAGGATTCCCTCACTATTGTCAACCAGAAAGGTCTTCGGAGTCTCCCCACATCACGCGCGAGAGAGACATCCACAAATGTCCTCAAAAGAATACATCGCTGGAGGATTTACAACAAGATCTATCATCCACCCGACAGCTTCTGCTCGTGGCCGTACGATGAAAAGTGCCACAACCAGTTGCCGGCATAGATCTTAGGACAAGACAGGCAACCTGGCAGTATTTGTCAACTCTCTGGCATGCCCGTTGCGATAGCGCCACTCGGTAGTAGAAGAGTCCTGAGCAATACGACTAATTGCAGAAATCACAACGGAGGAGAAATGGTGATCAGAGACAGGAAAGGAACATTGACCGCAGCGCCATGTAGAAGATGGATGTCTGAGATTCTCGAAATAGTGATTCCCCACAACACGGAGAGGAGGCCACAAATGAGACAGAAGGTCCTGATGATTGCACTGGGCTTGATCCTCGCGGCGAGCATGGCTGCAACACTGACCGCCCAGGAAGATAACAACCAGAAAGACCAGAAGTACAAGCACCACTATTCAAAGGACCTTTTCAATGAAGCTGATGCCAATGCGGATGGCTTCGTCAGCTGGAGTGAAGCGAAGAACTCGAGCAGGGACATAGAACGGGACATGCAGGGACGGAAACGATTCAACAGCGCCGACCTTGACAACGACGGCCGTCTATCTGTCCAGGAGGCTCGCAAATACAGAGGATTTGAAGCGCGCCACAGGGACGAAGGAATCGCGAAGACCAAAGGCAGAAAAGGGAGTGGCAACGGTAATTCTTCCGGCGTCGGGCCAGCGGCCAATGCGGGCAAGGGCGTGGTGGAGCACACTACCAGCAGGAAAAAGACAATTCGGACGACTGACAAGGAAAGGGTTGTCAACAAGCGTCTGAACAAGAAGCAAAACGCCCTCGATAAGAGGAATAGAAGGAAACGTCACGTTCACGGAAATACAAACGAGGCAGGTCAGTAAGGGTTCCATCTGTCTTGCGCGAAGGGGCTCGGCCTCCGACCGTGAAAAACGGTCGGGCCGGGCCCTTTCCCTTTTTTCTTCTCCAGACAACATCCCCTCATCCGAAGAGACTACCAGTTTCCACTGCTCGATTCGCGACTCCGGGAGCACAGTGAGCAGGGGCGGGATGCAAGAGGTTGTGTTGCGGGGCATACATGGTTATCTTTTCAACCTGACAGAGGCACATCCGCCAGCAGGTGCAACTCCAACCCAGAGACAGAGATTTCGGAATGAAAAAAAACCAGTCCGAGGAGAAGGCTCCTTTCAGAGACAGGCTGGACCGGGGTATCATCATATGCGACGGCGCCATGGGCACGATGTTTTACGCGAAGGGCATATTCATCAACAGGTGCTTTGACGAACTGAACCTGAGTCAACCCGACCTTGTTGAAGAGATTCACAGGGAATACGCCATGTCGGGCGCGGAAATAATTGAAACCAATACGTTCGGGGCCAACGGCTTCAAGCTCATGCCTCATGGACTCGAGAAGAAGGTGCGCGAGATAAACCAGAGGGGGGTGGAGCTGGCGAGGAATGCCGCAGGGAAGGACATATACGTCGCCGGTTCCATAGGTCCGCTCGGAAAACCCCTCGAGCCTTCCGGGAGAATCAGCCGGGAAGACGCTCGAGACGCCTTCCGTGAGCAGGCCGAGGCGCTGCTGGCAGGCAGTGTAGACCTCATATTTCTGGAAACGATCGGCGACCTGAACGAGATGAAGATAGCCATTGAGGCAGTGCGGTCTCTAAGTGACATAGCTCTGGTTGCCCAGATCACCATGGGAGAGGACAGGAGAACTCCATATGGTGACCCCGCGGAAAAGGTTGCACGCACTCTGGCCGGACATGATATCGACGCCATGGGGTTCAACTGCAGTATCGGGCCCAAATCGATGCTGGAGGCTATCAGGGACATCTCCAGCTACGTCTCGACCATCAAGCTCTCCGCTCAGCCAAACGCGGGGGCGCCCCGGTCGGTAGACGACAGACTCATCTACTTGAGTTCTCCCGATTACATGGCCGAATACGGAAGGCGCTTCGTGAGAGCGGGAGTTACCATCCTGGGTGGATGCTGTGGAACAACACCGGCTCACATCAGAGCCTTGAAGAACGCGGTGTCGTCAGAACGACCCGTTCAAGTCTCCGTTGCCCCCGGACACGGAAGCGAGAGCAAGTTGCTGGATGTCCCGGTTGTTGCCACCGAAGACAAGACACCTCTGGCGAGAAAAATGACCCGCGGATTCGTCTCCAGCGTGGAGATAACCCCGCCAAGGGGAACAGACATATCCAGAGTGCTGGCCGGGGCTGAGCTGCTTTACAGGAACGGGGTCGACGCGGTGAATATCCCGGACGGCCCGCGTGCCAGCGCGCGGATGAGCCCCATGGCACTGGCCGTAAAAATCAAGGAGAAGGTCGGTATCGAGACCATTCTTCACTATTGCTGCAGAGACAGGAATCTGCTCGGGATGCAGTCAGACCTCCTGGGCGCCCACGCCCTGGGTCTGCATAACATACTCATAATAACCGGCGATCCTCCAAAACTGGGAGACTACCCTGACGCCACCGCGGTGTTCGATATCGATTCCATCGGGCTTGTTCGTATCACGAGCCAGCTCAATAGAGGGCTGGATATCGCGGGCAATCCGATCGGTAAGCCGGGTTCGTACTTTATCGGGGTCGGAGTCGACCCCGGGGCCTGCGACTTCGAGAGAGAGCTCGCAAGATTCCAGGAAAAGGTGGAGGCTGGCGCGGAATTTGTCATGACTCAGCCGATTTATGACCCGGCATATCTCGAAAGGCTCCTGGACAGGACAGGAGAAGTCGATGTTTCGATTCTTGTGGGCATTCTGCCCCTGGTTAGCCACGCTAATGCGGAGTTCCTGCACAACGAGGTGCCGGGGATGTCTATTCCAGATTCCATAAGAGAAAGGCTCAGGAAGGCAGGCTCCGGGGATGCCGCGGGAAAAGAAGGAATCAGGATCGCCCGGGAGGCCCTGCAGGCCACTCGCGGGATGAACAAAGTCAAAGGAGTATACATCATGCCGCCCTTCGGGCGATACGAACTCGCCCTCGAGATACTCGGCGGGTAACAGCAATCTCACAATAACCAAAACGCCCATTTCATCATACGATGATGGGCGTTATTTTTAGTAGTGGTAGCGGGGGGAGGATTTGAACCTCCGACCTTTGGGTTATGAGCCCAACGAGCTACCAGACTGCTCCACCCCGCGCCGAACTGCATAATCTAACGTGTATGTTTTGAACTGTCAAGCCTCTCAGTACGGAGTTTCTCTTCCTCATCTTCCTCTTCCGCCCTGGGCGTGACCCTGCGGTAAACTCTCTCCCCCTCCTTGATCAGGCCGAGTTCCTCCCTGGCCCTTCTTTCTATCTCAGCAGGGTTTTCCTGCCCCTCCAGTTTCTCGCGCATCGCCGACATACTTCTGTTTTCCTGCCGCAGTCTGTCGATGTCTTCCTGCAGCGTCTCCTCCTCGAAATGCATCTGAACCAGCCTCAAAGCTTCGTACGCACCTCCGAGGAGAATGAAGAACAGGGCGACAGACAGGAACCGGAAGAAGATTGCCTTGCGCCGATATCGGCTTCTTGTCAATTTAGCTCTCATCTGCTATCACGCCAGATTTGCGAAACACTTCTTCCCGAAGAATCTTGCGGAGCCAGACAATTCCTCTTCGATCCTGAGGAGTTGGTTATATTTTGCCACCCTTTCGCTGCGGCTGACTGACCCGGTCTTGATCTGCCCGGTCCCCAGGGCAACCGCAAGGTCGGCAATCGTTGTGTCTTCGGTTTCGCCGGATCGGTGTGAGATAACCGTGGTATACCCGGCAAGTCTCGCGGCCTGGACCACTTCAATCGTCTCTGTCAGGCTTCCTATCTGGTTCAGCTTGATCAGAATAGAGTTTCCGATCCCTTCCTTGACACCCCTCTCAAACCTCTCCGGATTTGTCACGAAAATATCGTCTCCGACAAGCTGGATCTCCTCACCCAACTTATCCGTCAGCGACTTCCATCCAGCCCAATCGTCTTCGCCCAGACCGTCCTCGATCGATATTATCGGATAGTCCTGAACTAGTTTCCTGTAGTATTCAATCATCTGATCGGAGTCTCTTACCGAACCATCGCCCTTCTTGAATACATACTTGCCGTCCTCCATCATTTCCGTGGCGGCGGAATCAAGAGCCAGTGACAGAGATTCACCCGGTTGATATCCGGCCCTTTCGATCGCGGCCAGGATGAGCTCGATGGCCTCTTCATTGGAGGACAGTTTCGGCGCTACGCCCCCTTCGTCCCCGAGCGCGATATTATAGCCCTTCTCTTTCAGAAAAGACCTGAGCGCGTGAAAAACCTCGGCTCCCATCCGCAAGGCCTCCGCGAACGTACCGGCACCAGCGGGAACGATCATGAATTCCTGGATGTCGACGTTGCTGTCCGAGTGGGCCCCTCCATTCAGGACATTGAACATCGGCACCGGCAGGACAAATCCATCGAGGCCTCCCAGATAGCGATAAAGTGGCAGTCCGGCGTCCACAGCGGCAGCCTTGGCGACAGCCAGAGAAACCCCGAGTATCGCGTTCGCACCCAGGTTCTCTTTCTTCGCGGTTCCATCCAGTTCAACCATGCATCGGTCGATGCCGGACTGATCAAAAGCATCCATCCCCGCGATCGCCGGAGCGATAGTCTCCCTTACATTTCTCACGGCCTTTAAGACCCCTTTGCCTCCAAACCGCTCGCCGTCACAGTCTCTCAGCTCGAGCGCCTCATGCCTTCCGGTGGAGGCGCCAGAGGGCACGCATGCTCTTCCGAACGCTCCGCTATCCAGTACAACATCTGCTTCCAGTGTCGGATTTCCGCGAGAGTCGAGTATCTCTCTACTTGTCAATTCCTTGATTCTGCTCATATTCCCTTTCCTTCGCACTCAAGTGGTCAAAGCCTCCCGGCTCAAGTCTGCTCCTTTTTCCATCCAGGTCCTGAACGTACAAACCGGAGTCGATGATCCGGCCTATTTTCGTCATGCAGATACCGAAGCGCTCCCGGAACCCTGCCGCCACTTCCTGCCCTCTTCCCGGAGACGCCGTGAAGCAGAGTTCGTAATCTTCTCCCCCATTCATTGCCATCTCAACCGGGTCAACCGGTCTCTTGCGACAGGCGGTGGCTGCCCTCTCATCCACGGGGATCCGCTCCTTGTCGATCAGCGCGCCGACCCTGCTGAGGCGGCATATATGGGACAGGTCGGTGGAGAGTCCGTCGCTGATGTCGATCATGCTGGAGGGATGGATCGTTTTCAGCAGAAAACGGGCTTCTTCAACCCGTGGAAGAATGCTCTCATATTCATCGAGGTCGCATTTCCATTTACTGTCTGCTACATCTCTCGCAGTCGCGCGCATGGCTGCCCCGGCACCCAGCCTTCCGGTCACCCACACATCATCACCGAGCCTCGCTCCTTCTCTTAAAACAGCTTCACCCTTCTCGACTTTTCCCAATACAGTGACTGAGAGAAAGCATCCAGAGAGGAGTCTGGAAGTATCTCCACCGACAATCTCCATATCCAGTCGGTTCGAAAGGTCTCTGACGCCCCTGTAGACATCCCGGAGTATCTCATCCCAGCCACCCTCAACACCCACGGCTATCATGCCGATCACGGGAGTGCCACACATCGCCGCAATATCGCTCACTGCCGAGGCCAGCGCTCTCCAGCCGACACCGTAAGCGCTCTGCCACTCGAGACTGAAATGTATGTCTCTCGCGGCGGTGTCTACCGTCAACAGGAGATCGAACTCGCTGGTGAATGAGAGGACCGCGCAATCATCTCCAACAGACGTTACTACCTCTTTCCGACCTGGCGCGCCGAGGATTCTATGGAGAATTCCGATGGCTTCGGTTTCAGTCCCTGGTTCAGGGCTCTCCGGGGCATCTCTCTTCATCGGCACAGTCAGGATAGAAGGGATTCAGGAAGCAATTCCATCACATCCCCCGCAATCATGCCCCGCTGGCCTGTCTCTCCGCACGCCATGTCGCCAGCCAATCCATGGTAATGGGTGCCGCAAAGAGCGGCATGGAACGGGTCGAGCCCCTGCGCAAGGAAACCTCCGATCGCGCCGGAGAGGACATCACCGGTTCCGCCTGTTGCCAGCCCCGCATTCCCTGTCGTGTTGATGCGGGAGCCGTTCTCCGCTTCCGAAATGATGGTTGGGGCCCCTTTGAGTACCAGGACAACACCCCACCTGGCGGCATACTCCTCGCACAGCTCAAGACGCCTGCTGTTGACTTCACTCCCGGTAATGGAAAGAAGCCTGCCGAATTCCCCGGGATGTGGTGTCATGATTGTCCCAATGGATCTCTCATTGAGAAGATCCGTCCGGTCTGCCAGGGCGTTAATCCCGTCCGCGTCCAGGAGCAGGGGGATATCGCAACGCAGGATAAACTCCCTGACAAACTCTACCGTTTCCGGGTGTGAACCGAGTCCCGGTCCCAGAACGACCGCATCCATGCCGGCGGCAAGCTCCGCGGCTGGATCAACGGCCTCGCGGGAGAGTGATCCTTCTTTCGTTTCCGGCAGCGGCCTCGTAATGACTTCTGTCAGCTTTGCCTCCATCGTGGGATTAAGCCTCTCCGGAATGGCCAGCGTAACGAGGCCCGCACCCACCCTGAGAGCCGACCCGGCTGCAAGCGCCGCCGCCCCACTGTACCCGACCGAACCGGCAAGGACAAGCAGGTGGCCGAAATCTCCCTTATGCGAATCTTCCCCGCGCGGTGGCAGCATCCGCGTCACCATATCATGTTCCAGTGTCTCGGTCGTAATCTGCGTCTCTTCAATCATCCGGATCGGGAAACCGATATCGATGACTTCGAGATCCCCGCAACACGCTTTACCTGGATATAGGAAATGGCCTCGCTTCGGAAGCCCGAATGTCACCGTCAGATCCGCCCGCACGGCAGTGCCGAGCCTTGCCCCGGTATCCATGTCGATACCACTCGGGCCGTCTATCGCTATCACCTTCCCGCCGGCTTTGTTAATACCTCCCACGGCGACACGATAGAGCCCCTCGACCTCGCCAGTAAGCCCGCTGCCGAGAAGGGCGTCAACGATCAGGTCAGCACCCGCCAGCTTCTCTTTGATCTCTTCCTCTGCGGTATCGCCACGAATCTCAATCAGATCGTGACCGAGTTTCTCAAGGATCTCCAGGTTGATCCTCGCGTCGCCTCGGATCTTCTCCTTCCTGGTCAGCAGGAGAACTTCAACTTCAGCGCCCTGGTTTACAGCGTATCTGGCGGCAACCAGTCCATCTCCTCCGTTATTTCCCCCTCCGCAGAGTATGACCACGCGCCTGCCGCGGAGAGTACCGTAATGTCGACACGCAGCGTCCATCGCTCCGCTTCCAGCCTTCTCCATGAGGGCCATCCCCGGGATCCCGATCTCCTCTATGGCCCTCCGGTCCATGTCTCTCATCTGCTGAACGGTTGTCACCTTCATAACTGCTCATCTTCCTCCGAAATGTTCATTTTCTCTACCAGCGGGAGGAGTTCAATGATGTCATCGATAATATAATCGGACCCCGGGTCCTCCACTCCGAACGTGTCACCGTATCTGGCGAAGACTGTCTTGATCCCGACTCTGGAAGCCCCGACCATGTCCCTCTCCGGCCAGTCCCCGACCATGAGGGCCTCTTCAGGCTCGATCCCGAGAAGCACCAGGGCCTTCTTGAAGGGTGCGGGGCCCGGTTTTCGCTGACCGGTATCCTCGAAAGTGAGTACATAGTCGAATACCTGGTGCAGATTGAGATAACACAACCTCAACCACGCTTCCCGCCGCGGGGCATCGGTTATGACCGCCAGTTTGAAACCCTTCTTCAGCAGCTCTATCAGCGCGAAATTTATATGAGGGTAGAGAACCAGCGCCGCTTCACGAGCACGCCGATAGGAAACAATCCCCGCCGACATCAGTTTGTAATCTATCGTTCCGAGACTCTCCTGAAGAAACTGGTCGAGGACATTCTGGTACTCTATCCCCTTTTCTTCATAGATCTCGAAAATCCTCTCCCTGGCTCGTTCCTTCTCCATCGACAATCCCGCGTCGATCATTCCTTCGACCGCGGCTTCGATCGACACCTCTTTCATCTTCATGAAATCCACGAGCGTATTATCAAGATCAAATATTATCGCCTTGATCACTCCAGCGTTCTCCTGAATACAATGCCGGCATATCCTACTACTTCTTCGAGATCACCCGTAACATCACCGGAATCGCCGTAGCTGGCGACCTCCACTTCAGTCGCACCGAGTCCCTTCGAGGCCTCCATCATCACGGCTATCGCCACTCTTCCGCACACTGTAATATGCTCCCTTTCGGTTGCTTCCAGTAAGCCGGCTACGTCGTACTCTTTGATCCTGCCGAGAGCGATTCCGTCTTTGACCCCTGTGACCTGCCTCGACTCCATGTGATTCATGTCTGAGCTCGCCACGATCAGTACTTCCTCATGATATTCCTTCACGCACCTGGAGATAACTCTGCCGAGCTCACGGCACATTTGATGCAACCGCTGGTGACCTTCGCTCCACCCGAAGTTCATAAGGAGAGGCACAATCCTCACGTCTGGACGCCTCACCTGCAGGAACGGGAGCTGTACTTCCAGCGAATGCTCTGGCCCATGCTGATCGATGTCAACAACCACTGTCTCACCATCGGCCAGTAGTCGCCCTGCCAGTTCCTCGTCTACCTCGACATCTCCAAGCGGTGTGACGAAACTCCCCGAAGGGGCGATGAGCGCCATACCATAGTTCCTGTCTGGTGAAAGCCTGTGGTTGGGGCCAAGGAGCAGGACGACAGGCGGGATATCGGCTTCGGAATAGACGGCACCGGCGACGCTCCCGGAATAGACATAACCCGCGTGTGGCGACACAATCCCGATCGCGCATGAACTGTGTCGTTCCTCCAGGCAGCCTTGAACCATCAGCGTCAGCGCACTGCTTGAGGATGGATAGAAAGTGCCGCTTACAGCTGGATTACGACGGTACATATTCGTTTGATCCAGTGTGAGATCTGGACTATGAACAGCCTGATGTCAGGTGAAATATGGGTGGAACCTGAATTCGGGTCTTTCAGGTGTCGTTTTGTCGCTAAGAGCCTCGCGCCTACTTCGCGAAAGATTGTGCGATAGGTCTCCCTATGCTGATCTCTCCGTTATCGATGCGAAGGTTAAAACCGCAAGCCGGGTCAGTACAAACCCACGCCTTGTAGGTGATCGGCGCCCCATCACGTCCATAATCGGATAGAGGGATTAGAATCCCTTCAGAACATTTCTTGCATTTTGGAAAGTTCTGATCCATCATTTCAGCTCACCCCCCCTCCCTCGTTATCCGGTTCCACCCAAACCAGTCCAAACCGAGATATCATACAAGTGAAAGAACCTGCCATAAATATTACAGCAATGACACATCGAGTCAACTTTTTTCCAACTGCTCCACCGGCAGGCCGATACATATCGGCTTCTCCGCCCCGACATTCTATATGAAAACAAGCAGTGCAATATGATAAACGATCAACAGAGAGTAGAGAGTAATGATGATGATAAAGACCTGCCTTATGTACCGGAAGTTCTTGTGAACACAGAGTATCAGCACACTGATGGCCGTTATCGTGTATTTTATTACGAAGAAGTAGCCAATCCCGATGTGCAGAGCATAGGCCATCAACAGATTGAGTTCCTCGGCCCCATGACTCAGGTGATAAATGGTAAACACGGCGTCGAGAACAGACAGGAAAAGTACTATCAGTACAACGGAAAAATCTCTGACTCCGAAGAGATCGACGTATACCTCCTGCGGGTCGTCTCTACGCCTCACTCCCTCACGAGAGCCCTTGAGAAGGTATTTCATCCGCAACCTTCTCTCGGAGTCCTTTCTTCTGTCTACTCCAGATCGCTTTTCCTCGAAAGATCTCTCTTTTTCGGCCATAGGCGGATCAGTATTTCTCATGAAAAAGGCCGCATGGAGTAACTGCTCGGTGCGGCTGATTGGACGGGCTTGTCAGGACTATACGCTCTCCCGCTTCACAATGGCGTTATGCTCGTCAAGCACTATTATTGCCGGTTGGAAGAGCTTAATCTCTTCTTCATCCATACGAGCGAAAGAGAGGATAATAAGGACATCCCCCACTTCCCCGAGCCTCGCGGTCGCACCGTTGAGACATATGGAGCCGCTCCCTCTATCGCCTCTAATGGCATAGGTCTCGAAGCGGTTGCCGTTGGAGATGTTTCCTACCAGCACGCGCTCATATTCGCGTATTCCAACTTCATCCATCAATTCTTCGTCTATCGTGATGCTTCCCTGGTAATTGATGTCGGATTGCGTTACGCGCGCCCTGTGTATCTTACTCTTGAGGATCTCTATCAACACTCTCGCGTCACCTTTTCGACAGTTTCTGGCGATCCCCGCGCGGTCGCCACTCTCTCCAGAATGGCTCAATGTGCCGCGCAGGACCACGTTTCAGCGCTGAGGCGCCAAGGTCATGCTACTTATAACGTTAAGACATAGAAACGATAAAATCAAGGTTCATCGAAGCCGGTCTCGTCACAGGTTCCAGAAGTGCCACCGGGAACCGCATTTTCAACTATCTTCTCACATCGGTGGGCGTGTGGGCACGACAAACGAAGCCGCGTCCTCGCCCGCAGGGGTAACAGAGTGCCTGCAATACATGCGGGCAAACGAAGCTACGGAAACTCAGCCGGATTCTCCGGGGATTGCCATACGACGGAGAAGGGCGACGGTCTCTACATGATAGGTGTGCGGAAACAGATCGAACGGCCGCGCCTCCACGAGTGCGTAGCCCTTCCTGATAAGCCGGCGCACATCCCGGCTCAAGGTCGCCGGATCGCACGACACATACACTATACTCCCCGGGCCTGCCTCGGCCACAGCTTCGACCGCTCTCCTGTCCATGCCGCCTCTTGGCGGGTTTACCCACACCTGATCCGGTCTCGGCCTGCCTGACGCCAGCAGTTTCCGGAGTTCCGCCGCCGCGTCGCCCTGCCGGACCGTGATGGATCGAGCTTTACTCTCCCGCATATTCCATCTGAGGTCGCGCGCGGCAGAGGGGGAGGACTCGACCGCCACAACGTGCCCTACTGAGGCGGCGAGGCGCGTAGTGAAGAAGCCGGCACCCGCGTACAGCTCCACAACGAATCGGGACTCGTCCGGTCCAGCCAGTTGCCACGCGGCCTCGATAAGCCGCTGCGCCTCACCAGGGTTTGCCTGGTAAAACGACAGTGCTGACACACGGAGAAACCGGTCCCCCGCAGTCTCGACAATATGACCGGGAGCCAGGAAGTCGATGGCGCGCCCTCCGGGCCTGCGCCCCCTCCCCCTGCAACGCACAACTCGGACGCCTCGGAGGGTGGACTCTGCGTTTCGCAGGTGCTCCGTAAGGCTCGCGATCTCCTCGCGGGGGATAGAGTGACACCAGAGAACCACGGTGCATTCATCGCCGGCGGCGTTCGCCCGGATGTCGAGCCAGCGCAGCCACGAATGCCTTCTCTTCTCATGAAGTGCTCCGGCGCGATCTCGCAGCCAGTCCCGTGCGGAAGCCAGGAGACTGTTGAGCAATGGGGCCAGCAAGGGGCAGGTTTTGATGTCTACAACAGACTCGCCTGTTGCCGCTCGAAAACCTATCCGGGGCGTGTGTCCCGCGAAGGCGACGGCAAACTGGGCATGACAGCGGTATCCCCTGTCCAATCGAGGTGGCGGAATAGCAGACACGTCCGGGTCTCCTACCCCTCCGAGGCGGGAGAGAAGATCGCGCACGAACGTTTGTTTCCAGTCGAGTTGAGCAACTCGCTGCAGGTGTTGCAGGTGGCAGCCGCCGCAGTGGGTAAAGTACGGGCAGAAGGGATCGGCCCTGTCGCTCGCCCGTTCGAGCCAACGTTCAACCGTCGCCTCGGCATGTCGAGGATGTTCCCGTGTCAGCCTTACGAACACACGATCCCCGGGGGCCGTCCAGGGCGCGAATATGACTCGCCCGCCGGCATCCCTGCCCACACCGCTTCCGCCGTACGCGATGGAACCTATGGTGAGTTCCAGCGGCGTGCCCTGTCCATCGCCGGCCACATCATCTCCCCTCAGTGAACCAGGGGCGGCAGTCGATGCGTTCTTAGAGGATCTCTCCACGGCTCACTCCGTCGCGTGGTGAGGATGGATCGTCCTGAGAACGAAAGGGCCGGGACAGGAACAACTCTCTACCGGCAATATGCCCGCTCTAATCTTCAACCTGATGCTTTCTTTTCCTCTCTGCTATTATCATCCTGTACGAGCGGTTACGGCCGAGTTCGAATCTTTCCATGACATCCCTGCAAAGGTCTCTCGCGGTAGGTTCTTCGCGCTCCAGCCTGCTCCTTATATAGGCAAGGACCTCCTCCGTGTCGATCTCCCGGGCAGAGGCACCTTCAACAAGTATAGCAACCTCGCCCCTGACCCCGGAACTCTCCCCTGCCCCGTAATGGTCGAGCAGTGCAGACAGGCTGCCACGCCTGAAATCCTCATACACCTTTGTCACCTCCCTCGCAACGACACCTTCGCGATTCCCGAAGACCTTCGTCATCACTCCGAGATCTCTGGCCAGCCGCCTCGGAGAATCGAGAAAGATCAATGTCTCCCCCCTCTCACAGACCTCCTCACAGAGTTCGGTGACACTCTTCTCACGGCGGGGCAGGAATCCATGGAAATAGAAGGGGGCGGTCGGCAGACCGGACACGACGAGGGATGTCAGGATAATCGATGCTCCCGGGAGAGGAACGATCTTCACCCCTGCGGCTATTGCCGCGCGAACAAGATAGAGTCCCGGATCCGCAATGGCAGGTGTCCCCGCGTCGGCAACCAGAGCGACATCTCCGTCCTCCTCCAGAATACTCAGTATCTTCCTCGTCGCGGATGATTTGTTATGATCATGATAACTCAGCATCCTCGTCTTTATGCCATAGCTGGAGAGGAGGCGCCTGGTCCTTCTCGTGTCTTCACAGGCAACGCTCACCACCTCCTTCAAGACCCTCAAGGCCCTGAGGGTAATGTCTTCCAGGTTGCCTATCGGCGTGCTGACGATGTAGAGATCTCCCATGTTGCGAATCCCGTCCTCCCGGGGACCACGCTCTATCAGATCAGGGCAGTTACCGGGGTCGCGTTAGGAACAATCGCAGGCGTCAGGCCCTGGAGAGGTGGAGTACCTCCCCCGTATTGCTGACGCACAGGGGCGTCAAGTGTCTCTCTCACTCCGGGGGCGTCTCCCCCACTCTCTTCCTTCACGACTCAACAGCGCTGAATGGCCGCCCCCAGCTTGTTCAGTTTCACCTCGAGTGCCTCATAGCCCCTGTCCAGGTGGTAGATACGGCTCACTTCAGTGGCTCCGCTTCCCACGAGTCCCGCGAGCACGAGGGCGGCGCTGGCCCTCAGATCGGACGCCATTACCTGGGCTCCCGCGAGTTTTGAACCACCCGTGACAATCGCGGTGTTGTTCTCGATTTTTATGACGGCACCCATTCTCATCAACTCGAACGCGTAGATGAACCTGTTTTCGAAGATCGTCTCCGTCATGGTGCTTATCCCTGGCAGGGTGGCGGCCAGTGCCACCAGTTGGGCCTGCATATCGGTCGGAAATCCCGGGTATGGCGACACCCTGATCTGGAAGGTGCTCACATCGCGTCCTGCTCCTATCTTGACATGGTCCTCTCCGGCCTCTACCATGAACCCCGATTCCTCGAGGGCTCCCAGGATAGCCTCCATGTGGCCGGGGTTGCACTTGTTGAGCGTGACCTCCCCCCGCGTTATAGCCGCGGCTACGGCAAGGGTTCCAGCCTCGATCCTGTCCGGTATCACATCGTGGGAGGCGGGCGAGAGTGAGTCAACACCTTCTATCATGATGCATGAGCTGCCGGCCCCCGATATCCTCGCCCCCATCCTGACAAGGTAGTTCGCCACGTCAACTACCTCCGGCTCGAGCGCGGCGTGTTCGATTACCGTAGACCCATCAGCGAGGACCGCGGCCAGCATCATCTGGATTGTCGCGCCCACGCTGCTCCCTCTTGGCCCTTCCAGGTTTATCGTGTTTCCCCTCAATGAACGGGCTTCCGCCTCGATGTAGCCATGTTCCACGCGGACCACCGCGCCCAGCGACTCGAGCCCGAAGGTGTGGAGGTCTATCGGCCTGGGCCCGATGGCGCATCCCCCCGGCAGGGAGACCCGAGCTCGTCCCATTGTAGCCAGCAGCGGCCCGAGAACATAGTAAGACGCCCTCATCGTCTTCACCAGCTCGTATGGGGCTTCCCATCCCGATACGCCTGTCGTGTCAATCTCCACACACCCCTCACGAAGATCGACAACAGCGCCCAGCTTCTCCAGCACGACAGCCATCGTCCGCACATCTCTCAGGTTGGGGACATTGCCGATGGTTGTCACATCACGAGTAAGGAGAGTCGCGGCCATGATGGGCAGGCACGCGTTTTTCGCGCCTCCTACATCAACTTCCCCCCTGAGCGTATTTCCCCCCTCTATCAGGAACTTCTCCACTACTCTCCCTCCTTCCTCGCCAGGACGATTCGTTCCACGCCGCTCAAATCCTTCTCCAGCGCCAGCAGATTCAGAGCGGGTACACGCTCAACAATAGACACTGCTTCCTCTCCCTGTCCCGCTCCTATTTCGATCGCGAGGATACCGCCTTTCCTGAGGTGCTCCGGGGCTCCCTTCACAACGCCCCGGATTGTCGCGAGACCTCCATCAGCCGCGAAAAGAGCTACAGAGGGTTCGTGTTCCCGCACCTCCCTCGGGAGGTTGTCTCTCTCCTCTCCGGGTATGTATGGCGGGTTCGATACTATCAGATCGAAGCGTTCATGGTCCTTCACCGGGCGGTACAGGTCGCCCTGAACAGGGTTGAATCTGAAGGAAAAGTCGAGGATATCCGCGTTAAGACATGCCACCTGGAGGGCATCAAGTGAGATATCGACCGCCATGGCGGTGCTTGCGGGCAGCTGGTCGAGAAGGGCCAGAGATATGGCCCCCGAGCCGACTCCGAGGTCGAGGAAGAGAAGCTCTTCGGCACCATTGCTGCCGGCGGCGCAATCCTCCAGGAACGCGAGGACTTTCTCCACCAGGATCTCGGTCTCCGGCCGCGGGATCATAACTCTCGGGTCCACTTCAAGTTGAAGGCCGTAGAACTCGGATTTTCCCGTTATATAGTCGACGGGCGTCCCACCTGCTCGCAGGCGAAGATACCTCCGGAAGGTCGAAAGCTCCTTCTCTTCGATCGGCCGGTCAAACCAGAGATACAGGTCTATCCGCCTGCAGCCCAGAACATCGGAGAGAAGCAGTTCCGCCGTCAGCCTGGGGCTTTCGATCCCCTTCTCTTCGAGGTATCCCGTGCTGAGACGGAGCACCTCCATGACCAGAATCCTGCTGCTAGAGTCCATCCTCTCACGTCAGTTGCATTGCTATTGGTCAAACATCGGAGGGACAGGACGACAACTGCGCCGCGACATCCGCCTCCCGAAGTGAATTGACCAGTTTTTCCAGGTCCCCGTCCATGATCTCTTCGAGGCGGTAGAGCGTCAGGTTTATCCGGTGATCTGTCACCCTGCCCTGCGGGTAGTTGTATGTCCTTATCTTTTCACTCCTGTCACCTGATCCGATAAGCCGCTTCCGTATCTCCCCTACTTCCCGCTGCTGCTCTTTGAGCTGGAGATCAAGCAGGCGCGCTCTGAGCACCTTGATCGCCTTTCTCTTGTTCTTCAGTTGCGATTTCTCATCCTGACACTGGACTACGAGACCGGTCGGAATGTGCGTGAGTCTGACGGCCGAGTCGGTGGTGTTTACGCTCTGTCCTCCAGGACCCGATGACCGGAAGACATCCACCCTGATCTCGTCCTCGTTGATCTCCAGGTCGACCGCATCCGCCTCGGGGAGGACGACGACGGTCGCGGCCGATGTATGGATCCTGCCGCTTGATTCCGTCTCGGGTACCCTCTGGACCCTGTGAACGCCACTCTCATATTTGAGTATGCTGTAAATGCCGTGGCTGGCGCCGCTGAGGCCGAAGACCACCTCTCTGAGCCCTCCAACCTCCGTGGGTTGCGTGTTCATGAGATCCGCCTTCCAGCCCATCTTGTCGGCAAACCTGCTGTACATGCGGAAGAGATCTCCTGCGAACAGGCTGGCTTCCCCTCCTCCCGTTCCCGCCCTGATTTCCACGATTACATTCTTCTCGTCGGCAGGGTCAGGTTCAACGAGCAGCTCTCTTATCCTGGCCTCAAGCCTATCCCTGCGGGCTGTCAGCTCTTCAATCTCCTCGCGGGCTATCTCGACAAGGTCAGGGTCCTTACCCTCGTCCAGTATGGCCATATCATCCTCGATCCTGCTGATGACATCCGTAAACTCGCGGTTCGCCTCTATCACAGGGCCGAGCCTTCCAAATTCTCTCGCCAGCTCTTCATACCGATGGCGGTTTGATACCACATCAGGATCGGCAAGAAGCAATCCGAGCTCCTCGTATCTGGCTTCGATTTCCTTAATCCTGTTCTTCATCTCAATTACCACCTTGACTGGCCTGGGAAAGCGGAATGAGGTTCGTGGAGCGCCGCGGCGGGCTGGCTATCGGAGATGTGGTGCTTCTTCGTGAACGGCGGCTGGGGTTGCGATTTCAGCTCTTTTTTTCTTCGGTCGCCTTCTTCGCTGTTTCACCCTTCCTGATAAGACCATACTTCATCTGGAACTTCTCCACCCTGCCGGCCGTGTCAACCAGTTTCTGCTTACCCGTATAGAAGGGGTGGCAATTGGAACATATCTCGATGTGAAATTCTTTTTTTGTGGAGTAAGTTTCGATGACATTGCCGCAGGCACATGTCACCTTGCATGGAAAATATTCTGGATGGATCCCTTCTTTCATTTCTCCAGTCGCCCCTGCTCTATGCTTTCTGTCTCGCAAGTTAATCCATTGAGGAGGAGCATAACCCACCCCCTCTTAAGGCCTCAAATCAGGTAAAATAGTAACGAATGCCCGGCCAAATATCAAGGCTTTTCGATGCCCCGGTAGAACGAGCCGGAATTGAGCTGCTTCCCCTGCAAAGGAAATGTACGTTTCCTCCATAGCCGGAATGAGCGGGTCAATATATCCTCCCCTGTTCCGATTGACAATTCACGCAACACCCGTTATAATCAAATTCGAGCATTGCAGGGGTTGCCGGGCGCTCATCTTACGAATGATCATTGCTGATCCCCTGCGACCTCTCAGGCCAGAACCTTTTCGGGGAGACGACATGAAACATCAAGGATTAATGTGGTTCATGCTGGTTGTTATTTCTTTTCAACTTTCTGGATGCAAACAGGAGAAAACAGCGAAACCGCCTGTTGCCAGAGAAGAAAATGTGGTCGATACGTTTTACGGCGTCAATGTGAATGATCCCTATCGCTACATGGAAAACCTGAAAGATCCTTACGTGCAGGAGTGGATCAAAAGAGAAGCCGATTATGCGACGGAGGTCTTGAGCAACATTCCCGGAACAGACGCTTTGTATAAGAGATTAATGGAATTGGATGCCGGGAAACCTTTTCGCATCTCCCGCATACGGCGCTATCCCGACGGTACGCTCTTTTACGAAAAGCTGGCCCTGGGTCAGAACGTTTCCCGGCTTTACATTCGTACTGCCGATGCTGAGGAAAGACTTCTGGTAGACCCCGAAGCAACAAGATCCGCAGATAAACAACATTTTTCAATAAACTCCTACAGCCCTTCTATGGACGAAAGGTTTGTAGTGTACGGTCTGGCCAAAGGCGGCTCGGAGCAAACTGTTCTGCACATCAAGAATGTTGAAACCGGAAACGATCTGGCGGAGACCATTGCCGGTATCGAAACCGCATACAACATTCCGCAATGGCTTCCCGACGGCAGCGGTTTCTTCTATTGCAAGCGGCGTGCTCTACCGGCCGACGCGCCACAAACGGAGATATACAAGAAGACCAGCGTCTACTATCATGAATTGAACACCGATGTCGAGAACGATCGACTGATCATGGGCTTCCATCGTTCTGAACGGGTTCCCCTCGAAGAGATCGATTTCCCCAGCCTTTACATTTCCAGTGGATCGGACTATGCCGTCGCCAAGATCAAACATGGCGACGCAACGGAAATAGCCCTGTACAGCGCACCGGTCAAATCATTGTTGAAGAAAGATATTCCATGGGAAAAAATCTGCGGTTTTGATGACGAAGTGAGCGGATATGCTGTACATGAAAATACCATTTATCTCAAAACCGCCAGAGACGCTCCGCACTTTAGAGTTGTCTCCTCTGCGCTTGATCATCCTGATTTCACTCATGCCAGAACAGTCATAAGGATGAGCGACCAGGTCGTGGATCTCCTGGCGGCGACCAAAGACGCGCTCTACGCCGAAATAATGGACGGTGGCTTCAATCGCATCTTACGTCTGGGGTTTGAGAAAGGGGCAAAGGCCAACCTGCTCAACTTACCTCACGGTGCCGCAGGTTATATCGAGTCAGCCAGTCCTCAAATGGAGGGCATCCTGGTTAACGTCACTTCCTGGACCAGGGGAGGTTTGATTTACGAGTATGACCCTGAGGGCGATTCGTTTACCGACTCCGGCTTGATGCCCGGGGGGAAATACGACGACGTGCCCGGATTTTCATCAATCGAAGTTAAGGTAAGAAGCTACGATGGCACCATGGTGCCCTTATCCATCATCTATAAAGAGGAGATAAAACTCGACGGCAGCAATCCCACATTGCTGATGGGTTACGGCTCTTACGGTATATCGATTGGCGTCTTTTTCAGTCCGCTGAGAATTGCCTGGATGGAACGCGGCGGTGTTTACGCCATTGCCCATGTTCGCGGCGGGGGCGAATACGGCAAGGACTGGCACCTGGCCGGACAAAAACTGACCAAGCCCAACACCTGGAAGGATTTCATTGCCTGCGCCGAATACTTGATCAAGGAAGGTTACACATCCAGGGAACGAATTGCCGGACAAGGCGGCAGCGCCGGCGGTATTCTAATCGGCAGGGCCATTACGGAGCGTCCCGATCTGTTCGCGGCCGCCTTGATCAATGTGGGCGCATTGGACGCCATCCGCTTTGAGACAACCACCAACGGGGTGCCCAATATTCCGGAGTTCGGGTCGGTAAACACCAAAGAAGGCTTTGAGGGGTTGTATGAGATGAGCGCTTACCATCACGTGAAAGACGGCGTGAGATATCCTGCTGTTCTATTGACGCACGGCATTAACGACCCCAGGGTCAAGCCCTGGATGTCGGCCAAGATGACCGCGCGCCTGCAGGCTGCTTCCACCAGCGGCAAACCCATTCTCCTCAGGGTGGAATACGACGCCGGTCATGGCATAGGTTCCACACGCGACCAGCGTTTGCAGGAAACGGCCGATGAGTGGTCTTTTCTGCTGTGGCAGTTTGGGCTGGCTAAATAAGAACATTGTCGCCCGAGCGGAACCCGGCAAGGACACCCTTCGAAGTCTTGACAACCGGACCTCTTCCATCTACCTCTGCTCTTCCCCTTGTCGCGCAGACACGTGCAGGGTTACATTTGAGGCCGCAGGGCGAGTCTATGAGCAGGCAGATGTACATTAGCGAGTTAAAGGAAGAATCCAGCATGGTTTCGATCACAGCTCAACCCGGTCGGCATTGACAATCCCTCCCGGAAGTCTATAACAATGATAAAGCGATAGACCGCGTTTCACTTTGCAGCGTCTATCTTCTGTCACTTGAAAATGCAGGGAGGGAGATCGAGATGGTAAACGTAATCGTTCGTCACCGTGTGGAGGACTATCCCCGCTGGAAGAAGGCATTTGATGACTTCGAGCCCGAAAGAAGGTCCGGCGGCGAGAAATCATACCGTCTGAGCAGTCTGCAGGATGAACCCAACAACATCTGCCTCTTCTTCGAGTGGGACAGCATCGCAAACGCGAGGACCTTCATGGAATCCCCGAAACTGGCCGAGACCATGAAGCAGGCGGGTGTGAGTGAGGAACCACAGATTTACTTTACGGAGGAACTCGACAGAGGAACGTTCCAGGGGTGATCAGGCTGCAGCTGGTACTCACCACGGCACAGGCCTGGACGCGGAGTTTCTGAACAGGCCCGTCCCGACTCTATTCGAAACGGCCCGCCGGGTGGCATGATACCCGGTGGGCCGTCAATGCTTCCGCTACCCTGTCATTTGAAGACAACCGCCATTCCGCTGGCAGTCTTCTGGACCTCCACTCGTTTGTGCGTGCCCACAACGGGATGGCGCCATGGTCCTCTCCCTACCAGGTGGCGATGGTGATCGAGATATACGTCCCTGTCCACGTCGTATTCGACCAGCATAACACCGTCCGCCCCTATCTCGCGCGCCTTCTTTATCAGGAGCGCATCCAGTTCAGGTCGACGAGCTCTGCGACCCAGTTCAGCCTCTATGACCCCTACGACCCTGTGTGGTCGCCTGATGGTGTCGTGCTTCAGGACTACTTCCGCGCGATCCGGCTTCGCCGCGGGCACGAATGATTCATCCGTCTGGACGAACCTGACGTTGGACGCGCAACCGTTTCCGGCAAGTAATAACATCATCATCAATATACACGTTGTCCTGTTCATTCTGCTCTCCCCCTCTCTGGAAGTGGCAATGCCAGCCCCGGCGGTCGACATTCAGCCGGGAGGTGGGCACCAGCGGGTTACAGGCGCTTCACCCTCGGGTTTCAGCGCGTTTTCACATTTGACAACCGGTAAGGGTCGATAGTTAAATGAAAAAGGCACACTGCGCGTATTGCATCAAGATACATGCCAGAAGCTGGAAGGGCCTCTTCTCCTGGTGCGGAAAGGGAGAGAAATAGCGGCCACTATCAGGACGAACCACGAGAAATATGCCGCAAGATCGCCGTTGACGCAATAGAACGTCCTCTGTGACCGGGCGTGGATCGTCCCCGTGATCAACGACCGTGTGAAGATACGGGTGCCCTGCATGACCCTGCCGAGGGGATCTACGATCATACTTATCCCGGTGTTCGCGGCGCGACCTATATATATCCGGTTCTCCACCGCCCTTAGCGGGAGCGCGGAGGCGTGCTGGTATGGCGCGGAGGTCCTCAGAAACCACGCATCATTTGTGATGTTGAAGATGAAATCAGCCCCTCTCCGGCAGAACTCCCTGCTGAGTTCCGGGAAAGTGGATTCGAAGCAGATCAGCACTCCGAATTTGAATCCATCGACCTCGAAGAGTGTGAAGTCCTTTCCCTCTGAGAAATGCCCTCCCTTGTACTTTATCCCCTTGAGACTCGAGAAGTAGCTTTCGTAAGGAAGTTTCTCCCCGAAGGGGACGAGCCGCATCTTACTGTACCGCTCTTCATCCATCAATCCATCCCGGTGGAAGAGGAATGCGGAATTGTACACAAGGAAGTCCTTCTCCCCCACCCGGTCGTAGTCCTGCGAGCCGACGAGATATGCAACACCCGAGCCCTCGGCGGCAGCCGATATCCTGCCGCTGGACGCAGCGTCATGCTTCACGTAGGCGGGCACGGCTGTCTCGGGCCAGACTATGATATCGGGGTTCGATGAAAGCGATTGGCTGGATAGTGCCTCGAGGATCTGAAATGTCGTGTCACGATAACTCCTGCTCCATTTCTGATCCTGCTCTATGTTCGGCTGGATAAGCGACACATTGATTTCATCCCCTTCGAGGAGGGTCTCCTCCCGCAGGCAGCGATACCCATACGCGAGCGGGATGAGCAGGACGAGCGCGAGAAATGCCAGCGGCAGGGGCCTGGGTCTGCCGGACTGAATCAGCGCCATGAATATCAACGCGTTGACGAGGACAATCCAGAATGTGAGGCCGTATGGACCGACCACATCCGCTGTCTGGAGAAGGATAGGATGATATGAGAGGCTGTAGCAAAGCTGAGCCCACGTGAACGCGAGTTCACCGGACGCGCGCAGGTGCTCAAGAGCGACCCACAGTACGGGAGCCACCAGCCACAGCGGCAGCCGCGCGCGCTTCCACAGGAGATTGAGGCCGAGAAGGAAGAGAATCGGGTAGACGCTCATATAGAGGACAAGCGCCGCAAACCCGACTGCGGAAAAGAGTGCGACCCAATACAGCACCGCTACCCAGAAGCACACACCCACCAGCACTCCTCCCTTTACGAGCTGCCTGGCGTTCCCGGCGCCTTCCACGAAGCAGAAGAGCGGGACAAGCGCGACAAAGGGGGGAATCAGGAGATCGAATGGCTGAAACGACAGGGCGAGCAGCACTCCGGAGAAGAGGAGGAGCCGTGGACGGGGAAATCCTTTCATGGAAACGACAGTCACTCCCCCCCGGCGCGCTCGAGGATCTCCTTGAGGCCGGCCCTGATTCGGGCCTGCAGATTATCTCCCTCTCTTGTCCCGAGCATCGGCTTGACGAAGGTCGACACGAGTCCTGCACAGAGCTCGGAAATGATATCGAGCACCAGCGGGCCCGGGGCAATCTCCGGAGAGGTCATTTTGATAATGCATGCGTCCATCTCGTGTCTGTTGATTTCCAGCGACAAGGTCTCCTCACCTCTGGAGAACTCGAATATCTCCATCTGGTTGGGTGGTTCATGGAGATGGACGTTCACCTCAAAACCCTGCTGCTCCAGATATGACTGCGCCACGTTTATGAAATACTCCGCTTCACCATTGCTTACTGTCGCCTCGTATGACCTGTCTTTGCTCATTATATCTCCCCTGTCACGCGTTACACGACCTGATCACCATCCGGCTTCCTTTTCCCATCCCCCCCCCTCTGGAAAATCGGGACCAGCAGGATCGGCGCCATCAAGGTGGTGATGAACGTCATCATAATGGATACGCCGAATATGTCGATGTTGATCGCCCCGCTCGCCAGGCCTACACCAGCCACTATCAGCGCTACTTCACCCCTGGGGAGCATACCTATCCCTATTCGAATCCCGCCGACTCGGTTGAAACCTACTGCAAGCGCCGGGATCCCGCATCCAAGGACTTTCGTCACGATCGCCAGCAGGCTTATCACGGTGCCAAAGAGAAGGACATCCGCCATGGCGGAAAAATCAACAAGCATCCCCATCACAACAAAAAAGATCGGCACAAATGCCTGGTAGACAGACTTGAGAGATTTTTCCAGATGATCCGCGATATCCGTATCCGACAGGACGAGGCCTGTCACGTACGCGCCTATGATCATGGCAAGCCCGAACATCTCGGTGACGGCGGAAACGAGAAAACAGAGCGAGAGGGCAAGGACCAGCAGGGCGCCGTCGGAGGAAAACCATTTCAGGAACCTGGCTATCCGCTTTGAAAGGAGAATCCCGACGGCCGTCAAACCCAGCCAGAACCCGAACGCCTTCAGCGCAAGGATACCAATTTCAGCAGTCGAAAGAGTGCCCGCCCTGTTGATGCTCACCACGATGGCGAGAATCAGGATGCCTATGACATCATCGACTACTGCGCCGGCCAGGATAGTGACGCCCTCGGGGGTAGATATCTTGCCTATGTCGCTGAGGACCCTCGCCGTAATGCCCACAGACGTTGCCGTCATTATTGCACCCATAAAGAGGGCGACCGGGTCCATGAAACGTTCGGCGAACCCGAAGATGACAGCCGCCAGGTCTCCGAGCACGAACGGGAAGATGACGCCGCCCATGGCTATGATGGTAGCAGGTCCTCCGTAACGAATAAACTGCTGGAGGTCCGTTTCGAGGCCCGCCATGAAAAGGAGCACGACCACGGCGATCTGGGCTATCACCCAGAGTTCGGATGAGACCGGTACAAGTGACGCCCCTCCAGATTCAATCGGCAGCGGGAAGAGGATGTTCAGACCTTCCGGCAGGCCGGGGATGGTTATGAGATTTCCCAGGGCGTAGGGACCGAGTATCATTCCGATCACCAGTTCACCCAGGACGGCGGGTTGTTTCAGATACCGCTCACATACCTCCGCGGCGATCTTCGCGAAAAACAGGATGACCGCGAGCTGGAGGACCAGATGAGTGGTGATTTCAAGTATTCCGTGTTCCTCCAAGAAGTATCCCTCCAATCCTGTTACTGCTTATCAAATATTATCGAATATCAACTCGGCAATCTGGACCGCGTTCAGGGCTGCTCCCTTCCTGAGATTGTCCGCCACCACCCACATCAGTAATCCATTCTCGAGCGACCTGTCACTGCGCAACCTCCCTACCCATACCTCGTCACTTCCCCCCACGACCGCTGGAGAAACCGACGTGAGGTCTCCCCTGTCTTCCACGAACCTGACTCCCGGAGCACGCTCCAGGGCATTTTCCACTTCGGCAAGGGCCAGAGGCTTCTCCGTCTCGAGATAGACAGACACGGAATGGGCCCGAAGGACCGGCACACGTACTGCCGTGGCCGAGATCGCCAGATCCTTCACGTCGAGGATCTTCCGGGTCTCTTCGATCACCTTCTCCTCTTCATAGTAGTGCCCATCCTCGAGGAGTATGTCGATTCCGGCCTTGAGATTAAATGCCACATCAGAGTTCCCCCCGCCGAGGAACTTCCGTGTCTCGGCCAGAAGCTCATCCCAGGACTCCCTGCCCGCGCCTGAAATCGACTGATAGGTGGAGAGCACCAGTCGGCATACAGGTGAAAGCTGGTGGATCGGGTTTATCGCAGTCACGAGCTGTATGACGGTGCAATTGGGATTCGATATCAGCCCGTCATGACGTCGTGCCGCCCGGGGGTTGACTTCAGGGACGACCAGTGGGACTTCCGGCTCTCTCCGGAAGGCCGACGAATTGTCTATGGCCAGCACACCCTCCTCTCGGGCCAGGGGGACATATTCACGGGAAGTATCGGCTCCCGCCATGAAAAAGGCCACGTCGAGCCCTCTGAGATCCATCCTCTCCGCAGATTGCACACGGATCGGAACTCCGTCGAATGGCTGCTCCCTCCCCTCCGATTTCCCCGACGCGAAGAGCCTGATCTCGTCGATATGATGTGAGCGCCCCTCCAGAATAGACAATAATTCAATTCCAACCAGGCCGGTCGAGCCTATGACTGCCACCTTAGAGAACGTCATTCTCCTCCCGCACCAGCTCCCTGTGCAGAAGATCCAGGGCGGAGTTGACTTCCCTGGAGGGGAGATAGAAGGTGCAGCATCTGTCACTCGTATTATACCCGATAAGCTCGTGCCCCCCATCCCTCAGGAGGTCGACGGCCGAAACGAACACCTTTCTGAATGGCCCTGCGTCCCGCGTTATCAGGGTGACGGAACCGCAGAGCCTGACGTGGCCCTTCAACAGGGGAAAATCGGCCTTAAGGCCCTCGATCGTGGCCGCTGGATCGGCTGTCCCGTCGTTACGAAATACCATGAAAAGCTGAGACCCTTCTCCGCCGTCACCGGGAGTAATCTGATTCATGCAATGAGGAGTGAAACCATCATCGCTCAACCCGGGAACGACCTCAGAGCGAACCCTGCCGGACCACGATTCGTCGTCGTTGCCCCAGATGAGTATCAGCCTGGTGTTGGAACTCAGGCCAAGCACCTGCCGATCGCATGCGGCCGGCTCACTGCCAACGGTTGTGCCATTGCTGTTCCTGAACGACGACATCAGCATGATCTTGATCTTGTGCCTCCTCGCGTACTCGACTGCCTCGCTCTTCATCACGACCGCGCCGGCTCTGGAAAAATCTTCCATCTCCTCGTAGGAAATCCTGTCGAGTTTCATCGCGTCTTCGACCATATCCGGGTCGGCGGTGTAGATACCATCCACATCTGAATATATCTCACATCGCTCCGCGGAGAGGGCTGCCGCCAGCGCGATGGACGTTGTATCGGAGCCGCCGCGACCGAGTGTGGTAATCTCCTTCTCCCGACTCACGCCCTGGTAGCCGGCAACGATCACTATCTTCCCCTTCCGCAGTTCTTCCATTATGCGCTGCGCCCTGACCTCCACTATGCGAGCCCTCGTGTGGCTGCCGTCGGTTATTATCCCGCTCTGGGAGCCGGTAAAGGAGATGGCCTGATAGCCGAGATCGTTGATCGCCATGGAGAGAACAGCCATCGCTATCCTCTCTCCGACCGAGAGGAGCATATCAAGCTCCCTCGTGCTGGGCTGAGCGGAGATCTGCCTCGCCAGATTCAGGAGTTCATCTGTCTGATTGCCCATGGCGGATATGACCACCACCACACCATTTCCACGCTTCCGCGTCTCGACAATCTTCGTGGCGACCCTTTTCAACATCTCCACGCTCGCCACGGAGCTCCCGCCATACTTCTGAACGACAATCTCCTGTTTCTTCTGATTCACAGCGGTGACCATGTTCAGATCTGCAACCCTTTCATGCGGTCGGCAGCCTCCTCCAGGCGATCATTCTCCACAGTGAGGGCAAACCGGACATACCCCTCTCCGATGGAACCGAATCCGACGCCCGGTGTGGCGACAATTCCACTCGATTCAAGGAGAAGACTGGCGAATCCCATCGAGTCGTAACCGGCGGGGATCGATGACCAGACGTAGAATGTCCCCCTCGGTAGCTCCACCTCCCAGCCCATGGCTCGAAGTCTTGCCGTAAAGCAGTCCCGTCTGGATTTGAAGACCTCTCTGTTTTCCCTCAGCTCATCCTCGCAGTTGGAGAGAGCCTCGTGCCCGGCCCACTGAACGGCCGAGAACACACCGGAGTCCACATTCGTCTTGATCCTCCTGAGTCCTCCGATAACCTCTCTGTTGCCAACGACGAACCCGATTCTCCATCCGGTCATATTATATGACTTCGACAGGGAATGAAACTCCACACCGGCATCCATCCCGCCGTCAGCGCCGAGCAGGCCGGGCGACCTGTATCCGTCAAAGGTCAACTCGGAATATGCCGCGTCGCTGCAGAGTATGATACCCCTCTCTCTACAATAGTCAACCACCCGCTGGAACTCGTCTGGCTCGATTGTGGCCGCCGTAGGGTTGTTCGGGTAGTTTATGAACAGGAGTTTCGCCCTGTCGGCGACATCGTCCGGGACAGCATCGACGTCAGGGATAAAACCACGCTCTGGGTCGAGAGGAAGCTCTGAGGGTATCCCCCCCGCGAAGATCGTACCGGCGTTGTAAACCGGATAGGCGGGATTCGGACACAGAACAGCGTCGCCCGGGTTGACAAAAGCGAGAAAGATGTGGGCTATCCCCTCTTTAGATCCTATTGTGACCAGGACTTCTTCATCCGGGTCAGGGCGCACGCCATAACGTCGCAAACACCAGTCAGAGATCTCGTCACGTAGTTCCCTGATGCCCGAGTAAGGTGGATAATGGTGATTCCGTTTGAGGGAGGCCTCCTCCTTCAGTCGGTCTATTATCCTCTCCGGAGTGGGGAGGTCGGTGTCTCCAATCCCCAGGTCGATGATATCCTTCCCTTCGGCGATGGCTGCTAACTTCATCTTGTCGAGCGTATCGAAAAGGTAAGGAGGCAGCATCGACAATCGGTCTGCAACACTATATTTTCCTGAGCCCTTCTTCATTGTCGTCTCCACTGGTTCCTCAACCACCCCTTGTTCTCATGAGATCAGGCAGCGCGTAAAGCCCCGGCCTCCTTCCCACGAGCAGTCTGGCGGCCAGAAGCGCGCCCCTGGCGAACTCTCCTCTGCCACAGATGGCGTGTTTGATGGTGATTTCCTCGTCTCCCCTGCTGAATACGAGTGTGTGCGTTCCCGGCGAATTGCCGCCACGGACAGAATGAAAACATATCTCCTCGTTCGTCCGTGGGCCCGCCTTTCCCTCTCTGCCGAACCTGGCCAGCGACTGGAGCGGTTTTCCCCTGCTTTCCGCTATGATATCCCCGAATCTCATAGCGGTGCCGCTGGGCGCATCTATCTTACCCCGGTGGTGCTGCTCCATGACCTCCACATCCCATCCCTCTCCCATGAGATCCAGGAACGAGGGGAGGATTCCGAAGAGGACATTGACGCCCTGCGACATGTTGGGTGAAAAAACGATCGCGTGCTTTCCGGCAAGATCCTCAATCGTAGTCCGCTCCTCTTCACTGAAGCCGGTAGTGCCTATAACGAGAGGGACCCGGAGGTCGGAAACGAGCGGTATCAATGAGAGGGTGGCTCCCGGCCCGGAAAAATCGATCACCGCATCGGCCACCGAAAGGGGCCCGGGCAGCTGGGCCGTGACCTCGACATCAAGCCCCGGCCTGCCGGTTATCTCACCGAGCGTGCGGCCACAGAACGGCGACCTGACATCTTCAAAGGCCCCGACGACCGAAAAGGATCCGTCTTCGAGTGCCAGAGCAGCTACCTCCCGCCCCATTCGCCCGCACACCCCGTTTATGACAATCCTCACCATTTGCTCACTCACCGGATCCACCTCTTCCATCCGACCACTCCTCAGAAAACTCTTTCCTGAAGTCGTCCAGAATTTCCGTCAGTTCCTCTCTCTTTCGTGAATCGAGCCTGACAAGAGGCAGTCTCGGCCTTCCGACGCTGGAACCAAGTATATCGAACGCCTCCTTGACAGGGACTGGATTGGTGTCAATGAAAAGCGCCCTGTTCAGTGGGGAAAGATGTTTGTGAATGGCCATCGCTTCTTCGAGGCGAGACGACATCATGGCGGCGACAAGGCTGGAGACCTGAGCAGGTAAAAGGTTTGAGGTGACCGATATCGTGCCGACACCCCCGAGCGCCATAATCGCATAGGTCAATCCGTCGTCTCCCGAAAAAAGAGGGAAGTCGGCGGGACAGAGTGAGAGTATCTCCTCGATCTGCCGCAGGTCACCACTCGCCTCCTTGACACCGGCGATCATAGGATTCTCTGCCAGCCGGGCTGTCGTGGCCGCTGTCATATTTGCTCCTGTCCTCCCGGGAACATTGTAGAGAATGACCGGAAGACCGCCGTCGTCAGCGATCGCAGAGAAATGCTCAAAGAGTCCATCCTGCGACGGCCTGTTGTAGTAAGGCACGACCGAGAGGACCGCGTCCGCACCCCGCTCCGCGGCTTTCCTGGTCTTCCTGACAGCGTGGGATGTGCTGTTGGAACCGCAACCGGCTATCACAGACACCCGTCCTTTGACTTCCGTGCTCGTGAACGCGATCAGGTCGAGGAGTTCAGATTCTTCGAGTGTGGCTCCCTCGCCCGTTGTACCCGCTATGATCAGGCCGGATATGCCGTTCTCAAGCTGATAGCGTAGCAGGCTCTTCAACCTGGCGTAGTCTACACCCCCCGCTTCGGAGAAGGGCGTTACCAGGGCGGTCATCGCGCCCCGATATTTCCTGATGTTGTCATTCTCGGACATCACGGCGTTGATCCAGACAGATAGTGGCTGGTTTGCAATCCGGCTTGACCCGGGTCAATCAAGGAAGAGATATGGCCTCCACCTCCGGTCGGGAATCGAGCTGTAAAACTTGATATAAGCGAACCGGTGAGGCTTCCTCGGCTTCTTCATCAGGAGCAGGTCGGCCTGCCGCGGGGTACGATTGCCCTTCTTGTTATTGCAGACTATGCAGGCGCATACCAGGTTCTCCCAGCGATCCCGCCCACCACGTGAGCGTGGGATGATGTGATCCGTCGTAAGCGGGATGTCTTTGCTTCCGCAATACTGACACTGGAAACCATCCCTGCGCAGGATGTTCTTTCTCGTAAGGGGAATCTCCCGCTTGGGGGCCTTTATATAGAGGCACAATCTCACAATACTCGGAAGAGCCAGGTTGAGAGAGAAAGAGTGAATTGTGGCCGCTCTCTCTTCTACCACCTCGGCCTTGCCGAGGAGGACCATCACAATCGCCCTCCGCGCACGGCACACGCTCAGCGGCTCGTAATTCTGGTTCAGTACAAGAACAAGCTGGTTCAATATCGATAACGTCTTCAACTGCATGGATCCAATCACAAATGTGGTTTCAGAACTCCGCGCTATCCGTCGCGTAACGACTACAGTGCCCGTAACCTACCAGCCCTGCAGCGCCTGACTGACGACATCCGCGGCCAGTTTCTGGGCGGCTTTCCTGATGCCGTCTTCTTCCTCCTCGGTATCAGAGTCATAGATGGCCCATCGCTCCATCTTTTTGGTTTCCCAGATGACTTCTCCATTGACCTGGTCCAGAAATCGGACATCGACGAAGATCCTCACCTTTCGCTGAAGGACATCACCTCCCCCGATATAGGTCAGGGGTTCCTCCACGTACTTCACGATTGTGCCCTCCAGCAGTGCGTCTGCCGAGGGTGATGTGATGACCCTCAGATCTCCTTCGTCTTCAAACCTGCCGGTCAATTCCTCCGCTATCTGCTGGGGAAGCAGGAACTCGCCTGTCTTGTTCTCAAAAGTCTGGATGTTGACAGTCTTCAGGTGCGAAGGAATACTGGCCCGGGTAGAGTAAACACCGCAGCCTCCGTTGCAGAGAATCGCCCCCGAGATAAGAATGAAACCGGCCTTCCGACTGATGGCAAACGCTAACATATTGGTGAAAAGGTAAGTGCGATACGTACTCTTGTCAAATAATTCACAACCGGGTAAACGCCCGGGGGATAGAGGCTAGCGCCCCGAACATGCGTGCGGCAGGGAGAAGAGACTCGAGTCTACGCGCTCGTTGAGGGTTTCACTCCTGATGGATACCCTGATCGTCACACCGAGGTCCTCGTCTCTGTATTTTGTCGACCGCGGACGATCGACGCCGTCTATCTTTGCATAAGATGAAAAATCGACCTCTCTGACTTTCCTACCGTCTGACAGCACCAGATAGGTGCTCAAAAGCCCTGTCTCTCGATCCAGTAACAGGTATGACACCTCATCACCACGCAGCAGGCTCAGCAGATAGCCGCTATTCCCCTGCCTGACTTCCGAGAGATTCCCGATCTCTCCCCGAAGGTCGAACAGCCCGAGCATCATGGTCTTGAGTTCGTCATCTCTGACTCTCATCCCTTCAAGACCCTCAAGGCCGCCGAGATTGACCCATCCTCCTTCACTCGCCAGGATCCTCTGCCCAGCCGGGAGGAAGGCGCAAGCTTCTTCCCCGTTCCGCACGTACTGAAAGACCAGCTCTGAGGTCCCGAGGTATAGATCCAGACGCATGTTCACGGGCCTCTGATACAGGAAAACACCTTCTCCTTCGACAGAGAACAGCCCTCGGCGCAACTGGAAGTCGAAGATTCTCCTGTCCGTCTCTATCAGCCCGGCTATCCTGTTCTGCCTGTCGAGTATGGAATCGTATTCAGACAGCACAGTTGGATAACGTCTGGAAAGGTCTCTGGCGCAGGAGATGAAGAATGACGATGCCGCGACAGACAGGCATAGAATCAGTAGGTCATGGCGTCCTCGCCCGGGAATGAGACGATCCACGGAGCTACTCCCTCCCGAGCTTCTCCTTGAGGCTTTCGTTGTCCGGGTCCAGTTCAAGCGACTTCTGCCAGGCTTCACGTGACTCATCTACGCGACCCAGTTCATGATAGATGTCACCAAGATGCTCGAACACCACAGGGTCATCTTGTACGAGTTCCACAGACCGCTGCATTTCCTGGAGGGCTTTCTCGTACAATCCCTGCTGATAATAGACCCACGCAATGCTGTCAATATAATAGCCGTTGTCGGGACTCAGTTCGAGAGCTTTTACTATCATGGCCTCGGCTTCTTCGAGTCGTTTTCCCTTCTCCGCCCACATATAGCCCAGATAATTCAGCGCTTCACTGTCCTCCGGGTTGATGGAGAGGATCTTGCCCAGCAACTCCTCGGCCTTTTCCCGCCTGTCTGTCCTCTCGTAGGAGACGGCGAGACTGAAGAGGACATCCGTGTTTTCCGGTGATGAGGTCAGTGCCTTCTCAAGGGGTTCGATCGCATCGGCAAACCGTTCCTGTCGCCCGAGTATCAGGCCCCTTAGATATAATGCCTGAACGTTCTGCGGCGCCAGCGCTTCCACCTTGTCCAGGTCCTCCAGAGCCTCGTCATATTTCCTCAGAGAAAAATATGCCAGTGAAAGATTGAGCCATCCCAGATACTCATCGGGTTTCAACGCTACCGCCCTGTTGAGATTTTCGATCGCCTCATCGCTCTTGTCGAGCTCCATCAGGCTCCGCCCGAGAGTGAGATACAGCTGAAAACTGTCGGCACCCTTCTCGATCGCCATGCCGATAGCATCGTTGGCCTCTTCCAGCGAACCGACCTGATAGTAGAGTATCCCCAGCATTCCCCATAGCGGCCCATCATCCGGAAACTTTTCAACCAGTTCTCTTGAGAGCTCCAGCGCACGGCTGAAATCACCTATTCTGCCCGATATCCTCAGTACATTCTGGAGGATGGGAGCCGGATGCTGAGCGAGTCCAAGACTCTTCATATAGTAGCCAAGGGCGTCTTCCCAATTCTCGTCGCTCTCAGCCAGTTGAGCCAGGATAAGCCACGTCTTGATCCTGTCGGGATCGAGCTTGACGGCTTCTTCAAACGCTTCGCGGGCCATATCCTTCTGCTCCAGGGCGATGTAGATTTCTCCTATACCCGAGCGTATCTCCGCCTCAGCGGGCTGCAACTCCGCGGCCTTCTTGTAAAAAGGGAGCGCATCCTCGTATGCACCCGCAGCGAACAGAATCTTTCCCACGTGCATAATCTCTTCCGGAGTGGCAATCTCCGACCGGTATATGTATTGATAAGCATCTATCGCCTCGTCCATTCTCCCATCATACTCGTAGGCGAGTCCCAGGTATAGATGCGTGCGTATTGTCTCCGTGCCGCTCCTGGCGGGTTCGAGTATATCGATCACATCTTTGAATTTCTCTTCCTGGAAGAGGACGTCCGACAGCTTGAGTCTCAGATAGTCCGAACCGGGGTCCTCCTCCACCGCCATGCGCAATTCCCTCTCCGCATCTTTCAGTAAGCCATCCCCGAGCATCATGTCCGCCCTGCTGAGATGAATTGCCGCCTTCATATTATATTCGCCTTCGTATCCTGACGCAGACACAGAATGGAGAAATAATGATGAAACAGCGGCCGGAATAAGTATCATGAAAATGGCATTCCTGAATGTATTAGTCATCATTTCACCTGTTCAAGTAATAAATGTGTTTCTGCAGATTCGCATAATAACGCCACCGGGCCCGCCCGGAATCGAAACGAGGACTCAAGCCCCGCCGGCGGTTCGCGTGACTTGCCTCTGCAGCTGACCCCTCCTCCTGGCCAGGGTAGAAAGCTAATCCTTGATACCGGAAAGGTCAAGAAGGGTTCCATCCGAACCCTTCCGGCGCCGTGAGTGCCCACGACCACACGAAAACAGAAACCGGACCACGTTTCAGGAAGGAAAACACATCTTTAGTATTGACTTTGGCCCGGCACCAGGTGATAATTTATAGTTAATAGTTACCACTGCACTTTCAAATGCCTCGCGCAGGGTCGACCCCTCCTGATTATCGCGCGGAGCACTTGTTATTCACACCAGGGATCAATATATGACAGAAACAAAAGGGCATGTCGTCACTGCCATGGACAGCGACAACCCGGATGCTTTCACTCCATATACCTCAAGTGACAGCTCCATCGCAGAATTCAGTCTGAAGGCTCTGGTCACCGGCACGATCCTCGGTATCATATTCGGTGCGGCGAACGCCTACCTCGGACTCAAGGTGGGCATTACGGTAAGTGCTTCTATTCCTGTCGCGGTAATGGCCGTAGCCATCTTCCGGGTCTTCGGAGGAAGCACCATACTTGAGAACAACATGGTTCAAACGATTGGCTCCGCCGGCGAATCGCTTGCGGCAGGGGTCATATTCACGATTCCCGCCCTCATACTCTGGGGGATCAACCCCGAAATCAGCAAGATTTTTACGATCTCCCTGACCGGAGGATGGCTGGGTGTTTTTTTCATGATTCCGCTGAGGCGTTACCTCATCGTCAAGGAGCATGGGAAGTTGAAGTTTCCAGAGGGCACCGCCTGCGCGGAGGTCCTGATCGCCGGTCAGTCGGGTGGAAAGCAGGCCAGGATGGTTTTTTCGGGGCTCGGAGTGGGCGCAGCTTACGAGTTCCTGATGAATGGATTCGGGTTGTGGAGGGACAAGCCATTCTGGAATATTCCCGGATTCGCGGGCGCACGGATTGACGGCGAGATCACTCCCCCGCTCCTCGGGGTCGGATACATTATCGGGCCGAGGATCTCCGCGATGATGCTCGCCGGCGGAGCGATCTCCTGGCTGGTGCTGATACCACTCATAACCGCCATAGGGGAGCACACGACAACGCCATTGTTCCCGGCCACCGACCTTATATCAAACATGGGACCAAGCGACATATGGAACAACTACATCCGATACATAGGAGCGGGCTCAGTGGCTTTCGGCGGTATCATAACCCTGATAAGGTCGATCCCGACCATCTGGGAATCGTTCAGAATGGGGTTCGGAGAGATCGTTCAAGGCTTCAAGAATGAAGATCGGAAGAAAAAAAGGACAGACCTTGAGATACCCATGCTGTGGGTGCTTCTCGGAACGCTTGTCCTGATAGTGTCGATGTGGGCGCTCCCTCAGGTGCCTGTTTCTTTCGTCGGGGCCGTGCTGATAGCGATTTTTGCGTTCTTCTTCGTAACGGTCTCTTCGAGGATCGTAGGTCTCATAGGATCATCCTCGAACCCGGTCTCCGGGATGACCATAGCGACGCTCCTCGGGACGAGTCTAATTTTTGTCGCCATGGGCTGGACGGGTGAGGAATACATGGTGATGGCTCTCAGCATAGGCGCCGTCGTTTGCATAGCGGCCGCCATAGCCGGCGATACCTCACAGGACCTGAAGACCGGTTACCTCGTAGGAGCCACCCCGAGAAAGCAGCAGTATGGGGAGTTCGTGGGTGTCATTACGTCTGCGGCCTTTATAGGGTGGACGATAATGTTCCTGCATTCCGCCTATCAGATAGGCTCTGAGAATCTGTCCGCTCCCCAGGCGACGCTCATGTCCCTGGTCGTGAAGGGTGTGCTGACATCGGAACTGCCCTGGGGCCTCGTGTTGATCGGTGTCTTTCTCGCCGCCACGCTCGAGATCCTCGGGGTCCACTCTCTCCCCTGCGCCGTCGGAATCTATCTCCCTATCAGTCTCTCTACACCGATCATGGCCGGAGGCCTGATCCGATATTATTATACCAGGCGGGACAGGCAGGAGGAAGAGGTGGGAGCGGATTATGGAACACTCTTCAGTTCAGGCCTGATAGCGGGTGGTGCACTGATGGGAATAATCATAGCGGGCCTTATTGTCTACAATAACGGAATTATCATTCAGAAGATCATGTTTGGGAATGAATGGATGGGAGGATGGAGCAACATCATCTCCGTCCTTATCTTCTGTCTGCTTTCGCTGACCCTTATACGGGCCGCCGGAAAGGCGGATTAAGCCAATTGATGGGACATCGAATCGTTCTGAGATTTGTCGCCGCCTCAAGCTGGCATAACCCAGTCAACGGAGACATCAACAGGGAGAGATCAAATGAACAAGCTGCATCAGGCATCGGTTACAGCACTGCGTGATTGCCTCAATCTCAGGGAAGGTGAGACGGCCCTGATCATCACAGACCCTCAGAGGATTGAGGTCGCTGATCAGCTCTTCTCATCAGCGAGCGAACTGGGAGGCAGCCCCCTCCTCCTGCAGATGCCTGCCTGCGAGAGAGATGGAGAAGAGCCCCCGAAGCTGGTAGCAGAGATGATGAGGGGGTCCGACGTCATCCTGGCGCCGACGACAAGATCGATTTCCCACACCCGAGCCAGAAGACAGGCTACGGAAGCGGGCGCGAGGATAGCCACGCTTCCGGGTATCACTACAGAGATCATGACCCGCACTATCTGTGTAGACTACGACAGGATCTTCGAGTTGAGCAGCGCGATCGCGAAAATGCTCTCAGGGGCATCCCGTGTGAGGATTACCACCACATCCGGCACGGACATTGAGATGTCGATCGAGGGCCGGCACGGCCTCGCTGACACGGGCGTGATCCACGAAAGAGGTGGATTTACAAATCTCCCTGCCGGAGAGGCGTACCTCGCGCCGGTGGAAGGGACGGCGAGAGGTGCCGTCATCATCGACGGCTCTATGGCCGGAATAGGCAAGCTGTCGGAGGGAGAAGAGATTACATTCATTGTCGAAGACGGCAATGTAGTGGAGATCAAGGGGGGAGAGAAGGCGGATAATCTGAGCGGGATAGTGGACGGCGTTGGACGGGACGCCAGAAACATAGCGGAGCTTGGGATAGGGACGAACGGCATGGCGGTGGTCTCGGGAGCGGTTCTCGAGGATGAAAAAGTCCTCGGTACTATTCATCTGGCTATCGGGAACAATATGAGCATGGGAGGTCATGTAAACGTTCCGCTGCACCTGGATGGTGTAGTGCTGAACCCTACCGTCGAAGTGGACGGGCAGGCGCTGCTGGTAAACGGAGAGATGCGGATATAAGCGAGTCCCGCTATTTGTTCTCCTCTACCTTCTCGGAGAGGAAGCGCTGAAGCCTCTCCCTGCCCTGTCTGGAAATTTCGGTAAAAAGAACCCCCATGCGGTATCTTCCATCTTTCCCCGGCTCCGGCTCCGTGCGGACCACGACACCCCTGCATACCGCGCTTTCTCCATCTGTTTCGCTCTCATTTTCGGCAGGGGCGAAGTCTATTGTGAGCAGAACCTTGGTCAGGGGTTCCACAAAGCGATCCACCTCGCAGTATGCTCCTCCAAGACTCAGATCGAGAATCAACGCCGAAGGGATGGAGACGCTGGGATCCTCAGTCTTGCTGCCGATAGACGCGCTGAGCCTGATCTTGATCCTTTTGTGCTGTCTTCTCTCTGAACCCAATCTGGCAAATCCCCCCGCTTCTTGTTAGCTTAATATCGTGATGAGCCGAGTTTTTCTGAAAACAGCCTCCTGCGCTACCGCCGTTCTCCTGGGATTATTCTCTTCCATGATCGCAGAAACGGCTCGCGATACCTCAACCGTGTTCGATTCGCTTCACGCCGCAAGAGGATCCTTGTCGGAGAGCACCACTCCCCTGAACCCCGAGGAATTTATCCAGCACTACGCGGATATCGCCCTTATCAGATATACATTTCCTGGCGACTCGACCGGACAGGCGGAAGCCCTCGCGCGTTATTTCGAGAAAACCGGGGTTACCCGGGAGAAAATGGATTCTTTCGTCTCGCAACACACCGACGACATACTGTTCTGGAAAAATATCTGGGAAAAAATCGATTCAAACCTGAAACAGCGCCTCGATGAGCCTGATGACGATGATTGACTTATTCCCACTCGATTGTACTCGGTGGCTTTGAGCTGATGTCATAGACAACTCTGTTGACACCGTCAACCTCATTGATGATCTGGCGTGAAACCTCCCCGATGAATCGTGGCGGAAATGCGAACCAATCCGCTGTCATTCCGTCGCGGCTCGTCACAGCCCTCAGGACTATGGCGTTTTCGTATGTCCTCTGATCGCCCATGACTCCGACGGACTGAACGGGTAGTAAAACCGCGAAGGCCTGCCAGATCTTGTCGTAGAATCCACCCTTACGGATTTCGTCTATGAAGATCGCATCCGCCTCTCGCAGCTTCCTGAGGCGGTCCTCAGACACCTCACCAAGGATCCTCACAGCAAGACCGGGGCCAGGAAACGGATGGCGTCCGACGACTTCCTCGGGCAGGCCAAGTTCACGTCCGAGCACCCGCACCTCGTCCTTGAACAACCACCTCAAAGGTTCAACCAGCTTCAAAGGCAATTCATCCGGTAACCCTCCGACATTATGATGGGTCTTGATCCTGGAGGAGGCACCATGAACGGGAACACTCTCTATTACGTCAGGATAGAGGGTACCCTGAACGAGATGCTCAACGCCCTCCAGTTTAGCAGCCTCTCTCCCGAAGACATCTATGAACAGGTGACCGATCCTCCTTCTTTTTTCTTCCGGGTCGACTATCCCCTTCAGCGCTCTGAGGAACTCCTGCCCTGCGTCCACTATCACAAGCCGCGCATCCAGGTGCTTGTGAAAGATCTGTTCAAGAGATACCGCCTCATCCTTTCTCAAGAGCCCATTGTCGACGAATATGCAGGTCAATTTTTCTCCAACCGCCTTCTGGATAAGCGTCGCGCAAACGAATGAATCGACCCCGCCGCTCAGGCCGCAAATCACTCCGCCTTCTCCAAGCTCATCTCTTATGACCGCCAGACAGGAGTCTACAAAGTTTGTCATCGTCCATCCGGGCTTGCACCCGCATATCTCGAATAGAAAATTCGAGATGATCTCATCCCCTCTCGGAGTGTGGGCTACTTCGGGGTGGAACTGGACACACGCGATCTTCCTCTGACTGTCGTAAATGGCTGCGGCAGATGTATTGTCGGTCCTCGCAATTATCTCGAACCCATCCGGCGCTTCTTCAAGCAGGTCTCCGTGACTCATCCAGACCTGAATTCTCTCCTGCCCTGCAAAGCCGCGGAGCAACCCCTCTTCACCCGAGACCTCCAGAATAGCCTTGCCATATTCGCGCCGCCTTCCCCTGACAACGTTTCCTCCTGCTTCCCTGGCTATCAGATGCATCCCATAGCAGATCCCCAGAACAGGAATCCCCGCCTCCAGCAGATTAGCGGGCAGACCCGGTGCGCCGGGGTCGTAGACGCTGGCAGGCCCGCCGGAGAGGATGATACCCCTCGGATTCATGCCGACAATAGACGCCGCATCCGGAGGAGGAGGGATTATCTCGCTGAATACCTTCAGCTCCCGCACCCGCCTCGCGATAAGCTGGGTATATTGCGAACCGTAGTCCAGGATTAGAATCCCCTCCGAGATTCGTCTCGCTCTTTCCGTCCTCTCACTGGCTTTATCCATGGCCTCTATTCCTGCCTCATGCGCATACCGGTATGATTGATATCAATAGGCCTTCGCGAAATAGACCCTTTCGTTGGATGCCTCACCACATATTATGCAGCTTCCCCCTTCCTTTATCGCCTCAAAGGGAATACACCGCAACGTCGCCCGGGTTTCTTCCTTGACCCTGGCCTCACACTGCGCAGAGCCACACCAGTGGGCGAGAATGAATCCACCATCTCCCGACGTAATCTCGCGAAACTTTTCAAAGGTATCCACCGTGAAGATGTTCTCCTCCATAAGCCTCTGCGCCTTTTCATAAAGGGATCGCTGAATATCCTCGATCTTCGCTCCAGCAGATTCGCGGAGTCTGTCGATGGGGACGGATTCTTTCTCACCGCTGTCCCTGCGGCAAAGGACGACCTCACCCTTTTCCACATCCTTCGGACCTATCTCTACCCTGATCGGCACTCCCTTCCTCTCCCAGTCATAGAACTTTCTGCCGAGCGACATTGTCTCGCGTCTATCGACCGTGACACGGAAATCTGTCGAGAGAATGTCCCTCACCTTATCGGCCACCGGCGAAACAACCCCATATTCATCGTCCGACCGCCAGATGGGGACCTCCACCACCTGGAACGGGGCGAGTCGTGGAGGGAGGACGAGTCCAGTGTCATCCCCGTGCGCCATAATAATTGCGCCTATCAAGCGAGTGCTTACACCCCACGACGAGTTCCATACATGTTCCTGCCTGCCGTCTTTCGTCTGGAACGTGACGTCGAAGGCGCGTGCGAAGTTCTGACCGAGGTTGTGGGATGTACCCACCTGGAGGGCTTTCCTGTCCTGCATCATCCCCTCCACCGCGTAAGTAACTTCCGCCCCGGCAAACTTCTCCGTCTCGCTCTTGCGTCCCTGTATCACCGGAATGGCCATCCATTCCTTCGCGAAGTCGCGATACATGTCCAGGATAAGTCTTGCCTCTTCTTCAGCTTCCTCACGGCTGGCATGCGCGGTATGTCCCTCCTGCCACAGAAACTCGGTAGTCCGCAGGAAGAGACGAGTCCTCATCTCCCACCGGACGATATTTGCCCACTGGTTTATCAGCAGCGGCAGATCCCGGTATGACATGATCCACTTCGAGAACATGCTGTAGATGACCGTTTCGGACGTGGGACGAAGTACCAGCGGTTCATCCAGCTCTTTCCCACCGCCATGAGTGACAACGGCGCATTCCGGCGCGAAGCCCTCGACGTGTTCAGCCTCTTTCTCGAGATAGCTTTGCGGGATAAGGAGAGGAAAATACGCGTTTCGCGCTCCCGTCTTCTTGATCATCCCGTCGAGCGTCTTCTGAATATTCTCCCAGAGACCGTAGCCATACGGCCTGATAACCATGCATCCCTTAACCGGCGAATAATCGGCGAGTTCGGCCTTCAGCACAACGTCCGTATACCAACGCGAATAATCGTCTTCCCTCCTGGCTATTTTCTGCTTCATAATACGATCCCTTCTGTACGAAATAAGGGGTCACCCGGCTCCTGCGCCGGATGACGATAATCGACAAGCCAGTCACACGTATCTACCGGCGGGAGGGAAATCATCCTTCCAATCCCTCAAGACCGCTTCCCCGATCCTCTCCGGATATACCTGCCTGCTCTGAAAGTCCATCCTTGAGACAAACTCCAGCCGTCTGAGCACCGGTTCCTTTCTGTTCTCCGGATCGCTTCCCAGTTCTGGTTCGCCCCCCTGGAGGTGGCCTCTGAAGACAACATTGAGTTCTCTCGTGTCCCTGGTCATCCTCTCATGCAGATAGAGTAGATGGCCGACTCGAACATCTATATGAGCCTCCTCAGCAAGTTCACGGCGCCCACACTGCTCCAGGGTCTCATCCGGTTCCAGCCTGCCGCCCGGAAGAACCCAGTAAGATCTTCCTTCTTTCTCGTGTCCCGCGAGGAGAATCCGGTCTCGGCGCGTGATAACAAGCGCGACACGGACGTTCACGCGGGCGCTGCTTCTCTCTTTTGTCATGCTGCCAAGCGTCCACATGGAGTCGGCAGGGACTGGCGCGGCGCCTGAGACTCGTCTCTCAGAACAGGACGCTTACGCCCCCTCCGACAACCAGGTTATGAATGGTCCCGACCGAAATGCCACCACCTCCCCCTCCTCCCTGTCCTGGACCAAAATCAAGATCGAAGACTACATTGTCCCTGGCGTCGCACCGCAGGGCTATCGAGTCGCGGACAAAATACCGAAGACCTCCGCCGTAGTTCATCGTGAACCTCGTTTCGGTATCGAGATTTTCATCGACTCGATCCGGTACAAAAATCGTCGTACCGGTGCCGAGGGTCAAGAATGGAACTGCGTCTCCGATGGAAACATTGAGAAGGATGTTCCCCATCAGAAGTATGATTTTCATATCGTCGGCGGGTCCGTAAGCCACGGTGGTCTCTCCAGAAAAAATGCGCCGCGCCGCACTTCCGAACCGAAGTCCGAACACCGGTGAATCATCAGCCTGGAACCCCCGGGCCAATGCCTTATCATATCTGTAAAACCCGCCGTGACCTTCAAGCTCTAAAGAATTGCCGGATCCGACAATCAAACCAGCCAGACATAACGACGCCAGAAGAGAAAAAAAGACCTTCATTGAGCTTCGCTTTCCCCCTCCAGCTCTTCGATCATCCTTCTTATGGGCTCAGTGTGGGGATCTTCTCCCGCGACCTCCAGGAACCTCTTCCATGATGCTATCGCTCCTTCTGTATCACCCATCGCATTCATGACAACTCCCATATTGAACATTGCGTTCTTATGCTGCGGGTCAACTTCGAGAGCCTTCCTGAAGAGTGAAACAGCCTCCTCGCCTCTCCCGTTATAGTAGCATGCGGTAGCCAGATCAACCATCACGTCTGTATTCTCGGGATCCTTCTCCAGAACCTTTCTGTAGAACCTCTCTGCCATCACGTAGTCACCGCCATCATAGTAACGGTCCGCAAGCCCCCTGACCGCGTCAAGGTCCTCAGGGTTCTTCTCAAACCTCTCAATGAGCGCCATCAGCTCGGGGTCATCCATGTGAGCCTCGCTCATATTCACCTTTCCCGCCTCGCCTCCATGTTCCGACACAACGTAGAAGAGCGTAATGAACACGACGATCGCGACTCCTACTATGAGAAAGATCAATCGTTCCTTCCCGATCCTGTCTCCTCCCGGTGACTCCTTCTCTCCTGTTCTTCTCTTTGCCATTCTATCCTTCCTCATTATTCTTCGCCGTCCTGAGCAAGGGGAATAGTTAACATCTTAACCACTGCTTGTCAAACGTTTCGTCCGGCACGAGTTATCCACATTTATCCACAATTACGCTTCGCCGCCTGTCGGACAACTTCCTGAGGCACCAGTCTCCTTCATGTTTCAGACAACATCTCCACACCCGCCGATCGTTTCCTCGCCGGAATATGTAACCGAACTTCATTATTAGCAAGGGATACAAGGTCTTAACTTAATGTGCTACATCAAGTATTAGGGTGTCTGGTTCTTGATTGGTGTTAAATTATCATCAGGATGTTTTTGGAAACAGGGTGGTATCGCAAGTGTTTGTGTCGCAAGGAAGTAAATGTGGACAAAATCAGTTCTATTCCAGCTTGACTAATTGGTTTGAGAGTAGGATGAATTCCTCCAGAGACAGCTCTTCGGGCCGGTTGCTCAATGGAAAAGCGACGGCATCAGCCAGGCGCTCAAGGCCTCTGTCGTCGATTTCAAAGTCCGGATGCTTCTTGAGCGTCGTCCGCACCTGCTTCCTCCTCCAGCCGAATAACGCGCGGACGATCCTCATGAAGTGAGCCTCGTCCTCAGCCCTGACATGACCACCTCCCATCCCGAACCTTACCCTGAGGACCGTGGCGTCTACGGCCGGGATCGGGAAGAAGGAGCCACTTCTTACTCGCAGCACTATCTCCATAGTCGAGAAATAATTGAAGATAACGGTCAGGCCCCCATATGAATCGCCGCCCGGACTCGCTACGAGTCTTTCGGCGAACTCCCGTTGAATCATAAGTACGAGGTCATCTACGACCGCTCTGTTGGACAGGAAAAGACCAAGGAGAGGAGATGTTATGTTAAACGGTATGTTGCCGATAAAAGAGAGCTTTTCGCAGTTCCTCTCCCTCAGGAGCACGGACAGGTCCTGTTCAAGGATATCCCCGGTGATGACATGTATCTGCGTCGATGTGCGGTATTTTTCTTTCAGCCGAAGGGCCAACTCCCGGTCCTTTTCTATCGCTGTCACCGGCCGGCCGAGCTGAAGGAGATAATCAGTAAGGATCCCCCTGCCTGGGCCTATCTCCACGATGGGTGTCGTCTTGTTGCTGTCAAGCGCCTGGACGATACGAAGCGCGATAGAAGGATCCACGAGAAAGTTCTGCCCGAGGCTCTTTCTGGGTCTCTGGTTCATTTCGATAGAAACTCCCTGTCAGAACGTGCGGCAGCCGGGACAGCAAAGGCAGGGGGCTCCAGCAGGCGCGTGAGCGTCGCGCCATGGGGCAGCAGGGCGAATGCAGGATATCTGCCCTGACTCGGACCTGGACGTCACTTCCTGTCGGAAAGGTCGTCAAGCCCTTTTTTCAACCTCTCCATGCCCTTCCTGATCTCATCGAGAGACTTTGCATAAGAGAGCCTGATATAACCCTCCATTCCGAAGGCGATCCCCGGCACCAGTGCGACTCTTACCTCCTCGAGGAGGTAGCGACAGAGAGATACGGAGTCTTCAATTATGTGCCTGCCTGCTGCGCGGCCATGGAACTTCGACGAGTCGGCAAAGATGTAGAATGCGCCTGCTGGATGCACGCAGGACAGCCCCAGGGTGTTCTCCACTTCCTCAAGGATGCAGGATCTCCTCTCTGAAAACGCCTCCATCATCGTGTCATGCACTTCCTTCGACTTCCCAGTCTCCTCGAGCGCGGCCAGCGCGGCCCATTGCGAGATGGAAGAGGCATTCGATGTGGTGTGGCTCTGGAATGACTCGATCGCCTTCATGACATCCGGCGGACCAGCCGCGTAACCAATCCGCCATCCCGTCATGGAATATGACTTTGAGAATCCGTTCACCACGACCACGTTGTCTCGTGATTCCTCGCTTACGCCCGCGGCGGATACGAAGGGGAGGCCATCATAGATCATGTACTCATAGATCTCATCTGATACTATCCATATCGACCTGTCGTGGCAGAATGACCATATCTCGCGGAGTTCATCCTCCGAGTATACGGACCCTGAAGGATTGTTCGGTGAATTCAGGATCAGTCCTTTTGTCCTCGGAGTCACCTCCCTCTCGAGATCAGCCAGCGTCATCCTGAAACCGTTGTCCATGGAGGTCCTGGCACATCTCACGGTTGCACCAGCGAACGCGACCATGGGAGGATAGCTGACCCAGTAGGGTGTCGGCACGATAAACTCATCTCCCCTCCCGCATAGACAGAAGATAGCGTTGAAAATCGCCTGCTTTGCACCGGCAGTTACGACCACTTGCTCCGGGGAGTAGGTAAGTCCGTTTTCGTTGAGCAGCTTGCCGGCGATAGCCTCTCTCAAAGGCAGTATGCCCGCGGCGGCAGTGTAACGGGTCTCTCCTCTCCCCATCGCCCTTGTCGCCGCTTCCTGAATATAGGCTGGTGTATCGAAATCCGGTTCTCCCGCGCTCAAATCAACGACATCGATACCCCGATTCTTCAGTTCCTTCGCTTTCGCCGCGATGGCGAGCGTTGGTGAAGGTGTCAGCTCACCAATGTTGTCCGACAAGTCCCTGTTCATTTAGCCTCCACAATAAATAATCATGGATATAGCGATCTCAACCGCTTGAATACCGCGTCCGGAACGAGTTCCGATACATCACCACCCAGCTCGACTACTTCCCGCACGATCGTCGAGCTCAGATAGGTAAAGGCCACATCCGGAACCATGAATATGACTTCCACGTCCTTGTTGAGTTGCTTGTTCATGAGGGCCATCTGGAATTCGTATTCGAAGTCCGAAAGAGCCCTCAGTCCCCTGATAATTACCGACGCGTTCCTGCTCGCCACGTAGTCCACCAGAAGGCCATCGAAGGCCTCAACCTCCACGGACAGTCCGCTGTTTATCGACGACTTGATCATCTTTACCCGATCCTCGACCGAAAAGAGAGGGCTCTTCGGTGTCGCCCTCGATACGCCCACAATCAACCTGTCAACAACCTTGAAGCTCCTTCTTATGAGGTCGAGGTGCCCGTTTGTGATGGGATCAAACGTACCCGGATAGACTCCAAGTCTCAATTCACTCTACTCCTCTCCACATTGTTATCCTGTCGTTTCCTCTCCTGAGGACCTTCATGGCCTCCGGCGTCCTCCCGTATTCACCAGGCTCGTCACGCACGGAGTGCTTTATCACGACCACGGAGGCGAGACCAAGGAGGGCCTCCAGTCGCATCGTCAACCTCTCGATGTCACCCCGGCTGTATGGGGGGTCAGCGAAGAGGAGATCAAACGTAACCCGCTCCCGCCCCAGTCGATCCAGGAAATCATAGACGTCGGAGGGAAAGATCCTGACGGCGTCCTCGATACCCATGCTGCATGTGTTTTCTCTGAGGCAACCCAGCACAGCACTGTCTTTCTCCACAAATGTCGCATGTTTCGCGCCGCGGCTGATCGACTCTATCCCGAGACTCCCGACGCCCGAGAAGAGGTCAAGGACCTCCGTCCCGTCGAGATTGCCGAGCGAGCTGAAGAGGGATTCCTTTAACCTGCCGGTGATAGGTCGTGTGCGATTCCCCACGGGACACAGGAGTTTTCGCCCCCTCAATTGCCCACCGGCAACGCGCATCAGGATTCGACGCTCCTGAGCCGGATATCCTCGAGCTTCATCCCTATTCTCCTCTCACCCCTCCATTTGTCCTCACCAATACGGACAGCTATGTCCACTCTCGATCCCTTCCTGAGCTTCTCCAGGTAATCTCCCTTGCCGAACCCCAGCACGTCGATTGTCACACCGTTGCTCCTGACGGGGAATTTCAGGGTGTTACTCCTGAGGACGCGTGGCGAGCCGGAGACCCGGAGGTCCCTGATGCAGAATACCGGGTCGGGGTTGCCTGGTCCGAAAGGTTCCATAGCCTTCAGGTCATCTGTCAGCGCGTCCGACACCGATTCGATCCCGATCTCGAGATCAAGGGCGAGAGACGGTTCCAGCGCTGTGAGGGAGAGTTCCTCCTTCGCGACTCGCTGCAGCGCTTCTCTGAACCGGTCAATGTTTGACTCCTCAATCGTGAGACCAGCGGCATAAGTGTGGCCACCAAATCCCTGGAGGAAAGAGGAACATCTGGATATGGCGTCATATATCGAAAAACCTGGAATGCTCCTCGCCGATCCCTTCCCAACTCCGTCCACTACCGAAATCAATACCGCCGGTCGATAGTATTCCTCCGCTATCCTCGAGGCAACTATACCGATCACCCCCGGATGCCATTTACGCGAGGCTAGGACTATCGCGTAGTCTTCTCTGCTGTCGAAGGAACGCGCCAGGACATCCCTCGCCTCCTCGGCGACCTTCGAATCGATCTTCCTCCGGCGGCTGTTCTCTTCCTCCAGCCAGGCCGCGTATTCCTCAGCCTCGCCGTCATCATCAGTATAGAGAAGCCTGTACGCCTTCTCCGCTCTTCCAAGCCGTCCCGCCGCGTTCAGGCGGGGCGCGAGCACGAAGGCGACGTCCCGGTATGTCAACTCCTCCGGCCTGAGTGCGGCCGCCCTTTTGAGCGCCCGGATCCCCACCCTCTTACCTCCCGAAATGCTCCTGAGTCCCTCATGTATGATCGCGCGATTCTCGCCACGGACAGGGACCACGTCGGCGATCGACCCAAGGCCTGCCAGGTCGATGTATTCGTTCGGCTCCTCACCGTCTCCATCAATACACTGGAATAGTCCCAGACATAGTTTCCAGGCGACGCCCACGCCGGCAAGATCCTTCTCCGGGTAGGTGCAGTCGTCCTGTTTGGGATTCAGTATGGAGAAGGCTTCGGGGAGCTCTCCGCACGGCTGATGGTGGTCTGTTATGATAACATCGATGCCCCTGCTCCGGGCGCAGTCAACCTCCTTCACAGCATTGATCCCGCAGTCTGCGGTCAGGATGAGACCAGCACCCCTGCCTGCAGCTTCCTCAACGGCCTGGAGCGAAAGCCCGTAACCTTCGTTCTGGCGCTCCGGGATGTAGGGCGTTGCTGAGATACCGGCGCTGCCGAGGAATCTCATCAACATGGCCAGCGAGGTGATGCCGTCGACATCGTAGTCGCCATGCACCATAACCAACTCGCCCGTTTCCCTCGCTCTCTTCAGGCGATAGCAGGCCTTCTCCATCCCTTTCATGAGAAACGGGTCATGCCGCGCCGATGACAGGTCCGGGTTGAGATACTCTTTCGCCGCGACGGGGTCCGTCACACCTCTCGATACAAGGAGCCGCGAGATGATAGCTGACGTCCCAACACCGGTTTGAAGACCTGATACGGCCTCCGGGTCCTGTGGTTCAGGGAGTTTCCACTGATAATGCATAATCAGAAAAATAGATGGACGTAACAGATCCAACGACCGGTCTTCCAACCGGCCGCTGCCGAATGGATTGTAACAGGCTCTCCTCCGCGGAGGAGACTCGATTCCGCTCAGCAGGAAACACAGGGGTGATCTCCGCGGAAGAAATAAGCCGGGTCCTGTCCACGGAGCCTTAAGCTCCGATGGGCGATCATCAATCTAGGCTGACAGTTACCTGCCAGCTCGAGCGATCTACCCGGGGGTCTGATGAAGCGGGCAACTTCGTCCCCCCCTATTTGATCTTTCTCCGGATGGGGTTTACCGTGCCCGGGACATCACTGCCCCGGCGGTGCGCTCTTACCGCACCATTTCACCCTTACCCAGCCTCGCCAACGCCTTCAGCGAGGAGGGCGGTATATTTTCTGTGGCACTTTCCGTCGGGTTACCCCGCCTGGGAGTTACCCAGCATCCTGCCCTGCGGAGCCCGGACTTTCCTCCCCTGGACATTGTCTCCAGGGGCGATCGCCTCTCCCCCGCGTGGAGATCACCTGAGCGTTGCTGTCAATGCCGGCATTGGCCAGCTTGTCTGCCCTCTTATTCTCATTCCTCGGGATATGAACAAACTCGACCTTCGAGAGGGAATCGAGGATGCTGACCGCCTCCTCGAAGAGAGGCCTCAGCTTTTCGTTCTTTACCCTGAACTCGCCTCTCATCTGCTTCACGAGCAACTGGCTGTCGGAGAAGATCGTCACGCTCTCTGGATTGATACTCCTGGCCTTCGAGAGTCCTACTATGAGCGCCGCGTATTCGGCCTGATTGTTCGTCCGCTCTCCGAGATAACACGAGCCCTCATCAATTACAATTCCATTGTCATCCATTATAACAACCCCTGCGCCCGCGGGACCGGGGTTGCCCCGGGCGGCGCCGTCCACATATATCCTTATGCAACTCCTCTCCTGGTTCACGTCAATCGTCCTCATCCGGGCAATAGATGATCCGTCCGCAATTCTCGCAGCTCTTGAGATCTTCATCATGTCTTATTTCATTGATCCTCTGGATAGGGATTGTGCCAAAACATCCGGCGCACGTGTCACCACGCAGTGGAACGACCACCGGCCCGGCCTTTCTGTCCCTTACGCGCTGGTATCTTCTCCGAAGATCCTCAGGGACGCGGGAGGCGACGTCGTTCCTCCTCGCTCTCAGCACTTCCAGCTTCTCCTCCGCCTCCCCTTTCTGACGCATCAACTCCGCTTCCCTGCTCTTGAATTCCCTTTCCTGGAGCTCATAGTCCTCGTGCCAGAGCCTGATTTCCTCCTCGAGTGTCTCAATCTCTTCCATCAACTCGATACCGTCATCTTCAAGACTGCTGATCTTCTTTCTCGTTTCGCTGATCTCTGTTTCAAGCGCGGAATAGACGACATTATTCCTGGCCTGCATCTGCTGTTCTTTGAAACGCACTATCTGTGTCTCCAGGTCCTTCACGTCAAGTTCCACCCTGGCCTCTCTTACCTTCAAGGCCTTGAGGCGCTCCTCTTTCTCATCGCAGCCCCTTCCAACCGACTCGAGCTCCGACAGCATCTTCCTTATATCCACCGGTATCGAGTTGCAGACATCTTCCAGCTCACTGATTTCCCTGTCATAATCCTGGACTTCCAGGAGTGTTATGAGTTTCTCAGTCAATTCACCCTCGCAGTCTGTTCCTCATATTGTCTCGACTCATCCACGGGTTGACGCAACAAAAAAAGGCGTCACCTTGAGCGGTACACCATCCGGGATAACAACAGATAACAGTGTCTTGTCAATCCGCTCGGCCGTCCTCATCTTGTGGGCGTCCATCCGCGCACGGGCATCCTGGAGCCCAGCCGGGCCTCTCCCTCGAACGGCCCACCCCTCAAATATGTTAATTTCCGGATGCGTGACCGGAGACCGTGGTGGGCGATACTGGACTCGAACCAGTGACCTCTTGTATGTGAAACAAGCGCTCTGACCTGCTGAGCTAATCGCCCGGTACTCAACACGGATGTCATACGTGGGCCCACTAGGATTCGAACCTAGGACCAACGGATTATGAGTCCGCTGCTCTAACCAGCTGAGCTATGGGCCCAAACCAATGTTATTGATGGCTCAATCCAATGACAGGAAGAATATAATGTTCTTTTCAGGGTTGGCAAGAGGCAGGGACACTCAGACAAGATTATCATTCAGTCATCGCTCCACCACAGTGAGACGCACTGCGTGAGCCCTGTTAATATCATATGTCGGCCGCTGCACGCGGGCGCGCGCAATGCACACTGACGACAAACACTAAACCGCTCAACGACGCCCCCCTATCGCAGAATCGTCATCTTTCTGGTGCGCACCTCGTCGCCGGCCTTCAATCTGTACAGGTAGGCCCCTGACGGCACGGATCGCCCTCGATCATCCCGTCCATCCCAGTGAACCTTGTTGATTCCCGGCAACAGTTCACGGGAGAGAAGCTCTCGCACCCTCCTGCCTCGGGGATCATAGATGGTCAGGCTGGCCGGGCGTATATAATCCTGGTTCCCGGGAATTTCGAAGGTGATGGTTGTGGAAGGGTTGAACGGGTTGGGGTAGTTCTGACACAGGGAAATCACCTCCGCCAAGCCCGGGCGAGGCGGCGTTCCGGACCCGATTTCCACAACGCCGTCGGCGTCCGTCTTAACGAGGTAGGCGTCTCTCTCCCCCGCGCCGTACGACTCCGTTTCTCCAGCTATGACGTAACCCCCATCTGACGTGAGACTGACGGATCTTCCCCAATCCCACCCCGAACCTCCAAAGGTTCTTGACCAGAGTGCTATCCCCAGCGAAGTTGTCTCGACCAGGTAGACATCCCTGCCACCGGCCCCCGTCGATTCGGTGTACCCCGACATCACATATCTCCCGTCCGGGGACTGCGCCACTGATGAGCCTGTCTCACCCCCGGAACCGCCATACGTCCTGGTCCAGGTCGTGTCGCCAGCCCCGTCTGTTTTGATCAGGTACGCGTCCCTGCTTCCAGATACGGGTGAGTAGATCTCCCCGGCTATTATGTATCCGCCGTCCAGGGTGGTCTGGACATCGAAACCGTGATCAGTGCCCTCTCTTCCGTAGGTCCTGTACCAGAGAGAGTATCCAAGTGAATCTGTCTTCACAAGGTAGACATCACTCAGCCCGGCACCGTACGAGTCACTACTCCCGACGAAGATGAAACCCCCGTCAGTCGTCTGGCAGACGGACCGCGCGTTTTCGGTAGCATATCCTCCATAGCCACGTGCCCAGATGGGTTCCCCGATCGAGTCGGTCCTTATGACGTAGGCATCGCCCGTGATAGCCCCGAAGGATGTGGTGCTGCCTGCTACTATGTAGCCTCCGTCAGGCGTCTCCCGTACCGAGTAGGCCCAGTCCAGATTATCGCTGCCGAATGTCCTTGTCCAGAGGGTGTCTCCAGAGGAATCCGTCTTTACAAGGTATACATCCCCCGCTCCGGCTCCAAAGGAGTACGTGAGACCTGCGAATACAAAACCGCCATCCATGGTTTGACGCGCAGAGTAACCGGCATCCAGATCACCTCCGCCGTAAGTCCTGCTCCAGAGTGCCTGTCCGTAAGGATCCGTCCTGATCAGATAGATGTCTCCCTGGCCCGCCCCAAACGAGGATGTGCTCCCGGCCAATATGTACCCGCCGTCCGCCGTCTGCTCGACGCTGGCGGCTTGATCGATCGCGACCCCGCCGAATGTGGTCTCGAACGTAATCTGGCCGATCGCGCGGGCAGACAGACAGAGCGATATCACCAGAACGGCTGAAAGGCTTGTCTCAAAATGCACTCCCGACCCCTTGTCGCATAAGGAATTATTGCTGGTAACTGCCAACAGTCAATGATTATACGGTTGGGTCTGACGAAGTGCAAGCTATTTTTGAGGATACGTGGAGGTAACCGCAATGTATGGAATCAAGGGGCTGCGGGTGGAAGATAAAGGCGAATGCAGCGACACGTGTCCATGGGGGAAAGGATGTCTCTTCAGGGCCGCTTGGTAAGTCCACCACACGTCTCGCACTCCCAGTAGTTTGTACCGGCTATGTACAGGACCAGAGACAGGAGCAGGCAGATGACACCCAGGACCCACGACTTGATCACCAGCAGGGAGACAATGGTCATGAGTAGAAAGACGACAGCAAGCAGCCTGCCTGCCTTTGGCCTTCTCACGCGTTTCATCGGCATCCTGTCTTCGCATCTGTCGCAGTAAACGTCCATTGTAACCATCCCTCTATTATGGATACTCTATGTAGCCCTTCAGCTCCTTGCTCCTGCTCGGATGCCTCAGCTTCCTCAGGGCCTTCGATTCTATCTGCCGCACTCGCTCTCTCGTGATGTTGAAGATTACCCCGACCTCCTCAAGCGTCCTCGGGCATCCGTCTCCTATGCCGAAGCGCATCCTGATGACTCTCTCCTCTTTCTTCGACAGGGTATGCAGAACCAGGCCAATCTTGTCCTGGAGCATCGCGAATGCTGCTCTCTGTGCGGGCGAAGCGAGTTGCGTATCTTCAATGAATTCACCGAGCTGAGTGTCTTCCTTCTCTTTGAGAGGCCTGTCCAGCGAGATCGTCTCTACCGACACCTTCAGGACAGATTTCACCTTTTCGGCCGGCATTTTCACATCCTTCACTATCTCCTCCACGGTCGGTTCGCGCCCGTAGATCTGGACCATCTTCCGCATGGCCTTTCCCACCTTGTTTATCGCCTCGATCATGTGAACGGGAATGCGGATGGTCCTCGCCTGATCCGCGATGGCGCGGGTCATCGCCTGCCTGATCCACCATGTCGCATACGTGCTGAATTTGTATCCCTTGCGATAATCGAATTTTTCGCTTGCTCTTATGAGTCCGCTGTTTCCCTCCTGTATCAGGTCGAGGAATTCCACGCCCCTGTTGCTGTACCTCTTGGCTATGCTGATGACAAGCCTTACGTTGGCCTCTATCAGGTTTCGAGAGGCCCTCCTCACAAGGGTCTGATATCGTTCCATTCGGCCCGCGAGTTCACAGAGCGTCCGGTGATCAAGGCCCGTTTTCTGTTCGATGCGTCTGATTTTTCGATTCGACCTTCTTATGGCAAGGGCACAATCTCTGACAACCGAGGGGTCAGGACCGCCCTTTCTGTCCGCTGCAGTTCCTTCCGATCGCCTGGCATGGCTGGAGTAGAGCTTCAGGATTTCTCCCGCGGGATAACCCATGCGCTCCTCGACCCTGCGGATGTCTTCAAGGACAGCGCGAGTCTCTCCTTCCAGGCACCTGAAGTCATCTATAAGATCATCTATCTGCGACTGCCTGAACGGAAGCCGTGTCAGTTGCGCTCTGAGTGACTCCTTGAGCTTGCTCGTCTTGAGCAGCAACTGATCGTCAGTCTTTTTTTTCCCTTTGTCCGCCAGTTCACTCAGCTCAATTATCCTCTTAAAGTCACGCCGACATTTCTTTATCATCTTCGTCACTGCTTCGAGAGACATATCGCCAGACCTGTCCCCATTACCAGTCATGGTATCAACATCGAAATAGTCTTCGACAAAGATCCTGTCATCGCTCGGTTTACGGTCCATCCACAGAAGGCTTCTGATCGTAGAATCTGACTTGAACAGGATTTCCAGTATTCCGTGATTGCCTTCCTCTATCTGCTTCGCGAGATCGACCTCTTCCTTCCGGCTCAGGAGAGGAACTTTCCCCATCTCTCTCAGATACATTTTCACCGGGTCGGATGCCCTGGGGCCTTTTTTCCCTGTGCTGAGATACTCCTTCCTGTGCCGGGATTCGCGCTTGACTTCCCGGTCATACTCATCCCTGGAGTCGACGAGTCTGATGCCATTTTCCCCGAGGGAGATGATTAGATCGTCAATAACCGCAGGGTCAACAATATCCGCCGGTAGCAACTCATTGAGCTTGCCATAAGTCAGATAGCCCTCCTCGGAGCAATCTTCGACCAGGCTGTCGATGAACTTCTGTGTCAGTTTTTCAGTCATCGGCAAATGAATCGGATTGAAGCGTGACCAGTCTCTTCTTGAGCTCATAGTACTCGACGGCGAGTCCGTCGTCACTCGTCTCAACAGCCTGCAGGCGAGCTTCTATGTCTTCCATCTCTCTCTTTACCCTGCGCGCTTCGAGTCTCCTAAGACAATCCTGGAGGATCTTGTCCGGGTCTGTCAGCTCGTCGGTCGAGAGATAGAGCTCGGAGATTAGCGGATGAAGTTCTTCTGATATCTCCCCCATTACCGTATCGGGCTTTGTCAATCCAGACGATTCGTAGAGCAGGGCGAGTTCCTCAAAGGCCCTCCGATAACGGGGATCAGAAAAATCTTCCGCCGACAGAGAATCGATGATACGAGAAACGACCTCACTCCCGGAGATCATGAGCTGGATGAGGTAACGCTCGACCACGCCCTCCAGCATCTGAAGTTCAGTCCGCCGGCGCCCGCCACGCTGTTTTTTCACGGCGGCTGGTGATGTACTCGCCTCCTGCAGTATATTCTCGAGAGTGCTTCGATCGATGCCGAGCGCCTCGGAGGCCTTTCCCAGGTACATGTCGCGTATCAGGTCGTCCTTCACGATTCCGATAGTCCCAAGCATGTAATCGGCGGCTTTTCTCCTGCCGTCAACTGTCTCCATCAGGCCTCTTTTCTCCAGAATATTGTTCTTGAGGTCAAAGATGTCTGTGGCCGCACTGACTCTTTTCCTGAAGGACTCTATTCCCTTCTTCAGCACGAAGGAGTCCGGGTCCTCACCCTCCGGGAGCTGAACAACCTTTACGCTCATACCCGACTTGAGGAAGATGTCCCCTGCCCTGAATGTCGCCTTGAGACCCGCTTCGTCCCTGTCATAGACAAGAATAACCGACTTCGCGACACGCGAAAGAAGGGCGGCCTGGTCATCCGTCAAGGCGGTCCCCATAGGGGCAACTACGTTCTCCTCTCCTTCCTGCACAAGCGCTATAAGATCGGTATAGCCTTCCACTATGAGGACCTCTCCGGTCGTTCGAATCCGGGGTCTCGCATCGTGATAACCGTACAGGATCTTTCTCTTATTGAATATGGGCGTGTCTGGCGAGTTGAGATACTTTGGAGGGGCACCGCCGAATTCCCTGCCCGCGAAACCGGCCAGGCGCCCCCTGTTATCCTTGATTGGAAAAATAATTCGCTGCCGGAAGTAATCGTACACGCCGCCCTTCCCCTCCACAGCCAGCCCGCACTTGATCAGCAGGTCGTTTGAAAGCCCCTTTTCCTTCGCGTGTTTGACAAGCGAATCCCAACCCTCGGGCGCGTATCCGAGTCGATATTCCTCCACTGTATCTGAGCTGATTCCTCTCTTTTCAAGATATGAGAGCGCCGCCGATCCACCGTCGCCGCTGAGCAGATTGCCATGGTAGAAATCCATCGCCACGCTGTTGAGTTCGTAGAGCTCCCTGTATCGAGAGTCTCTCTGCTTCGGGCGGGACCTTTCCGGTATCTCGACGCCGACCTCGCGGGCAAGCATCTTGAGCGCATCGGGAAAATCCATTCCCTCCATCTCCATCACGAAGGCGAGAACGTCGCCTCCTTTCCCGCAGCCGAAACAGTGAAAAAGCTCCTTCTCCGGGCTCACCGTGAAGGAGGGTGTCTTTTCGTTATGGAATGGGCAGAGAGCGATGTAGTTCCTTCCCCGCCTCTTGAGGTCCAGATATCGACCGACCACAGATACTATATCCGCCTGATCCTTTATTTCCCGGACTACGTCGTCTGATCCCACTTACCCATTCCTTCCCGCTCTGTTGTCGGTCAATCTATCTTCGCTACCGTCACTCCAGTACCACCTTCACCATGCTGGCCCGTTCTGAAAGACGTTATCCGGATCTCCGATCGCAGGACCTCAGCCACCTTTTCCCTGAGAACACCTTTTCCCTTGCCGTGGATAAACATGATACTCGCTATCCCCTGCAGAAGCGCCGTATCAATCGCTTTCTGTACCCTGAAATTCACCTCATCGGGCAGTATCCCGCGTATATCTACCTCCCGGGATATCCCCTCACCAGAGCCGGACGAGCCCGAGTCACCGGTGAATTTCGGGATCTGATCGATCGGCCCGGTTTTCCTCCCGCCAGCCGAACGGATCTTTTTCAAGGCGCTTCGTGGAAAACCGACGCGGAGATTGCCTATCTTTACCGTGTACACCCTGCCGTCAAGAGCGAGGACTGTCCCCTCATCTTCCAGACTCTCCACCAGCACTACGTCGCCAGGGTGCAGTGGTTGAGAATCCCCGCCATCATCTTGCGCCACGCCGAGTGGACCACGCCGTTTCCTGATATCGTAGATTTCCCTCTCTATGTCCTGCCTGGCCTGCCTGATCAGGTCACTGTCACCCTGGTGGGCCTGTTCAAGCCCTGATATGATACCCTCGATCCTCTCTCGAGCATCAAACATCATTCTTTCGACTTCGGCTTCGGCTCTCCTGAGCTCTGATTGCCTTTGTTCCTCCCTCGTCAACTCCCCGGCTTTCCACTCACTCAACTGCGCTGAAAGAAAAACCTCTTTATTCCTGGTTTCCGCTTCCCTCTCGAGGATGTCTTCTCGCTTCTTCTCCCACTCGCCGATCAACTCTTCCATCGCGATGTGAGTATCCGGAACCCATTTGCGTGCCCGCTCCACAACACCTCTGTCAAGGCCCAGTCTTTCCGCAATTTCAAGGCCGAAGCTCTTTCCAGGAGTGCCTTTCTTGAAACGGTATGTTGGTTCGATGGTCGCATGATCAAAACCCATTGATCCGTTTATCACACCCCTCTTCTTCCCGGCTATTCCCTTCACCTCACCGTAATGTGTCGTGAATATATTTAGAGAGCCCCTTCCGGTAAGTTCTTCTATCACAGAGAGGGCGAGCGCCTGTCCCTCGGACGGGTCCGTCCCCGAACCCACCTCGTCGAGAAGGACAAGACTCTGGTCGTCAGCACCCGAGAGAACATCCTTGAGAACCTTTACCTTGGAGGAAAATGTGCTCAGGTCGTTTTCAATCGACTGATCATCGCCGATGTCGGTATAAATCGACTTCAGAAAGGGCATACCGGATCCCTCTTTCAGAGGTGGCGGGATACCGTGGTGCGTCATCATGGCGAGTAGTCCAACGGTCTTTAGAAGGACGGTTTTGCCCCCTGCATTCGGACCGCTTACGAGAAGCGAGCGCTCATCTTCCTCCATCTCCAGGTCGAGAGGCACCACACCACCGGACCCCTTTTCGCCCAGGAGAGGATGCCTTGCGCCTTTCAGCCTCAGAGGACCACCCGCGACTACGTTCGGAATAGAACAATCATAATCGAGGCTGAAACGGGCCCTCGCCCTGATAGAATCAACCATCCCCAGGATTTCCTGGTTTCGGCGCAGGTCTTCTACAAACGGACGCAACTCCGACGACAGATCTCTGAGTACCGATATGATCTCTTGGTGAATCTCGAGCTCAGCCTCTCGCAAGGCGTTGTTAAGTTCAATGGTCTCCTGCGGTTCGATATACTGTGTAGCGCCACTCTTCGACCTGTCGTGTACGATCCCCGGAACTTTGATATGAGATCCCGTGCGAACCGGGATAACATACCGGCTGTTACGAAGAGTTATCTCTCCCTCAGCACTCTCCACGTCAGGCACGATCCTCGTTCTGATCCTCTCCAGGAGATTCAGGACACGTTTTCTGGAGCTCACGAACTTCCTTCTCAGTGCTCCCAGCCTGCGTGACGCGGAATCATTGACCTCGCCATTGTCATCGATGGCTGAACGGATCCGTTCCTCAATCGTCATGGCGACATGAAGCTTTCTCGCAATTTTCCAGACGCGAGGCGTGGAATCCTCCGTGATAGCGGATGACCGCCTGAGGCACCTGCTGCACAGCAGCAACTTTTCTATCTTCTTAAGAGCGGAGCCGCTGAGAAACGCCCCCTGGATCCCGAGCAGTTTGAATTCGTCATCAAGCGGATGAAAATCGAGCGTGAAATCTTCACTCTCCGATTCCAGGATCGAGCGCATCTCAAAAACAGTCTCGAGTTCCTCCACAAGTTCACCGCACGCCGTGAACGGCTGGAGGTTCACAATGTGGCCCTGTCCCGGAGAACTGACCGCGTATCCCAGGACCAGGTCGATCAGTCTGCTGAAATCGAGGTCGTTTGAGCACTTCTGGTCTGTCATCACTTCCGGAATTTCCGCGCGAAACGACAGCAGGAGAGAGATGTACACCGATTCCCTGAAGTCCTCTGCCGTTATCTACAAAAAGAAAAGCCTTCACGATGATCCTCTAAAACGTCATGTCTGGACCATCGTGAAGGCATAAAATCAACCTCCCTTGACAACAAGCCGGCTTGGATATACTGAAGCTATGGGGCCCACCGGCACAAAACCAGAGCAGCCCGGAGTCCATCATCCATTGTCAAATCATCTGAGCTTCTGTCAGAAAGCAACCACCAGAATAAAGGTTAACGACCTCTTCTTCTGTTCTTCCTCTTGGCGGCGTTGGCTTTTCTTTTGCGCCGCTCACTGGGCTTCTCAAAGTGACGATGTTTTCTCAGATCCGACAGTATACCCGCCTTCTCGCATCTCTTCTTGAAGCGGCGTAGAGCTCTCTCAAAAGACTCGTTCTCTTTGATTCTTACTTCCGTCATTTTCTCCCCCCTCTCCCCTTGTGAATGGGTTGAGGAGGAGGGAACATAGACAGATGTTCACCGCAAACACCCCTTTACAGCGTCGAATTGGTTATAATCGTAACAGTACTTCATAATAATATAATTGATCTGGATAAATGTGTCAAGAAGTCTATGGGCTGGCCGTATTGCCACATTCACGACAAAAAACCGTTGTCAAATGTAACACTTATGTGGCGAATCTCACACGCAACAGAAAATCATCGTTGCAAAATGTCACTCGCAAGCCCTATCTCGCTACAGGATCTCCCTATCCCGGCGGCCACATAAGACGCCTTCCTCCGAGTAGATGCATGTGGAGATGAAATACGGTCTGCCCACCCGAGGCATTGCAATTCAGAACCAGGCGGTAGCCATCCTCTGCAATGCCTTCATCCCTGGCCAGATCTCTCGCGATGGCGCCCATCTTCCCAAGAGCATGGATCTGGTCGTCTCGTATCGTTTCCATCGATTCGATATGCTCCCTCGGGATGATAAGGATGTGTACGGGTGCCTTGGGGTCGAGGTCTCGAAACGCTATGAACGAGTCATCGCTGTAAATAATATCGGCATCAATGTCTCCACTGACCAGACTACAGAAGACGCAGGACATCCGCACTCCTTCCTTTCCGGCGTTCAAGATAACTGCTCATCCACCCATGCAGCAAGCAGCGCAACGGCACATATTCCGGCAGTCTCAAAACGGAGGCGACGCCTGACAAGTCTTCCTCTCAAGAAACCTGCCTGTTCGCTGCTGCGGACCTCTGGACCGTCTAAACCTCCCTCGGGTCCCAGAAGGACCAGGAACCGCGTCATTCCTTTTTTCAGGAGACTTGCAAGTGGAGGACTCTCCTCGCGCATATCCAGAAGGACTTTCAGTTCGTGATCATCGGACCTCGATTGCACGATAAAGTCCTTGATATCCATGGGTGGTATGATCTCCGGCAGAAAACAGCGTTGCGATTGTTTCAGTGCCGCCACGGAAACACGCTTCCACCTTTCGAGGTGACCATCCCACGATTTACGGTGCCGCTGCGCCCGTGACCACGATGTAACAAGCGGCGTAAAGCTCGTAATACCGAGCTCGGTTCCCTTTTCCACAAGCCAGCTCATACGGTCTCGTTTGCTCATACCGACGGCAAGGTCAATCACACAAGGCTCGGGTATGAGGCGCTCGAACTCCAGCACTCTGCCCCTGATTCTTTCTCCCGTTTCGTATATCTCGACCGCCATACGTGAGCCTTTTCCGTCAGTAGCATGGATCACGTCCCCTGCGCCCATCCTGCAACTTCTGTTTATGTGGTCACTCTCCGGCGCGGAGAAGATCACCTCATTTTCCCTTATGTTTTCGGAAGGTAAATAGAAGAGGTCAGACACTTTTTTCGTTCCGGTTTCAGGAAACAGTATCCCACATTCTGTCCCAGAAGCTCTTGCCGTCCGGAGGGGGATTTCGACCATCACTCTTCCTGAGCTCGCTGAAGAGTTTCTTCTCCTCCTCAGACAGTTTCGTGGGCGTCCATACTACGATACGAATCAACTGATCCCCTCTGCCCTTAGACTGGAGGTGCGGCAGCCCTTTCCCACGCATCCGAAGAACCTTGCCTGTCTGGGTTCCGGACGGGATACTCAACCTTGCCTTGCCGGTCAGAGTCGGGACGTCGATCTTGTCCCCCAGGGCAGCCTGTGAAAACGTTATCGCGAGATCATAAATAATATTGTCACCGTGTCTCTTGAAATCGTTATCCGGTTTCTCCTCTATCAACACGATCAGGTCGCCGGGCGTACCGTTCTTCAACCCCTTGTTTCCTTCGCCGCGGATCGTGATGTAGTTGCCGCTGGTGACTCCCGGAGGGATCTTTACCCGAATCCGGCGTTCCGCTTCCACCCGCCCACCACCAGAGCATCTGGTGCAGGGGTTCTTGACTATCGTTCCCGCTCCTCCACAACGCTGGCAGACGGTGACGTTTACGAATTGACCGAAGAGCGAGCGTTGTGCCGTCCGAATCTCACCGGACCCGCCACAACTGGGACAATTAGTGGTGCCCTTACCATCTCTGGAGCCCGTACCCTGACAGGCCTGACAGGTATCCATCCGCTTCAACCTGATGGTTTTTTCGATACCGTCGTTGATTTCCTTCAGTGTTACCGGCACCCTGACTTGAAGGTCTCCCCCCCTCATGGAAGAGGAACGCCTTTGTGTCCTTACAGAATCGCCGAAAAAATCATCGAAGGCCCCTCCAAAACCACCAAAGTCCCTCATGAAAGCCCTCAGGGCGTCAGAGAGATCGAAATCGCCACCTCCACTGAACCCTCCTCGTCCCGCTGCACCTGAAACACCTGCGTGCCCGAACTGGTCATACCTTGCTCGCTTCTGGGGATCTTTCAAGACCTCATAGGCCTCGGCGACCTCCTTGAATCGTTCTTCGGCCTCTTTGTCACCGGGATTCTTGTCCGGATGATATTTCATCGCCAGGTTTCTATAGACCTTCTTGATCTCGCCAATCTCGGAGTTCCTGTCCACCCCGAGAACCTCGTAATAATCTCTCGTAGCCATTTACCTCTACCCGTTGATAAGACAAACCCCCACGACCTCTCCGGGGGATCATATCATGAATACTGTTTGCAGATTTCTTGAATGCGAGACTGTTGATGAACGGGAAGAATGTTTCAATCTCCTGATTCCATGACATTCGAAATCATTTTTGACGTATAGTCTACAATCGCGATCACCTTGTCGTACGGCATTCTCGTCGGGCCTATCACACCAATCGTTCCCCTGAGCGTTCCGACTTTGTAGTCCGCGGTCACTATACTGAAAGGTGCCAGATTCAACGCGCTGTTCTCCTGGCCGATGGTTATCATGATCCCGTCACTATCCGCCCTTTCGGACAATATCCTGGAGAGCAGATTCTTTCTCTCGGTCAACTCGATAAGTGATTTCATACCCTCTTCAGTGGAGAACTCAGGCTGATGAGCGAGTTTGGAGACACCGTCGATAACCAGTTGGCTGGAGTCCGAGGACATGTCAAAGACCTCATCGGCGGACTGCACGAAGAAGTTGAGAAACTCCATATCACCAGAGACAGAGTCCCCAAGACGCTCAGTGAGCGAAGATCGTATTTCGCCAAGCGTCAGACCGCAGAGCCTCTCATTCAGGAAGGCCGCTGTCTCCTCCAGATGCTCCATCATCTTCTCTCCGGGGACCTCGACAAAAATCGTCTTGACAAGCCCCGACCTTACCGTGAGGACCAGCAGGATCTTGTTGAGAGATAGCTGGACAAGATCAAGCCGCTCCAGGACTCCCTCGCTTATCCTGGGCGCCAGAGCTATCCCCAGCTCAAACGTCAATACGCTGAGGACTTTGGCAGAGTGCACGAGGACATTCTCTACAACCTTTCTGTCGAGATTGATGCTCGATTTAAGCGCCCTCTGCTCTTTCGCGCTAAGGACATCCAGCTCGAGAAGATGGTCCACGTAATGCCTGTACGCCTTATCTGTAGGAATCCTGCCGGCAGAAGGATGAGGATGGGTCAGGAACCCTTTATCCTCGAGGTCGCTCAACGTATTTCGCACCGTAGCGGGACTTATCCCCAGACGGTATTCGCGTGAGAGATACCTTGAACCGGTCGGTCTCGCAGTCCTGACATGGTTCCAGATTATCGCCTGGAGGACTTTTCTCTCTCTTTCTGACAGCTTTTTCGACATATTGAACCTGATCCCGCCGTAATAATGAGCCATAAAAGAATATATTTGAGGGGCATGATTGTCAAGTCATCTTACCCCCCAGCCCGCCCCCATGGCGGTTCTTTTAACCTTCCGCCGAGGGCGAAGAATTTCCCGGGCATTCCCTCTACAAACCCCATCATCTCCAGCTTCAGAAGTTCCGCCAGGGTCTCCGAAGATGGGAGTCCGCACCTGGTGGATATCTCGTCGACGTGCAGGGTTTCCCGTTCAAGACTCTTCAGGACCTTTGAGGCGACGGGCGGGAGATCAGGTTGCTGCACGCATCTATCTTTCCTGCCACAACCTGCTTCAGCGAAGAGCCCAATCGCATCCATGACATCCCGAGACTTCGTGACAGGAGCGGCCCCGTCCTTGAGCAGAGACAAGGGACCCGCGCTGTTCCTTGACCATATCTCCCCGGGGACGGCAAGGACCGACTTCCCCTGCTCCAGCGCAAAACCCGCCGTTATCAGCGCTCCGCTCTTCATGGGAGCCTCGACCACAACGACCGCTGATGCCAACCCGCTGATTATCCTGTTACGCCTCGGAAAATTATGAGGAAGACCGACCGTAGGAGGGGGAAACTCTGAGACCACGCAACCCGACTCAGCGATCCTCTTCATCAAGCCGCGGTTCTCACGTGGATAGGGCTTATCAACGCTGGTGCCGAGGACGGCGACAGTCGCTCCGCCGCCCTCAAGGCAACCGAGGTGCGCCTCTGTGTCGATTCCCCTGGCCATTCCGCTCACCACTACTATCCCCGCCCTGGCCAGCTCACGGCCCAGCCACCTCGAGACCCTCCTGCCATAGGCCGTGGCCCGTCGTGTCCCGACAATGGCAACCGAGATTGACTGCAGGCAGTCCGGGTCGCCCACCAGAAAGAGAATTGGAGGAGGCACATGGATGTTTCCCAGCTTAGGTGGATATGCCATGTCGAGGATGCATATAACGTCGCCCTTCTCCCTTCCGAGAAGCATGATCGCCTTGTCGACGTCTTCTGTGACGGGCCCTTCCACTGCCTCCCCACCTCCCGGCGGGTTGAGGCGTTTCAGCCTGGACAGGACCTCTCCGGGATCCCCCAGACGCTCAAGGAGACCGAGGAGCGTCTTCGCCCTCACGCCTCTCATCAGAGAGAGCGAAATGATGGCTTCCGCCCTCCTCTCTTCCGGTTCTCCTCCGCCAGTTTCTCGGTTGGCCGAGGAGGAAGAACGTCCATTGTGTTTGGGGTCGGCCACTGTCCGGGGTTCTTCCCAGTCGAATTGCGGTTGACCAGGTCCGGTTGGGAAAGTTCGCCGCGCCTCCCCATCGCTTCCAGTGATCGGCTTTGCTGACTGTTTCCACCCAACCGAAACTTCTCCACTGCCGATGCCATCACACGGTGGGTCGATCAGCCG
>CAZOAR010000010.1:0-64701 GCA_964577985.1 uncultured Gemmatimonadota bacterium | reverse complement strand
TTAGTCTTCAACATGGCCTCCTGGCCCGGGATTTCATTTCTGGAACGTTCTCAACGCTATATTGTAGCACACCAGCGAAAAAAGGTCAACCACACAGGAGCAATAAGCCGCCGAGGGCTAAAACCACCTTTCATGTCGCAGGCCCGTCACTGCTCTATGACGTTCCGATAGGCGGAGATTGTCTTTCCGGCTACGCGTTGCCATGAAAATTGTTTGAGGATGTGCTCCCTCAGCCCGTTATCACCCTCCGCAGCGAGCGCCTTGATGATTCCGTCTCTGATCGATGTCGTGGAACGCGGTTCGACATAGACGACGAAGTGTTCGAAATATTCTCTGGTCCCCCCGAAGGGAGTGATGACAACCTTTGCGCCCGCCAGCCCCGCCTCGAGCGCCGCGATTCCCGGGGTTTCGTAGAGGGATGGCAGGACAAAGACGTCGCACGCGGCGTATGCGGAGGCAAGGATATCCGAGGAGGGCGGCATGGGATCGAGGATAGTGAGATCCTTCACCGCCCGGGCGGCCTTCCGACACTCATCCGCATACGGGCCGTTCCATACGCTTCCAATGAGCACCGATGGGCGATCGATATCACGCAGCGCACGAAGAAGCCGCAGCGAGTTCTTTCTCTCCATCCCGATAAAACCGACCGAAAGGACGAAATCCTCTATTCCGTATCTCTCTCTGAAGAGAGTCGGATCCGCATTATAGAACCGCTCTTCCACTCCATTGGGAACCACCTCGACCTTTTCCTCAGGGACACCAAGTCCCTTAATTACGAGCCTGGCCTCATCAGTGGTATTCGGCAGGACCATACTTGCCCAGTCGCAGACGTCGGATGCGAGGCTGTAGTCGGTCCATACGCCCCTGGCAGTACGCTGCAGGAGCCGGTTGGCGCGAACCGCGATCCGCACCACCCGGGGCGGCCTCTGCGTGAAGAAGATTGGCGAGACGACCGTCTTTATTCCGACCCTGTGCAGCGCTGCCGCCGTATGGTGCGTTCCCATGTTCGCGCCGAAGATGTGGCACAGGTCATATCCCTCTGGATCGATATCACTCCATTGATCAAACATCTCTATCTCCACACCCTGCTCGCCGAGGGCCTCCACTGTTGAGCTCACCTGAGACAGCAGCCCGCCGCCAAGCATCTTCGTCGCCTGATATGCCAGCACCAGTATCCTCATCCCTTTCTCCTCCAGAACCATGTCCTCAAATCTTCGATGAGCCTTCTCGTCCTCTGCCGTGTAAGCGCGGCTATGTCAGGCGGTACCGCGGGCGGCACGGGCAGTTCCCTCCAGACCACGGTACCGATGTCAATTCGCTGAGACAGTTTTATCCTCGCCAATCTACCATCTCGCTCGATTATTTCTGCTCGTATATCCTCATGAGACGCTTCTCCTCTACACGTTACCGTGATTCCCTCCCCGTCGAATACGATATCAGTGGTCTGCCATATCCTGTGTCGCTCCCGCCACCATCGGGCGTAGCCAAGGAGCGTCGTCCTGGTCAGACCGGATACGCCCGCACGCTCCAGAATAGAGCGTATGACATCCAGGCGGCCGTCGCCCGGGTGGAAGTAGAAGAAAATGGGTTCTCCCGATGCCAGTTTCCTTGATATCACCGAGTCGTAATAGCCGGTCATCGCGGCTTCATCAAATCTCTCCCGAACAAGGCTCCCGATCGTTATCGGGTGGACAGGGACATGCAGGAGACCCGAAAACTGCCTCCCGGTCCACGGAAAAGAGGGTGTGTTGTCGTAGTCGTATCCGAACTCGGAGGAGTAGAGGAATCCGAGAGACTCCAGGTCCCCGGGGAGCCCTCGACTCCATATCCCGTATGGCGCCGCAAAGCCCCGGGGATCGAGCCCCGCACCCCGGAGCATGTTTCTGCCCTTCTCGATCATCTCCCGGTTCAGCCCGGTCCTCCCGTATACCTTATGGGCGTAGCAGTGCAGACCGATTTCCTGATGTTCCATCGCCTTGAAATCGCGAAGCCAGCCTATGTGAGACCTGGCGTGAAGGAACCAGGAAGCGGGCATGGACGCTCCCCGGAGGAGTGCATAAAGCGCTTCCACCTCTCTCCGGGCAGAATAGTCCGTGTCGATCCGCAGACCAAGTACCCCCGCGGAATCACCGGGAGAAGAAGCAAGATGGACGTAGCGAAGTCCCCTGAGGTGATGGAGCACTCGCATAACCGAATGAAACAACATCCTCAGTTCGCCCCTGGGGACCCTCGACACTCTTTCCGACGGAAATCGTCCATCCGGTGAGTGAAAGAGCCTCCTGCTGCTGCCAGTGTCTTTTATGCAGCGGTCAAGCCGTGTGGGGAAGGCGGCCGCTACACCTTCACCCATCCGAACGATGGGCAGAACCCTGTGTCCTTTTTCTGTCAACAGAACACCCGTGTCCTCACTCACGAGACCCCTGCCCGGCATCTCTATCAGCCAGTTCTCCCGGAACAATGATCTATCGAATGGAACAAGATATGAAAACCTCTCCCACCTTTCTCTGCCTCCCAACCAGCGAGCAAGCGTCTCCTGGCAGACGATAGCCGCGCCACCCTTCTCAACATACGCTTTCAGCGATTCACTCCATCGAGCGTCTCGCTTCCCTATCATCAGAGCCACGCTGATATCACCCGCGATCAACTGATCCGGGGATCGGAGTTCCTCTCCCGGGAATCCCTCCTGCGAGAGGAAAGCCTTCCAGGTATTTGTCGATCCTATCCATCCTGCCCTGAGGCGCACCTATATCTCCCCGCGCAATATGTTGACATCATTCCGGTTGATGCCTCCCGTGAGAATCAGAGCGAGCAGGAACCCAACCAGAGCTATTGCCAGGTTGGGAAACAGGCCCGCAACAATGCGCGAATAGAGTAGCAGCGCCACTATTCCTGCCGAGAAAGCGGGCTTCGCGAGCGATCTGAAAAAATGTACTGGTATCACCTTTCCGTATTCCCGACACGAGAGGAAAGTAATCAGCATTTCCCCCACCACGAAGCCCGAAGCGACGCCCGAAACACCGAGTGGAGCAAATAGCAGCAGCATCAGAGCCGTCTGAGTCAGGGTACCCCACAATGTGATCCGTGCGTACTTTCTCTCCCTTCCAACCCCCATCAGGCCGAAAAGAAAGAGTGTGTTCAGAGATGTCGCGAAGAAGAACCAGATCAGGATTCGTATCATCTCCACCGCGCCGCCATACTCGGTCCCATATACCCATTCGATCAGCTCCGGGGCGAAAAAGAAAGTCAGTACACAGGCTGGAAGAGTCAACACCATTGTCATCCGCACAAATCGATCCGAGACCATGGAGAGCCTCCCCCGATCCGCTTCCCAGATACGTGATACAATCGGAAAGAAGACCATCCCCACCACACGATCGAGGGTCATGAGAGCAAGCACGATCCTCATGGCCGCGCTGTACTGACCAACGACCGCCGTGCCAATGAGGATCCCCAGCAGAAGCGGTGGAAAGTTGAACGCCACCTGTCCGAGAGTCGACCCCAGTCCGATAGGGAGCGAACTCAACAACAGTCTCTTCCATCTCCCCACGATCCCGGTGGCCATCTGGACCATCCTGAGATGATCGCACGAATTATCCTTCAGGAATATCGAAAGAAGGAATGCGGAAGAGACCGTGTTGCCGACCAAGAATGCCGTGGGAACCATGAGAAGGTCCTCTTTTCCGCGAACGACTATGAGAAGCAATACGAGGTAGACCCCGTTGAGAATAATCCTGCTCCAGGTGATCGGGCCCATCATCTCCTTCCCCTGGAAATACCAGTCGAGAGAAAGAGATAGAGGAATTAGAGAGAGCGCGTAAATCGCCACAACAGCAACGACTGGCGCGCCGCTGCTGAAGACGGCGGCCAGGATGAACACTCCGGCGAGAAGGATCCCGGAAATCAAGAGCCGCAATCCGGTGATGAGAGTTGCGACTTCAATCTCGTCACCGGCGCCAGCGGCCACCGCCCTGGTCCCGTATATGTGGACTCCCGGGCTTGTGAAAAGGACCATATAACCCAGCACCGCGATTCCAATATTGACAAGACCGAAGTCGTCGGGCCCGAGGACCCTGGCTATATAGGCGACCGCGGCGAATCCGAGAAGCTTGCTGCCCACGTCTCCGAGGACGAGTATAAGGAAGTTCCTTACTGCTTTTTTCAATCGATTCTCACCTGTTGCGGCTCCAGGGGGCGCTCACCCCCCTTCACCCAGGAGGGTGGAGGTCGCAGACAACATTCCTGCCTCGTCTGCCTCCCAGTTGAACTCCCCGGATGCCGTCGCGCAGTTCCGCACCATCGATTCGTACAACCCCTCGTCAGTCAGGAGCATCCTGACCTTCTCCACCACGTCGTCCATATCTTCTACGTCAACTACCAGGCCGATCCCTTTCTCCACTATCGCTTTTCGCAGCGGCGGGAAATCGCTCGCTACTACAGGCACGCCAGCCATGATGTATTCGAATATCTTGTTGGGCCTCGCCCTCAGATGGTTCTCTCCAAACGGCTCCTGCAGAGCGAGCCCAACGTCCGCTCCCGAGGTGTACTCTAGCAACTCCGTGTAGGGTGTCGGGCCATGGATGAATACCTTCCCGCGCAGTCCATATTCTTCTACTTTCCTCAGGAGATCGTCCTTCAGCTCTCCAAACGCGAGATAGACTACCACGCATCCGTCGACGCGCCGCACTATCTCGAGAGGCAGGAATATCCCACGACCGGGATGCAGCATCCCCTGGTACAGAAGGATCCTGCAGTCGCCCGGGATCTTGAACGTTTCTCTCATCTTCCTGGATTTGTCATGGCGGGAGATCAGCGGCGGGTGATTCCTCACCACAATCGGGGGGCTGATTCCGTATCTGCTTGCCAGGACTTCCCGCTGATTCTCGGCTGTGACCATGACCATCCCCGCCTTCCGGATCCAGAGTCGCTCGACGATCTTCCAGAAGGCCTGTGTCCACCTCCGACCAGCAAGGGAACCGAGGGCGAAGTAAAGTTCCCGGCAATCATAGGAGAGCCGCGCGCCGTGCAGCCAGGAGCCGAACCACGCGAGCGGCAATGAAAAGAGGTCCTCGGCCTGGTAGAGATCGGCACGCACGCCCGGGATACGGCTGGACACCTTCAGGTAGAACTCCAGAAATTTCATCCTGGTCGAAGACCAGTCACGCAGCCCGATCTGGATGACCTCGAACCCGTCCAGCGCGTATACGCGGGTAGCATTCCCTGCGGTGATAAATGTCACTCGATAGCCTTCTCGTATGAGGGAGCAGGCGATGTTATGCGCTCTCCCGTCATAGCGGACGTCGCCGATAAAGATCAGGCATATATGACATCTGTTTTCATTTGTCATCCAGCAAATACTACGTGAATGTCAAGGGGGTGTCAACAAGGAGGGATACGGAAAGGGTGGTCGGGGCGACTGGATTTGAACCAGCGACCCCCTGCTCCCAAAGCAGGTGCGCTACCGAACTGCGCTACGCCCCGAAACCAGACAGAATATATCGTGCCTCGAAGGCGATGTCAACCCGGCCGCCAGGTGACACCGAACAGCTAAATGATCTCCAGATCGTCCGCCGTCAACCATCCGACCTTGCCATCCTCCAGGCGAATCTGGATCCATTCCTCCAGCCGATCGAGGAGTTTCACCTTTGTCCCGCTGTGGAGGATGAAGATGTCGGGTCCTTCGTCATCCGGGGCGTTTTTCACGTCCGCAATCTCTGCCACGACGATTCCGTGGTTTTTCTCTTCGAGGGACGATATCTTCTTCGCCAGCATGGAGACAGTCATGCCCATGGTCAAGAGAGAAATCACGCACGCGATCAGGCCATACTTCCTGACCCTGACGCCTCCCGACAGAACGAGAAGCGCTATGGCCACCAGACAGATGAGATATCCGCAATAGGCCGTGGCGGTCAGAGTCGATATGTCCAGGTGGTCCTCAACGGCACGGAGATAGTCCCACAGAAAAAGACGGGGAACAGGCTCTATCCGGTCGATGGTCTGAAGACGGGCGACTTCCAGGTTGTGGAGCAGGTCCTCGTCGGCCGGCATCCTGCGCATCGCCCTTTCGTAATTCAGGATCGCCATAGCGATATTACCTTCCCTGTAGTAGGCGTTACCCAGGTTATAATAGAGTGCTCCAGATTCATATCCAGCATCTATCAGGCCCTGGTAAGCATCGATCGCACCCTCGAAATCGTCCTTCTGGAACGCGACATTCCCTTCTCGGAAAGCACTTTCCGCGTCTCCGTCATATGAGATGGCCGGAGATGCGACAACGAAGGCCAGGAGGATGAGCATTACTGCGATGTGCCTCATGACAGAATCCTCTCAATCTGTGACACAATCTCTTTACCGTCTCGCAGCAAATCTCCCATTGCCGTTCCGCCTGCCGCGCCTGGCGCGTAATTCTCCATGGCACATCTATCGAGGAGACGCCTCAGCATCTGGATGTTCTCGTCAGGGACCCCTCTTTCCAGGAGAAGATATCCCATGCGGTCGACCGAATACTCGCCCGGGTCAACGCCCAGCCTGTCACCAAGGTATCTCCACACAGCGAGCGATATGGACTCGCATAACTCGTCAGCCCCTGTTTTCCCGATCTCCTTCTGGAGGCATTTAAGCCGTTTCTGAGCACGGCTCAATGCCCTCATCTCTCTATACAAAGCTATATTGTCCCGGGAACGCCGGATCTTCTTTCCGTAGACGATTGTTACCCCCAGACCGAACAGCGGAAGCAGGACCAACAGTATGAATACGGGACTATGATAGAAATATTTTCCCTTCTCCCGAAGGCTTATGTCGGTGAGCTTTATGAATCTGATATCCGTATTCAACAGCGTCACGTCCGAACGGGCACGAGCCCCGCCACCCGTGGACGCCTCCGGGCCTGAAGACTGGACATCAATTTCCATCGCCTCTGTCTTCAGGGTTATATACTTCTTCTTCACCGGGTCGAAATAGCTGTATTCCACCGGATCGATCCTGATATTTCCAGGGCTTCTCGGGATGATCAAATATTCGAATTTTTTGGTTCCTGCTAAGGCCGTCCCCTCACCGGTTATCTTGTCTGTCGCCTTTGGAGGATAGCTCTCCAGACTCGGGGGCAGTTTCAGTTCGGGAGCTTCGAGGAGTTTGATGTTTCCAGTGCCCGCGAGCGATACAGTCAAGGTGATCGGCTCATTAGCCCTTGACTCGCGATTGTCGAGCGAGGCATCCATCAGCAATGTACCGACCGCGCCCTTGAAGCTTGCCGGCGCGCCCTCAGGAAGCGGGTCAACCTCGATCTTGAGTGGATTGCTCTGAAGCATGTAATTGACACTCCTTCCGAACAGGCCCCCGAAAGGCTCGCTGAAGAAAGAATCGAACGGATCGCGCCTTCTACTTCTTCTCACCTCCACCACAACCTGCGCCTCCATGCGGCTTATTTCGAGTTCACCAGCCTGAGTCGGGAACAGGGCCGTCCTCCTGATAGTGCCAACACGATATTCCTTGCCGTCGATTATCTCTGTAGTCGTATTACCGTTGTCGGGAACGGGAAGGTCTTCTCCCCAGAACCCGCTGAGCGTGGGGGCTTTGTGTATCGCGTAGTCGCTTACAGTGAGACGAGTGTATATCCTGTAGGTAAGGTTGATCTGCTCTCCCTGAACGACATGATCCCTGTCAACAGTCGCTTTCAGAAAAACATTGTCGGCAATCTCTTCCCGCGTGCCCTCTCGTCCTCCTCTCTGCGGTGCGGGCGAGGGCGTTTGACCTGCTGGTCCATCAATCACCTCTATCTCCACCGGCCGGGTCGTGTAGGTCTTCCCATCGACTTCAACAGAAGCGCTGCCGATGCTGTATCGTCCCGCCGCCTTCGGCTGGAGGACAAACGTGTATGTAACAGAGGATGACATGCTGCCGTTGACGAACTGTACGCTCGACGACTGATTGGGGCCGGAGAGGAGGTAAAAATCCTTCAGGTCGGGATACTTGAGATCATCGCCGCCACCCATCCCGGCGTTTTCAAGGCCAAACGACAGTGTCAGGCGCTCTCCGACCCCGAGACGAGGCCTGTCTACACTAGCCAGAAACGAGACATCCGCGGCAAAAGCCGGCTGTTGCAAAAGGCAGAACAGTGCCGTCAGTAATTGGATTGACACGGCGAGCGGTCTCATATCACCAATCCTTCTCCACCCTGGCGCGGCCCCCGGGTGCCTTTCTCAGCTTCTTCTGAACATCCATTTCGCTCTCCTTGAGCGCCTGCAGTATTCTCTCGGCCTCCGCGCGAGACATCTCCCCCTTTGCTCCACCCGGCTGTTGTGTATCCTCCCCTCTCTGGTCGGGTTGATTCTCTTCAGGCGACTGGCCGGACTGATCACCTTTCTCTCCCTGATCGGGTCGTTTCGCCTCCTGTCCCTTGTCCGGTTGCTCTTCTTCCTGATTGTCAGAACTCTGCTCATTCTCTTGTTCGTTCTTCTTTTCACCATCCGGCTGTTCTGACTGCTGTTCCTGCTGTTGTTTCTTATCCTGCTTGTCGTCCCCCTCACCGGACTCAGGTTTCTGCTTATCCTTCGATGACTCCTGCTCCTTGAGCTTACTCATGGCGTGGAGGAGATTGTGCTTCGCATCAAGATCGTCCGGGGCAAGCTTGAGCGACTCGATATATGCGTCGATGCTTTCGCGGTACTTCTGCTGTCTGAAGAGCGCGTTTCCCTTGTTGAACAGTCCCTTCGAGGTGATCTCACTCCCGGACGTGTCATTGAGTGCCTTATCGAATGCCTCTGCCGACACATCATACCTGCCCTGTTTGTAAAGAGCGTCGCCAAGGTTGAAGTTGCCTTCGGGCAATCCGTTCTCCTTTTCCAGCGCCTTTCTGTACTGGACTTCGGCATCCACGAATTCATCGCTATTGTATGCCTCATTTCCTCCATCTATGAGGCTTCGAGCGGATTGACCGCTGAGACCGGTACAGGAGATCGGCAGGATGATTGACACAAGCGTGGCAATACGCCTCGTCTCCTTTGCCGCCCTCGACATCACGCCACGACAACGCATTTCAGTCATCTTTCATCTCTCTTAAGCCACCTCGAGATCCATCTGGTCTGTTTCTCCGAGATGAACATCTCGAGAATCAGGAATAAGATCGCTGCCGCCACCGGGTACTGGAAGCGGCTCTCGAAGTCTGTAAACTCTCGTGTTCCGAATTCGTGTTTCTCCAGCGCATTCACCTCGTCGTAGACCTCGTTCAGCTCGTCCTGCGACGTGGTTCCCGGATAATACTCGCCATCGCCAAACGATACCAGCTCCTCGAGGGAGCCGGGGTCAAGTCTCGTGAGGACGACCTCCCCATCGCGGTCCCGCTTGAAATCTGTCTGTCGCCCTTTGCTGTCATAAATCGGTATTGGCGTCCCGGACTCGGAACCCATCCCGATGGCGTACAGGATTACCCCCTTTTCAGCAGCGGCTTTCGCCGATTCATACCCATCGCCTTCCGTGTTTTCTCCATCAGTTATTACGATCAGCACCTTTCGTGTTGTCTCTTCGAAATCAAATGAACTCATGGCGCATTCTACCGCCTTGTCGATCGCAGTTCCCTGCACCGGTACCGCATCAGTGTCAACCGCCTCCAGGAACATCTCGGCTGCAGAGTAGTCGGTGGTCAGAGGAAACTGGGTGTACGCCTCTCCCGCAAAGACGATGAGACCTACTCGATCTCCAGAAAGCCTCTGTATCAGGCTGCGTATCTCGAGCTTGGCTCTCTCGAGCCGGTCAGGCTTTATGTCCTGGGCTTTCATGCTGTTGGAGACATCGAGTGCTATGAATATGTCGACACCTTTGAGGTGCACCTCCTCTATCCTCGTTCCTATCTGCGGGTTCGACGCTCCGAGAACCAGCATTCCTGTGGCGGCGCTTGTCAGAACAAACTTCCAGAACGGCTTCGATCCGCTCGTCTCGGCTGAGAGGCGACCCACGAGAACCGGACCTCCGAACCTGACGGCGGCACGTCGGCGCGCCTTCCTTGAGAGGAGGTACATCAGGCAAAGCGCGGGCACCAGCGCCAGCGCATAGAGGTATTCCGGGTGCGCGAAACGAATCATGTCAAGTTGCACTGTGTCAGACTCCGTGAAAAGCTGTCATGACCGCTACGGTATCTTTCTAAAAAGCGTGTTGGAAATGCCCCACTCGATAACCAGGAACACCAGTCCCAGGCCCGCCCAACCATAAAACAGCTCGGCATATTTCCTGTAGACACGAACATTCATCCGCGTCTTCTCGAGTTTGTCTATCTCAGCATATATGGCTTCAAGCGTCTCGTTGTTCGTCGCGCGGTAATAGCGTCCGGACGTCAAATCAGCTACCTCGCGTAACGTCTCCTCATCGACCTCCACAGGCACATTCTGGTAGCGCACTCCGAAAGCCGTTTGTACCGGATATGGAGCCGTCCCCATGGTTCCCACGCCGATCGTATATATTTTTATGCCGAACGTCCGGGCTATCTTCGCCGCGGTTATCGGGTCCAGTTCTCCGCTGTTGTTCATCCCGTCGGTCAGAAGTATCATCACCTTGCTCCTGGCTTTGCTATCCTTCAGCCTGTTCACCCCGTTCGCTATCGCCATCCCGATCGCCGTCCCATCTTCTATGACACCACTCTTCACATCCTCCATCAGCTCGGTCAACACGCGGTAATCAAGGGTCATGGGACACTGAGTGAAGCTCTCTCCAGCGAAGACCACCAGCCCTATCCTGTCGCTGACCCTGTTGTTTATGAATGTGGTAGCAACCGCCTTCGCGGCACCGATCCGGTTCGGTTGAAAGTCCTCGGCGAGCATGCTGCCCGATACGTCGATCAGCATGACAATGTCAATGCCCTCCGTGGTGATCTCCTCTCCTCTCGACACGCGCTGCGGCCGGGCGAACGCGATCACCAGCAGTATCAACACAAGGATACGAATGACGAAAGGAATATGGCGAAATCGCTCTCGCCAGCACGTTCCTATCTCCTCAAACGGCGAGAGAGAGGAGTAGTTATACTGACTCGTCCTGCGATCGTGGCGCACGGCATACCAGACGGCAACGAGGGGGATGATCAGGAGCAGATAGAGAAACCCCGGATTGGCGAATGTCATGTCAAACGGATACATTGTCTCTCCGTATCGTCTTTTCCCGGTCACCGTTATCGTTCATATCGGCTGCCGTCCTGTCGACTACTTCGTATGCTTTACTGATCGACTCGATGTTCTCTTCAGGCAGCGCACTGTACTTCGCGAACTTGACGAGGTCCGCAAGACGCAACATGCGCTCGATAGCCTGGTCTATCTCAGGCGACGTATCGACACCCTCCAACTGTCGGAGAATCTCGGGGGTGGTCATCTCGAGGGCGCTTACCCCGAACCGGCCCTCGAGATATGTCCTTATCGTCTCTGTCACCTCCGTGTGGTACGTCTTTAGATGCCCCTTCTGCCACAACTGCCTGGCCTCGATGGCCCTCAGACGTTCAGCGGCCACGAGATGTGGAGGTCGCTTTACCTCTGATCTCATCTCCGCCTTTCCATCTTTGTTGCGGCCCTTGAAGTAACGTACCAGTAACCATACTCCACCCCCGAGGAGAAGCAGAAAGAGGATGGGCAGGAGGATCTCCTTCCAGGTATACGCCAGGCTCACCGGTGCCTTTATGTCTTTGATATCAGATGCTGTATCCACCTGGACAGGATGAATGGCCAGCTCTACCCCCGATGTGGCGACCTCATATCGCGTAGTGTCCCCGGGAAGCCGGCAGGTGAACCTGACAGGCGGCAGTTCCACCCTGCCAGTGTCATAGAGCGCCACCCGAAATTCAGCAGTCGAGCTGGTGGGCGATACTTTCTTGACAGGTTCTCTCCTGAGGACCGTGAACGGCCCGAGCGTGTCTCCAGTCAGCGAGATGAATGATGCACCCTCACGGTGCTCCAGGTCGACTTCAACATCTATCCAGTCCCCGATAAGGTAGTCGGTGGTGTCAAGCAACACCGTGGCCGTCGCAACGGATTCCTCACCGAGCGCTGAATGTACACCGGCACACAGCCCCAGGAGGATGACTCCACAGATCAGTGGGAGTGTCTTCCTGACGGCCGGCATCATTCGACTCCAGGCCCGGTTCAACTCCTCTTCACGCAAGGCGCCGCTCCCTGACCTTGAAGAAACTGATTACGGGTTTCATATATGGCTCATCAACGTGTATCGTGATAGAATCGATCCTGTTCCGCTTGAACAACCTACTGCGAGTCGTCCGTTGCATCTCCCAGTACGACTTGAACTCATTCCTTACGGTTTCGCTGCCGGTGTCGACCCATCTGACTGCGCCTGTCTCCACGTCGCAGAGCTTGATGAGCCCGACTTTCGGTAATTCCACCTCACGTGGGTCGATTACCTCGACGGCTATCAGGTCATGTTTGCGGCTCAGAGTCCCGATGACCTTGTCAAATCCCGAGTCCAGGAAATCGGAAATCAGAAAGGCGATACAGCGCTTGTTAATTACGTGATGGAAATACTCCAGAGCGCCCCTGATGTCCGTGCCCTTTCCCTCGGGCTCGAACGATACAAGCTCCCGGATGATTCGGAGTATGTGGGCGCGGCCTTTCCTGGGGGGGACGAATCTCTCTACACGGTCTGTGAAGAGCAGCAGCCCTACCTTGTCGTTGTTCCTGATCGCCGAGAACGCGAGGAGCGCACACACCTCGGTGGCGATTTCATTCTTGAGCTGCCGGGCGGTTCCGAACTCGCCCGAACGACTGAAATCGACTATCAGCATCACCGTCAGTTCACGCTCCTCCTCGAAGATCTTCATGTACGGGCGGTTGAGCCTCGCGGAAACCTTCCAGTCGATATTCCTGACGTCATCCCCATACTGATACTCGCGAACCTCGGCAAAATCGATCCCCCTCCCCTTGAAGACGCTGTGGTACTCCCCTGAGAAGACCTGGTTGACCAGGCCGCGTGTCCTCAGCTCCACCATCCTGACCTTTTTCAATATCTCTCGCGTATCCACTCTTCTACGGCACCTCGATCTTGTTGAGTATGTCAAGAATAACCTGCTCCGATGTCACCTCTTCGGCCTCGGCCTCATAGGTCAGCGCTACTCGGTGCCTCATAACATCCGCGCATATGGCCCGCACATCTTCCGGTATCACGAATCCCCTTCTCTTGATGAACGCGTTCGCCCTCGCGCCGATCGCCAGGTTAATTGAGGCGCGTGGAGATGCACCATAGCTTATCAACTGGGAAAGCTCCGGAAGGCCATACTTGTCCGGTTGCCGAGTCGCGAACACGATATCCAGGATGTAGTTCTCTATCTTCTCATCCATGTATATTTCGTTCACTACGTCACGGGCCTTTATGACATCCGCCGGGGAAGTGACGGCGTTCGGCGGATCAGGCCTGTCATTGATATTCTGCCTCAGAATCCGGAGTTCCTCTCCTTTTTGTGGATAGTCGATCTTCACCTTCATCATGAATCGGTCCACCTGGGCCTCGGGGAGTGGATATGTGCCCTCCTGCTCGATCGGATTCTGTGTCGCGAGGACGAGAAAGGGATCGGGCAGCGCGAAGGTCTCCTCGCCAATGGTTACCTGGCGTTCCTGCATCGCCTCCAGGAGAGCACTCTGAACCTTCGCGGGTGAGCGATTGATCTCATCGGCAAGGATGAAATTGGCGAAGATCGGCCCCCTTCTTGTCTCGAAGGAGGCATCTTTCTGGTTGTATATCATCGTCCCGATGAGGTCCGCAGGCAGCAGATCAGGGGTGAACTGAATGCGCTGAAACATCGCCTGAAAAGTGCCGGCCAGCGTCTTGACGGCAAGCGTCTTCGCGAGACCGGGCACGCCTTCAAGCAGGACGTGTCCGTTGGCAAGAAGCCCTATCAGGAGACGCTCGACCATCTCCTTCTGACCTACGATAGTCTTTCCTATCTCGAGCAGGATCGCGTCCACGAAGGCGCTCTCCTTCTCGATTTTCTCCTTGATTTCGTGAATGTCTGTAGCCATTGCCAGAATCATCCTCCTTTACCCGGTGCATATGGTGATTAATTTTCCCGCAATCGGATTTGACTCACTGGACGAGTACAAACACGCGGTCGTGGATGAGGCTCTTTGGTTCAGGGGATAGAATACCAGAAGGAGACGAAATTGTTCCCGGAAACGGAGGACAGAAGGGATCGACGATCGACGGGACCCGACCGACCGTGGAGCCACGGGCGCCGCACCGGTCGAGCAACAAAATAACCGCCAGGATGCATCCAGCTGTCTATTCCCATACGGGCATGGTGGCGGGTTGTTTCTGTGAAGCAGGGGATGGAAAACTGATTCTCGTGTGTCCTCGTCGACACACTTCTGCCGGAGTATTCAGACTTCGCGCGATCTTACTTACAGGCGCCATAGTACGCCAGATAGTACCGATCTATTTCAGCAGGATCATCTTTCTCCGATTCTCAATGGTTTCACCGATTTTCATGACATAGAGATAGACCCCGCTGGAGACAGATCGGCCAGGATCGTCGCGCCCATTCCATTCCACGGAATAGCTTCCGCTCTCCTTTTCCTCATCCACAAGCTTGCGGATCAGCCGCCCCCGTGTGTCGAATACCCATATCGAAACATGAGATTTCAACTTGACGTCATAGGTTATCGTGGTCGACGGGTTGAAAGGGTTGGGGTAGTTCTGCGAGAGGGAGAAGGAGCCCGGCAGAGATGGGCCCGCACCATCGCCCGGTCGTACACCCGCTGCCGGTCTCAATTCCACATCGTAGGTAACCGTTGAATCGATGAGGACGCATACTTCGTTGGCGCTGGAGGTATCTGACTTATATTCAGCGGCGGAGACTATCACCGTCTGGTAGCCGGAGATGACATCCAGTGAGTATAATCCGGATGCATTGGTGGTTGCAAAACCGCCATGAGAAGTTTCGACAGAGGCTCCCTGAACAGGCCATCCACCCGCCGAGTCCGTGACGGTTCCCTCAAGATGCCCGAGAGAGCCTTGAGTGTCGTTCTCCGCGCCGAAAGTAGGCGTACCGTCGATATAGAAGTAGTCATGGTAATAGCCATACTCCCCCAGTTCGATCCGCGCTGACACGCTCTGGCCGGGCAGCGGCGCAGGTACCATTGACTGGGGATAAGTCCCGTATTCTACATGGTCCCACGAAAAGTCGTACTGATCAAAGATGTCGACGTAACCTGAAGCATCGCTCAGATGAAAACCATCCACACAGCTGCTGTCCGAGAGGACAACATACCCCGTATCCGGCACTACAATGCCGTTTATGAGTGGGAAAGTACCCGTATTCGTCTGGACGTAGAACCCATCAAGGTTCTCGAGCCCGTAACCGTTGTCCCAGATAAAGAGTTCAATCTTTTCGGACGATGCGGAGTCGACAGAGAACTCCGAGATAAACATGGGAACTGGATACGGATTGGCTTCGCTGACAACTGGCGTAAGGAACAGCACTAACGAGATCACGAAGATGAAAAAACAATTGAGCCGACTTTGACCAACCGTTCTTGGACAATCCATCACGTCCTCCTTAGCTGGATGTCGCTGGTGATTGACTCCTGGAATAACATCCAGGCTCGATTATTCAGGCAGAGTGCCTGATGTCCTCCTGCTCCCGGCCTCCGGAGTCGCGGCAGGTCCTTCCCAGCTGACCACCAGATCTTCAGATGGCATGAAATCCACGTAGCGCACGATGTAGGACGTCCTGCCGTCTCTCTTTATGATTTGATCCGGTGGATAACTGATCTCCGACATCCGCAGCCGTTCAGGCAGGGATACAATAAACTCCGCGTTCGCCAATGGCTTTACCCACGTGGCCGTCGTTGTCGTGATATAAACGGCCCTCGGTACCGACAGACGCTGAGCGTAGTTGACTTCAACGATCCTGTCCGAGCCGGACCCTGCCTCCAGAACGAAGGCTACGCCCTTTGCAAGCCTCGCGAACGGTATCGCTCCGATCACATCTTTCGTGTCCCCTGAATAGTTCAAGCTCACCGTTTCCGGATAGAGTGAGCCCTCGTCGAGCGGGAATGGGTAGAAGATCCTTCTTTCAACTTTCCGCCCCGAGAAATTGTGGAAGTGGTATAAGCCGCGAACATGCACACCGTAGCCATTGTGCTGCCATTCGACGACTTCGATCAGAACGCTCTCGCCGACAAAAGAGATACCACCTCCTTCAGCGCTGACGCCATCCGGCAGAAAGAGGAGATTGCAGAGAAGAAGAACAGCTGAAAGTAGGCATATTGCACGCATCATTTGAAACCACCTCTCCCAAAGGAGGATCGCGCAACGATTCGGGAAGACTTCTCATCTGGCAATCTTTTCCATCAAAGGATAGATGCAAATAGCTTGCCGTGCAGACAACAGGTTGTGTAACAACATGGTATCTGGTGTCCGAAAACGCCCCGCTAATAACTACAGGGGCTTCATGGCACGTCTGATAAAGACAGGTTCGCCACGCCGCATTGGTACGAGGCGGTATTCAGGCATCGACTTCGAAGCCTCTTAACAAGAAACATACTGACGTTCCGGCTGTTGTCAACCTCTGAAAAGGCAGAAGCTTCCACTGACAAACTGGTTGAATCTCCTTGAGTCTTTCCTGGTGGTACCGATATGGATGTCATTCACGCTTGTCAGGAATCCTGTCACACAATCAAGCCGATTCCGGACAAGCCGGAATGACGCTAAAGAAGTGGGAACCTTCAGTTGGCAAAGAGGCCTGAACCCCGGATGTCCTTTCGCACGTTGGAAGAAAGCGCGGCACGAGGATTCTCCCGCCAGAAACACATCGTATTCAGACGCTGTGGGTTCGTCGATTCCTACGATTAATCGTCGTCTCATTCCGGTCTGAGATATAACGACCTGACGCCCCTGGGGTATAATGTAATATAGCTTACACGCCAATGGCCATAAGATGTGGTATAATTACCCGTGGAGTCAGCAAGATTACCTGTCGTCCTGTCTGGCAATAACGGATGCCTCCACGCAGTTGAGCGCTGAGAGGTCAAACAGGGGAGGATTCAGTGAGAAAGAAGGTCTTATTCCTGGCACTCGTTGCCATCCCGGTCATCATGGGCTGCAATTCACAGATGCCTCTTTCGCCCGAAGGCACGAGCGAGTCGGTCGAGAATGACTCCGGCGCCTCATACATGCTGCAGAGCACCTGGTCGAATCAACTGCAACAATACCGTCAGCAGACCATTAGAGCCTTCAAAGATATCAAGAGTGGTGAGAGTCTCTCGGACCTGTATGGACCGGGACAGAACTCCATTTCGGGTGACGGCACGTTCATCGGAGAGGGAAATGGCACAACCAAGCTGCATGGTGTGGGAATCGTGACCGGAGAGGTCGCTGGGACGGTACTGATCAAGGACACAGATGACATCAACGTCACGGGACTCGAATACACCGGGATCTACGATACCTTCAAGAGATACGAGGGTAACGGCCATTTCACGGCCACATCAGATTTAGCGCAGACCATTCAGGTGAACATGCTTGGCGACGGATGGGTAATCGGCGCAGGTACTGGAATCGCATGCTGGTCTGGTGAGGGCTGGGCATTCTGGTATCGTTGATATCGAGTCTCTCCTGCTGCCGTATCGCGGAGAAGATTCTCCACAAAGCACGCCGAATTCCCGGCCTGCAGTGTTTATCCTCCCGGCGAGGGGTCATGTGGATTCACTGGCCCCTCTCCTCCCCCCACCCCTCAAATCAGCAGGCAGAGAGGGCTAACCCGACATCTCCGCCGCGGGCCGAAAGGAAACCGCATCCAACCGTGCGACACACTATCCATCCTGGGCCCGGGAGTTTTCTGCCGCCACCTGACGGAGTATGTCAGATGCGATCAAGCAGCTTGCTCTCTATCAGGAAGTCTCTAATGGTCTCCGCTATCGTTTCGCACCCCTCCGCCGAAAAATGGGTTTCATCGAGATACTGTCTCTCTCCGCCACTTTCGAGAATAAAGGGCAACAAATCAAGAAACGGGACACTGCGACTCTCGCAGAATTCTCTCAGCATCCGCTGTGGTTTGTCGGGGGTTGGCTTCTCCTCGAACTGAAACCGGGATGGGAATACCACAACGGCACTCTCTATGTCATGATCGGCAAGGACGCCCAGCATTTCATCAAGTTCGCCCATCGAGGTCGACCATCCCGCCAGGGCTTCATCGCTTTCCAGATACATTATGTCCCTGTTGAGGCGGCATCTACGGGTTCTCAACTCATCCAGCGTAAGACCGCCCGGTCTCAACCTGTCGATTGCATTGGAGATAATGCCGATGAAGCGCAATCGTCCCGATAACCTGTGCACAAAACCCAGTTTTTCCTCCCTCTCCCTGGCATTCCGCAGCTCTATGAAGGATTTCAACTGGTACTGCCTCGCGTAAATCGACGCGTCATTGAGTACAAATCCTATCAGGGCGATATCCGGTTCGTACCCGATCCCCTTCTTCCTGAGAAACATCAACTCTTCCCTCGTAGAATACCCGTTGACCCCACTGTTTATCAAGGAGATATCTGTGCCAGGCATGAGCTCCCTCAACTGTTTTTCAAGAATGGAGGGGTAGCTCTCCCCTTCATCGACCCCGAATCCGAAGCTCACGGAGTCTCCTATCACGAGGATTCGCTTCTCATCTTCCGGCTTGCGGAGAGGAAAGTCCCTCCCCCTCAATCCTTCTGAATTGATCTGATACTCTATTCCCTTCGAGGCTTGTACTACGTGCTGACCGGGAACGAAATGCCAGAGTAGATCCGGGTCGAGCGTGTACCTGAGGTAGTCTTCCCGGACAGGCCTTTCCCCGCGCCCAAATCGCCGGGCCACCAATTCAAGGAGGGCGAAAAAACAAGAGATCAGGATGACAGAAAAGATGAGATTCTTAAGGATCGGACGGCTGGTCATCAAGGACCTCCTCCAGGTATTTTCTGGCCGCCGAGAATGCGAGGAATCTGTGGCTGATACGGTTTTTTTTGGCTCGGTCCAGTTCGGCAAAGGTCCTGTCTGATTCCGGGTGGAAGAATAGAGGGTCATAACCAAACCCTTCCACTCCCCGGGTTCCGGTGATTATGCGACCGGTCACTTCCCCTTTGAAGAGCCTGTATTCTTCGTCACCGATGACTATGGCAACCTGGCAGACAAAACTCGCCCCACGCTCGTCAGGAGGCCTGCCACTCAACATCTCAAGGAGCTTCTCGTTGTTATCAGCATATGTGGCACACTCCCCGGCAAATCTGGACGAGTGGACACCTGGCCGGCCTTCAAGAGCATCGACGAAAAGTCCCGAATCATCCGCCATGGAGGTCTCTCCGGTCGCGCCCCATGCGCTTCGAGCCTTAAGCAGCGCATTCTCCTCGAGAGTGGAACCTGTTTCATCAACCTCGGGAGCCGACGGATATCCATCCAACCCGACAATCTCCGCGGGAAACCCGTTGAAGATCTCCAGGATCTCCTTCACCTTGTCTTCATTCCTTGTCGCGAGGACTATCCGGCGAGATCGATCAATCGTCATTCAGACTCTCTCTCTGAATAGTAATTATCTCTTTTACACCTTTCTCTCCGAGCTCCAGGAATGTCTCGAGATCCTCCCTGCTGAAGACCTCGCCCTCCGCCGTCCCCTGGATCTCTACCAGACTCCCGGACTCCGTCACGACCAGGTTCAGATCCACATCCGCTCTGGAATCCTCCTCGTACGAGAGGTCGAGTAGAGGGAAGTTAGAGATTATCCCGACGCTCACGGCCCCCACAAGATCGCTCATTGGCGACACCTTTATCAATTTCTCCCGCCGCATTTTTTCGAAAGCGTCGTAAAGCGCAACCGACGCTCCGTTTATGGACGCGGTCCTTGTACCCCCGTCCGCTTGCAGCACGTCACAATCTACCCAGAGGGTCCTCTGTCCGAGGAGTTTCAGATCTGTTACCGCTCGGAGTGATCTGCCAATCACACGCTGAATCTCGAGTGTCCTTCCAGAAGCTGCTCCCCGGTTTCTTTCCCGGATGCTTCTCGTTGTGCCGCTGCCGGGAAGCATCGAGTATTCCGCGGTAACCCAGCCAGAATTCCTGCCACGGAGGAACTGGGGCACATCATCCACCACGCTTACAGTGCAGAGCACGGTCGTCCTGCCCATCCTGACGAGACAGGAGCTGTATGGATTATCGATATACTGCCTCTCGAAGGTAACAGGCCTGAGAACAGACGGCCCCCTTCCGTCAATTCGCTCTGTCTTTTTTCCGCCTTTCACCCTTGACCACCTTTCATATATCACTTGACAAACAGTAAAATAGGAACGGTCTCAATCCCCTTCCAGATCAGGCGTTCGGGGATGATGCCGGATGTCCCCGAGAAGAGCGGAAGTGGAACAACCTTCGACATAAGGCACAATAACCACGCGCCCTCCTTCCCTCACAACGGCATCCTTGCCTACTACCTCATCCACTGTGTAGTCGCCCCCCTTGACGAGGATGTCGGGCCTCAAAAGCTCTATAATCCTGAGGGGAGTATCTTCCTCGAAGACGACCACGCAATCAACACACCTCAGGCTTGACAGGACAAACGCCCGGTCTTCCTGTCCCACGCGGGGTCTTCCTTGTCCCTTCAATCGGCGGACAGAATCATCCGAGTTCAGCCCCGTGATGAGACAGTCTCCGAGGCTGCGCGCTTTCTGGAGAAGGACTACATGACCCCTGTGAAGCAGATCGAAACATCCGTTGGTAAATACCACTCTTTTCCCGTCCCGTCCCGCTTTTCGTCTCCACTCGATCGCGTCATCGAGAGACAGGACGCCTGCAGGGCCACTGCATTCCTTACTGTTCAATGGTTCCTCCGTATCTTTGCATAGCCGTCACGACATCCTCCTGGCTGACAGTCCTCGCGCCACTTCTCTGGATTTCAACACCCGCCGCAAAGTTTGCAAGTATGGCGCTTTCAAGTGCTGTAGCACCTGACGCCAGACCAAGGGTCACGGTGCTGATGACGGTGTCTCCCGCACCCGAAACATCGTAGACTTCCCGGCAGACAGCCGGTATTCTCGAAATACCGCCATCATCCGAAAGCAGCACCATTCCGCTCTCACCGCATGTCAGGAGCAGAAAGCGGCTGTCTATCCGTTTTCTCAGATCCTCCATCATCTTCTCCGGACGCCGGTCGTTCTCTTCGGAAGCCCCGAAAGCGTATTCCATCTCTCTGACATTGGGCTTGAAGAGCGTCACGCCGCGGTACTCGAAGAAGTTACGGTACTTGGGATCGACGGTTATTATCTTCTTCTCCTGCCTGGCCGCCGAGACAGCGGACTCTATTACACGGGTAGTAAGGACTCCCTTGTTATAATCCTGGAGGAGCAATGCGTCCGAAGAGGTCAGCGCCTCCCCAACTGCCCTTACGAGTTTTTCCGCCACACTTTCGCTGATATCGTCATTTCTTTCCCTGTCTACCCTCACGATTTGCTGCTGGTTCGCCAGGACCCTGGTCTTGCGCGTCGTGGGGCGTGAATTGTCGAGGACGATACAATCCGTCCTGAGACCGATCGCCGAGAGTCGCGCTTTCAGGTCACGACCCGCTTCGTCGTCACCTACCACGCCGGCAAGCACGGGGATACCTCCGAGTGCCGCTATGTTCGCCGCCACGTTAGCCGCCCCTCCGAACATCACCGATTCGTCGGTGACCTTCATTACCGGTACGGGCGCCTCCGGAGAGATTCTATCGACGGATCCCCACACGTAGACATCAAGCATTACGTCCCCAAGGACCAGGACCGTGGTGGACTTGAATCTCTCGAATATCTCCCTTGCTCTATCATGCGCAATAGACGTGACAGGATAAGAAGTCTCAACGTTCAAATCATCACCTCCTGAGATCGTCGCCTGGCAATCGTGCTTTCATACAACTCAACATACCTGCGGCCTGATGCACTCCACGAATAATCTCCTTCCATGCCGTTGCGCATTATCTCGTGCCATCTCCGCTTATCCTGGAATGCCTTCAGTGCCCGGTAAAAAGCACGAAGCAGGGCATTCGCCTGATAACTTCTGAAAAGAAACCCGTTACGCGCTCCATCCTGATCGCGAATCGTATCAGCCAGGCCTCCCGTCTTCCTCGCCAGCGGGACCGTGCCGTATCGCATGGCTATCATCTGTCCAAGACCACACGGCTCGTATCGGGACGGCATCAGGAATATGTCACTTCCCCCATAAATCATGTGAGCGAGCCTGTTGTCAAATGCCAGATTGACAGAGACCCTTTCCGGGTACTCCCCCATCATCTTCAGAAAAAATCTCTCATATCTCTTCTCGCCCACCCCGAGTATCACAAAACTCACATCCGCCTTCATCATCCTTTCGCAAGCGCCTGCGACCAGGTCAAAGCCTTTCTGTCCCGCCAGTCTCGAAACGACGCCGATAACGGGTGAATCTTTGCTGTACTTGAGACCGCATTTCTCCATCAAGGCTCTTTTCGCCTCGTCTTTCTCCCTCCACGATCCGGGAAGAATCCTGCATGGCAGGCAGGCGTCGATGGCGGGATTCCACTCGAGGACGTCTATGCCGTTCAGGACGCCGTGGAGACTGTCGGAGCGATTACTCAGTACGCCCTGCAGACCGTTCCCGTATTCAGCGGTCTGTATCTCCCTGCTGTATGTGGGACTTACCGTGGTAATCAGGTCAGAGAAAATTATTCCACCCTTCAGGAACGATATACCGCCATAAAACTCGAGCCCTTCTTCCGTCGCAAACAAGTTCCGGGGCAGATCAATTCTCGCCAGGGCATCCCGAGTGAAGAGGCCCTGATACGCCATGTTATGGATCGTAAAGACAACCCGACTCCGATCGAGGATCGGGTCATCTGCATATAGCGATCTGCTGTAGACGGGTACCAGCGCCGTTTGCCAGTCATTACAATGTATTATATCCGGGGGCTCTTTCTCTCGCCGAATGAGTTCCACAATCGCCCTCGAGAAAAACGCGAATCGTTCGTCGTTGTCCCGATAATCGATGCCTCCTTCCCCGTACAATCCCTTTCTGCCAAAGTAGCCCGGATGATCGACCAGATAGACCGTTACACCCGGGAGCACGTTCGACGTCAGGAGCCCACCCCACTCCGACTTACCCCCCACAGGCACTTCGATGGCGCCAGGCTTCGAAAGCAGCGGATACTTTGCCCTGTCAATCGCGTAGTAGGCGGGGAGAATGACCGTAACATCATGCCCGAGATCAGCGAGTGCCGCCGGAAGAGCTCCGGCAACGTCGGCTAATCCTCCCGTCTTAGCCAGTGGATCGACTTCAGAGGATACAAATACTATCTTGAGCCTGCTCTTCGTGCCACCTGTCATCACGCGTTTTCGATTCCCGGAAAAGGGATGCATCTCTCACTCCGGCGGGACGGTCCCGCTCCCTGCGTCATTGCAGCCCGGGTTTCTCCTGTCATGGGAGAAGAAGTAATGGACCATTGTGGTGCCATAACTCACCATGGAAGCACACATAAAGAGTAATCCAACCGTGACCAGGAAGGGATAGGAGAAAGACCACTCCATTGTATACGCCAGAATCAGTGCGGCCATCATGATAGTTGTGGCCTTGCCGAGCCAGTTGGAAGAGAGAACTATCCTCCTCTTCCGAATCAGTATGAGAGCACTGAGCACAACCAGCGCATCCCTCAATATGATTATCGATACCAGCCAGATCGGAAATCCCCTGAGAAAGACAAGTATCACGATCATCGTTCCGATACATATCTTGTCGGCGAGGGGATCCAGGATCTTCCCCATGCTCGATTCCGCGCCCATCCTTCTCGCTATAATTCCGTCCAGGATGTCCGACACAACCGCCACGGACATCAGAGAGACCGCGATGGTGTTGTCATGCTCGACACCGGTCTTCAGATAGTGATATATGAATGGCAGGAGGAGAACCCTCAGTATCGAGAGGAAATTGGAGACGGTCCACACACCCAGCTCGCGGATATGATTTGCCCTGGTCATTATGCCCATCATTCTATCCTCCCGGGGCGTAATCCCCTGAGATTCCGAGCAGTTCTGCGGCGTGTCTCCTCGATGCGTCGCTCTCAATCTTCCCCCCCAGCATCCTGACAATTTCTTCCACCCTCCCGTCGGCGTCCAGTTCTGCGATACGGACCTCGGGGCGACCGCCGGCACTGCTCTTCCTGACGGAGTAGTGGTGTCGAGCGCGCGCGGCAATCTGAGGCAGATGAGTAATAACGAACACCTGCCTGTCCCGCGAAACATCCAGCAGCCTGTCACCTACCGCGTGAGCAACGTTGCCACCGATTCCCGTATCAACCTCATCAAAGACAAGTGTCAGCACCCGGTCCTTGCTCGCCTGCAGCGCGCGCAGAACGAGCATGATACGCGAAAGCTCACCCCCGGAAACGACATCCGACAGCGGCCTGACATCTTCACCAGGATTGGTTGATATGAGAAAAGAGACCCCCTCGGCACCTGTTCTGCCTGTCTCGCCTCCATCGGCGTGCGTAAAACATATCTTGAACGATGCCTTGTCCATCCCAAGGTCCTCGAGCCCTCTCAAGACTTCTCTCTCCATCCGTTCAGCCCCCACCCTCCTCAGCCCGGTCAACTTCCGCGCGCTCTCGTGGAGACTGATTCCCACCTCCCTGTGTCGCGCGCTCAGCTCATCTATACCCACCGATTCCTCTTCCATGGACCCCAGTTCTCGGGTAGCCCTCTCTTGGAATTCAAGTATGTCGTCAATGTCAGAACCATATTTCTTCTTGAGGTCCTGGATAAGTGCTTTCCGGCCGACAAGCTCCTCGTGACGATTCGCGTCATAGACAAGCCCGTCCATGTAACCTCTCAACCTCCCGGTCAATTCCTCCAGCTGAAAGTAACATCCTTCCGTGATTTCGACCTCCTCCGACAGACGCGAGTCTATGTGCCTCGCCTCCTCCATTTCCTTGAGAGAAAGCCCGAGTGATTCGACTACCGAACCATCCTCGCGACACAATCTCCCCATGATCCTCCCGAATAGCGAGTGAAGAGCTTCCAGGTTTCGTGCTATCCTGATCTCGTTGTCGAGGGTTTCCTCCTCGCCGCGCTCGAGGCACGCTCTTTCTATCTCATCAATCGCGTACCTCAGGTCGCCTGTCTTCTTTCTCCGTTCTTCACTGCTTTCTCTGAGTAGAGCGAGTCTCTCCTCGAGCTCTTTCATTTCCCCGTAGAGCCGTCCGACTTCACGTCGCAAGTCGTCCGCGCCGGAAAACTCGTCCAGCATGTCAAGCTGGCTCGACTCCCTGAGCAGGGCCTGGTGCTGGTGCTGTCCGTGTATATCGCACAGGTATGCCCCTATCCCGGAAAGGCTCGACGAGTTGGACATCCTCCCGTTGATATAGCAGCGTCCCGTCCCGGAGGCGTATATGTCTCTTCTAATTATCAGGTCGCCGAGGGGATCATCGAGGCCCATCCCTGTGATCTTCTCCCTGAGTTCCTGTGAACCCGGATCGATCTCGAATAGTCCCTCGACGACCGCCTTTTCTGATCCTGTCCTTATTTTCAGCGTCGACGCCGGTTCACCCATCAGCATCGAGATAGCATCCACAACGATTGATTTCCCTGAACCGGTTTCGCCCGTCAATACGTTCAATCCCGCCTGGAACTCCACCTCGAGGTTCTTCATTATGGCAAAATTCTCTATGTGGAGGGCTTTCAGCAAGGTTCATCCCCCGGCGGTTCTTCCGCGCGGGCCACCCATTTCAGTCTGCTCTGCAGCAATGAGAAGAAGGTCGTGCCCGATGGTCTCACCAGTCCTATGTTATATTCTGCCCTGGACACCACAACGCTTCGTCTGACATCCAGAGGTTTACCCACCTGGCCATCCACAGTGAGCATTACGTCCCTTGTTTTCTCTCCGATATCTACCATCACCGGGCGGTCATTCTGTATAACAAACGGCCTCACAGCGAGGGTGTGCGGACATATCGGCGTTACCAGAATGACCTCCATTGTCGGAGATACTATCGGCCCTCCGGCGGACATGGAATAGGCGGTCGACCCTGTAGGAGTCGCCACGATGATGCCATCCGCCTTGAAAACGCCGACCTCTTCCTTACCCACGTGCACAGTGAGATCAATAATCCTGGAGAACGCGCCCTTGCTTATCACCACATCGTTCAGACCGTAAAGAAGGTGCCTTTCTCCTCCTTCTCCAAACGCCTCGACCTTGAGGACCATCCTGTCTTCCACCGTGTAGTCGCCACTGATTATATGCTCGAGGCTGGGCAGAAGCTCACTGAGCGGTGAAGTGGTCAGGAAGCCGAGGCCTCCGAGATTAATACCGAATATCGGTATTCCAGAGGATCCTACCCTGCGAGCTGCGGACAGAAGAGTACCATCACCCCCCAGGACCGCAACTATGTCCACATCCTCGTCCACTCGATCTTCTGATCTGAAGGCAGAATATCTCTCGCCGATCCTCCGGCGAAGCTCTCTGCTCACGACCACCTCAACCCCCGTCGCGTCGCACCACTCAAGCAACTCCTTTACGACGACAGGCGTCTTATTATGGCTGAAATTAGCTATTATTCCAAGCCTCATCCGTCGCATCCTTCCACCGTAAAGGCTCTATCTGGTTGGAAAATAAACAAACAGGTGACAGATACAAAGGTGCCGGAACCGCTACTTCTTTTCGGGCTGCTCGACACGTTTGTCTTCAACGAAGTTTATTACATAGTCGGCGATTTTCTCCGGCGACAATCCTGCTACATCGAGGAGATTCTTACGGGGTCCCTGCGGGACGAAGTGGTTCGGTAGACCAAGGCTTCGGATTCGACCGCTAAACTCACCCGACCTGTGAAGGACGGAGCCTACCTGCGTTCCAAACCCGTTCACGCAAACATTCTCCTCAATGGTGACAAAATCATGATAACGGCCTGCCAGATCCTTCAGAAGACTCTCGTCAAAGGGTTTGACAAACCGACAATTAACCACGCAAGCCTCTATACCGGCGTCTCGCAATATCCTGGCCGCATCAAGAGCCGCGCACACCATCGATCCGACCGCCAGGAGGACAACGTCCCCGCCACCCAGGAGAACTTCCCACGATCCCACGGGGAGCCGGCCGACCGGACCAGCCTCTGCGAACGTGGCTGCGCTGTCCCTCGGGTATCGTATCGCAAAGGGGGATTGTCCCTGCTCGAGTGCTGTCACGAGAAGATCATTGAGTTCAAAACCGTCCTTCGGCGCGGAGACGATGAAATTCGGAATCATGGAGAGGTAGGACAGGTCGAAGACGCCATGATGAGTCGGCCCATCCTCTCCAACCAGTCCCGCCCTGTCGACAACAAACACGACAGGCAGCGACTGCAGAGCGACATCATGGATCAACTGGTCGAGCGCCCTCTGAAGAAAAGTCGAGTATATGGCAACTACGGGCTTGAGCCCCGATGCCGCAAGGCCAGCCGAAAAAGTCACGGCGTGCGCTTCTGCGATTCCAACATCAAAAAACCTGTCGGGAAATTCTTTTCTGAACTTCTTGAGACCTGTTCCCGCCGGCATTGCCGCGCTCACAGCTACTATCCTGCTGTCCTGTCTCGCCAGTTCCATGATCGAATCGCTGAAGACTTGAGTGTATGACCGCCCCACGCTCCTGGCGTTGCTCTTCCCGGTCACCTTGCAAAAAGACCCGACACCATGGAAATGAGCAGAGTCCTTCTCCGCCTGAGGGTATCCCTTTCCCTTCGTCGTTAGTACGTGCACGAAGTTGGGTCCGGGGAACTCACTGACAGTACTGATGGTGCTGAGCAGCTCGTCAAGATCGTGACCGTCTATCGGCCCAAGGTATCTGAACCCGAGCTGCTGAAACAACATACCCGGCGTTATGAAGGTTTTCAGGCTCTCCTCCATGCGACGCGCGAGTATCCTGACGCTGTCCCCTATAGTGGGCAGTTTCCCCGTCAGCCCCCATATCTCGTTCTTAATCTTGTTGTAGACAGGGTTGGTGATGATGCTGGTCAGGTACCTGGATATCGCTCCGACATTCGGAGAGATGGACATCTTGTTGTCGTTGAGAACAACCGTGATATCGGTACCCGCGGCCCCGGCGTTATTTAGCCCTTCATACGCGAGGCCACCTGTCAATGCTCCATCACCGACCACGGCAATCACCTTGTTATTCCGCTTCATCCTGTCCCTCGCCACCGCGAAACCGAGCGCAGCGGAGATAGAAGTGCTTGCGTGGCCCGTACCGAAAGGATCATACTCGCTTTCGGCACGATTCGGAAAACCGCAAAGCCCGCCAAGCTGCCGAAGGCCTCTGAATGCCTCCTTCCTGCCGGTCAGGATCTTGTGAGCATAGCTCTGGTGGCCCACATCCCAGACAATGATGTCTTCGGGCGTATCATAGAGATAGTGCAGCGCGACCGTCAATTCGACGACACCAAGGCTCGGCGCCAGGTGCCCCCCGGTCTCAGACACAACAGAGACTATATATTCTCTGAGTTCCTCGCACAACAATCGGAGTTCCTCCGTCGTCAACCTCTTTATGTCGGCGGGACTCTTTATCTTATCAAGTATTTCTCCCATTCGGGCCCTTCATGGATGGTTCGTCTCGAATCAATTCTCTGACACGCACCCCGTTCCCCTTTCGAGGATAAAGTCAAGGAGTCCCTCCAGGAACAGACTACACATGCCCGACCGGAGTAGAGCCTCTCTTGCCTTGATGATCTCGTCCTTCAGCAGATCTTCCGACTCCTGCTCGCCAAGCAGGGAAGGGAATGTCGCCTTCTTCAGCAGTTTGTCGCGCCCCGTCATCTTGCCCATCCTCTCAAAATCAGATCTACAGTCAAGGAGATCGTCCGCGATCTGATACGCGAGACCCAGGTGAAGCCCATAGTCGCGAACCGCTGCGAGCCTCTCCCCCGTGACACCCGCCAGGACCGCTCCCATGCCGACCGGCCCTTCTATCATCCTGGCGGTCTTCAAACGGTGTATCGTGGAGACGGTTCCCACGTCGGCATCCTTTCCTTCCCAGTACAGATCCATCATCTGTCCCTTTATCATCCCCTCGAAGCCGGCGGCTTCGGTAAGGATGTTCAAAACCTTCTCGATCATCGGGGGAGAGAGTTCATACTCCCCCGCAGCATCGAGCGCAAGTTCAAATGTATAACAGAGTAAATCGATGCCGGTGAGGAGCGCGGCGTTCATCCCGTACAACGTGTGCAGCGTCGGTTTTCCCCTCCTGTGGCTGTCGTCGTCCATGACAGGGAGATCGTCATGCACAAGAGAAAAGTTGTGTAGAATCTCCCAGAGAAAGGCAAACGGATATATCTTACGACCCTCTCCTCCGGCCGATCGAAATGTCTGAACAGCAAGCAATGGTCGCAGCCTCTTCCCCCCGGACAGCATTATATATTTCATTCTGCCTGCCCTGTCACCCGAATCCTCCCGGCCCGGGAAACAGCGCCGCACAAGGCCGTCAAGTCGGACTCCCTCCGCCTTCATGACCTCGCCAAGCTCGGTCTTGCCTTCAGGTTTCGCCATCGGGCTCTTCTTCGCCTTTCGTCAGCAGAAAATCTTCCGTTATGAGCTTTCCATCCTCCTCCCCAAGCACCTCCCTCACCTTTACCTGGCTCGCTCTCAGTTTCTTCTCGGCGGACTTCGCAATCTTCGATCCCTCTTCAAAGAGGCGGAGCGCCTTTTCCAGCGTCACTTTCTCAGATTCGAGGTCTCGCACTATCTCTTCGAGTCGCATCAACTCATCTTCAAAGCTTGAGGACGTCCTTCCAGCCTTCTCTTCTTTCCCGCTCATTTTCTGCTCACCGCCTTACCCGATTCATGCACGTGTACTTTTGTTACTTCGCAATCCACTTCTCCACGGTGAAGACGGACTCGAACCGCGTCTCCCCGCGACAGTTCAGAGGCGCTCCTCAGGAGCGCGCATTCCGGCAGCCTGTATGCGATCGAGTATCCCCTGCCGAGAGTGGCTGCCGGGCTTAGAATGTCAAGCCTTCCTCTCGCGTCTTCCAGCCTCCTCCTCATGCCCCTGAATATGTCGAGGACATTTCTTCTCATCGCGAGTTGACAATGATCGAGCCGCTGAGAAGCGTCCTCTATCATCAACGGAACCCTTCTCAATCCGTGGCTGGAGGAGAGGAACTTGAACCTGCTTACCATTCTGTCCAGGATAGCCCTGACCTCCCGTCTCATGCTCGCGGATAAGCCATTCAACCGGGAGAGAAGCATTATGATGTCCGGAACAACAAGCTCCGCCGCGGCTGATGGCGTGGGAGCCCTGAGATCGGATACGAAGTCCGCTATCGTAAAATCAATTTCGTGACCCACAGCCGAAACCACCGGCAATTTTGAGGCAACTATCGCTCGTGCCACGTTCTCCTCATTAAAGGCCCAGAGGTCCTCGATGGATCCGCCACCTCTTCCCACGATTAGAAGATCCAATTCTTCCGGGCGGTCCATCACCTCAATCGCCCTCGAAATCTCCGTAGACGCTCCCTCCCCCTGAACATTTACGGGATAGAGAACTATTTCAGCAACGGGGAACCTCCTTCCGATAATTGATATGATGTCCCTGACAGCGGCGCCTCGAGGGGAGGTTATTACCCCTATTCTGTGTGGGAAAGGAGGCAGGGGTTTCTTGAGAGCTTCATCGAAGAGCCCCTCCCCATCGAGGCGCTGCTTCAATTCCTCGAATTCGAGATGAAGAACCCCGACACCGGCGGGCTTCATCCCGGAAACGATCAACTGGTATCTCCCGGAGGGTGGATAGATGGACACCCTGCCCCTCGCAATCACCTTCATCCCATTCTCCGGCTCGAAAACAAGCCTGGAACTGGCACTTCGAAACATGACAGAGGGCAGCTGCGCCCTCTCATCCTTGACGGAAAAGTAGACGTGGCCGGACGCGGCGGTTACCAGGTTCGATATCTCGCCCTCCACCCAGACGGAAGGATACTCTTCTTCAAGCATCTCCTTCATCAGACTTGTCAATTCGCTGACCCGATAGATTACCGGGCCGTCCTTTTCCTCGATCATCACAGAACACATCCTGCATCAGCGCTCGCGGCAGTAACAGTATTCTTCATCAACATGGCGATGGTCATCGGTCCTACGCCACCGGGAACTGGTGTAATCGCGCCGGCGACTTCCACTGCCTCTTCAAAGTCGACGTCTCCAACAAGCCTGTAGCCCTTCTCCGCCGAGGCGTCGTCCACCCTGTTCACCCCCACATCTACAATAACCGCGCCTTTCTTCACCATGTCTCCTCGCACATACTCGGGCCGTCCTATTGCGACCACGAGTATATCTGCCATTCTGGTGAAATACGAGATATCCGTTGTGGCGGAGTGACAGACCGTGACAGTTGCGTTCGCGCCTTTTTCCTTCAGGAGGAGGAGATTGGCAAGGGGTTTCCCCACGATGTTGCTTCTGCCGACAATGACCACGTGCTTTCCCTCTACGGAGATGTCGCTTCTCTCGAGAAGGACCTGGATACCGTATGGCGTACAGGGCTTGAGAACCACCCCTCCCCCTGCCAGCCTCCCCATGTTAACAGGATGAAAACCATCCACGTCCTTCGCGGGGTCTATGGATGAGATTATGACGGACTCCCTTATCTGCGAGGGCAGAGGAAGTTGGACCAGGATCCCATCAACACCCGAATCCGCGTTCAAATCAGAGATAATACCGACGAGCTCTTCCTCGATGATGTCACCGGGCAATTCGTGTGTAATCGAGTCTATCCCAAGCTCTTCGCACGCCCTGTTCTTCATCCTGACATACACCCTGGATGCCGGGTTGTCGCCCACAATGATAAATGCCAGTCCTGGCCTGCGACCGTTCTTCTTCAGCCTTTCTACATCCTCCCTGACCTCCGCCCTTACGATAGCGGCGATCTCCTTGCCGTTTATGATCTGAGCCCCCATCAGGCCGCCTCCATTTCCTGCGCCGGATAACAGCCCGTCATCCGCCTGCAGCATGACAGAAAAATCTTGAACATTGTTCGCTAAGTCGAGATGCGGGTGATGGAGATGGCTTTCCCCGTGTTCTCGTCGACATCCAGGACGACCCCCATCATCTTGACATCTCCCGCGTCTGGTGTAAAACGTTTTGGTAACTGAGTCACAAGTTTCTGTATGGCTTCCTGTTTTCTCATCCCGATAACACCCGCAATAGAGCCGGTCATTCCCACATCGGTTATATAGGCCGTGCCCCCCTCGAGGACTCGCTCATCCGCCGTTTGAACATGCGTGTGTGTTCCCACGACACCAGTGACCTTTCCGGCGAGGAACCAGCCCATGGCAATCTTCTCCGCAGTGGCCTCCGCGTGAAAGTCTACAAGCACGATTCTCGCTTCCCGCCTGATCCTGTCCAGGTTCGACTCAACGGCACGAAAGGGGCAGTCTATAGGTGCCATAAACACTCTCCCCTGCAGGTTGACCACACCTACAGGCACACCATTACCCGCCTCAAATATGAGATCACCTTTCCCGGGGGTCCCGGGCGGATAGTTCAGGGGCCTCAGCAATCGAGTCTCCTGGTCAATAAACGACATGATTACCTTGCGATCCCAGATGTGATTTCCGGATGTCAGGACATTCACACCGCTCCGGAAGAGCTCCTCGGAAGACTCCCTGGTCAGACCGAATCCTCCAGAACAATTCTCCGCGTTCGCGAGGCAGCAATCAATTTCATGCTCCTTGAGAAACGTCGGCAACGTTTCCTTAATGTAGTAACGACCCGGTTTCCCAATTATATCACCTATGAAGAATATCTTCACTCTCTTCTTCTCTCCTCACTTCGCGTAATCAACCGACCTTGTTTCCCTTATGACAGACACCTTGATGTGGCCGGGGTACTCCAGCTCTCCCTCGATCTTTCTTGCGATCTCATTGGAAAGATGATCGGTGTTGGCATCATCTACCTGATCCGGCTCCACGATGACCCGGATCTCTCGACCTGCCTGTATGGCATACGATTTCTGAACACCATCAAACGAATCCGCAAGCTCCTCGAGTTTTTCGAGTCGGCGAATGTAAGTCTCGAACGTCTCGCGTCTGGCCCCTGGCCTGGCTCCCGAGAGGGCGTCAGCGGCCTGGACGAGGATCGCGATAACTGATTTATGCTCAACATCATCATGGTGGGCCTCTATAGCATTGACAATGATGGGGTCTTCCTTGTACTTCTTCGCCAGATCCGCACCAAGCTGGACATGTGTCCCTTCGCTTTCATGCGTCATCGACTTCCCGATATCGTGCAGGATCGCGGCGCGTTTGGCGAGCCTTTCATCAAGGTGAAGTTCCGTGGCCATGAGGCCTGCTATGATTGCCGATTCCTTCAGATGCTGGAGCACATTCTGGCCATAGCTGGTCCGGTATTTCAAGCGACCTATCAGATGAATGAGATCGGGATGGAGCTTATTGATGCCGATCTCGTAAACAGCCTCTTCGCCGATCTGCTGAATGATCTCCTTTATCTCCTTCTGTGCCTTCTTAACGACATCCTCTATCCGTCCAGGGTGAATCCTCCCGTCGGACACAAGCTTCTCGAGGGCAATCCTTGCGGTTTCCCTGCGAACCGGATCGAACGCCGAGAGGATTACGGCCTCAGGAGTATCATCAATGATCACATTGACGCCTGTCGCCATTTCAAAGGAACGGATGTTTCTCCCCTCTCTTCCAATAATTCGCCCCTTCATCTCATCATTTGGAAGAGAGACCACCGACACAGTCGACTCAACGACCTGATCCGCAGCACATCTCTGGATCGCGTCGACAATAATCTTCTTAGCCTCCTTGTCCGCCTCTCTCTTTGCCCTCTCCTTGATCTCCTTCAACGTCTGCGCGGCTACCCGTCTCGCTTCTTCTTCAAGGTTCGCGATCAGTTCCTTCTTTGCTTCGACGGCGCTCAGACCGGCTATTCTCTCCAGCTTCCTGTTCTGTTCCTGAATCACCTGCTCCAGACGCGACTCCTTCGATCTAACAGCCTTTTCCCGGACAAGCGATTCCTCGCTCATCTTCTTGAGTTCGTGCTCCTTCTTGTTGATCAGGTCAAGTTTTCTGTTGAACGTGGATTCCTGGTCCTTGAACTTCCACTCCAGCTCCTCTATTTCCTTTCGCCTGGCGGTAAACTCCTCCTCGACCTTGACCTTCGCCTTGTAAAGCTTCTCCTTCATCTCAATGACGGCTGTCTTCTTGATATTTTCCCCTTCTCGCCTGGCATCGCGAAGGACGCTTTCTGCTTCTTTCTCGGCCTCTCTGATGGCCTTCGCCGCAACCTTCTTTCGCAGGACAAACCCTGAGATAAAACCCAGCACTCCCAGGGCAGCCGATGCAATGATTATTGGAATGGGGTATCCGAACATATTGTTTTCTCCAAATTCAAGTAGATACGAATAAAAATCCCCGCAACAGGCGAGAGAAAAGGGATTTTTTGAACCTGACGCATATAGGGTGGGTATCTCCCCGCTGGTCTCTTACTTCCCGCCGTACGGGCGTGTAATCAAACAACAGTGACAGATTCCCGGTCAGCTAGTGTTGGTTCAAAATTTCGCTTTTCCCCACGCACAGTGCAGGGATTTCTACTATCAGTATAACAGATTTTCCGCTCTCAGACAAGGAAATTGTTCAATCCCCCGCTTCATCTGCTTCTTCTCCGACTTTCCGCAGCTTCTGTATCATCGTCTCCACCCGTTCCTCCCAGCCTTCACTGCTCTCATTCCCCTTGCTGACTGCCTGGAAATATTCATCTGTAATGGACATCGCCGCGAGTATAGCTATTCTGTGGACATCGGTCAGCTTCGTAGCCTTTGCAACCTGCTTCATGACCTTGTCCACAAAAGCGGCAACCCGCCGTGTGTACTCAGGAGAAGCACTGCTCCTGATTCCCAACTCTTCCCCATAAATACTAACCCTCGTACTGTTTTCGGCTTCTCTGTCCATTTTCCCTCAAGCGTGTGGTCATGCTGAAATCCAAACCAACGACGGAATTTGCTGATGCAAGCGTTACCGGTGCCGGCATCATCTGACTCCAGTCTACCCTCCCTCGATCACATCCAGCCTTTTCAACATCTCCTTCGCCTTGACCGCGATCTTTTCCAGTTTGACTCGCAGTTCACCGTTTTCTTCTCTCAACACCACTAATTCCCCGCTACTTCCTTCCGTTAACCCTGCTTCTTCAGCCTTCTCCAACCTCGCTCTCAACCTGGCCGCTTCCTCCCTGGATCGCAGCAGTTCATCCACAACTCTCTCCACCTCACCCTCCAGTTGATCAAGGATGGCCTTTTTTTTCCTGTTGTCTCCTGATTCTCTCTGGATTTCCCGCCTCCTGTCCATTTCCTCCCTACTTGCCTTCCATGGGTCTCAGGGTTACGCCCAGTTCCTTTTCAATCCGTTTCATCACTTTTCCCATTAACACTTCGATTTCCCTGTCGTTCAATGTCCTTTTACGCGACCTGAGAACGAGCGCGAAAGTCAGTGCTTCGCTGCCATCGGGCACCTGGCGCCCCGAGTAAACGTCATAGAGGGTCAGTTCCTCGAGCAAGTCCCCGCAGACATCCCTGATCACCGTCTCCAGATCATGGTGAGTAACCTTGTTCGGGACAAGAAGAGAAAGATCCCTTTTTACGGATGGGAATGAAGACACTTCAATATACGTTCGCTTCCCGTTGGTTGCCTCAAAACAGAGTGTGTCAAGCTCGAACAGAAAGGGGACATCTCGCAGATCAAGAGCCCTGCAAACCGACGGATGAAGTTCGCCGAGACAACCCACCTCCACTCCGCTGACCGTGACAGATGAACATCGTCCTGGATGAAAAGGCATCCTGTTCGCGTTGGTACACAGAACATCCGGGGTGCCCATTTCCTTGAAGAGAAACTCAACCATCCCCTTCAGGTCGAAAAAATCATACGATTCAGGGGAACTGTTCGTCCAGTGAACGGGTGATTTTCCTCCCGATATCAACCCGGCCACAGACGTAGATTCCTGTGGTTTCTGCTCTCCGGTCGACATAGGATTGAACACTGTTCCCGACTCAAAAATTCTGAGATCCGGGTTGTTCCGGTTGGCGTTGAGTTTCAATACCTGAATAAGACCCGGCAAAAGAGAATGCCTGAGGATACCTGTGTTGCTCGATATTGGATTCCGGACGGACCAGAGAGTCGATGTGTCAATTCCGGGGAAAAGGAGAGCCATTTCTTCTGCGTTCAGGAAGGACGCAGTGTAGACCTCACGAAATCCCTGTCCTGCCAGGAGCATTTTCATCTGCTCCATCCGCTGACTCCTTTTGTCGGCCCCCGCAGCGATTCGAGACCCCGTCTCTTCGGGAATATCAAACCTGTCGTATCCAACCAGTCTCGCAATCTCTTCTATAAGATCGACCTCCTCTGTCAGATCCTGTCTGAATGTCGGGACGTCGACTTCGATCTCTCCCTCGTTTTCATTAACAGGCAGATCGATACCCTCGAGGAGCCCTGCCATCTCCCGCGCATCGATAGACGTGCCCAGCAGTTTATCAGCTCTGGCCGGTCTTAAGCAGACTGTCTTCCGCTTTACCTCTTCAGGATACTCATCTATGCGACCAGACGAGACTACCCCTCCCGCGTGCGCCTGGAGCAGAAAAACCGCCCTGTCGAGGGCGAAAGATAGTGAATTAGGGTCGACCCACCTTTCGAATCTGAAGGATGCCTGTGATTGAAGCGCCAGCCTTCTCGAAGTCCTTCGAATCAAGACGGGGTTGAAGTGAGCGCACTCGACGAAAACATCGGTCGTGGAGTCTGTCACCTCCGTATCGAGACCACCCATGACTCCGGCAATGGCGACCGGTTTCTCCAGATCCGCGATGACCAGGTCCTCCGGCCCGAGTTCCCTCTTTTCACCGTCGAGCGTCTCTATGGTTTCCCTCTCCGAGGCGCGTCTTACCACTATCCTGTCGTCCTTCAACAGATTCGAGTCGAATGTGTGCAGAGGGTGGCCAAGCTCCATAAGCACATAGTTTGAGACATCCACTACATTGTTTACTGTTCGCAGGCCCAGCGTTTCCAGTCTCCTCGCCAGCCTGAACGGCGAAGAAGTAACCTTTACGCCTTTGATGACACACGCCATGTACCGCGGGCAGGCCTCTCGATCAAGGAGATCGACGGACACCTCTCCACCAGCGTTCTCTACGCCCCATGTCACAGCGTGATCGGGCAGTCTGATGTGATTTCCCGTAATCGATCCTATCTCCCTCGCAATACCGAGATGAGAGAGAAGATCAAACCTGTTGGCTGTGACATCGATGTCGAGGATATAATCTTCAAGGCCCAGTTCAGACACAAGGTCGGCCCCGATGGGTAACGCGTCGTCAAGCCTGAGGATCCCTTCACCGTCGACTCCGATCTCCAGCTCCTTTCCCGAACAGAGCATGCCGCTCGATAATTCTCCTCTGATTTCGGCTTCTCTTATCTCCATTCCACCCGGCAGGCGTGTCCCAGTTGGAGCGAACGGATAGAGGCCTCCCTCCTCGACATTTGATGCGCCACAGACTACCTTGAGCGGGGAGCCCTCGCCTGTGTCCACCATGCAGAGGGATAGCCGGTCGGCGTTCGGATGCTTCTTGACCTCCGTTACTCTGGCGGTGATCACCCCTCGGATGTCAGGAAGAATATGCTCTATTTCCTCTACCGCCAGGCCCTGCATCGTCAGGCGATCAGCGAGTTCGGGAATATCGATTGAAATATCTATGAATTCACGCAGCCAGCTCAAACTGACCTTCACGCGCAACTCCTTTATCTGAACTGAGATAGAAACCGAATATCGTTTTCGTAGAACATTCTGATATCATTGATTCCATACTTGAGCATCGCGATCCGTTCAACGCCAAGCCCAAAGGCGAAACCGGTAAAGGACTCCGGATCGTAACCTACTGCGTTGAACACCGCAGGATTCACCATGCCCGCGCCGAGGACTTCCAGCCACCCCGTCCTCTTGCAAACCCTGCAACCGGAACCCCCGCAGAACAGACAGGAAATATCAACTTCGGCACTCGGCTCGGTAAACGGGAAAAAACTGGGCCTGAAACGCGTACTAACCTCGGGCCCGAATATGTTCTTCGCGAAGGAATCGAGACACCCCTTGAGTTGAGGAAATGTAACGTCCCTGTCCACGTACAGCCCCTCAACCTGATGGAATGTGGGGCTATGTGATGCGTCGGGCGAATCACACCTGAAAACCCTGCCCGGGACTATGATTCGCAGAGGTGGTCGGCTCTTCTCCATCACCCGGATCTGGACGGGAGAAGTATGTGTTCTCATCACCACATCATCCGATAGATAGAACGTGTCCTGCATGTCTCTCGCAGGATGATCCTTTGGAACATTGAGTGCTTCGAAATTATAATAGTCCAGCTCTGTTTCAGGTCCCCGGGCTACTGAAAATCCCATGCCGTGAAATACGTTTACGATATCCTTGAGGACAAGGCTGATGGGGTGAAGACTACCGGCCCAGGGCTGGACACCCGGAAGTGTCGTGTCCACCTCCTCCTCTTCAAGCCTTCGTGCGAGTGATGAATCTGAAAGAGAGTCGATCTTCGATGTGAGAACATCGCTCAGCCTTCCCTTAATAGTGTTGGCCTTTTCCCCGGCACCGGGTCTTTCCCCGGGGGGAAGCTCCCGGAGACGCCTCATGAATTCACTCAGTCTCCCCTTGCGACCGAGAAGATCAACGCGCAACTCCTCCAGCGCCTCCCGGCCAGCAGCTTTTTCTATCTTCCGGAGGGCGTCCGCCTCGAGTTTGTCGAGGTACTCGATGCAGTCCTGCTGCATCACGATTTGAGGCTCTCCTTGGCGATTTCCGCCAGATACGTGAATTCCTCCGGATGGCTCAAGGCCAGGTCAGCGAGAACCTTCCTGTTGATCTCCACCTGGGCCTTCTGAAGCCCATCGATCAACCTGTTGTAAGAAAGCCCGTTCTGTCTCGCCGCGGCGTTTATCCGGATGATCCAGAGCCTTCTGAAGTCTCTCTTTCTCCTCTTCCTGTCCCTGTAGGCAAACACCATGGCCCGGTTGACACTTTCCTTCGCCGTCCTGTAGAGCTTGCTGCGGCCACCGCGATAGCCTTTGGCCGCCTTGAGAACTTTTCTTTTTCTCCTGTGAGCGGCCGGCCCACTTGTTATCCTGGGCATTTACCAACCTCCTTCATCTTATATATTCGTAATCCGTGTTCTGCGCCGATCATCGAGGAGCCGCACTCCTCAACGCCGTGTACGTCTACGTGTTCAACATCCTCCTGACTCTCTTCATATCGCTTCCTTCGACAAGTTTTCCCTTTCTCAGCTGTCTCTTTCTCTTGCTGTTCTTCTTTGTGAGGATGTGGCCATGATGAGAGCTCAACCTCTTTATCTTGCCGGTCGCCGTCATCTTGAACCTCTTCGCCGCACCTCTATTTGTCTTCATTTTGGGCACCTTGCCAACACCTCCTGCATTACATTAATAAAACTATGCAATACGCTATATTGCACCTAGTTCTACGATTCAGACTGTTTTTTAGATCTCGGGCCCAGCACCATGACGAGGTTCCGTCCCTCCTTCTTGACGGGCGACTCGACTACGCCATCTTCTTCGATACTCTCGACAAAGCGATTCATCAAGGCAAACGCACGATCGGCATGGGCGATCTCCCTTCCCCTGAACATCAGAGTCACCTTCACCTTGTTGTTCTTCGACAGGAAGTTTATCGCGTGTCTAACCTTGAACTCAAAATCGTGAGGCTCGATCTTGGGCCTGAGCTTTATTTCCTTTACCTGGATTATGTGCTGCTTTTTCTTTGCCTTCTTCGCCTTTTGACTCTCCTCATACTTGTATTTCCCATAATCCATGATACGACAGACCGGCGGGCTCGCCTGGGGAGCAACCTCTACAAGGTCCAACCCCTCTTCCTCTGCCATCTGTATGGCGCTCTCGGTCGGCACAACTCCTACCTGTTCACCATCCGAGCCAACCACTCGGACAGGCGAGATGCGGATCTGGTTGTTTACCCTGACTCTTTTGTGAATCTTACGCCTCCTGATACGGGTGATGGTTACAAACCCACTACTGCGGGTGCGGGCCACACTGATTGACACTGTAAATTATACAGGGGTAAGAATCCCGGTATGATTGTCAACCCGCCAGTACACAAATAGACCAACCAGGTGAGCGGCTTTCCAGCCCCTTCTTCAGACTCGGTGAGAATTCCTGGCACAACTACATTAACATATAGTGCAATACGCCATTTATGTCAATCGTTTTATAAGCCCGGCGCTTCCCGGGCTCTCCAGATCTCTCCGCTCGACAAGAGTACATTTTCTACTCACGGAAGCATTCATCCAACCCGTTTCATCTCTCCAGGGTGTTTCATTCTCACTCGTTCCGGGTCACAGACCCTTGTCGGCGACTTCCCTGGAGAGATCGCCGATGAGCTCATCTATCGATCTGACTCCCAGGTCACCCTTCCCTCTCCTCCTGACCGAGACCGTACCGGCTTCAACTTCCTTCGCTCCGACAATCAACATGCACGGGGTTTTCTGAAGTTCGGCGTCACGAATCTTGAGGCCTATCTTCTCGCTCCTGCTGTCTATCTCCACTCGGAACCCATTCTCCTGCAGCCTGTCCGCAATTCCACTCGCGTAGCCCTGTTGAGCGTCAGTTACCGGAAGGATCTTCACCTGAACCGGACTGATCCACAGCGGAAAGTCTCCTCCATAGTGCTCTATCAGAACACCGAAAAACCGTTCAATGGAGCCGAGTAGCGCCCTGTGGATCATAATCGGCTGGTGAGACTCTCCATCCTGTCCGATGTAACGAATGTCGAACTTCTGCGGGAGATTGTAGTCCACCTGGATAGTAGTGCACTGCCAGATACGATGGAGCGCGTCACGGATCTTGATATCTATCTTGGGACCATAAAACACACCCTCGCCCGGGTCGATTTCAAAAGCGAGTCCGCTGCTCACCAACGCTGCCTTGAGTGTTTCGGTTGCCATCTCCCAGTTCTCGTCGGAACCCACATATTTCTCCGGACGCGTACTCAGATAGACCCTGTATTCATCGAAACCGAATGCCCTGAGAAAAAAGAGCGTGAAGTCTATCAGACCCTCTATTTCTTCCTTCAGTTGATCCGGGCGGCAGAAAATATGCGCGTCATCCTGTGTGAACCCCCGGACACGTTTGGTCCCGTGGAGCGTGCCGGACCGCTCAAAACGGTAAACCGTGCCCAGTTCGGCCCAGCGAAGCGGCAGGTCACGATAGCTCTTCATACCATCCTTGAAGATGAGGATGTGAAAGGGACAATTCATCGGCTTGAGGATATAGTCGCCTTCTTCGAACTCCATGGGAGGGAACATGTTATCCTTGTAGAAATCGAGATGCCCACTAATCTGCCAGAGGTTGCTCCTGGCCACATGTGGCGAATAGACCAGCTGGTAGCCTCTTCGATAATGTTCCTTTTTCCAGAAGTCCTCTATAATATTGCGAATCACTGCTCCCCGGGGGTGCCAGAACACAAGACCGGGTCCGGCCTCCTCCTGTATGCTGAACAGGTCGAGACGTTTTCCCAGGACACGATGGTCCCTCCTCTTCGCCTCTTCAATCCGTGTCAGATACTCCGCCAACTCCTTGCGATCAAAAAATGCCGTCCCGTAAATCCTCTGCAGCATCGCATTCTTCTCGTCCCCACGCCAGTAAGCCCCGGCTATGGAAGTCAATTTGAAGGCCTTTATCCTGCCGGTAGATGGCAGGTGCGGACCAGCACACAAATCCGTAAACTCACCGCATACATATAAGGACACAGGCTCACCGGGGGGGATTTCCTCGACAAGCTCGACCTTGTACTCCTCTTCCCGCTCCTTGAAGAAAGCTATAGCCTCCTCTCTCGGCCGCACCTGCCGGAGAAACGCGTAATCACTCGCTATGATTTCTCGCATCCGGACCTCTATCGCCTCCAGGTCATCCGGAGTAAAGGGCTCCGGTGCATCAAAATCATAATAGAAACCGTCTTCCACCGACGGACCGATGGTCACTTTCGTCCCCGGAAACAGCGACGTGACCGCATAGGCCATCACGTGAGAAGCGCTGTGACGCAACAGATCAAGAGCCTCCGGACTCTTCGGCGTGATGATGCTCAGGGAACAATCCTCCAGAACAGGATGACTCATATCTATCATCTTTTCGTTCATACGCGCGGCGATGGCTTCTCTGGCCAGCCTGGGTCCTATCCGCGTGGCAATGTCCGCGGGGGTTGCTCCCCTGGTCAGCTTCATCGAGGAGCCGTCGGGAAGTTCTACACTGACCTGGTCGTTTTCCGCTTCTATTGTCATTACAGGAATCCCTTCTTATGAAGACTTTCGAATCCTTATACCAAGCTGGAAATCTATTGCTCACAGCGCCCAAAGTCAACCGGGCGGGTTAACATGGAGTTTCCCCGGTTTTTCTCATGTATCGAGGCGTGAGGTTTGCCGGGATGTTGACAATCCTCCGCGAGAGGGCTATCTTCCATTTTGTGGGAAATCCCTTCAGGCCGACCCGCAGATTCCTTTCGGTTGAAGCCCTGTTGCGTGTAGATCCTGATTGGCCAGAGGACTTTCATGAGAGACGACGAAAAAGACTCCTTTCCTGAGATAGAGTCGCGAATCAGGAAAGGAAGAGACCGCCTTAATCGTATCGGGCCGCTTCTCAAAGAAATCAGGAAATGCAATGCTGAACCGGATAAGAGCGCCTTTACACTTATCGAGAAGCTGAAGGATCTGGACAGGATCAGCAAGGATCTCGCCGAGATCGGCGAGCTGGCCCCCCTTCTTCGCGGGCTGTCCACCGGCGTCTCGAAGCGGGCTGAAGACGCCTTGCGGAACGCGAAAACGGCTGTCACAGCCTCCCTCGCGAGAGGGCTTGAAGAGAATGGCCTCGGTCTCGAAGGGAACCTTCCACTCCTCTCGTGTGGTGTACTGACACTCGAGTTCATCTTCGAGTCAGGGGGGAAGGTGAACCTGTATTTCGGCCCCCGGATAGAGAAGATCAAGCAGGTCCGTATAGACGCTGAGGAGATCACTGAGGCTATCCTCTCCATTTACGGATGGCTGAAGGGCTCAGGATTCGATGAGAAGGAACATGTCGGGCTCCTGCTCAAGGCTTACAGGAACGCCGCTCTGCTCCTCAATGTCGAGCACGGGAGCGCGATTCCCATATCCGACGTTATTCTTCAGACGGCGATCCTCAGGCAGGATAAGAAATTCATGCTCGATCCGGTCAGGGAATCCTTCTCGAGCTATGGGAGAATACACTTCGCCTATGATCTCTCCCGCACCAGGATCCGCTCTGTCAACGGTGAGGAGCTGCACATGATGGTAGCCTCGATGGAACAGACGCGACTCCAGGGATCGCACTTGTGGGTACCCCGGGGACCGGGGGATATCAAGGGTACACACTTCTCGACACTCGCGTTCCGACGGGCAGCGAGATGACGCAGATCGATGCGATCGCTGCGCGGAGAATCATCGAAGTAGTGGGTTCATCCGGCCAACCACCCGAGTGGGGGCTCAACTTGTTCACTTCAGGGCTGGATGATTACCTCTCGGTTCTCGAAGAGGATTATTTCTCCACGTACATAAAGGACGGCGGGGCTTCATTCAAGATGGTGGTCGGAGCTTTCGGCGGTGGCAAAACGCATTCGCTTTACTGCGTCAGGGAACTCGCCTGGAGATATAACTACCTTGTGTCCTATTGTCCTCTCAGCCCCGATGAATCCCCTTTTCACAAGCTGGAAATGGTGTACAAGTCTATCGTCGACAACCTCATGCTGCCCGTCGGCCCCGGTGAGGTGGCAGGAGGAGTCAGTAAAGGTCTCGACCTCTTCCTGAGAGAGCAGCACAGATTGTTCACCGAAGGCCTTTCTTCCGTGTCCGATGGACATGGTCCTGCGATGGCTGAGGCATTCGAAGAGCGAATAGAGAAGAGTCTGACGGGAATAGAGAACATCAACTTCCTCCGCGCCATAGAAGGGGCAATGAAAGCACTTTTCGACAAGAGGAAAGAAGACTACCGGAACATCCTTCAGTGGCTGACCGCAAGCGGATACGACCGCCACACGCACAGGAGCTATGGCATCCTCGAACCCGTCAGAAGGGCCCAGGCCTTCTCGATGATACGTTCGCTCACGCAATGGGTCATGAACCTCCGTTACAACGGCCTCGTCATACTCTTCGACGAGGCGGAACAGGTACCGAGTCTCACGTCGAAGCAGAGGGACCTCCTCCTCTCCAACCTCCGCGAGATAATCGACCAGTGCGGCCACGCAAACTTCCCCGGAGTGATGATCTTCTACGCGGTACCTAACGAGGCGCTCTTCGAGGGGAGAAGCGCGGTCTACGAGGCATTGAAACAGAGAATCGCGACCGTGTTCGACCTCTACAACCCGAGCGGCGTGAAGATATATCTGGACAATCTCGAGGTAGAGGCCTCGGGTCTCCTTGAAGATATAGGCAGAAAGCTGTACCGGATCTACGTCATCGCTTTCCCGTCAGATGTCCCGCAGGCGACCGTCGAGGAAACGAACCGGCATCTCGCGAGCGCGGCCCTCGAGGAACGCTTTGGTGATATCGGCTACAAGCGCCTCTTCGTCCAGGCAGCCATTCGGGCCTTCCACTCTCTCAGAAATGACCCTTCAATCAAGCCCGGGCCGGACTGGGCGAGGCAACTGATACGGGAAGGCCGATAGTGTCGACGGTCACGAGATGCGAGGGCGTCGCGCATGATGGAAGGCTGCTGGCCGAATCTTTCCGTCTCGGCATCGTTCCGCAACGACTCGTCACCGAGTGGACAGTGGGACGGGAGAAAGAGGTCTCCTACATCGAGAAATGGCTCGACATGGAGAGCGAGGGGATAATGATCCTCGAAGGCGCGTATGGGAGCGGCAAGAGTCACCTGCTTCTCTACCTGCGGGAGAAGGCCCTGGAGATGGGATACGCGGTCGCCTACGCTGGCTTCGACCCTTCAGAGGCATCGGCGGCGTTTCCGAAGAGGACATACCGCAAGGTCGTACAGGGGCTCAAGGCCCGGCATGAAGGCAGGATGCTGGATTTCAGGGATTTTCTGCAGCACGCGGCCGGGAAACCATCGAGCGGTATCCTCGACGGACATATCTACCTTGGCCCCGTCCTGAGAAAGATTCAACAGGGGAAAATGAGGGAGAGGGACTGGGAATGGCTCGAAGCAAGGAGCGGAGTCAGGGGATCTCTCGGCTCGCTTTATGACTTCACGACGACGGCAAATATATATTGCAACATCCTCAGTGGACTTGGTCTCGCGGCCTCAGGCATCCTGGGACTCAAGGGATTCATTATCCTGCTCGACGAGGCGGAGACCACATCCTCCCTCTTCTACAGCTATCAGTACGCCCGGGGACTCAACTTCTTCAAGGGACTCTCCATGGTCGCCAATGACGATCATTTACTGCTCGGCGAAGAAGTCGAGCGCTCAGGGGGAGTCACACGGGGCAGCGAATCGGGGCTCATATATTCGGGCCATCACCCTGTCCCCTACATATTCCAGATCTCTTCCTTCCTCAAGGTCGTCTTCTCGCTTACACCAGGCAGCCTGACCGACCTCTTTTTCCGGTGGAGGGATTCCACTCCTCTCCTCCACCTGGATGACTTGAAGAGGGATGATCTCAGGAAGATCTTTCGCCGATTCGTGAGGTGCTACTGTGAGACATTCAACTTCAGGTTCAAGGGTCGATTCCAGGAGAGCGATCTACTCCATCTCATGGAACCTTTCTTCGGCTCCTCAGTCCGGACATTCATCAAGGGGATGACCGAGGTCCTGGACCATCTGAGGTTCAACCCCGGCGCCGATGTGGCAGAGCTTCATAAGATAGCTCGACCAGGGCCCACTTGACAATGTCAGACAATCGATACTATCATCTCCACAGCAGATCCAGGACCTCTCGAGAAGTCTCTCTGCCTTCAAGCGGCATGAGGGATTCAATAAACCCACATTCAACCTCGTCGATTATGTTGATCTTTGCGAGCTGATCCCCCGACAAATGAAGGAATTCTACTTTGTAACCGACGGCGACCTGAATGCCAGGGGCCACGCATATCCGGGAGAGGTTCTCAAGAAAGGGGCCGGCGATCATCTGGCACGCGAGGGCGTTGATGCGGGGATAAACGCGCAAAACAGATGAAGACTATGTCTTCCGCTCCGCCTGCCGTGACATGCATTCTTCCCTGAACCAATCTCTACACAAGGTCTTCCAGCGTCAGTGTAACCTGACTCTCCTCCTTCCCGCTTCGCACCCTTAGCATGATTTCAGTGCCTGGCGGGTCGGTAACGAATTGTTCGCGGAGTGACGGTAGTGACATCTCCCCGGCGCTTACGCCGTCTACCGACAGTATGTCGTCGCCTATCTCAAGACCAGCATCGGAGGCCGGCCCACCGGACGTGATGTCGATAACCCTGAAGACTGATCCATCCACACTCAGCCACATCCCGGACCTGTCGTAGACGTCCGGATCCCCGGTGTTGCTATTCTTTTCGAAAATCATCTGCTTTCGGTCATAATCGAAGGTTATGTTGTATCGTTTGAGGAGCTTTGTGCCTACATTGCCCGCCACGTATGTGTTGGTGAACGCGCCTCCCATCTGGAGCGAAAGTTCTGTGACGGGGTCGGCGAACTCAACTCCCCCGAGCTTAAGGCCCTTCGATCTCGTGACCATGCCTCGTACGGCTCCTCCCACTCCCCACCCGGTGACCGCTTCCACGTCCGGCTTGTATAGAGCGACCAGATCGTTCTTCTCGACAAATGGCCTCATCAGGTGCAGGGAGGACCTGGCTCCCGTATCGATGTCGAACATGCCGCTGATTCCATCGATCGAGCCCTCGACCTGAGGGATCCGGCCGTTGAACTGGAAAGGGACCACCGTCCCGTTCCCTTCGTACGAGAAGGCCCCGGGGAGAGTCATGGTCAGCAGCTTGTCCTCGTAATCGACCTTCACGACGAATCTCTTGAACACCTCGTAGCCTATGAGACCTGACTGGTGGACGCCTTCCACATTCGAGAACGGCTCGAGAGGAAAGACAAGGAACACCTGATTTCGCAATGTCACGTCCCCCACGCCCAGAGACTCGATCTTGACCATGCTTATGTCTTCAGACTTCTCACCCGCTCCCCTCCCCTGCAGCCGCCCCTCCGGCTTCAGTCCCAGCTCACCGGCAAGTGCCGGGGTGACGATGTTCGCCCCCCCGGTGTCGCATATAACCAGATAGGGCCCCCTGCCGTTGAGCGTAACGTTGACGTAAATATGGTTGTTCAGGAGCTTGAAGGGGATTGTCACGGAGGTCCTGTCGTCAGAAAAAGTATAGTCCGGCGGAGGTGCAGCAGGCATCGCGAAGAGATCTTCATTGAGGGGCTCGTTGAATTCCAGTGACTCGACCTCCGAGACCACATCATAACGGGTCTCGCCGTTCGTGGACCGCGACGCAAATGGATAGAGGACGCCACCAGAACGCCGATAGTCAGATAAGAATAGCGTGCGGGTTTCGATAGCGTTGCGCTCGACCGTGCGGCTTACGAGATAGCTGTCGGCGTCAATCCAGAGTTCAAACGGACGACCCCCTTCCGGCCTTATCGTGATGACATGAAATCTATTCCCGTCTTCCTCCTGCAGACGCCCGTATTCCATCTCCGCCCCCCACCTCTCAGGATACCAGTAGGCGTGCGCTATCCTGCAGGCCTCGTTGATGGCACCCTCGTACTCATCGTCGCCCTCACGCAGTCGTATCTGGCCCGAAGAATCCTTTGTCCAGGCGATTTCACCGTCAAAGCCATCCCCTCCCGACATGAGGCCCAGCTTGTACGTACTGAGGGAGCGGCCTGTAATAAGATCGTCCCAACCCTCTGCCGTCCCTTCGAGACCACCAGTCATGATCTTCATCTGAGAGTGAGTACTCCTTATGTCATCCCATGCCGCACCGCCCGCGGCTTCTTTCGATTTAGCAAGGACTTCACTGGCGTCCATAAGCGCCTCAGCATGAGATGGTATTGCAGACACTGCGAGTACGAGAACTACCACGCTGCTTCCGAGTCTCATTCAGGCCTCCTCTCCTCTATCGTCGTAGTGGGGGTCCGCAGGACCCTCAAACAAAGCATACTATCCAGTACGTCGTCAAGCGCCTGGAAGTTTCCGGTTATGGCCTCCTCCCGGTGTCCGCCGCGAGCGATTGCGGGAAGGAGATTTCGGGGGTTCCCCCCCTTTTTTTCAGTGGATTTGTTATAACTGTTGTAATGGTAGCGAGACAGTGAATAAGCGAGAAAGGCACTTTGCGCCCCAATACATGAGAAAAAGTGGAGAACGTCCAAAGGAGATTTCCCTTGACTGATTGGTCTACGCGACAATATTATCGAGCAGAGTGCCGCGTCAATATGATGTTGGCGTGCAGGTCATCACTCCACCGCCACAAGGAGATGCCGTGATAAGATTATTTCTGCTGATATGGTCTCTGATCATCCTGAGTTGCCCCATCGCACGCGCCGAATGGATCGTCCAGCTTGGCAGCGGCTCCGCGTACAACGTGCCGACTCCCCTGACAGTCAGCCAGGACCACGAGAAGGATATACGGGTCACCGCCAGATACGACACAAAGGCGTTCAGCACGCACGCGTACTATTACAACCTGCGCATCGGGAGGTGGGAAGACAATCACGCGTGGGAGTTAGACTTCCTTCATCACAAACTCTTCCTTTCGAACAAACCTGATGAGATACAGGAGTTCGCAATCTCACACGGTTTCAATATGACTACCATCAATTCGGCATGGAGGAAAAACAGCCTGGTCTATAGAGTGGGCGCCGGTTTCGTTGTAACGCATCCGGAGACCATCGTTCGGGGCAGGGAGTATGCGGACAAAGGTGGAATTCACGGATACCACCTCAGCGGCGTCACCGCACAAGCGGGGCTCGAAGAACGATTCTCATTCCTGGGACAGGCATTCGCGTCGGTGGAACTGAAACTCACAACCTCGTACGCGAGGATCCCTGTAGCAGATGGAACCGCGAGGGTCACGAATGTCGCGATCCACGGCATAGCGGGTATGGGCTATACTTATTAGCGATGCTGGAGTTTTACTGCAGTTTTTTTCCCTGAGGGAAATCAATGAAGGGCGAGGCACCTCAGCCTACAGATTCAACACCGCGAAGACATCCCTGCCCTGGAGTCTGTCTCTCCCATTAAGGAAAGAGAGTTCTATCAGAAACGCGACCTCCACGACGCGGCCGCCCAGACGTTCCACCAGCTCGAGTGTGGCCGCCATCGTGCCGCCAGTCGCCAGGAGATCATCTATCAGCAACACGTTCTCCCCCTCGGCGATGGCATCAGTGTGTATTTCGACGGAGTCCTCCCCATACTCGAGTTGATAGCTCGCCTTTTCCGTCTCGTAGGGAAGCTTTCCCGGTTTCCTGACCGGCACCACACCGCAACCAAGCCTGTAAGCAAGCGCCGAGGCAAAAAGAAAGCCCCGCGCCTCCGTGCCCACCACCTTGCTGATATCCTTCCCGCTGTACCTCTCCGCAAAGATATCGATGGCGGATCGGAACAGCTCACCGTCCTGCAGTATGGGTGTGATATCCTTGAAGACGATCCCCTCCTTTGGAAAATCGGGGATATCCCGTATTGCATCCCTCAGTCTTTCAATCCTGTCCACGCCCCAGGCTCCTTTCATCGTTCTGTCTCCTGTATCTTATTTCGAACCGCTCCTCACACCCCGACGGTTTCTCGTCCCTGATGTCCAGTCTGTCGACCCTGGAGGATGGGGGCCCACCCCTTATAATGTCAGTAAATTCTCTTACCAGCCCATCTCTCCCCTCAACCACTATCTCGACGCTCCCCTCCGGAAGATTCTCCACCGTACCGGCCAGACCAAGGCCTCGGGCGACCCCGACTGTAAAAAAACGGAAGCCGACGCCCTGCACCCTGCCATGGACCCTGATAATTTTTCTAACCTTCAAGAGTTTACCCCGGTGAGGCGCGACTGCAGAAAAGGGGATTCATACGGGTTACTACCCATTATGGTATTGGTCGGGGCGACTGGATTTGAACCAGCGACTTCATCGTCCCGAACGATGCGCGCTACCTGGCTGCGCTACGCCCCGACCCTGTTGCTGTCCCCCGCAAACGTTTCAATCAACAACGTATTTGATGATAATGAATCCCCCGACAAGAAGGATAACGAATACTATCGATAACAGGTTGAGATATTTTTCCAGGAAACCCCTTATGCGGGGTCCGAATTTCTTTATGAGCCCCCCAACGAGAAAGAATCTGGCGGACCGGCTGACGGATGAAGCCAGGATGAAAACTGCCAGATCTATCCTGGTCACACCGGCCGCTATCGTAAACACCTTGTAAGGGATGGGCGTGAAGCCCGCTACACTTATAGCCCAGAAATCGTATGCCCGGTATAACTCCTGGACACGATGAAACTGTTCCATCGCGCCATAAAAGTCAAGGATAGGCTGGCCCAGGTGCTGAAAAAGCTGATAACCTATATAGTATCCGAGAAGCCCGCCGAAGACAGATCCCAGAGAGCACAAGAGCGCGTAATATAATGCCTTTCCCGGTCTGGAGACACCCAGTGCGATCAGGAGAATGTCCGGGGGCAGCGGAAAAAACGAAGACTCGCAGAAGGCGAGCGCGAAGAGGGCAACAGGGCCGTACGGGGTCTCCGCCCAGTGCAGAACCCACGAATACAGCTTTCTGAGAATTCCTGTTTTCTCTCCGCCCGAATCCCTTTCGACTGCATCACCTGTCAGCTCTCCACCCCCTGAAGCGTAAGCCCCCAGTTACTCAACTCTTCAAGTGTCCTGTAATTCGTCAGGTCCAGGTGGAGTGGCGTCAGAGAAACACATCCCTCCCTGATCGCGACAAAGTCACTCGAATTGTTCCCCGTCCACTCGATCTCCTGTCCGCCTATCCAGTAATAGACCTGGCCCTGATCGTCACTGCTGGACGTAACGGCGTCCTGATACTTCCGCTTGCCGAGCGTCGTGACCCGGATCGAACGCGACTCACTGGCGGGAACAGCCGGAAGATTGATGTTGAAGAGCGTATCCTCCGGCATCTTCCTCGATGTTATCTGCTTCATCATCCGCGTCAGCGGTTCCTCCCACCCGGTCAGAAAACCGGGGTCCCTGCTGGCATACGAGATAGCCAGAGAGGGGATCCCGAGGAGCGTTCCCTCTATCGCGGCCGCGACTGTCCCCGAGTATGTCACATCGTCTCCCAGATTCGCGCCATGATTGATGCCGGATATCAAATAGTCGGGCCTCTCCTTGAGGATGCCGTTGACTGCGAGCATTACGCAGTCTGTCGGGGTCCCGTCCACCGAATAGACCCCCTTGTCGTGAGGATTAACTCTCAAGGCCCTTGTAAGAGTCAGAGAGTGGCTGGCCGCGCTCATCTCGCTGTCCGGGGCGACTATAGTGACCCTGCCGATGTCCTCCAGGATCCTGGCCATCATCGCTATTCCGAGAGACCGATATCCATCGTCGTTTGTCAGTAAGAACCTCATTACTCTCCGCCATCTCATAACCCCAGGCGCGGGAAAAACGCGTATCAGCGCGCTTCCGGACGTCATCGCATCGATCAGGGCTGTGTTGCGCCACCTATTCTAACCAGGAGGGCAACTTTTCGCAAGGGCGCTTGCCCGAGCCGTCTCCACACGAACTTCTCCCCCGGGGGATATCTCTCCCGATCGGACGTAACACGCACCTTTCATACGGCTCTCCTGAAAGATCGATTCTGAGACAATTATGCCGCGTAGACGGGAAGTCGACTCCTGGGGATCTGACTCAACTGAGGATTCCTGCTGTCCTTTTCGGAAAGAAGCGGCTTCTTGTCGGGCCATTCTATTCCGGCGGAAGAATCAGACCAGATCACGCCGAAATCGTCCCCCTGTGTGTAAACATCTGTACACTTGTAATAAACATCGGCTGTTTCACTTATGACGTAGAAGCCGTGGGCGAACCCCTCGGGAATGAACGCCTGGCGCCTGTTCTCCACGGATAGATACAGGCCCACCCAGTGACCGAATGTGGGTGATCCGAGCCGAATGTCGAGCGCGACGTCAAATATCTCTCCTGCTATCACCGAGACCAATTTTGCCTGAGGATGTTCCAGTTGATAGTGTAGTCCTCTCAATGTACCTCTTGCGGAGTGCGAGTGGTTGTCCTGAACGAATGTACGATCGATACCGCCTTCCGCGTATTTCTTCTGATGGTAAGACTCTTTGAAGAAGCCGCGCTGGTCTCTGAACTCGTCCACCTCTATCAGGATAACACCCGGTAGCGACGTCTCTATGAACTTAAGTGACATTTCTCTCTCCTCCTCGCGAGATTCCCGCTTGCCTCAACCACTGTCCGTGCCGCAAATCGGAAATATACAGCGTGATCATATGTCCACCCGCTTTCCGCGAAGAGTCCTGGTGGATCGCAGGCCTCGCCGAGTCGGCACTGATCAGGTCACCGGACCAACGTCCCAGATATCTTCCGAGTATTCCCGGACGGTCCGATCGCTCGAAAACCTTCCTATTCTCGCAATATTAAGAATCGCTTTTCTGCACCATATGGCACGATCCGCATATTCCCCCGTAGCCCTGTCGTGCGTCTCGCAGTATGACGGTAGATCAGCCAGGTGAAAATAAACCTCTCCATGCTCGAGTATGGCGTCACGGATCCATTTGAAAAGACCCGGCTCGTCGGGACAGAAGAGGTCCGTGTTGAAGGAGTCCACAACCCTCCTGACATGAGGAAACTCGTTGTAATAGTCGAGTGGGTTGTATGTGCCCTCTCCTCTCCTCTCGCGGATTTCTTCAGCCGTGAGTCCGAATGTATAGATATTCTCTTCGCCAATCTCTTCCATTATCTCTATGTTAGCGCCATCCAGCGTGCCAATCGTGAGGGCACCATTCATTGCGAACTTCATGTTACCTGTACCTGATGCCTCCATACCGGCCGTCGATATCTGCTCGCTTATATCCGCGGCGGGGAATATCCTCTCCGCGAGCGAAACCCTGTAGTCGGGAATGAACACGACCTTGATCCAGTCCCTCACCCTGGAATTGTGGTTGATCACGTGCGCGACGTTATTTATTAGTTTTATGATCTGTTTCGCCGCCCAGTAGCCCGGCGCGGCTTTTCCTGAAAAGATGTATGTTTTTCTCACGAGCGGTTCTCTCTCTCCCTCCAGCAATGAGAAATACTCGTGTATTATGTGCATGACATTCAGGAGTTGCCTTTTGTATTCATGGATCCGCTTGGCCTGGATGTCAAAAATGGAATCTGGATCGACAGCGACGCGGGTTGTATCCATTATGATACGTGCCAGCCTCAACTTGTTGTCATGCTTCGTGTACATGAAATCTGTCTGGAAGTCGCCATCTTCCGCGTATGGTTCGAGGTCCCTTATCTGGTCCAGATCCGTTATCCAGCCCTCGCCAATCGTCTTGCGCAGGAGATCGGCAAGGCCCGGGTTGGCCTTCAGCAGCCAGCGTCTCTGCGTGACCCCATTGGTCTTGTTGTTGAACTTCTCCGGCCACAATTCATGAAAATCGGGGACGACCCGGGTCTTGAGCAGTTCCGAATGAAGCTTCGACACGCCATTGACTTTATGACTCCCGATGATGGCCAGATTCGCCATCCGCACCTCTTTGGGCTCGTTTTCCTCAATGATGGATGTCCTTCGGATGCTTTCCTCGTTCTTGCTCCATCTGACCCTTATCTCCTGAATGAATCTATGATTGATCTCATATATGATCTGCAGATGCCTCGGAAGAACGTGTTCCATGAGAGGCACGGACCATTTCTCCAGCGCCTCGGGCAGGAGTGTGTGGTTGGTGTATCCGAGCGTGTTGGTGGTGATCTCCCACGCCTTTTCCCATGGAAGTCCATTCTCGTCGAGCATTACCCGCATCAACTCGGCGACGGTCAGGGCGGGATGTGTGTCATTCAATTGAATAGCGACCTTACGGGGAAAATCTTCGATTGGGAGATTGTTTTTCAGGAATCTTCTGACAATATCTCTTACCGCGCACGCGACAAGAAAGTACTCCTGGATCAGGCGGAGCTCCTTGCCCGCCTTCAGTGAATCTGATGGATACAGCACCTTCGATACAGTCTCCGAGACCACTTTCTGCTCGACGGCCTTGATATAATCACCCGCATTGAATATCTGAATGTCGAATTCGTCAGACGACCTCGCCGAGAAGAGCCTCAGATAATTAACAGTTCTGCCGCCATAGCCAACAACCGGCATATCGTGAGGGACACCGACCAGGACCTTCCAGTCCTTCCACCTGGAGGTGTAGCCCCTGTCATCATCATCGTAGTGGACTACCCTTCCGTATAGCGGAACGACGCAGGTCTCCTCAGGACGCTCGATCAACCATGGAGATTCCTCACTGGGCCAATGCTCTGCGATCTCCCTCTGATACCCGTTCTTTATCTCCTGTTTGAAAAGACCAAACTCATAGTTGATCCCGTAGCCATATCCAGGGATCCCCAGAGTGGCCATCGAGTCGAGAAAACAGGCAGCAAGCCTCCCCAACCCACCATTGCCAAGAGCGGGATCGTCTTCCATCTCCCTTACGTCATCCACCGCGATTCCCATCTCAAGGAGCGCCTGCTCATAGACATCATAAAGACCCATATTTATCAGGTTATTGCCCAGAAGCCTGCCAATCAGATACTCGATCGACAGATAATAGACGCGTTTCGGGTCCCTGGCATTGAACAATTCCTCCGTCTCGGTCAGTCTGTCTATGATCCTGTCACGAACGGAGTAGGAGACGGCCATGAATATGTCGCGCTCAGAGGCCTGATCCCGGTTTTTCCCGATTGAATACTTGAGACGGTAGAGTACCGAGTCACGAATGGACGTCAACTCGTCCTTTATTTTCAGCGCATTTCCAGCAGGCATCTTAATCGAATCTCTCACGCGTCTCCGAGAAAGATACTGCCCTGCGCGGTCGAGCGGTGGACTATCTCCCCCGACCGTGCATAGCAGGGTTCATTACGAAGGAACTCTTATGCGACTCTCCCGTGATAAGCAAATTGCGGGCCATGAGCCAACCCGACAGGATATTGGCACGAATCCGCTGTCGAAACACTCCGACGGATATAATCGGGCGGGTCAGATATATCGAGGAGCCTGAGACGGCTTGCCTCCTCACTATCGTGAGTGCGATACATTCCTTCTCAAGCTCCCCCGCGTGATCTATGGTCGGGGCGACTGGATTTGAACCAGCGACCACTAGCCCCCCATGCTAGTGCGCTACCTGACTGCGCTACGCCCCGACGGGGTTAATATATCAATTCCAACTCATTCGGACAAGTCCAAACCGGATATCAGTCGCGGATAATAGCCACGATCTCCTGGAGATTCTCTCTCACCGATTTCATCACATCCCGTGCCCTGATTTCCTCGGCCGGCATATCAAGCGTCTCCTCTGGTTCCCTGCGGAGTCGATTCAGTTTCTGCCGGGCCCCTTCGATAGTGTATTTCTCCACGTAGAGGAGATACTTGATCAGCTGAATGAGCTGGATTTCTTTCTTTCTGTAGCTCCTGTTCCCCGCCCTGTTCTTGGGAGGTTTCAGGAGGGAGAACTGGGTTTCCCAGTATCGCAGGACGTGCGATTTCAGCTCCGTAATCTCGCAAACCTCGCTGATGGAGTAGTACTCTTTTCTTCCTACCGGCAATTCCAACACGTTTCTCCTTTCCACATGCTCCGCTGCAATATCACTTTCCACTCTTCCTGAATGAGCTTGCGATCTCATGGCAAACTCAACCTGGAGAATCTCCTCATCTCCGTTCACTCGGACCGCGGGTCCCTGAGCATCAGATCGTCCACTGCGGATCGCGGCTCTTTTCCCTCAAACAGAACCTTGTAGACCTCTTCGGTTATTGGTATGTCCACTTCCCGAGTCCTGGCAAGCGCTCTCGCGGATCTGGTCGTCTCCACACCTTCGGCCACCATGACCATTTCCTGGAGGATGGCCTCAAGCTTCTTGCCGCTCGCCAGTTCGAGCCCTACCAGGCGATTCCTGCTATGTTCGCTGATACAGGTCGTTATCAGATCACCCACGCCGGAGAGCCCGGCAAAGGTTGCCGGGTCGGCGCCCATCGCGACACCGAGACGCGATATCTCGGCAATCCCCCTTGCCATCAGCGCCCCCATGGTGTTATCACCATATCCGAGTCCGGAACATATCCCGTTGGCTATCGCTATGATGTTCTTCAGTGCCCCACCGAGTTCCACTCCTACGACATCGTTGTTCGTGTAAACCCTGAAGTGGGTGTCCATGAAAACACGCTGAACCAGAAGTGCCTTTTCCTCATCGCTGGAAGCGACCACTACCGAAGTGGGCAGGCGAACCACTACTTCCTCGGCGTGACTCGGCCCCGAGAGGACAACCACCGGGGGGTGTCGCAACTCCTCGGTCAACACCTCCGACATCCGTTTGAACGTCCCGTATTCTATCCCCTTGACCACGCTCAGGGCGATAGTACCGCGCGGAATATACTGACTCACATCCTTAGCGATCGATCTGAGGAACTGCGACGGAATGGCGAAAACGACGAGATCCATGTCTTGCGGGAGGTCATCGAGGTTCGACGTGATCATTATGTCCTGCGCGATACGATGTCCCGGGAGATATGCCCGGTTTTCCCCTTCATCCCTTATCTTTCTGCTCTTTTCAGGAAACTTCTCCCAGAGGACTATCCTGTGTCCCTTCCTGTGAAGATGAATTGCGAGGGTCGTGCCCCATGAGCCGGCACCTATAACGGTGATCTGGAGTTTCTTCTCCCTATTCACACCCCTCCCCTCCCTTCCTCTTCTTGAATGATGTCTCCTCTCCTTTCATGAGCCGCAATATGTTAGATCGATGCGTGAAAACAACGAGAACCGCGATCATGGATCCAAAGATCAAAAGAGGCATTTCCCTGCCGAAAATCTCGCTCTCCGTAAAGATCAGGAAGATCGGAAAAGAGACCGCCGCGCAAAGTGAAGCCAGCGATACAATGCCTGCGGACAGGACCACAATCGCCCATATGGCCAGAGACAGCAGTGAGGCGAAAGGTGCAAGCCCCAGAAAGACCCCGAATGCAGTCCCCACTCCCTTTCCCCCCTTGAAGGAGAGGAAGAGGCTCCATATATGTCCCGCGATGGCCATCAATCCAAGCAGTATCTGACAGATCAGAACGAACACAAAATCGTTCGCTCCGGGTTTCATAACCAGTCTCGGAAAGAAGACCACTGGCAGGAAACCTTTAGACGCGTCGACCGCAAAGACAAGCAGGGCGGGCATCCAGCCCAGGCTTCTGTATACGTTCGTGGTCCCCATGTTTCCACTTCCCACATTTCTCAAGTCCACTCCCGCCAGGACCTTACCAGCTATGTAGCCAGTGGGGATCGACCCGAGCACGTAGCTCAGGACAGCGGCCAGGAAAAGCAGCAAAAGAGTCATGTCAGTCCCTCTGAGCAGTATGTTATTTGGACGCGCGAGTCCTTCGTTTCCGTTCCCGGAACTTGATCCGTATCGGCACCCCGTACAATTTCAGTTCCTCTCGCAGAAAGTTGGAGAGATATCTCTCATATCCCCCCTTGATATTCCTCGTGGAACTCGTAAAAACGACAAACTCTGGCGGGGAAGTCCCAACCTGGCTGATATAGAGCAGCTTGACAGGCCTCGTGCCGGAAGCAGGCGGGCTTCTTCTGGACACCGCCTCTCCGAGCATTTCATTCAATAAGGCCGTCTTTGTCCTTTTCTCGAGCAAATCCCCCACATCCAGCATCTTCTTCAGAAGATCTTCTATCCCTTCCCCTGTAACCGACGAAGAGAACACTGTCGGCACGTGGGCAAAATGCGGGATCTCCCTGCGGCTGATGTCCCGGTACTCCTCTTTCCGGCCCCCGACCAGGTCCCATTTCGAGAAAGAGATAATCATTCCCTTTCCTCTCCTCTCAGCCAGAGAAAGGATGTTCACATCCTGCCTTACAATGCCCTGTGGGCCGTCCACCAGCAGTACAACAACGTCCGCTCGTTCGATGCTCCTGATCACACGGACGTTCGCGTAGTATTCAAGATTATCCTCTATTCTGCTCTTTCTCCTCAACCCGGCGGTATCGATGAGCAGCACCGGGCTACCGTTGTATTCGATCCTCGTGTCTATCGAATCCCTTGTTGTTCCCGCCTCGTGATGCACGACCAGCCTCTCCACTCCGAGCACTCTGTTGATAAGGGAAGACTTTCCAGCATTGGGCCTTCCAATCACGGCAACCTTGACCTCTGCGCTTCGCAGCCGTTCCTCCTGAGCTGAAGCCGGGAGAGATTCGATCACCGCGTCAAGAAGGTCTCCGCAATTCATCCCCCTCTGTGCGGAGACAGGAAACGGCTCCCCGAGCCCGATCGCACTGTACGCATGGTATGAGGAGTTATCGTCTGGCCTCTCCACTTTGTTGGCTACAAGAACAACCTTGCTCTCCTCTCTTCTGAGCATATTCGCGATGTCGTACTCGACTGGCAGTACTTCGCCTCTCCCATCGACGAGAAAGAGTATCAGGTCCGATTCCTCGATGGCCTGTCGCACCTGCATCTCCACCTCCCGCTCGAGCTCGCCGCTTCCCGGCGGCGTCATCCCACCAGTGTCCACAAGGAAGAACCTTCTTCCATTCCAGTCTGTCTCGGCGATGTTCCTGTCCCTCGTAACGCCAGGTGTTTTATGTACGATGGCTTTCCTTTGCCCGACAAGACGGTTGAAGAGCGTCGATTTCCCGACGTTGGGAACTCCAATAATTGAAACAAACGGTAAGCCGTCGCTGTTCATGGTTACGTTCATTCTATCCTGTCTATGCCTTAGTCTATACCTTAACGTAGTGTCTGGCTAAGGAGCAGTTAACTAATTGGCTAATCGACTGAACTGGTACACATGTCTCTCATATGGATTGAAATGATCACTGAATGAACCATCTTCCACATCCACACCTCTGCCCTCGAATAGAACCTTTGCCGTGGCTTCAACGTCACCACTCTTGACTGAGAATTCACCATCCACCTCACCATCATAGACGTTTACCGCGACCAGAAGGATGCTCTCATTGTCGCGCCAGGTCATGTAGTCGATGGCCTCATTTTTCTCGACTTCTATTGCCGTTTCGCCTGATCGGCCCACCATGAAATATGGCGAAAGCGTCCTCAGTTCATGGTTAAGCCTCGGGATGCCATTCCACAAGATCGCGACCTTCCGCACATCCCACGCAGGATCTATCCGGTCGAAGAACGGCCTGATCGATGAGAAATCTCTGTATATGATTCCCCTGGCTCCATGATTCACAGCTACATACGTCATCGCCCGGACTTCGGTTATTGTGGGGCATCGGCTCGCCACTGGCCATCCGCCGAAGATCTGGGGCATACCGAAGGATTGAATCTTCCTGTTATGATCCGCCGCAAGATAATCCGCCCAGAGGCCAATGACATAGAGCGGACGGGAGGGCTCTGATACGGGGTCAGGGTCGAGAGCAACAAGCGAAACGCCTGAGATTTCATCCCCGGCACGCCTGTCCGGCAGATAGTCCTCCATGACCACGGGCCTGCCATGATCCAGATGCGACAGGCAATTAAGGATGTCCGCGACACCATTTGAGGCCTCAGTCTCCGGAGTGAATCCACCGCGGACAAACCAGCCGGAGAAACCAGCCATACTGCGGCCGGAGTCGATGATCCCGGCGAGTCTGCCACCGCAACTGTCGGAAAAGGTTTCATGGGATACTTCATAGAAAAGCCTCAAGTGCATGCTGGACAATATGTCAACCTGCTCAGCCATCTGCTCGACTTCAGGATTGGAAATGAGCACGCTGTTAAACCCCATGCCCTTGAGGTCGCCGATCTCATGGCCCTGAACCCGTATGCCGATCGGGAAGAAATCAAGGAAGTCCCCCTCCTCGACCGCAGGCTCCAACCCGCCTGATGAATCGGGAGTGTTGTAGAGGGCTTCTATATTGCCATCCGTGAACACAATGTCAGCCGTTCGCAGATCATAGATTTCGAGCGTTATCCTGTAGAGCCCTTTTTCCCGCGTTGACAACTCAAATTCTATGTGATCAGATGGATGTTCGAGGATGCCCTCGATGTTCTTCCTCACAAGCTCTCCGGATGGTGTTTCTATCTCAACATTTACTCCTATCGGCAACTTGATGTCGTCGACCCGGGTAAAATCAATGGCAAAAGTCTTATTACCCTCGCAGAGATCTATCCTGGAAGGATAGTCCAGGTCGAAGGGAAGTTTCAGTAGAAACACCCTGTCTACAAGCAGTTCACCAGGAGTGAAAGTCCAGTCACGGATCGATACCTCTCCCTGCCTGATCTTGAAAGGAACCCTTTCTGTGTGGACTATGTTGCGCCATCGACTGCCAACCTCGAACAGTTTCCCTCCATTGGCCATGAACAGTCCCAACCGTCTCGTTCCCTCACCAGGGTTTTTGGCGTATAGCGATACCGTGTAAATCCCGGGAGAGAACTCGGCCAGCGTGTATACGCCGGGGCCTGTTTTTCCGTCAACGCTGGTGAGGAGAAGGGATTTCTCGCCGTAGAAGGGGAAAAGTTCCGAGATGCCCGGATCGACAATCGCCTCAGGTGAGGTTCCGAGGTACTCGTAGACGGCATTCTTGAGCTTTTCACCCTCCGACGGACTCCACTTCCAAGCCGTCCAGTCGTCCGGAAAACCATCTCGGTCTGCATCGAGTTCGAAGTTTCCGTTGACCAGGAGGTTTGCAAAAGTGAAATACCGACTCGTGTCTTCTCTCTCCTCAGTGCCGAATTGATCCTGCTGCGCGGTCGCGTCTGTAACGGCGTAGACGAGCACGATGCCCCCTGTCAGCACCGACATCATTATACTGAAGAGCCTTCTCGTCCTGTTCATATCGGTCATATTGTTAAGATGGATGGGTCGGACAAACCGACCTCTTGATGATCCAGCGAGAATGGGATTGCGCATCTCCTAATCTATTTCGAGCCCGAAACAAAATCAAGGAATCAACCAGGTCCATCCATATACATGGATCCGCCGGCGCGTCCACTCGATCCGGCTGGAGGCTGGCTCGAATAGATTCTGCTTGCAATCTATAGCTATCTGTGATATCATCTCCTCCACACTTTCTGAACCATTCCCGGGCTCCAGGTGGAAATCGTCGCGCGCATGAAAAAAAAAGGTACGGTAAGCCGGAATATACTCCTCGCCTTCATAGTTCTCGGTTCCCTCGCGCTTCAACTGTACGAAGTCGGAGAACCGTGGCAGGGCATCAAGGACTTGAATGGGGCCGCCTGGGGGCTTACCGCCCGGAATTTTGTCAAACACGGGTATGTCAAGACTCGTTTCGGCCCGTCCATGAATCCCGGGCCGGTCCCGGAAGGAGGATTCTCTTACTATCTTCACCATCCTCCCATTTTTCCTTTTCTCATCTCTTTCAGCTTTCATCTCTTCGGTGTGCACGAGTGGAGCGCCAGGATTGTCCCGATTATCTTCTCGATCCTGTCCCTCCTCTTCCTCTTCAGGCTGATCCGAAAGATATGGGGCATCGAGGAAGCCTATTACGCGACCTTTTTCCTCGCCTTCATGCCCATGAACCTGTACTTCAGCCGTGTAGTCCTGCACGAGCCCGTTGTAACATTCGGGCTGGTCCTGATGATATGGTATTATGTGAAATGGAGAGAAAAGAGGCTTCCCTCGGACTACTGGAAGATTGTGGGGCTTTTCGCCTTCTTCGGGATGGTCGACTGGCCGGCCTATTACATACTTCCCCTGCTGACCCTGCACACACTGATACTCGATAGAGGGAAAAAGACGGCAGGGAAGCTCAGGATGACACTTCTACCCCTCTCTGGCATCCTGATCTTCCTGATCTTCGTCGTCTACTGTTACTACCTGTCGCGGGCACAGAGGGGATCGGGCCTCCTGACAGCATTTATCTTTCGCTCGGCCGTGAGTACAGGTTTCTTCGACTACTCGATTCTGGATTATATCCGTGTCGAGGCAACGCGCGGGTTCCATCTTTTTACACCGATACTCCCCTTACTGTCGCTTGGCTGGCTCTACGCCTGGTGCAGAAAAGGTGTGCGGCATGATATCGATCGAAACCTGCTTGTCGTGGTTGTCCTGGCCTTCGGAGCGACGCACATTCTCTTTTTCAAGGACGCATCCTGGATTCACGAATTCTGGATGTATCACCTCTCCGCTGGCCTGGCACTCTCGGCCGGGATTGCCACGGTGCAGGCGCTGAAGAGTCCTTTCGTCGACAGGCGCAGGGGAATAAGATTCGCTATGGCATACGCGGCCCCGTTGTTTTTTCTCGTCTTCTCGGTCAGGGAAGTCCTGCTGCTTCACCGGGTAGATGAACGGAAAGACGATGTAGTTGCTGGAATGATGATCCATGACCAGAGCGACGTCGACGAGAAAATCATAATAGACTGGGAGGATCCCGTTCCACCTGTCGTGGGAGAATACTTCCGGTACCACGGTACGCCGATCTACAACAAGCCGATCCCGAACATATCTTACTACGCGGATCGAAATCTGCGTTGGGGTGTCAAGGACCTTGAGGACCTCAGATCCATAGTGGAAGATAAGGCAAGCCGATATGACTTCTTTGTTACGAAGACGGCCTACATGAGAGACCAGATGCCGGACGACATCAAGGCCTATGTCCTGAAGCGGTTCGACCCTCTATTCATGTTGACCGACAGGGGATCATTGCTCGACGACAGTGCAATGGCAGCGTTTCTGCGTGGCGAACAGATAGAGACGAAACCGGGTGTTATCGTCTTCAGGAAAAAAACGGCGTCAGCGGGATGATTTTCCGGTCCTTGACAGACCCAGGGTTAAGGGGATCTTTCTGATAAACTCCTGAATAGCTCGATCGACTTTTGTTTCCTGTTTGTTCAGGCAGAGATTCCGGATCCTCCTCCAGATTCGGCGAGGATGATATAAATATGACACGAGATAAAACTGAAGAAACGCGAACAGCTTGAAAAACCTCAACCTGCTGTCGCTGAAGAGAGGGTTCCACGATCTGACCGCGAAGAAGCTGGTCGCTCCTGTCATCCAGTAACAGTATTCATCGTCGATGACCATACGGGAAGTCTTGTTCATCTCCCTGAAAAGCTCCGTACCCGGTAGTGGCACAAAAGTAGATACGTACGCCTCCTGCACCCCCATCCTGGCCATGTGCCTGAGCCATTTCATTGTCTTCCTGATGTCAGACAACTCCTCCTGAGGGAATCCGAGGATCGTGAAGAGGCAGACCGTCATTCCGGCCTTCAGGGATCCTCTGGCTGATTCCTCGAGTCGTTCGAGGCGGACCTTCTTTCGTATGACGCTGAGGATGCGCTTGCTGGCGCTTTCGGGGGCGTAGGTTATCTGATGACAACCGGAGGCGACAAGTGTTTCGGCCACCTCGGCGTCAATGGCCTCAGATCGAGTCCCGACCGGCAGTTGCCAGGTTATGTCCAGCTTCCGCTTCCTGATTTCGTTGCAGAACGCGATGATCCAGTCTTTTCTTACGATCGCAGTCAGATCCTGAAACTGAAAATCATTCGCCTGGTAAGTCTCCATATACGATTCTATTTCATCCGCGACGCTGGCCGGATCCCTGGGACGCCACAGTTGGCTCCACATGTTTGATGCGGAACAGAAGCTGCAGCGATATGGGCACCCGCGCGTGGACAACAGCGGCATACTCCTCCCGCTGGTGGGACCGATATACATCTTATTCTCAAAATAGACCCTCGGGTTGAGAAGATCCCACGCCGGCCAGGGCAGGTCGTCCGGATTCATCACCCTCTTCCGGCGTTTTGTCGCAACAATCTCACCCGAGTCATTCCTGTATGCAATCCCCTCGATTTCGGAATAATCGGGATTCTTTCCCCGGAACACATCCAGCACTTCACCGAGCGTAATTTCTCCTTCGCCAAGCACGCACAAGTCGACGGGTGCTTCACGCAGTACAGTCTCAAACATCCCTGTAACATGTTCCCCACCTACAATCAACTTTTTCTCGGGAAACGCTCTCCTGAGGACCTTCAGCAGTACGCGGACCATCGGCCACGCATGGGTGAACATGCACGAAACCGCGAGCACATCCGTATCCGCGGGAACCCGCTCGGCTATTTCATCGAAAGAAAGGCCCTGGAGCCTCCGCTTCTTCCAGTGCGGCCATGGCCTGATGGTCTCGATCTCCTCCCCGACGGCGTCAACCACGCTCACCTCGTGGCCCGACTGCCGGGCATAAGCGGCAAGATACGCGATACCGAGAGGGGGCTGGGTGATAGTGGAATTGCTGTCGAGCGCCATCAATGCCGGGGGCTGTATGAAGAGGATTTTCATGATCTGGCAGCTCTCTGTTTCGGCCGAAAGACACGTTCCACTCGAACGGGAAATGACCCTGACGATCGACTAATGCACTTTACAGGCACAAGGAGTGGAGGAAAGCGCTCGGCCATAATTGAAAATTGAACGGCAGGTCACCCACGGGTGGAGTGTCAGCTCCAGCTCAGTTGACTGAAGTCGCGATACTACATTCCTTTCCAAGCATTATATCACATACCATTGATCCCTGTCAAGGTCGTCACGTCCAGGGAACCTCCCCGATATTTCTTGCGCAGAGGGATGTGAAGTGTCCCT
>CAZOAR010000009.1:52289-67877 GCA_964577985.1 uncultured Gemmatimonadota bacterium | reverse complement strand
GACCCGAGCAAAGCCGTGTTCGAGGATGCCACAGTCGAGGAACTTGTAGACGGTCCGTCGTGTGATCTCTTGTATGCAGGGGCCCACACTTGCGTGGAAGCGTTCTTCGTAAGAGTTCAGGAACTCCTCGAAGTGATCCTCGAGGAGTTGGCAGAGGGGAGAACGCTTCTTGACATCAAATCGCGGCACGCTTAAGATATCTACGGTCAGGTTCATCTCCGCGGTCGCTGGCAGGAAGGATGGCTTGAAATGGTGGAGCGACTCTGGACACCATGGAGAATGGAGTATATCAGAGAAGTGGATAATGAGGAGTGCATCTTCTGTCGTAAGACGAATTCGACGGATGACAGGGAAGAACTGGTCCTGCGCCGGCGGGAACACGCTTTTCTGGTACTCAACAAGTATCCATACAACAGCGGGCACCTGATGGTTGCGCCACTTCGTCACGCGGGCCTCCCCTCGGAACTCACGAAAGATGAGCAGGAGGAGATCTTCTCGCTGCTTGTGATCGGGGAGACGATATTGAAGGAGACCTGCAATCCGGACGGGCTCAATGTCGGGGCAAACATCGGCAGATGTTCCGGTGCCGGTGTCGTCGGTCATTTCCATCTTCACATAGTGCCGCGATGGGTCGGTGATACGAACTTTCTGCCGGTGCTCGGTGAGACCAAGGTCATCCCTCAATCTCTCGACGAGACATACGACGGCTTGATGGACGCCCTCAGGAAGGGTTCATTCCCTCGATGATCCCGCCCCCAAATACTGCATCGCCATCATAGAAGACAGCCGATTGCCCGGGGGTGATCGCCTCCTGGGGCTTCTCGAACGAGACGCGAAGCCTTCCTGATGAGACCTCTTCGACAACGGCCTCCGCGGCTGTGTGTCCATATCGAATCTGGACATCGCAATGAAGAGGTAAGGCTGGACACGCGCCGGCGACCCAGCTCGACTCCTCGATCTCGAACTCGTCACAGAGCAACTCTTCTCTTTTTCCCACCACGACTGTCTTCGAGTCCACATCGACCCTCAACACGAACAGGGGCACTTCCGCTGAGATCCCGAGTCCCCTGCGCTGGCCAACAGTGAAGAAGGCCACTCCTTCATGTCTCCCGACTTCGTCTCCATCGGCGGTGACGATCGGGCCCGGCTGAAACGCCGGGTGACTGTCTCCGGGGCGATAGAGGAAGTCCCTGTAATCACCTCCCGGTATAAAACACACGTCCTGGCTCTCGGCCTTCTGTGCCACGCTCAGCCCCAGCCTGCCGGCGATCCGCCTCACGGCGGTTTTTGACAGCTCGCCAACGGGGAAGAGAGTCCTCGAGAGGACATCCTGTCCAAGCGTCCACAGGAAATAGCTCTGGTCTTTGGCGCGGTCGAGCCCGCGTTTCAACCTGTACACACCGCTGCTGTCGTCCGGGGCGGCGATCCGTGCGTAATGTCCGGTCGCGATCTTCTCCGCGTGCTCCTCCCGGCTCAATTCAAGCAGCCCGGGAAAACGGATCTGCTCGTTGCAGCGTATGCACGGGTTGGGAGTACGCCCCCGTAGATATTCCTCTTTGAAGTCGTCCACGACCCGGCTCTGGAAATCACGCTCGACATCGATGGTTCGGTGGGGAATTCCGAGTTGTTCGCAGACGCGTCGGGCATCCTCAATAGACTCGAGGGAGCAGCAGCTTTTTCCCCCTTTTGGATCCCCACCCTTTCTGAAACAGAAATGACGCATCGTGACCCCCGTCACATCGAAACCGTCTCGGTTCAATATCGCGGCTACCGCGGAGCTGTCCACACCACCGCTCATGGCGACCAGCACTCTTATCGTCGTTTCCGACAGGGTCTTGTCTGTCCTTTTGATCATGTCAACCGTTCTTTCATGTATCAGGTCGATGGAGACTGCCGCGCAGGCATGCATATGCCGGTGGGAGCAATCCCATCGAATGATAATGATCAGATCGCTGATCTGCAAGCTTCGAAATCGGGGAGAAGTCTACTCGTATCGCAGGGCCTCTATCGGGGGCATGCGCGCAGCCTTCATCGCGGGGAAAATACCAAAGAAGAGGCCGACGGAGAGCGAGACGGAGAAGGATATCACAACCCACGTCATCGAGACGCTTGACGGCATGGGGGAAAAGCTGTTGACAACAGCGCTGATCAGGATACCGAAGAGGATTCCGAAGATGCCACCAGCCCCGGTAAGGGTCATCGCCTCGACGAGAAACTGTATGAGGATATCTCTCCTCCTCGCGCCTATCGCCTTTCTGATGCCTATCTCGCGTGTCCGTTCCGTCACCGAGACGATGAGGATGTTCATGACACCGATTCCACCCACGAGGAGGCCAATAGATGAGATAATGATCATTGCGAGGTAAATCCCGCCTGTCAACTGCCTGTAGAGGTCATTCATCGTGTCCTGTGTGGATATGAAGAAGTTGTCCGGCTCGTCATACTTGACGCCCCGGTGCCGTCTAAGGATGGCCGTGACCTCATCAATCGCCTGAGCCATCGAGTCGGGACTGCTCGGTCTTAAAGAGAGAGAGAGTTCTTTCTCTTCGGGGTGCAGCCTTTGATATGTCCTGTATGGCACGAAGAGCAGATTGTCCTGACTTCGTCCCATGAACTGGCCCTTTGCCTCGAGGACCCCCACAGCTGTCATCTTGTGACCGTCGATCGTTATCGTCTTTCCCACAGGGTCAAGGCCGGGAAAGAGGGCTTCCGCCGGATCAGCGCCGAGGACGGCAACGTCAGTTCCATGAAGGATGTCACCATCGGTGATGAACCTCCCGGACTGGAGCTCCACATTTCTAACCTCCGCGTAGTCGGGGTAGCTCCCTATCATGGGCGGAAAGTTGGCCTCTCGATCGCGATATTTCACAACCGATCCGAAGAAGTAATTCTCTGGAGAGATCCATGCTATCGTCGTGGAATTGCGCTTGACGGCCATCGCGTCCTCGATTGTAATGGGAGGTCTCTGCCGCTCCTCGGCAGAGCGCCTTCCAATGTGCATCCCCGGCCTGTGCCTGGTAACGTAAATGACGTTCGAACCCATCGATAGAATCTGTCGCGACATCGAGGTGTTCAGGCCCTCTATCAGCGATACCATTCCAAGCACGGAAGCGATCCCGATAACGACCCCCAGAACGGTCAGAAAGGAGCGTAACTTGTGTGATCTGATAGCCGTGGCGGCTATGCGGATGCCTTCCACTATCTCTGCCGAAGTCATCGTTACTCCTGTCTGAGTGCCTGTATCGGGTCCATCCTGGCAGCTTTGAGGGCAGGTACTACACCAAAACCTATTCCCACACTGCCGGAGACGATCATCCCCGCGATGACAGCCCAGAGCTCGATGCTCGATGGAAGAGGGGAGTAGTGGGAGACTATCCTTGCGATCCCTCCCCCGACCAGAATGCCCACGATGCCTCCGACGATCGCGATAGTCGCGGACTCGGCCAGGAACTGTCCGACGATGTCGATCCTCCTCGCTCCGATCGCCTTTCTGATGCCGATCTCCTTGATCCTCTCGCTGACCGCGACGAGCATGATATTCATGATGACGATGCCTCCAATGAGGAGAGATATCGAAGATACGCCGATCATGACAACGTAAGCCATGCCTGTGAAGTTTCTGTACGCGTCGAGCAGAGCGTTCGTTGTGACGACTCCGAAATCGTCTTCGTCATCTCTGCCCAGACCTCGTATCATGCGAAAGATAAAGACTGCCTGATCCTTTGTCGATTCGAGCCGGTCTCTATCTCTGGCCTTGACATGGATCTCGACAGAGTTGTTTGTGCCGTATATTTTCTGGTACAGGCTGACCGGGATGATGGCAAAATTGTCGAGATTCTGCCCCAGGAATGAGCCTCGCTTCTCGTTGACCCCGATTACGGTGAACCGGTGTCTCCCTATCTTGATCTCCTTGTCGACGGGATCCTGCCCGGGGAAGAGGACATCCGCGACCTCGCTGCCGATTACGCAGACGGCTCTCTTATGGTTCTCATCATTGCTGAAGAAGGATCTGCCCTCGGCCAGGTGGTAATCACCTATCTCCATTATGTTGGCCGTGGCGCCGATCAGTTCGACGTCATCGACCGTGTCCCGCCCGTGTTTTACGCGGGCGCTCCCGCTGATCGTTGCCCCGACCTCACCGCAAGCCTGGCAATTCTTCCTCAGCGAGATCATCTGGTCCATTACTATCCTCTTGCGTCTTCTCGCGTCGAGGAAGTCCTGGTGGCTCGTGATTATTCCGAGCCTGCTTATCGTAAAGGAATCCACTCCGAAACTGGAGAGCGTTCCGACGACATAGTTGTTCATCCCCTCAATTATCGAGACAACGGCTATCACTGTTGCCACGCCGATGATCACACCAAGCAGCGTGAGAAAAGATCTCAGCCTGCGGGACCAGATGGAAGTCAGGGCAACAGAGACGCTCTCAAATGTGTTCATGCCGTTCGCGTGTCGCTTTCTATCCTGCCGTCCAGCAGGCGGATGATTCGGTTGGCGTAAGTCGCTATCTCATCTTCGTGTGTGACCAGGATGATAGTGTTTCCCGTTTCGTGAAGCCTGCTCAACAGCGCCATGATCTCGTGGCTGGTCCTGGAGTCGAGGTTCCCGGTAGGTTCGTCGGCGAGAATAATGGAAGGGTTGTTTATCAAGGCCCTGGCGATAGCCACTCTCTGTCGTTCACCACCAGAGAGTTCGTTGGGCTTGTGCTCGACTCTATCTTCCAGATCCACTATTCCAAGCGCTTCCCTTGCCCGTTCCGCTCTTTCCTTCGACGGGACATTGCTGTAAATGAGTGGCATCTCGACGTTATGAAGGGCGGTTGTGCGGGGCAGGAGGTTGAAGACCTGGAAGACGAAGCCGACTTCACGGTTTCTAATCCGGGCGAGCGCGTCATCATCCATCTCGTTGACGGATTTGCCGTTGAGGTAATACTCGCCCCTCGACGGCGTGTCCAGGCATCCCAGGATGTTCATGAATGTCGATTTCCCTGAACCGGAAGGGCCCATGATGGCGAGAAACTCACCCGTTCTGATGTCGACCGTGATGGACTTGAGGGCGTGGACAGTCTCGCTACCCATCCTGTACGATTTCCAGAGGTCGCAGGTCTGGATGAGTGTTCCGTCGGTTTCAGCGTTAATGCTCTGTCTCACAATGTCTTCGCCGATCTCCCGTCCTCATGGGACCTGTGTCGCGCTTCACTGCTGCCTCTCGCCCTTTTCACCGTTCGCCCGAAGCGTGCTGACGGGCTTCACACTCGTGCTGTCCTTAATGCTGCGGATAGTCCTGAAACTCCCCGTGATGACCTCGTCTCCTTCCGAGAGGCCGGAGATGATCTCTATCTTCATCCCATCGCTTATGCCGGTTTTGACGGGAGAGAATGTGGCGAGACCATCCCTGACCAGGAAAACACCTTCTCTCTCGACCTTATCCGCTTGCTCCTCGCCCCCTGTGACTGCTGAAGAGCTGGAATCCCCGGTGTTCTCCCTCTTGATGGACCTCATGGTCAAGGCCTGTATGGCGACGTAGAGCGTGCTGTCCCTGCGCTCAGTTATGATGTCGGCTGTGGTCGAGAGGCCGGGCTTGAGGTCGGGAGGCGTATCGAGCAGGTCTATCACGACTTTGAAATCTATCGCCTCGTCCCCGCCGCCGAGATTGGATATGATCGGGCTGTTCCCGATCTCGGATACTAATCCCCTGAAGAGTGTATCCGGGTAGGCGTCCACGGCGACCTCGGCCTCCTGGCCGGTTGCAACGTCCACTATGTCTGTTTCATCCACCTCCACTTCAGCCTGCATAAGGGACAGATCGGAGACGGTCATCAGAACGGTCCCGGGATTGTTCATGGTGCCGGTCACCGCGACTTCCCCTTCTTCGACATTCAGACTCGTGACAACGCCCGTTATGGAGGAGTAGATGGAGGTCTTCTCCAGGTTCGCCTTCGCGCTTTCCACCTGGGCCTTGACTCTCTTCCAGTCGCTCTGGGCGATCCTGTAGTCCGCGAGGAGTCGTTCGTATTCCTCCTGGCTGATCAGCGACTCGCCCGCCCCGGATGGTTTTTTATCGTGAATCTCCGCTGCCCTCAGGTAGTTGGCTTTTGCCAGCGCGAGTCCCGCATCGGCGGATGCCATTGCGGCTTCCACACTCTTCAGTTCCGCCAGGTAGATCTCCGGATCGATCACGATAAGGAGATCTCCTTTCTCGACGAGGTCTCCCTCCTTTACGGGAATTCTCTCGATCTCTCCCATGACGTTGGCGCTGATGTTTATCGCCTTATGCGGCACGATATTTCCCGAAGCGGAGACTATCGATCTCAGCGGACCGTACTTCGTCTTCTCCGTGGTAACTTCGATTTCATCGCCGGAGCTGGTCAGAAATGCGGCGACGGTCGATGCCGCGATAATAGCGGCAACCACGATTATTGCGATCTTTGTCCTTTTTTTCATCCAGACGTCCCTTCTCTTACCTCGCGACCGGCACCTTGAGGTCGAGGCCGGTGGCCTTTTCGAGGGCGGCATATGATGTGTTGAATTCGAAAACCTTGTTGATGTGTTCCGTCTCCGCCTCGACATATGTTACCTGGGCGGTCCTCAGGTCGAGGAGAGAAGATGATCCCAGCCTGTATCTCTCCTGTTCCAGGCGCAGCGTCTCGCTGGCAAGCTGTCGGTTCTTTCCGGTGATCCTGCTCTGTTGAAAAACGCTCTCCAGATTCATGACAGCCTCTTTCACCTCCTGCTCGATGAGCAGTTTCTTGTCGAGCAGGTCATACCGGAGGTTTTCCAGGTTGACGCTCGCCGCCCTGGCGCTGCTGTGGCGCGAGAAGCCCGAGAAAAACTCCCAGTTCAGATTCAGTGCGAGTCTGGTGTCTTCATTGTCGGGTGAATAACTGAATGGATCGTTCCCCGAGCCCTGCTGGTTGCGGAAAAGGTAAAGATCAAACGTCAGACTCGGCAGGTAGCTTCCGCGCTGAATCCAGACCTCCTTGGCCGCCGCGTTCTCCTGCGAGACGAGGCTCATCAGGTCCGGGCGTCTGCTCATTGCCCCTTCGATGAGTTTCTGTTCGTCGAATGCTGGCTCGAATGTGTCGAAATTATCCACCATGTCGAATTCGATGTCGAGTGGGATTCCCATAAGACGGTTCAGTTCCATGCGCGATACCTTCAAGTCATTCTGTTCGGTCGTCAGCGTGTTTTCCTGGTTTCCCCTGTCGATCTCTGCCTGCATTACGTCGAGTCGGGTGACAGACCCCACCTCGTGCCGAGCCCGCGCGAGCCTCAGTTGCTCTTCCCGTTGCTGGAGTACTTCATCCGCCAGTTCGACACGCTTCATGTCTGCCAGTACCTGGTAGTACTGCTTGTGGATCTGGTAGACGAGGTCGAGTTCCGAAGCGTCTATGTTCCGTCGCGCGGCCTCTTTCTCATGCCTCGCCTTGAGCAGGTTGAATACGTTCTGGCCCCCCTGGAAGATCGTCTCACTGACCAGGATCTGCCCCCCGGAAAAACGTCTTCTCCCCTCGGGTATCGGGATAACAGTATCTTCTGTTTCCTCGATGACGTGGACGACGGAATCACCAACTACTTCATGAGTAACGATCGTTCCCCCCGGAATAGTCATGGGGAATGACGATACAGTCCCTTCCGGGTTGAGGAATGTCGGGTTGATGTATCTATCCTCTGATATCCCGTATCTCGCAGTCACTGTCGGCAGGAATCTGCCATAAGAAGCGAGCAGGTTGGCGGAACTCGCCTCGAGTGCCCGCTCGGTCTTCTGATGCCCCGGGTTGTTGCGCAGCGCGATTTCCACACAGTCATCGATCGAAAGTGTCCCGGATATGTCATCTGCGCTGAACGCGGATAACGAGTTGCCGGGAAGGCCCAGACCAAGAAACAGGATGGCGAGCAGCGCAGACTTCCTCAATGATTCACGTTTTGAGATCATTCGTTCCTCCGCATGAGCTGGTCATAGTCTGAAGACGATCTGTCTGTCATACGATTGATTTCGAGAAAGGTTTCCATGTGTCGGTCATGGCACGAACGATAACGAGTTTCCCTTTGTAACTGGTCCTGTAAGCCGGATCCCCGCGAGAAAGACGATCGCCGAGAGGAACAGAATACCGGCGGGGACGTGGGCCTCATCAGTCAGCCAGGCGATATTGCTGAAGAAAGGCACGTTCATGACCAGCAGGATCAGCGAATTGTTTATAAGGTGATATACGATGGAAGCGGACACGCTTGTGGCCCTGATCGTTACGTACCCCATAACGAAACCGAGTATCATCGTCCCGAGTAACTTGTACGGGTCGAGGTGAAAAAGCCCGAAAAGCGCTCCCGAGACGATTATTGCCCGGTTTTGTGAAATCTTTCCCAGCAGGCCGTTGAGTATGAGCCCGCGGAAGAGGAACTCTTCGCAGATTGCGGGGGTGACCGCGAAGATCAGGAACGCTGCGGGCGCGCTTATCCTGCCGGAGAGTGTGAAGAAGTCCCGCATGATCTCCATGTATTCTACCGGTATCGGGACAACGTAATTCTGAACCATGACCAGTTCGCCTGTCAGCACGATTCCCGAGACTGACGCAAGAAATACTCCCGCGACCGTCCTGGCCGAAATCCCGGTTATCTTGAGATCTCTGACAATATTCAGATGGAAGACGCGTACAAAGATGAGACAAGGTATCAGGATGAATATCCATTCAAAGACCAGGATGCCATTTTCGATTGAATAACCGACTGCCCCGGGCGCGGCCACGATCAGCAGCGCCATGATCAAGATGTACAACACCAGCACCGGGAGGAATGGAGGCCTGTGGGTGGAGGCGGCAATCGGTTCGTTTACCAGCACCTCAGCCCTTTCTGCCCCGAAAGGGTTGTCTTGCTTCGCCATCCACCTTTGCATAGATTATTTTCATTCGTTATGTCTCACACAATGACTTTAGTGCTCGGATGTCGAGGAGGATTATTCTCTTCTTTTCCGAGCGGATCCAACCATTCCGGCGGAACTTGTTGAGAGTGACACAGGTGGTCTCCCTGGTCGAGCCGATCAGGCTGGCTATCTCCAGGTGAGTAAGTGACAGGTCGATGGCCAGGCCCTCTTCGGATGTCACGCCGAAAGCCTCGGCCAGATCGAGGAGGACGCGGGCTATCCTTGATGACACATCGCGTGACACGGCGATCTGAAACTTCTCCTCGAGCTTTATGAGTCTACCGCATATTATGGATGACACCTCCATCGCCAGCGACGGAAAGGAGTTGCAGATCTGGATAAAATCGTTCCGGTAGATCTGGTAAAGAACAGTGTCTGTTACCGCCCCAGCGGCGGTATCGCGAGGGGACCCGAGAAACAACGAGGCTACTCCGAACAGATCATTCTCCTTGAAGATGCAGAATGTCAGTTCCCGGCCTTCCGGTGTTATGCGTGACAGCTTTATCAATCCCGAGCGAATGAGATATACAGATCTGGCGTGGTCCCCCTGGAAATAGAGGATATTCCCTTTCCTCTCTTCTATGAGGCTCATGTGGCTTGCGATCTGTCTCAGGCTCTCTCTCTTGATATCACGGAAGAGAGGATGCCTCCGGATGTAACGATCTGATTCGTGGGCGTTCATCTTGTCCTCGCCTGACATCCCCCGGAAATCGGGATAGTCGCTCGAAAAAGGGACCTGGCGTAAAGAGAGCAAGTGTAAGTTGGATTACAACATAGTCTCGCGGTTCTGAGGTCAAAAATCAAGGGCAAATTCTCCATAAGTAAGATCCTGTCTGGATGGGGGGCACCGTGCATCCTCCTGGCGACAGCCTCCTCAGCGCTCCATCTCATTCATCCGTTATCTTCCATTCTGCTTGTTTGCTGGGCGTTTTTCCTGGTAACCGGCCTGGTCAGCACCGCGGGTGATCGATCAAGGAGGAGAAGGATATGGCACTTCGGGATATATCTGCTCCTTGTCTCTGGATTCATACTTGTTCTGCAGAACAGGCAGAAGACTATCCTTGCCGGGAAAGGGTGGGACGACCTCGAGGCAGGTGTCGTGGAAGACCTGCGAGGAGAGATCAACGGGAGGATGGAGAAACATCTGGAGGAGATGTTGGATCTTGCTCAACGCGCAGGTGAGGAGATCCACCTCTGCGGCCCGACTGCCGACTCTGCTTCCGGGAGGAGGAAGCTTTTCGAAATCCTTCGGGATGGTCTTGAGGACAGGTCTGATCGTGAAGACCTCTTCTTTGTCCTGGTGGCAGACGACGGAGAGGAACTGGCCTGGTCTGGTGAAGGTTATCTCTCTCTCGACAATATTAGATCCGCTGCCTCCTCCGGGTCTTCCATATCTGTCTCGATCTTCCGCGGAAACATAATAACCGCCGCGATCATCGCAAAAGAACTGCCAGGCATTGGCGACCTGATGCTGATAGATCGCCTGGAGGTGCTGCATCATCTGGGCGAACGGTACGCGAGAAGCGGCCGATTCATCGACAGGATTGCGCGGTTGACGGGCAGCGATGTAACGCTGTATCCAGTCAGGGAGCAGGGATCGGTTGACGGCCGGGAAGGAGAGTCCATATTTCCGCTTGTTTTTCATGGAGAGCGCATCGGTACATGGTCCATTGGTCAACTGGACCGGGAAGGTTATCTCGCCAGACTCCGATCTCGTGAAGGGAAGCTACTGGGGCTCCTGCTGCTCTTACCGTTGATCGCCTCCTTCATTTTCCTGAAATCCTGGCTGCGGAGATACTTTCTCGACGGCGACCGCTATCGTCGTGACGGCCGACCGGCGTATATAATCCTTCTGGGCCTCGCCCTGTTACTTTTGAGGCTGTTCCTTCTGAAGGCTTCTTTTCCGGCATCCATCGCAGGAGGGGCGCTCTTCTCATCGAAGTATTTTGCTACGGGTTTCCTCGAAGATGGATCAATGTCAGCGGGGGAATTCTTCATAAGCGGCCTCTTTATATCGCTGTTCCTGCTGCATATATGCCCCATGGCCAACTGGAGAAGGGGGACATGGAACGTAACCGGCCGTATGGACTGGGTGAGATCAGCCGCGGGGTCGGCTTCCGCAATAATTCTCTCCTTCTCAGCCCCTTTTGTTCACGAAAGGCTGCTGAAGGACAGCCTGTTATCGCTGGTTATCGAGCAGGGCTTCCTCCACTCCGTTGTGACGGTTGTGTGGGAACTGGGATTCTTTCTCCTCTTCCTTTCGCTATCCCTGCTGATCGCCTGCGCACTGAGGATCGCAGGGGTTCTCAGAGGCAGAGACAGCAGAACTCTGCCCGCCTGCGCCCTGCTGTGGGTCGCCCTTCTTTCCACTTCCATCTATATGGCGCTGCACGCCTATGGTGAAGCATGGCGGAGCGTGTTCATGGCGCTGGAGGGGGGGATGGTTCTGGTTGGAGGGTGTCTGATATCGGTTGCTGTATCGGAAGCCATGAAGAGCGACGAAAAGCGGTCCGGCGCCTGGATCAACCTTCCCCTGATCTTACTTCTCTCGATGCTCTCGGCCGGTTTTATCTATCCCGGCATCGTCCGATATCGCCATCTTGCTCTCGAAGAAGCTGGCGAGGAGTTGCTGGAACAGATGGGAGCGCCGTATGAGAACTGGGCGGCATTCGTATTGGAAGAGACGGCCGATGACCTGCTCGAAAAGAGCGGAGAGATCTTTTCAGAGTCAAGAGAAGTCCAGGGTCTGGCTTTCTACGCGTGGACGAACTCACGCTTGGGCAGACTGGGCCAGAGGACATCTCTGGTAATCTACGACGGCGAAGGAACCGAGATAAGCGAATTCTCACTGACCGATCTCGAGTTGGATGAGTCTTTTTCTGATTTTTTTCTTCAGAGAGCCCGCGAACGTGATGACCCTTTCATATATCACGGCTATTCCGGAGGCAGCGAGTTTTACTCGGCCGTCGTCCCTTACTGGGAAAACGGGAAGCTCAAGGATTTTATGGCAATAACGCTTCCCATGGACCTGGAAGAGAGGGTCGGGGGGGGACCGATCCGGCTGTTTCTTGATGAGACCGATAAGGGACAGTTGAATATCCCCGAACCACTGGAGCTGGAGGTTTATTCAATCCCGGGGGAGGGTGCGACATCGGGGTGGCAGTCCAGGTATGATGATGGCGGTACGCAACGGTACTACCGTATGCAAATGAGAGTAGGCGGAGTAGACAAGGTCGTTGAGATAGCCTTTCGCAGGCAGGAGATCGGAGAATCGCTTTCGATGATCAACTTCCTCTTTCTCCTTCACGTTCTCCTCATAATCGTCCTGCTGGGGATAGTGAGCGGAGGCCGCTGGGTGCTGCGGCGTACGCACTTCCGCATCGAGTCGTTTCAGAAGAAACTGACAGCGGCACTTGTCGTCTTTTCCTTCATACCTGCATTGCTTTTCGGACTTATCGGGTCGATAGAAATACGGGAGCGGATCAAGATGGAGACTCGATCCAGAGCGGTAGAGGGGCTCGAAGCCTTTGTAAATGTTGTGCGGCGGGATCTCGAGCAGAGCCGTTCGGGTCCCGCGGGCGAAGTGGTCTTCTATCCGAAAGGAGAAAGCGTCAACGCTCGACCGCACGGTCCCGAGTCGGAACCTTCGAACGCTTTCGTCATGGACAGCAGGTACGTTCGGGAAATCTCCGGGACGATCGGCCGCGACTTTCTCGTGTATCTCGACAACCGACTGGTGTCGACGAGCCAGAAAGAACTTGCTCAGGCGGGCATTATTCCGGTGAATGCCGGCGAGGAGTCTTTCATAGATCTCGTCCTGCGGGACAGGGATTATGCGTTCGAGAGACAATCCCTCGGGAACTATCAATACCTGGTGGCAAGCAGAAAGCTGACTACCGCTGGAGAGGAGAAACCCGTGATACTATCGACCCCTCTTCTCTGGCGCCAGGGTGAGGTAGACAGGGAGATGGCACATCTGACCTATCTGGTGCTGCTGATAATCACTTCCACGTTTCTTCTGTCGTGGATGATGGGAGGGATAGTAGGCAAGCTCCTCGCCCGGCCTATATCCGAGCTGAAAGACGCGTTTGAAAAAGTCGGCTCCGGAAACTTCACAGCGAGGGTCGACGAAAAAAGGAAGGATGAATTCGGCCGTCTCTTCACGTCATTCGGGGCGATGTCCCGTCGGCTGGAGACATCTCAGAGCAGGCTTTCCGAAGAGAAAGCGAGGGTCGACGGCATTCTTCAGGCTGTGGGGGCGGGAATCATGGCGTTTGGCAGTGACGGGACGCTGAAAGTAGTCAACGCCAGGGCAGTGTCACTGGTGGGCCCGGGCCTGGAGGATCAGATCGGGATGGAGGCGGAGGAGCTGACCTTTGAAAACGAGGGATGGATGGAACTGGTCCGCGGTGTCCGCGATGTATCGCGATCAAACGGAGAGGTCCAGAAAGAGTTTATAGTCCCTGGAGGTGACGGGCCGTTGACGATCCGTATGGTGGCCGGCCTGCTCGTGGACAGCAGCGGCGGGACACATGGCGTGGTAGTGGCCTTCGAGGATATCTCAGACAGCATAAGGTCCCAGAAGATAATGGCGTGGGGAGAAATGGCCAGACAGGTCGCCCACGAGATAAAGAACCCCCTCACTCCGATGCGGTTGTCGATTCAACATCTCCACAAGACCTTCAAGGACGGTGCTCCTGATTTCAGCTCTATAATCGAAGACGAGGTGAAGGTGATCCTGCGAGAAATAGACCGGCTGCGGCGGATTGCAGGTGATTTCGCGAGATACTCCATGCCTGCCGTGGAGGACGTCCACAAGGTCGAGGTCAGTGCGGTCATAAGTGAGATCATGGAGCTCTATGACAAGGAACATGGAGAGATCACGTACTCCTTCGAGACGGACGGTGGCGATGTATGGGCGATGGCGAGTGAAGAAGGACTCAAGAAGATTCTCGTCAACCTGATAGAGAACGGAAGGGAGGCTGTCACGGGGCAGGGGAGCTTGAGAGTCGTTCTGGAATCGCGAGGCGAGGGAGAATCGAAAAGAGTGAGGATAGCGGTCTCGGATTCAGGCAGGGGGATTGCTGAGGAAGATCTGGGCAGGATATTCGATCCGAACTTCTCGACGCGATCAGGCGGCACAGGGCTCGGACTGGCTATCTGCCGTAGAATAGTGGAGGAGTGGGGTGGAGAGATCGATATCGAAAGCCGCGAGTGTGAAGGTACCGTCGTTACCGTCACGCTCCGAGGGGGATAAAGGCAGGAGATGCTCTCCGGAAGGGACCGTTTTCGTCAGCGGCCGGCTGCTTTGCGCGCTTGTCTGTTCCATTGCTGGACTGCGGATGGCCGCTGGGTGGGTAATCCTTGACAACACTGTGGGGCGGTATTAAACTCACCTCAGACCGTTTAGAAACCCTCTTTCTGACCCTTTTCATTCCAGAAAACCAGGACCCGGAACATGGCATATCAAGTACTGGCGAGAAAATATCGCCCCGGTGTTTTCGAAGAAATCGTAGGTCAGACCCACGCGTCGGTGAGCCTCAGGAACGCAGTCACCCGGGATAAGGTCTCTCATGCCTATCTATTCTCGGGACCGCGCGGGGTCGGCAAGACATCGACGGCTCGTATCCTGGCCAAGGCCCTGAACTGCTCCAGTCCAGTGGATGGAAATCCATGCAACAGGTGCGAAATATGCAAATCGGTTGACAGCGGACTTTTCATGGACGTCTTCGAGATCGACGCAGCCTCGAACAGGGGGATAGACGAGGTGCGCGACCTCCGCGAGAAAGTGAGGTATCCTCCCCAGACCGGACGCTACAAGGTATACATAGTGGATGAGGTTCACATGTTGACCGATCACGCCTTCAACGCGTTCCTGAAGACCCTGGAGGAGCCGCCACCGCACGTTGTCTTCATATTCGCCACTACGGAATCTCACAAGATTCCTCAGACGATCCTGTCGAGGTGCCAGCGATATGATTTTCGCCGCATCCATGTGAAGGACATCGTCGAGAAGATGAAAGACGTTTTGCGCAGAGAAGAGTACGGTGGCGAAATCGATGCTGAGGTGGAGAAACGCGTGCTGCTGTCAATAGCGCGCAGGGTCGATGGAAGTCTGCGAGACGCGCTGAGTCTCCTCGATCAGGTGCTGTCGTTCGGGGACGGTGTGATAGTCCCCGAGTCGCTGGAAGGCGTGCTTGGAAGAGTGGACGACGAACTCTATATGAATCTTGCCCGGATCCTCGAGGAGAAGGATACGCCCGAGGTGTTTCGTTTCGTCCAGGCGCTGCTGGACAGAGGTGTTGATCTTGATGAATTCTACCACGGCCTGGTGGGTCACCTCAGGAGTATGATTCTGTTCCGTATCGGAGGGGAAGCGTGGAAAGATCTGGAGTATCCGGACCACCTGGTCCGGGAGTATGAAGGCCTCTCTGCGGAGTATTCCCTCGAGGACCTGCTGAGGATGGCGAGAATCGTAGAGCGCGAAGAGTATGCTTTCAGAACATCTTCGCAGAAGAGATTTGTTCTTGAAACGCTGTTGCTGCGGCTCGTCCTGCTGGAGAAGACCGTCAGTTTGAGTGAGCTCGTTGGAAGGCTGGACGGACAGACGCCTCTCAGGACGAATAAGCCACAAAACAAGACGAGAAAAGAACAGCCTTCTGCGCCACCGAAGAC
>CAZOAR010000009.1:0-52189 GCA_964577985.1 uncultured Gemmatimonadota bacterium | reverse complement strand
CGAATAAGCCACAAAACAAGACGAGAAAAGAACAGCCTTCTGCGCCACCGAAGACGAGAAAAGAACAGGCTTCTGCGCCACCGAAGACCAGAAAGGAACAACCTCCTGCGCCACCGAAGGCTGGGAAGCACACCTCGGGCGGCGGCAGCAAGATAGAGGGTGGTGATACCTTCGCTGCCATAAGGGACGCCTGGGATCAGATCACTTCTGAAATCAAGGTGAAAAAGGTGGGGCTCGGGAATTTTTTGTCGAGTGCCCGCCCGATCAGTCTCGAAGGAGAGACACTCGTGCTGGGTGTATGCGACGGCATGGGCAGTTTTATCTCGGAACAACTGAAGGTGGCCAGCAACCTGGGACTGGTTTTTGACGTGATGTCCAGGCTCCTTGGCGAGAAGATCTCTCTGAAATTGAAGGTGGAAGGGATAGCGGATGACAGTAACAGGGCAGTGGAAGAACCGCCCGAGGAGGAGGACTCTCAACTGCTCGAAAGCGTTATCAAGGTATTCGATGCCGAGATAATCAGGGAAGAGAAGATCAACTCAGGAAGGGGCAAGATAACGGAATGAAGAAGTTCTATGACGCGCTGAAACAGGCGCAGAAGATACAGGACAAGCTGAAGAAGACAAGGGAGGACCTCGCCGGAAGAGAGGTGGAGGCCAGCAGCGGAGGAGGTGTTGTCAAGGTGGTGATCAATGGCAACAAGCAGTTGCTCCGCATTGAGATAGACAAGGCCGTCGTCGACCCGGACGACATCGATATGCTTCAGGACCTTGTTGTCAGCGCCGTAAACAGTTCGATGGAAAAGGTGAACGCGATAATCAATGAGGAGGTCTCCAGGGTAACGGGGGGACTCCCGGTGCCGGATCTTTTCCAGGGTTGAAACGGGATATGTGGTCCCGAACGTGGTTGTGACCGTTTTCCGCGCCGATGGATGGACAGGATGTCAACAGTTATTGAAACGCTGATAGAGGAACTCAACAGACTGCCGGGCATAGGGAGAAAAACGGCCCAGAGGCTGACATTCCATCTCCTGAAGGTGTCGGTGGCGGAAGCCGGCGCTCTCGCGAAAGCCATCAGGGACATAAAAGAGAAGATATTTTTCTGCTCGGAATGTTCCAATCTGACAGAGGTCGATCCTTGTCCGATATGCAGTGACACGAGGAGGGACCAGAGGTTTCTCTGCGTAGTGGAAGAACCCGGCGATGTAGGCCCTATTGAGAAAACGGGATCGTACCGGGGACTTTATCATATTCTCATGGGAGTGATTTCGCCTCTCGACGGGATTGGCCCCGACAATCTTACGGTGGAGGGTCTTATCGGGCGAGTCAAGGCGGGCCACTTCCAGGAGGTGATCATAGCGACCAATCCAACGCGCGAAGGTGAGGCCACGGCGGCCCATCTCGCCACGGTCCTCAAACCGCTTGGCGTCCGGGTCAGCCGTATTGCCCGAGGACTGCCGATGGGAGGTGACATCGAGTACGCTGATGAGGTGACCCTTTCAGAGGCCCTCGATGGCAGGAGAGAATTGAATTGACGCACAGGATACCCGGGCAGCAGCGGGGCAGGCCGTTGAAAATCGTCTATGCCGGCGTGAGGGGATCCGGCAAGAGCGCTAACTTGAGGGCCATAGCGGATTGTTTGAAAGATCCGGCCATGGCGGGTCTGGCGAACATAATCGATTACTCGTTAGATAATGCGCTCATGGACTTTCTCTTTCTCGATTTCACACCGCGCTTCTCTGAGGCAGTCCGTGTGCTCGTCCTGACGCTCAGTCCCACTCTGCAGCGGGAGACGTGTAGAGATGTGCTGGTCGGTGGTGTCGATGGCGTTGTGCTGGTGATCGACTCGAATGTCGACGCTTTTCAGACGAACGTAAGAGCCATGAGGGAAATATCGGAAACGCTGGCGATGGCCGATGCGAAGAGAAAGAGCTCGACACCCGTGATCATCCAGTACAACAAGAGAGACGTTGGAGAGAGGCTGCCGCTTCGTTACCTTCAGTCGCGGCTCAATCAGAACGGATACCCCTGGGTGGCCTCTGTCGCCGCGCGGGGGAGGGGAGTCCTATCGACTTTCAGGTCGATCATCTCCTCGGCGATCGAAGCGAGGGACGCCCGTATGACAAAGATGGCAGGGTATTAGCATGAGAATGACGCTGCCGAACAAGATGACATTCGGACGGCTTCTGGCCAGCCCGATTCTTTTTCTCCTGATACTTTTCTATGACGATCCTTTTTACAGGATTCTGGCCTTTGTGATTTTTCTCAGCGCGGCCCTGACCGACCTCTACGACGGATATCTTGCCAGAAAGCACGGGGACGTAACTAATCTTGGGAAGGTGATCGACCCTCTTGCCGACAAGTTTCTGCTCGCGGCGGCGTTCATCGCATTCTATCTGCAGAAGGATGATGTCACGAGAGATGTTGTTCTCTGGGTTGTAGTCGTCGTACTCGGCAGGGAATTGATCATAATGGCATTTCGGTACTACTCGCTGCACAAGGGAAGGGTTATCTCGGCCTCGAAGATCGCGAAGGCAAAGACGTTGACTCAGAATTTTTTTATCGGCTCTGTTCTCGTCCGTTTGATACATCATTCGGTGGGAGAGAGAAATCCAACATTGCACTTCTCCGGCTTCGATGGATTCCATCAGGTTCTCAATACCCTTTCTCTCTGGGTCGTCCTTTTTCTGACAGTGACCTCGGGGATTGTCTATGTGTGGCAGAACAGGAACATGATTTAGGGATAGCATGAAAAGACTGATGCGCGCGCTTGCAACCATGTTCGGTATCGGGTACTTTCCGGTCGCTCCGGCCACCGCGGCCTCGGCTGTTCTGGCGATATTCCTCTACCTGACAGGTACGCCTTCAAGTACAGGCTTTCTGATTATCCTGCCCATCCTCTTTTTCTGTGGCGTATATCTTTCCGGGAAGGCGGAGGTTGACTGGGGAAGAGATTCTGGAAAAATCGTCATCGATGAGGCAGCGGGGTTTCTCGTAGCCATCGCCTTCCTGCCGGTAGACAGTATCGGCGGGTCGGGCAAAGTCCTGATCCTGGCCTTTTTTCTCTTTCGCTTCTATGATATCGTAAAGCCATTTCCGGCGGGCTGGAGCCAGTCACTCCCCGGTGGATGGGGGGTCATGGTGGACGACATCATCGCTGGAATATACGCGAACGCGAGCATAAGAATTCTCCACTGGTTATTCTGGTCTTCCGGGCCACCTCACTAGAAAGTCGCCTTTTGGGGCCGATATCTCACGTCCTTTCCTGCGGCGGGATAAATGGAACACGATCTTTCTCTCTACGAGAGACTGCAACGCGAAATGGAATCGCGGAAAACGACCCTGTCTGTGGCGGAGTCATGCACTGGTGGGCTGATTGCACACAGGATAACCGAAGTTCCCGGCGCTTCACGCTTCTTCAAGACGGGGATTGTAGCATACTCCAACGAGGCAAAGGTGGAACTGCTTGGCGTGCGAGAGGTAACTCTTGCGCGCCATGGAGCCGTGAGTGAAGATGCCGCCAGGGAGATGGCGGAAGGTGCGTCGAAGGTCGGTGGATCAGAGTTTGCCCTCAGTGTTACCGGAATCGCCGGTCCGGGAGGCGGATCTCCCGATAAGCCGGTAGGAACTGTCTTCCTTGGCTTTTACAGGGCCGGGGGTTCCGGGCCGGAGGTGAGGCATATGTTCCTCAGCGGGACGAGAAGTGAGATAAAGCGAAAGACGGCGACTGTCGCGATTGAATTGTTCCTCCGATTCCTGGAGGCGCATCAATGAGGCTCTTTGTCGCCATCAATCTCCCCGATCATGTCCTGCACGGAATCAGCAAGCTGGTGGAGCAGCTTCGTGCATCCGCATACGGGGTCCGCTGGGCACGTCTCGAAAACATCCACCTGACATTGAAATTTCTGGGTGAAGTCACTCCACCGCAGGTGGAGGATGTAATCAGCAGCCTGGCCGGGTGCCTGGCGGACAAGTCTGTTGTAGAGCTGCGCCTCGTGGGCATGGGCGTCTTTCCCGACGTGAGGAGACCTCGCGTTGTCTGGCTTGGTGTAGGGGGGAACCGTGCGTTGTCAAATCTCGAGGAGATTCATCGAGATGTCGATGAAGGACTTGCCCGTCTGGGATTCGAGCCGGACGCACGACCATTCAGGCCTCACATGACGATAGGCCGTATGAGGAGGGTACGAGGAAAAGGTGCCGGAGGTAGAGCCGGAAACGGTGTTCTGGTCGGGGCGCGCCTGGAAAGGCTTCTAGAAAGAGTCGATGCGCCGGACGAGGCGTTCCGAGTGGACTCCATAGAGTTGATGGAGAGTGTATTGGGACCTTCCGGGGCAAAGTATGCGACAGTTTCGTCTTTTGCTCTCAACCCTGCCTGGGGCGAATAGGATCCGCCAGTGACAGCAATCCGCTGCCGGGGCCTGAATCACGGCCGCCTGCCTCATCCGATCTCCGCCTTTGACAAGATCAATTTGCTTTGTTAAATTGTAACACTTCAAACCTCCTCCGGGCTTACACCGTTATCATCAATTCCGGGGCACGATACCATGGCGAACGAGAAAATCCTGATCATCGATGACGAACCCGGCATACTGGAGAGTCTGAAGAAGATACTCGAGTACGAGGGATACCAGGTCTGCCTGGCTGACAACGGGAAAGGCGGCCTAGACCTGTTTCGCAGCGAAGATCCGGATCTCGTTCTGCTCGACATAAAGATGCCGGGCATGGATGGAATGGACGTCCTGAGGGAGATCCTCAAGATCGACGGCAAGGCGTACGTGATAATGATATCTGGCCATGGAACGATCCGAACCGCGGTGGAGGCCATCAAGTTCGGCGCCTACTATTTTCTGGAGAAGCCACTTGACCAGGAGCAGATTCTGATTATGGCACGGAACGCCATGGAGGCGAGAAATCTGTTCCTGGAGAACCGCGCGTTCCGGGCGGATGAAGAGAGACGATACCGCATGACCGGCGAAAGCGAAACACTGACGGAAGTCCTCTCTCTTGCGGAAAAGGTTGCGAACTCCAACGCGCGAGTTCTCATAAGGGGAGAGAATGGAACCGGCAAAGAACTCCTCGCCAGACACATACACAAACGGAGCAGGAAAAGAGGAAAGCCTTTCGTCGAGGTCAACTGCGCCGCGATTCCGAAGGAGTTGGTGGAGAGCGAGCTGTTCGGTCACGAGAAAGGATCCTTTACCGGCGCTTATTCGCGAAAGACCGGAAAGTTCCAGCAGGCGGACAACGGGACACTCTTCCTCGACGAGATAGGCGATATGAGTTTCGAGACGCAGGCCAAGGTCCTGAGAGCCCTGCAGGAGGGTGTGATCCAGAGGGTCGGTGGCAAAGAGGACATCCATGTGGACGTGAGGGTGATCTCGGCCACGAACAAGGATCTCGAACAGGAAATAGAGAGGGGTGCTTTCAGAGAAGACCTGTACTACAGGCTTAACGTCGTCACCATCAGGATACCTCCCTTGAGGGAGAGGAGGGGGGATATCCCGCAACTCGTGGAGAGGTTTATCAATGATTTTTCGCTGGAAAACGGGATCAAGCCCAAACGCGTCGAGGCTGAAGCCGTGGACTATTTGAGGCAACTTTCATGGCCCGGCAATGTCCGTGAACTGAAGAACATGGTGGAGCGCCTGGCAATACTGTCGACATCCGACGTAATAGGCCTTGATGACGTCAAGGCTTTCACGGAAGGAGAAAGGCAGGCCCCGGGCCGCGACGTCTTTGAAGCGGCCGGGACATACACGGAATTCAAGGAGAAATCTGAGAAGGCCTTCCTGAAAACGAAGCTGGAAGAAAACCGGTGGAACGTAAGTGAGACCGCGAGAAAACTGGAGATGCAGCGCAGCAACCTCTATAAGAAGATAGAAAAATACAGCCTGTCAAAGGAGGCACAACAATAGCGCGGCCGGATTGCAGGGGTCTTTGTCATGGAACATTGTAGAGCCGCTGTCGGTATGATACCCATGAGCTGGGGCCAGGCCTACAGCGACTGACTATCCTGGATGAGACGGTGACCGAAGTGGCGAACACTATCGGAGATTAACGAGTACGCGATATCTATAAGGGGTCGAGAACTGTGGAAGAAAAAGGGTTTCAAGCCTGGTTGAAGAAAGAGGGTCGTGAATGGGTTAAGTCGGGGGTCTACGCGCTGGTTCTTTTCCTCGTCATCAGGACCTTCCTGGTGCAGGCGTTCAAGATCCCATCCGGCTCCATGGAGAAGACTCTCCTGATCGGCGACTTTCTGCTCGTAAACAAACTGGTTTATGGCCCCGTGATACCTTTGATCGACGTGCATCTTCCATCGTTGAGAGAGCCCAAGCGCGGGGATATACTCGTCTTCAAGTATCCTCTTGATCAGAGCCTCGATTTTGTCAAGAGATGTGTTGCCGCGGCTGGTGATACGGTCGAGATGAGAGATAAGATATTGTATGTTAATGGCGAAAGTCAGACCGAGCCGTATGTCCAGCACATTGATCGAAGAATCCTGGGAGATCCTCGCGGCAATCCCGGCAGGCAGGTCCGGGGATCTTACTTTCCCATGAAGAGAGACAACTTCGGGCCGATTGTAGTCCCGGACGGCAAGTATTTTGTCCTTGGCGACAATCGCGACAATAGCAGAGACAGCAGATTCTGGGGTTATGTCGATAGAGAACTGATAAAGGGTACTCCCCTGGTTATATATTTTTCGTGGGATCACGATGTTTTCGCACCACGGTTCGGCAGGATCGGTCACCTGATCAAATAGGTAATCAGTCGCTAAAGCGCAGGCAGCAAAAGCCCTGGAAAACGGTGTGAGCTGAGTTATAGACGAACTCGTGAAAGGTGTGTATGATTCTTATCCTGGAGCGAGGTGATTCGGCTTATGAAAGCGGAAGAGAAAGGCCGGGGGCTGCACGGCTGTGGCGCCCTTGATTTATATCTGAAAGAGATAAGCAGGTTTCCACTCCTCGATAGAGACGAAGAGGGGGAACTGGCTGTCAGGATAAGATACGGGGACCAGAAGGCCCTGGAAAAACTGGCTCGGTCGAATCTCAGATTTGTCGTTAGTGTCGCGAAGAAATACGCCAACCAGGGAGTCTCCCTCCTCGACCTCATCAACGAAGGAAACCTTGGCCTGCTCCGGGCCGCACATAAGTTTGATGAAACGAAAGGAACGAAGTTTATTTCCTACGCAGTCTGGTGGATCAGACAGGCTATCCTCCAGGCTCTCGCCGAGCAGTCTCGCACTATTCGGATCCCACTCAATCGGGCGGGAATCCTCTACAATATGGCAAAGAAATCCAGTCTTCTCGTGCAGGAACTCGGCAGAGAGCCCACTGAAGAAGAGATCGCGGACGGGATGGATCTTAGTGTCGGAGACATCAGACACGCGTTACGCATATCTCAGTCGTTCCGATCTCTCGATGCCCCGATAGCCCCCGGAGAAGATGGCAGACTTGTAGACCATATCCCCGATGCGGGCCAGGCATCTCCGCAGGAACAGGCTTTCTGCAGAGCACTGGCCGAGACCATAGAGGACTCGCTGTCGACTCTCAAGGAGCGTGAGTCAGAGATACTCCAGATGTATTTCGGCCTTGCCGACAGGACGCCGATGACTCTCGAGGAGATAGGAGGAATGATGGGAATAACGAGAGAAAGAGTCCGGCAGATCAAGGAGAAAGCTATTACACGTCTGCGACATGTTTCACGGTCCCGCGCCCTGAGGTCCTTCGTCAACTGAACAACCCCGCTGTTTCAGCTCGTCTTCCAGCGCTCGTCCAATTCTCTCCAGTGGCGGGACTCATCATTATCGACGTTCCGGCACAGATGGCAGCGAACAATTCTTTGCCAAACCGAAAGATTCCAGTTATTATTAATAGCCCGGTCGGCGATCTTCCTTTTGATCCTGCTGCGCTTCGAGGTGAGGACATTGGTTACATACAGGGATCTCGCGATAATCTTCTCCTCAATCATACTGTTTGCGGTATCTTATCCTTCATCCCTGTCATCTCAGGAGTCTGGTCAGCCGGAAGAGGTCCGGTTCAAGATACTCGAGGTGAAGAAGGCCTATTACCAGCTGGAGGAGAAGAAAGCTGGATACGAGAGGGCAAAGAGACTCTTCGAGAAGGACCTCATCTCCAGGGAAGAATTCAACGAGACAGAAGCGGACTACAAGACATCGGACATAAACTATACAAGTGCCCTCCTGGACCTGCTTTATGAACAGCCCCATGTAATGGTGGAGGAGGCCACAAAATATCAGAGTCCGGATGGAGAGAGGCGCGTGAGGCTGACGATAAAGAATACCTCGGGTGAAACCATCGATATGGATTTTCTACCGACTCCTGACAAGGATGATATTTTTGACGAGCTGCAGTGGAGGAACCTCAAGAATGTTTTTGTATCTCTCAAGCTGGGAGATACGATTATCAGCCAGCCTTATGAAGTGCTCATCCCGATGTTGAAAGGCGACAGCTCGGAGACGATCGATTTTGGTCTTCTCAGGGACGTGGATGAGGTCGTTGTTTCGGTGAGTTTTGCCGATCGAGTGATTGACAAGAAGGTATATCTCCAGAAAGACTCCAGCGCCAACATCGTCTCCGTTGTATCTTCAAAATTCTCCCAGGAGGCGGACCTCGGCAAATCAGCCACATATGACTTGAACCTCGAGAGATTCACCGCGGAGAACAACGTATTCAAGCTGTGGGTCGCCAACCTGCCGCGTCAGATCAACCATGAGTTTCTCGATCCGAATACCGGCGCCAAACTGACGCAGATCAAGTTCACCGAGGGGAAAACCACGCAGGACCTCTTCCTGAAACTGTATCTTACGGAGAGATCGGACAAGGAAGTGCGAATAGACCAGCCGCTGAAGTTCTTCGTGCTCGTAGGAAACGATGGCGACGTTGATGACCTGAAAGATTCAGATGGCAGACTGTTCCTGGAGCCCGGAGTGGTCCAGGAATTGGCTCTCGGATGGGTGCAGCTCGAACTTATTCCCAGGGGCGTCGGCGAGATAGAGGTGAAGGCTCTGAATCTCTATCATGAGATCAACCCGGGAGAGGTGGTTGCCATGGGGGTAGTCGTGCGCAACACCGGCACAAGGCGACTGGTCAATATCACTATAGAAACGGACCTCCCGTACGACTGGAGATCTTCTGTCTCGCCTGACCTGATAGAGATGCTCGATCCCGGTAAAGAACATGAGGTGCGAATCTCTTTTTTTCCCCCCGCCGATCTCGGTATGGGGGACTACGAAGCGAAAATCAAGACCAACGCGATGAGCAGTAATCGTCCCGTGGAGACGGAGGACAAACGCGTGCGGATCCACATCAAGCCTGAGACGAGCCTCTTCGGTAATATCGCGCTTGGACTGTCTATTGTAGGTGTGGTGCTTATCATGGTAATCTTTGGCGTCAAATTGAGCAGGAGATAGAGTGAAGGATACGGGAGGCAGAGTACTGCTGGAGGCTTCGAGCCTGTCAAAACGATATGAAGATGGCCTTCTCGCGCTGGACGGCCTCGACCTGGAAGTCAGGAGTGGAGAGATCTTCTGTCTTCTGGGCGCTAACGGAGCCGGCAAGACCACGACGATAAACCTCTTCCTCAACTTCATAGACCCGACGTCGGGAATTGCGCGTATTAACGGCATAGATGTTGCTAAAGAACCCCTTGAGGCGAAACGCTATGTTTCGTTTGTTTCGGAACGCGTTTCCCTGTACGATAATTTTACCGCCATGCAGAACATATCCTATTTCGCCCGGCTCGGAGGAGTAGAGATTCTTCCCCGGGAAGTGGTGATAGAAGTATTCGGCAGGGTGGGACTCAAGGATTCAACAATCGACCAGAGGGTGAGAAACTTCTCCAAGGGTATGGTGCAGAAACTCGGAATAGCCATCGCGATGGTGAAGAACGCCCCGGTGATACTGCTCGACGAACCGACCACCGGCCTCGATCCCAAGGCTGTAGCCGAGTTGCTTGGCCTTCTGAGGGAGTTCCGCGACAATGGAAAGGCCATCTTCATGTCGACACACGACATATTTCGCGCGCGCGAAATAGCAGACAGGGTGGGAATCATGAGGGAAGGCAGGATGGTGTCCATAATGGACAGGGAATTGCTGAAGAAGGAAGATCTCGAGAAGATTTATCTCGATTGCATGCGTGATGGGGATACAACGATTCAACCCGCGGGGGAGGGGCTTTGAGATGATGGAATGGACATCGCCCTCAATGGAACAGTTTCTGAAAGGCAATATCTTTCTTATCCCGGGCATTTTTCTCCTTCTGGGGATGATGATGGGGGTCCTGGGCAGGTACCTTGTCAGCCGCATACGCGGAGGCGGTGGGGCGAAGCTCGACGCCCTCAAGGAAAAGTATGACTGTCTGCTCAACGGTGGCCACGAATCAGTCCTTATCTTCTCCCGCGATGATGAAAGAGTGGTCTTGAGTAACGCCAGTTTTCTCAGGACAGTGGACGCCGGCAGACGGGATATTCCCCAGTCGAATCTCAGTGACTGGATCGTCACGGGGGAAGATCTGCAGGCGGGAGATTCTCTCAGACGGATTCTCAACGGCGAGACGGTCGACACCGAACTCCTCGGATTGAGGAAGAAGGATGGAACCGTCCTGCCCGTGTCCGCCAGCTCCACTCCCGTCCCGAACGGATCCGGGAGGCTAAAGCTGGTCCAGCTGGTTCTGCGCGACATGAACCAGACGAACTCTCTCAGGGATAAACTCTCAAGGAAAGACCGAGTGCTCGCGGCATTTGGCGTTATCACAAGGCTGTTGAACTCGGGAGACGATACGCCCGCCAGATTTAAGGGGCTCGTGCGGATAATCGGAGAGGTAATGGAAAGCGACACGACCTCTATTCTTTTCCTCGACAAGAGCGAGGCAATAGCGTCCGGGTACCTGTGGGACAGTCTCAGCGGTGAGTCCGTTCAGCACGTGGCCGTGGAACTGGATGCCAGTTCCATATACAGCCGGGTCTCAGAAAGCAAGCAACCTCTCTTGAGGGAGGAGCTTACGAGTGAAATGGAGTTCAGAGAAGACAGGGAGCTCTACGAACAGGGAATACGATCATATCTGATACAGCCACTGATCCTGCGCGACAAGGTCATGGGTACGCTCAACATATTCAATCGCACGCCAGGCGCCATCAGGCAGGAGGAGATGAATATCCTCGGGCAGATATCTTCTCACCTGACTCTTGGAGTGAACAACATCCAGCTGCAGCGCGAGGCGGAGAAGAAGGCTCAGCGTCTCAAGCAGATCCTTGTGACGAGTAACAGTTTTCGTCTTCAGGTATTCCTCGACGATCTTTTGAGAGAGATCGTCTGGTCTATTCGTTTCTCGACGGGCTTCAATCTCGTCGTGCTGAGCATGCTCAACAACGAGACGAAGAGGGTGGAGATCAAGGCCCTTGCCGACAACGAGCGCGGCGTTATGAAGCGTCTGATCGGCACTACTTATTCATGGGAGTCATTCAGAGCTCTTATGAAGGATGAGCACAAGATAAGCCATTCTTACCTTGTTGACCGGAAGGAACTTGTACTCGACAAGATCAAGAAACTCATCCAGGGTAACGACGTCCAGGCCCGGAGAGAAAGTACGGAGAAAAGAGGACACGCTCTCTTCGTCCCGATCGAGACTCGCCTCGGCAGGATCGTTGGCTTTCTCCTGGTGGATGATTCAACCGATATGGAAGGCCAGCCCATGGAGACCGTCCAGATGCTGGAGATCTTCGCCAATCAGGTGGCAGTGGTCATTGACAACCAGAGGCTGTTCGAGGATGCCAAGAATAAGACCGAGAAACTTGAAGCTCTCAACAGCGAACTCCAGGAGTCGAAGACAAATCTCGAGGAGGCAAAGAAGATGCTGGAGGTCTCCAACCGGGACCTCGAGAGGGCGAACTCGGACCTCAGAGAGGTCGACAAACTAAAGGCGGAGTTTCTCCAGAATGTCACGCATGAGTTGAGGACCCCCCTGGCGCCCATCATGGTCAATTCAGAGGTGCTGCTTCTGAAGAAAATCGGGGACCTGACACCGGTTCAGGAGGATATCGTCAAGTCTATCTTTCAGAGTACCAAGCGATTGAATTCCCTGATAGACGATCTTCTCGACCTGACGAAGATGGAATCCGGCAAGATGAGATTTCAATTTGCCCTCGTCAATCCGGAGAGCCTCGTGAACAACAGCCTTGTAGAGACGTATCCGTCCGGCCAGGAGAAGAACATTACCATAACGAAACGACTCGAGTGCGGTAAACTTCAGATCCACGGTGATTCTCATCGCCTCATGCAGCTCGTGACCAATCTATTGAGGAACTCAATAAAGTTTACGCCGGAGGGTGGAAGGATAGATCTGTGCCTCAGGGAGCAGGGCGATGAGAGAATCGAATTGAAGGTCTCGGACACGGGCGTAGGTATTCCGGCATCAAAGCTGGACAAGATTTTTGACCGCTTTTATCAGGTCGATGGATCCGCTACCAGGAAATACAAAGGCGCAGGGCTGGGTCTTGCGATCGTCAAGAAAATAGTCGAAGCCCATGGCGGGGAGATAGGGGTCGAGAGCAAGGAAGGCGAGGGCACCACGTTCACGATTCTCCTCCCGGCCCGGATAGGCGGCGTAGAAGAGAAGCTGGCAAACTTTATCGGCTGATAATGCTGTCTGCCGGAGCAGACATCTGCTCCGGCATGACCTTCCCCTGGTCCTGGCTCGCGGTCCTGCATCCTTCCTTATCGACAGCCGCGCCGGAGGGGGTGTCGGGACACTTGTCGAGACCGTCACTGATTCCATCGCCATCTGTATCTTTTGGACATCCGGACGTCTCGACGCGCGCACCATGTACTGTTTCGGGGCATTCATCGCTGATATCGGGCACCCCGTCGCTGTCGGAATCGAGTGGGCACCCATTCTCGTCAACCGCTATCGCCGCGTCCGTATCGGGGCATTTGTCCAGCCCATCCGAAACTCCATCGCCATCGGAATCGACTGCGCAACCACTGTTGTCGACGCGAGCGCCCGCCGTAGTGTCCGGGCATCTGTCTTTTCTGTCCGAGATACCGTCACCATCCGAATCGATCTTCGGGAAGGAGCCAAACTGAAAGACCACTGCGCCGGTTGCTATCAGGTTGTGCAGTGTTGAGCGTGACCCGTCATCCTGGTCGTGACCGAATGCAATATCTCTGAAGTCAAACCCGATTCCACCCCTTTCCGACACAAGCAGCTTCACTCCAGCTCCGAACGTGTAGTATGGTTCGGTGGGAGCCTCCCCCGTGAGATCGGAGAAGGAGGAGATATAACCAATTCCTCCCCTGGCATAAGGGGCTAATCTCCACTTCGTCATGTAGACGGCGAGCCCCCCGTCGAACAGGGTAAGGTTCGAGTGACGAGTCGCACGGCGGTCCATGTTTTCGGTTCGGGACCAGTAGAACGATCCGTCCAGAGATAATCTCGCGTTGATGTTCCAGGAGGCGTTCATCCCCATCAGTTCCGACCTGTCTTTCAAGGCGAAACCTTTGTCGGAAAGATCTGTCCACAACAGCCCGAAAGATGGTGAGAGTTGAAAACTTCCGTCGTGGACCTGGCTCTCTCCTTTGCGAGGATGGGACAGAAGAGCGAGGGCAATCAGAAAGCCGAGCGTGATTCTACCCAACGTTTTTCTCCTTGTGCAGCCATGACATGCTTGAAGTCTCCCCCCTGGAAACAGATAAGATATCCGGAGCCCCTGCCCTGTCAATAGTAAATGGAGGCTCGCCTTTTGCATTACCCGTTGCATTGTTTTGACGAAAGCAATATATTTCGGATTGTTTTGCCAGGTCTTTCATCGCTCGGCTGGAGCGAGAGGGCCGAAGCGGGTAACATTCGTCAATGTCGCAAAGAGGGCAGGATAAAGGATGGACATTTACACGGAGCGACTGGCCGGTCTATTGACAGACTATTCCCTCGAGGTGAAAGAGGGGCAGCGGGTAGGGATCTTTGCGACGCCAATTGCCGCCCCGATGATAAAGGCGTTGTATCGAAGGATATTGGAGGCGGGTGCACACCCGTTCCCCCTGATATGGCTTCCCGGCCTGGAGGAGATATTCTATCAAGTCGCCGGGGAGCGTCAACTCGACTATGTTTCTGCGCTGGACCGGCTCCCCGTCGAGGAGTTCGATGCCGGCGTGTCCATAATGAGTTCTCCAAATACCAGGGCCCTGTCGAATGTTCCTCCGGAGAAAATGTCACGCAGACAGACGGCAAGGAGGCCGCTGTTCGAGAGGTTGATGGACAGGATCGATAAGGAAGAGGTGAAATGGTGCGGAGCGATTGTCCCTACGAATGCCTACGCCCAGGATGCTGAGATGTCACTGGAACAGTACAGCGAGTTCCTCTACAAATCCTGTGGAGTCTATGACGAAGACAGCATCGACAACTGGCGAAGAATATCCGCCGAGCAGTCAGCAATGGTGGACTGGATGAAAGGGAAGAAAACGGTCAGGATCAGAGGCGTGGACACAGACCTTGAGTTTTCGATCGAGGAAAGAACATTCATCAACTGCGATGGCAGGCAGAACATGCCGGATGGTGAGATATTCACCTCGCCTGTCGAAGATTCGGTACGGGGAAAGATTCGATTCTCCTATCCTGTCTGTACAGATGGAAGAGAGATAGAGAATATCAATCTGGTGTTTGAAGACGGGGTTGTAGTGAGCGCGAGCGCTGGAAAGGGAGAGGACTATCTCATTACGATGCTCGATTCCGACGAAGGGTCCCGCAGGGTCGGGGAATTCGGGATAGGAAACAACCCGGGCGTGACTCGTTTTACAAAATCGATCCTGTTTGATGAAAAGATAAAGGGGACTGTTCACCTGGCTCTGGGATTATCATTTCCCGAGGCTGGGGGAAAAAACAGATCTGCCATTCACTGGGACATGATCTGCGACCTCCGCGGGGGGGGAGAGGTCCTCGTCGATGGAGATCCCTTGATCAGAGACGGAAGGTTCTGCTGGTCCAGTTAGACAGCATGTATCAATCGAAGAAAGAGAGGGCGGTCCGATAGGATATCCTGAAGCGACATTACTCGGGTTCGTTCAGGGGTTGACGGAGTTTCTTCCCGTAAGCAGTTCCGGGCACCTCGTAGTTTTTCAGAATCTTCTGGGCATCCGGGGGCCGTCACTGATGTTCGATGTCCTGCTGCATTTCGGCACGCTCAGCGCTGTGGTCATCTTCTACAGGGATGATTTCATCTCGTTATTCAGGCGCCTGACCGACGGGACGGACATGTTTGGCATCAGGCGGATCGGATTCGGCGAGGCATTGCGCCAGAGCGAAGAATTGAGGTTGTGGTTTTTCGTTGTTGTCGGTTCAGTGCCGACTGTCGTTGTTGCCCTCCTCATCCAGCATCCCGTGGAAAACGCGTTCCAGTCCCCCGAACTTGTTGCTTCCATGCTGGTTTTTACGGGCCTCCTGCTGGCTGTTACGCGCTGGACTCAGGGTAACAGCAAGGGGATTCTGCAGACAGGCATTGGCACGGCCCTCCTGATAGGACTGGCTCAGGGTGTCGCTATTGTGCCGGGGATTTCGAGGTCGGGCATCACCATTACCGTTGGGATGATGCTTGGGTTGAGAGGTGATATCTCCGCGAAATTCTCTTTTCTCCTCTCGGTTCCCGTCATCATCGGTGCCGTCGTTTTCGAACAGTTGGGTCAGGCAGGTGTTGCCGGAGGTCTCGACATGGCGGTAGGACTGGCTGGATGTGGTGTCGCTTTTCTGACGGGTCTGTTCGCCCTGAGACTCGTGATAAGGGCAGTCAGTTCCGCCAGGTTGTATCGGTTTTCGTATTACTGTATTCCGCTCGGTATCGTACTCATACTATATTACGCGACGTAAAGTGGCGTTGAACCCCACCGCTTGATTCAGAGTTGATACGTTATACCCCAACATTGTTGACAGGGGCCCCATTCGCCATTATATTATAAGAGAAGTCCTGATTAGAGTCTTATTTCAGCCGGAATTACCGGCACTCAACCTCCTGGTCCCGCCTCAATCGCCTTTTTTACGACAGTTTCTGGTTTCCAGATGCCACACAACAGCACCTTGTCTCAAGCATCGGGTTGGCGAAATGCCGCAGAACGGTGATAGAAAAGAGCATTGCGAAAGCGAAGATACTGCCCTCGGTAGCTTTCTGGATGTGGCCAAACTCCAGCAACTTGTTGTAAAAGATGAACTGACACGTCTTTACAACAGGAGATATTTTCGCCATCGACTGGACGAGGAATGTCGCAGATGGAAGAGGCAGAAGCGGCCATTCTCATTGATGATGGCTGATGTCGATGATTTCAAAGAGATAAACGATCGTTTCGGTCATCCCGTCGGTGACAGGGCCCTGGTGGAAATAGCAGGGGTCCTGGCAACCTCTATCCGTGATATAGATGTCGTATGCAGGTACGCTGGCGATGAGTTTGTGTTCATCCTCCCCGGAGTTGAAGAGGATGAATGCCGCAATGTGGCGGTTCGGATCGACAGGAACATGTCGGGTCATCCCTGGAAGACTAAACTGGAGGTCCCGATTCCCGGGGTATCGGTCAGCACCGGCTACGCCGTTTTTCCGGATGACGCAGATGAGATAGATGAGTTGATAGATAAGGCCGACAAAGCACTTTATTTCGCAAAGAAAATGTCTCGTCCATTCAAGGCATACAGCGAGGCGGTAGAGGCCGGGTTCACAGACAGGAAAGATTGCGTGAACAACGAAAGTCTTCCTGTTATCGGACGGAAGAAAGAGAGAAAAGAACTCCTCGGGATTCTTGACCTGGCGGCAGGCGGTGCAGGCCAGTTCGTCCTGATCCGTGGCGATCTGGGCATGGGAAAGACCCAGATACTTACGGAAGTCGAAGAGAAGGCTGCGGCAAAGGGTTTTTCCATCCTGAAGGGAAACTGCTTCCCCGAGACAAAGGACATTCCTTTCTGTCCCCTGATTCAGGTCGTGGAGAGCGTCTTCGAGAAGAGCGATAACTCTTTCCTCATAGAGGAGATGCCCGAGCCATGGCGCGAAGAAGTGCGGAGCGTACTGCGGAGGGAAAAGGGGAGGGGTGACGGCGTCGAAGAAGAGAAGGGACTGAGGGATGAACAGAATCATGAAGAGTTCAGGATGTACGAGACCTTCTCATCCTTTCTGAACACGATATCTTCCTCCAGGTCAATTATGATTTCCCTGGAGAATCTTCAGTGGGTCGACCCATCCAGCCTGAGGCTGTTGAAGTATCTGGGAAGGAAACTGCGCGATAGAGGAGTGCTCATCTGCGGCACGATCAGAGATGGAGACGTAAGGAACGTTGACGCATCCGGAATGGCTTTGCAGCAGGGCCTACAGTTGTTGAATGAAGAGAGCTTCCTCCGGGAGATCTGCCTCTCCGGACTCAAGGAAGTGGAAATCTATGCGCTGATCGACAAGAAGATGTCGGGAGCCAGGCTCGATCCCGCGTTCAAGGAGAAGATCGTGCACTTGAGCGAGGGCAACCCGCTATTTGCGCAAGAGATACTCAACTATCTCTACAGAGAAAAACAGGACCTGATCGCGAATCCGCAGTCAAGTGACCAGGTTACTCTCGATGACATCATCCCGCCTAACATAGTCGACCTCTTCGCAAGAAACCTCGCCGGTCTGGACTCTGAGGTCAAGTCGATCCTGTCATATGCGTCTGTAATAGGTCATGAATTCGATTTCAGCGTACTGATGGCGATATCAGGAAAGAACGAAGGTTATCTCCTCGACATTATCGACCTGGCTGTCAGTGCCGGATTGATAAAAGAATGCGGCACAGTGGAGGACGATCGCTATGTATTTACGCCACTCCTGACCAGCAGCTTCCTCTACAAGAGCCTTGGCCAGGAGAAGCGAAGGGTGCTCCACAAGAAGGTGGGGGAGGTGCTGGAGCTCATCCATGCAAAATCTCTTTCCAATTACTACGGGGTCCTTTCAAACCATTTTCAGAAGGCGGGGGAGCTGAAGAAGGCAATTCACTACGCGTCGCTTGCCGGAAAGCGTGCCAGGGAGGTTTATGCATACAGGGAGGCGGTGAGATTCTACACCTCAGCGCTGGAGATGCTCGATGAGGCATTTGTCCCATACCCGCACGACAGGGCGGCCGTCTTCTTCGAGAAGCGGGGAAAACGACTCTTCGCGCTCGGGGAGTATCCGGAATACATGGACGATTTTCACGCGATGCTGAAGAGTGGCAGGGAGGCAGCGAGGAAGGACCTGGAAGCGAAGGCCATGGTCTATATCTCGAGTTCGTTGTCAACGAGAGGAAACCTGGAAGAGGCCATGCGGTGGGCGGAGTCGGCTCTGAAAATCGGACGCGACCTCGAGGACAAGTCCATAATGATGCTTGCCCTGACCGAGCTTGGAGGGGTCACCCTGTATCTTGGTCAGCATGAAAGAGCCCTGGACTGCTATGAAGAGTCGCTTCAGTTGAGCAGCGAGCTCAAAGATGACAAGGCCGCAACACGTGTATTGAGCAACATCGGCGTTTACCACTGGTTCGTGGGTAACTACAATGAAGCAGTGAAGTTCTTTCTGAAGGCGTTGAAACGCCTGGAGAAGAATGGGGACAAGCAGCTTCTGTCGCTTAATCTCAACAATCTGGGTGCAGTCTATTATTCTCTCGGCAGGATCAAGGAGTCCGTCAGAGCATATCAGGAGTCGATCGTCCTTTCACGGGAGATCAAGAACCGTGCCTTGCTCGCATACAACTACAACAACCTGGGTGAGATATATCAGGTATTCGGCCTTGTAGACGAGGCTCTCAGTTATCATAAGAATGCGCTGAAGATTGTGAAGGAAGTCGGCGAAAGATACGTGGAGTGTGACATCCTGCGCAATATCGGTGTCGACCTTCATCTTGGGGGCGAGACCGTCAGAGGACTCAGATTCCTGAAGAACTCCCTGAGGTTTTCGAGAAAGGTGGGAAAGAATGACTTCACATTGAATTCACTCTTTGATCTCGGGAATGCGTGGCTCGATAACGGTGACCTGTCAAAGGCGGAGATGATCTGCGAAGAACTGATTCGCCTTGCTGATGAGTCCGGTACCCCTGTGTTTCAGGCCAGGGCGTCCCTGCTCGCAGCGAGAGTGCTCAATTCGAAGGGGAAAAGAGCGGAGGCCCTTGTGGAGGTTGAAAAATCGCTCGGACTCCTCCCCCGTGCAGGGAATCTGCTGCTCCTTCAACATGCGTACGTCCTGAAATGGGATATCACAGAAGATGCGGACGACGCTGCAGAAGCCCTCTCGAAGGCAGTCAGGGTCGTCAGGGAAATCCTCTCCGGGCTGCAGAACCAGGAACTGAAAAATGGCTATCGGAGCCTGGGCGAGGTGGAAAAAATCCTCTCGGCCGCTGGTGTAGAGGATCCGGCAGCAGAGAGACGGGAGATGGTTGACAAAGCGTGAGAACAGCTCGTAATCTCGTCTCTGATTGTCTCCGATACAGGAGTGAACCGCATGCCTGTAGCCCTCAGAGTGTGGGTGCCGGTTCTGCCGGCAAAGGCCGCGCTCAAATCAGGTAGAAGTGTCGTCGCAGATGAACCCGGCAATTGACGAAGCCACAGCCTCCAGGAGTGTTATGTCTGCCTCAGAGAAGGCGCACGGTTTGTCGCTGTCTATATCGATCTCACCTATGGTGTCTTCGCCTCTCTTGATCGGAACCACAATCTCGGATCGTGTCGACGGAAAGCACGCTATATATCGGCTGTCGTCATTGACGTCGCCAACCAGTTCGGTCCTGCCGCTCTTCGCTGCGCTCCCGCAGATGCCATCACCAACCCTGATGCTGGTGTGCTCGGTTTCTGACGGACCGGAAAACGCTGCCAGACGCAACATGTCGCCTTCAACCTTGTATATTCCGACCCAGTCATAGTGCGCGTGTTCCTTCTGAAGCGTATCGCATATGACCTGGAGAGGGTCTCCGCCCTCTCTGGCGTGAGCCTCTGCTCTCCTCAGTGCATCCGCGACCCTGATTTCATCTTTTCTTCTCGCCATCGATTCTCCCTGCGGGGACTGTCTCCATGTAAATCGCTTTTCAGGCGCCCCCCCCCAGGCATATTATATGATCTCCCGGCGATATGTCCAGCGCCTTGACAATAATTTCTGACTGTGGTAGAATTGATGACCGTCTGAATGGCATTTTTGTCAACAACTCACACTTCAGGACCGGAGGTTCGGATAAGATGATACGATCAGTGTGCAGGTCCACCAGAATGTTCGGGGGTGTTCTTTTTCTGGCGTCCCTGGTTCTGCTCCTTTGCTCTACCCGGGTGTTCGCACAGTTTGTCTGGGGACCCACATCCCTCGTCAACGGAGCCCTCGAGAATAGACCGTTCGGCAAGGTCGCGTGCGATCCGAACGACCCGAATGTAGTGTGGGCACTGACTTCCAATATCCCGGATCCGATAGATACCTATATCGATCCTGCGCAGGGGGTCTTCAAGAGTACCGACATGGGTGTCACCTGGACTCAGGTAAATGATGCGGTACTGACCCCCGAGACAAACGCGCTCGACATCGCCATATCGCCGACGAATTCCGATATCGTATACATTGCGACGAATGTCGAGGGGGTCATGAAGACCGTGAATGGCGGTGTGACCTGGACTGCCGTCAACACGGGGATAAACCACAACTCGCAGTCCTTCCCGAATTCAACATGGGCGGTTCTTGCGGTGGCAGTCGACCCGACGGATCCGGACATTGTATACTGCGGCGTGGCAAACGCCAATGGCATAGACCTTTTCTCCGGATCGGGCGATCACCCCGGCTTTTACAGGAGTACCAATGGTGGCGCCTCCTGGACGGCCAATAATTCGGGTCTTCCAGCTCGATACGACCCGATCGACTTCTTCGACTCCGTGAGCCATACCGCGACCGTTGCGAGCATCGCGGTAATCCCGCAGAACCCGAACATCGTCCTGATCGGGATGAGTGATCACGAAGTAAACGTCGTGCTCTTCGGAGGCCAGACGGCAAGGACGAATGGCAGGATGTTCTATTCGACGAGCAAGGCAAGCGGGAGCTGGACAGAACTCAGCTCCGGATTACCTCAGGTGAGTCAGAACAATGATTCTTTCTCTCTCGCCCGCCTGTCGGTTTCACAGCTTCATCTGACTGCTGTCCCCTCGGGGAGTCCCGGGGTATACGCGTCGCACATCGGCGCCGGGATAGAGGCCCTGCTCGATACGACGTATATAAAATCAGGCAGCAGGGGAGTCTATCATTACGAGAGCGGCTCGTGGGCGAGGAGAAGCAACGGACTGCCGGTCGTCACTGATGATTTCAACGATGGAGCGACAAATGCCGGACCTGTGTCGATCAGCCCGGTCAATCCGAATATCCTCCTCGTGGGTGTGAGTCTGAGTGACACAGGTAACCCGACATCGGACAGGAGCAAAGTGTACGCGAGCAGTTCCGGTGCTACGACCTGGATCAAGAACTGGGACAGCGGGTTGTCGGATTCTCCGAATTATGGATATACCGAGGCGGACGCAGGCTATGTGGCCTTCAACGCCGATCAGAGTGCCGCGTTCGCTTCTGTCATATGGGGTGACGGTTCCGGCCCCGACAACGGCATTTACCGCCTGCCCCCACCCTGATGCCTCGCGATATCAGCTGGCAGGCTCGAAGTGCGGATGACCCGGGAAGAACGATCCTTTGAGTGGTCGCGGGCCTTCATTTGTCTTGCGGACAACCCGATCCAGACTTAGAATTTAAACTTACCCTTCTGCGATCATTGAAGTTATACGGGGATCTGAGTGTCAGAATACTTCAGCAGGAAACGGTTCATCGTCACCGGCGGCGCGGGTTTTCTCGGGAAAGAGGTGGTTCGAAGGCTTGAGGAACAGGGCGCGTCGGAGATCATGGTGCCCAGGAGCAGCGAGTATGACCTGGTCAAGCTGGAAGACATTCGCCGCATGATCGATGAAGGGAGGCCCGACGTCATTATCCATCTCGCCGCTGTCGTTGGCGGCATAGGCGCGAACCGGGAGCATCCGGGAGAGTATTTCTACAAGAATCTCCTTATGGGTGTTCAGCTGATGGAGCAGGCCAGGTTGAGCAATGTGGAGAAGTTCGTTGGTATCGGGACCATCTGCTCCTATCCGAAGCATACGCCGGTACCGTTCAGGGAAGAGGACTTCTGGGATGGTTACCCCGAGGAAACGAACGCCCCATACGGCCTTGCCAAGAAGATGATGGCCGTGCAGTCCCTCGCTTATCGGCAGCAATATGGCTACAACTCCATCGTCCTCCTGCCCGTGAACCTGTATGGACCGGGTGACAATTTCAACCCGGACTCATCCCACGTTATACCAGCGCTGATCAAGAAGTGTATCGATGCAAGAGAGGAGCGAGCAGCCGGCATAGAGGTCTGGGGGACGGGAAAGGCGACGCGGGAGTTCCTTTTCGTGGAGGACGCGGCCCGGGGCATAGTGCTGGCGGTGGAGAAGTATAACAGCAGCGAGCCCATAAATCTTGGGGCGGGTTTTGAGATATCGATAAGAAACCTGGTTGGTCTTATAGTCTCTCTTACGAGGTTCGAGGGCGGGGTCACCTGGGACAGCACCCGACCCGACGGACAACCACGACGCCGGCTTGATACGACCAAGGCAAAGAAGCTGTTTGGATTCGAAGCCAGAGTTGACTTCAAGGAAGGGCTGAAGAGGACCATAGAATGGTACGAGGCAAACAGGAAGAAGATCTGACGGACATCAGGAAGCACTACGATTCCGTCGCCGGAGACAGAGACAGGTGGAAGGCAGGAAACAGCTACTTCTACAAGGAGTTGGAGAGCTTCTACAGGTTTCAGATACCGGAGGGATCCAGCGTCCTCGAGATAGGGTGCGGCACGGGAGACCTGCTCGCGTCCATGAGGCCCTCCCGGGGGGTGGGTGTTGACATCAGCCCTGAAATGGTCAAGATCGCCTCGGCCAGGTATCCCGACATGGATTTCAGGGAGATGGATGCCTCTCTCGAGACGTTTGAAGAGACCTTTGATCACATAATCCTTTCTTCTCTGCTTGGCGAACTCGATGACATTCAGATCTTCCTGGATAACCTCAAGAGTGCCACACATCCGGGCACACGAATAATAGTCGACTATTATAACTACCTCTGGGAGCCGATCCTGAAATTCGGGGAGCGGACAGGGATGAAAATGCCACAGCGGCTCCAGAACTGGCTTCCGCTCGATGATATCGAGAATCTCTTCTATCTGGCGGGCTACGATATCATCAAGAAAGGGTACAGGGTGCTCTTTCCCAAATATATTCCGCTCATATCTTACTTTTTCAACCACATAGTCGCTCGACTGCCGTTTTTCAGACGATTATCCCTGCTCGAGGTGATGGTAGCACGGGTGAAAAGAACCCCCCGGGAGATCCTCTCGGGCCAGTATACCTGTTCCATAGTTGTTCCGTGCAAGGATGAAGAAGGAAACATCGGGCCGGCTATCGAGCGGACTCCCCAGATGGGCATGCACGACGAGATAATCTTCGTGGACGGGAACTCGAAGGATGGGACCGTGGCCGAGATCGAAAGGGTCATTCGGGAATATCCGGACCGCGATATCAAGCTGATTCACCAGGGTGACGGAGTGGGGAAAGGGGACGCTGTCAGGAAGGGATTTGCGGCGGCCGATGGAGATATACTGATGATCCTCGACTCGGACCTTACGGTCCCGCCCGAGGACCTGCCCAAGTTCTACAAGGCTATTGTCTCCGACAGGGGTGAGTTTATTAACGGTTCGAGACTCGTTTATCCGATGCGGAAAGGCGCGATGCGCTTTCTCAATCTCCTGGGCAACAGACTGTTCAGCCATCTCTTCACGGGAATACTCGAGCAGAGGTTCAGCGATACGTTATGCGGGACCAAAGTGCTCTTCAGAAAAGACTACGAAAAGATATGCAGTGGCAGATCGTTCTTCGGTGAATTCGATCCATTCGGTGATTTCGACCTTATTTTCGGCGCGGTCAAACTGAACCTGAAAATCGCGGAAGTGCCAATCCGATACAGGGAACGAAGTTATGGGTCTACCAAAATCAGCCGGTTCAGCCACGGCTGGTTGCTCTGGAGGATGACCGTCAAAGCCTTCAAGAGTTTCAAACTGAGTTGAGAATAGGAAGAGATAATGACCGAGTTTGATTCAGCACGGAAGAAACAGGTGATGTCAGACCTGCTTGACGAAGATCGACTTTATCCACCCCCGGCTGACTTTGCGTCGGACGCCGTCGTGCGAGATGACGCGGTCTATCGTAAGGCACTCGATGATCGTGAGGAATTCTGGGCCTCATTCGCGCGTGAACTCCACTGGTTCAAGCCGTGGGACAAGGTCCTCGACTGGAACCCACCTCACGCAAAGTGGTTTGTCGGCGGAAAACTGAACGTCAGTTACAATTGTCTCGACAGGCAGATAGAAATGGGGCGGGCGGAAAAGACGGCCTTTATCTGGGAAGGCGAACCTGGAGATACACGTTCTGTGACTTACAGGGAACTGTATGATGAGGTCAACAGGTTCGCCAACGCCTTGAAGAGCATGGGTGTAGGGAAAGGAGACAGGGTTGCCATCTATATGCCGATGATCCTCGAGTTGCCTGTCGCCATGCTTGCGTGCGCCAGGATAGGAGCCATCCATTCGATCGTGTTCGGCGGCTTCAGCCCGGAGTCTTTGAGGGACAGGATCATAGACGCGGAGGCGCGTGTCCTTATTACTGCAGACGGAGGATATCGCAGGGGGCGTTTCCTGGCACTCAAGGAAAACGCCGATGCCGCCCTGCGCGAGACTCCCTCCATAGAGCATGTCGTGGTCGTGAGGCGTGGAGAGGATGCCGGGGAGTTGGTTGAAGGAAGAGACCTCTGGTATCACGACCTCATCGCGGAGGCGGATCCCTATTGTGAGCCCGAGGAGATGGATTCTGAGGATATCCTCTACATCCTGTATACGTCCGGGACGACGGGGAAGCCGAAAGGGATCGTCCACACTACCGGAGGGTATCTCACGGGTGTCTACGCTACAACACGGTGGGTGTTCGATCTGAAAGATGATGATGTTTACTGGTGTACGGCCGACATAGGCTGGGTAACAGGCCACAGCTATATCGTATACGGGCCGCTCGCCGCCGGCGCAACGGGTGTCATGTATGAAGGGGCTCCGGACTGGCCGGAAAAGGATCGTTTCTGGAAGATCGTCGAGAGACACAAGGTCACGATTTTCTACACGGCACCAACCGCGATACGGGCCTTTATCAAATGGGGTACAGACTGGCTCGGAGGAAAAGACCTCTCCTCTCTCAGGCTTCTTGGCTCGGTAGGTGAGCCGATAAACCCGGAGGCATGGGTCTGGTACCATGAGAATATCGGGCGTGGGAAATGCCCGATCGTAGATACCTGGTGGCAGACTGAAACCGGGATGATACTGATTACACCTCTTCCCGGTATTACTTCGCTGAAGCCCGGTTCTGCGGCTACGCCATTTCCCGGTATCGAGGCGGATATACTCGATGAGGAGGGTGTACCCGTGGCTGATGGCGGGGGCTATCTCGCCATCAAATCTCCGTGGCCGGCTATGTTGCGAGGGATATATGGTGATCCCGAGCGCTATGTGGAGCAATACTGGACTAAATGGGACAACTCCACCTATTTCCCGGGTGATGGGGCCAAACAGGACGGAGAAGGATACTACTTCCTCCTCGGAAGGGTCGACGACGTCATGAACGTTGCGGGCCACAGGATAAGCACGATGGAGGTTGAGAGCGCGCTGGTCGATCACAGGTCGATCGCCGAAGCAGCCGTCGTCGGGATTGAACACGAGCTCAAAGGGGAAGCGATCGCGGCTTTCGTCACCCTGAAAGAGGGAGAGACGGACGGGGAGGAGATGATCTCCTCACTGAAAGATCACGTTACCCAGAAGATTGGCGCCATAGCGAGACCGGAGAAGGTTATCTTCTCTGCCGACCTTCCCAAAACACGGAGCGGGAAGATCATGAGACGCCTTCTGAAAGATATCGCCGAGGGAAAGATCCTTGGAGATACTACTACCCTCGCGGATCCCTCGGTAGTGGAAGAACTTAAGCGGCACTATGAAGAGAAGGAAACGTAGCGGGTCGGGGATCGCGTCAGCTTGACTTTATACACCTCAATTCTATTATTCAACAGACATTCGTTAAGAAATGTGCTTGCGTCACGGGTCCGACTTGTTCGTCTGGAATCTATATAAGGCAGGTTTTATCCGGGACGTTGTCCCGAGATCGAATTGAAGAAAGTGGCAGGGAAATCAGACCATGGAAGGTACAGGATATTCACCCGTGGAGGAACCCTTCGGCGTACTTGACCCCGAAGGTAAACAGAAAGTGAAGGAGGTCCCGGCTGCAGGAGATGAGGACCTCCTTTCCATTTACAGGTGGATGCTCCTCTCCAGGAGGTGTGACGAGCGGTGTATGAGCCTGCAGAGACAGGGACGGATGGGGACCTACGCGCCGAGCAGTGGACAGGAGGCTGCCCAGGTAGGCAGCGCGTATGCCCTGAGGCCTCAGGACTGGCTCTTCCCCAGCTACAGGGAGCACGGTGCCTCTATGGTTCACGGTCTGCCCATGCATCTCCCGCTTATGTTGTGGCAGGGGAATGAGGAGGGGAGCCGGATTCCTGAGGATGTAAATGTCTTTACCTATTCCGTTCCCATCTCGACCCAGATCATACATGCAGTCGGCTTCGCGATGGCGGCGCATTTGAGGGGAGAAGACCTGGTCACGCTCGTCTATTTTGGAGACGGCGGAACCTCGGAGGGTGATTTCCATGAGGGGCTGAACTTTGCCGGTGTCTTCAATGCACCCGTGGTCTTCCTCTGCTCGAATAATCAGTACGCCATATCGTGTCCCCGAAGAAAACAGACGGCTTCAGGGACGATCGCTCAAAAAGCTGTCTCGTATGGGTTCGAGGGAGTGAGTGTGGATGGAATGGATGTCCTTGCTGTTCATGAAGTCACAAAGAGAGCGGTGGAAAAAGCCGCCGCCGGTGGCGGTCCGACGTTGATCGAGGCCATAACGTACAGGTTCGGTCCGCACACCACCGCGGACGACCCTACGAGATACAGGGACGAAGAGGAACTCGCTGAGTGGAAAAAGAAAGACCCGCTGATCCGGATACGTGCACTGATGAAGACGAAAGGAATCTGGGACGACAAAAGGGAAGAAGCGCTGGAGAAGGAGATAAAGGAGATAATTGCCCGCGAACTTGAGATAGCCGAGTCCACTCGCGACAGGGGTGTCGAGGAGATGTTCGCGTATGTATACGAGGAGATGACTCCGCGATTGAGGGAGCAGCTCCAGGGTGTCAGAAAAGAAGCCGGGCAGGCGTGATGGCAAAGCTGAACATGGTACAGGCGATTAACGCGGCACTTCTCGAGGAGATGGCGAACGACGATAGAATTGTCGTCATGGGAGAAGATGTGGGGGTTGTGGGTGGAGTCTTCAGGGTTACTGATGGACTATACGAGAAGTATGGGGCGGAGCGGGTGATCGATACCCCTCTGGCCGAAGCGGGGATAATCGGCACGGCGATAGGAATGGCGGCATACGGCATGAGACCTGTGGCCGAGATTCAGTTCATGGGTTTTCTTCCGCCGGCAATCGATCAGATCATCTCTCACGCGTCTCGCCTGCGTAACCGAAGCAGAGGCAGATTCACGGTTCCCATGGTGATAAGAGTGCCGTATGGAGGTGGTATTCATGCCCCCGAACATCACTCCGAGAGCATGGAATCGATGCTGGCGCACATCCCTGGAATAAAGGTGGTCGTGCCGTCCAGCCCACGCGACGCGAAGGGCCTCCTGATCTCCGCGATCAGAGACCCGGATCCGGTCGTATTCATGGAACCGAAGAGGATGTACCGTGCCTTCAGGGAAGAGATCCCTGAGGAGAGCTATGAAATCCGGCTCGGAAAGGCGAACCTGCTTCGAGAGGGCAGTGACCTGACGCTGATTTCGTGGGGAGCGATGACAAGACTCGCCCTGGAAGCCGCGGAGGCAGCCGCGGAGTCGGGATACGAGTGCCAGGTACTCGACCTGAGGACCATCTCACCCCTCGACGAAGAGACAATTGTGAAGTCGGTGGAACAGACAGGAAGGGCGATCGTCCTCCACGAGGCGCCGAAGACGTGTGGCCTCGGCGCTGAGATCGCCGCTCTCATTATGGAGAGGGTATTCTATTACATGGAAGCGCCGGTGGAGAGGGTGACGGGTCTCGATGTCCCGATGCCCTTGTTGAAGATGGAGGAGTTGTACATGCCGCATCTCGATCGGATGATGTCGGCGGTACGAAAAGTAATGACGTCGTGACGACACACGGAGGGAGAGGCAGCATTGGCTTTTGAGTTCAAGTTTCCTGATGTCGGAGAGGGCATCACGGAAGGTGAAGTCGTGAAATGGCATGTGGATGAGGGCCAGGAAGTGGAGGAGGATCAGGTCCTTCTCGAGGTCGAGACCGACAAGGCGGTTGTCGACATCCCGGCCCCGGTAGCCGGGACGATTATCCGGAGAGTTGTGTCGGAGGGAGCTGTCATCAACGTCGGTGATGTGATGGTGGTCATAGGAGAAGCGGGTGAAGGCTGGTCGGATAAGGTGGAGACCGGGGGAGTGGCCGGGGAAGAGACGCCGAGGCCGGCGAAAGTTACCTCCTCGACGAGCACGAATCGGAGGGTCGCCGCTGCGCCGGCGACCAGGAAACTGGCCAGAGATCTTGGAGTGGATCTGGCAACGGTAACCGGTACGGGGCCCGGTGGGAGGATCGGACCGGAAGATGTGCGCATGGCCGTCGAAAGAATGGGATGGGCCGAGTCCGTCCCCGGGAAGAGAAAGGAACCGGCTGCTTCCCCCTCGGAACGGGAGGAGCGGGTCCCGATGCGTGGTGTGCGTAAGAGGGTGTCAGAAGCGATGGTCGCTTCGGTTCGCACGATACCGCATGTCACACACGTCGATGATGCTGAGGTCACGGATCTGATCCGGTTACGTGAGAAGATCTCAAAGAGGTGGGGAGGGCAGGAGAGGAAGATATCGTTTCTTCCTTTCTTCATAAGGGCGATAGTCGAGAACCTGAAGCTACATCCCGCGATGAACGCCTCCATAGATGATGAGAACGACGAGATTATCTACAAAAAGTACTATAACATAGGCATGGCAACCGCTACCCCTGACGGGCTGATAGTCCCCGTGATCAAGGCCGCGGATCGGCTGAGTATCCTCGAACTCTCGGACGAGATAGACCGCCTCGCCGGACAGACGCGCACTCGGAAGGTACCGCTTGAAGATCTCAAGGGAGCCACCTTCTCAATCACAAACTACGGCTCCATCGGGGGCCTTTTCGGTACCCCCATTATACATCACCCGGAGACGGCTATCCTGGGTGTAGGGAAGTTCTTCGGGCGCGTGGTATGCCGTGCTGGAGAGATGCTCGAGAGGGATTTTGTCTATCTCTCCCTCTCCTTCGACCACAGGGTCGCCGACGGAGCGGACGCAGCAGCGTTTGTAAACGGCATCAAGGAATATGTCGAGGAACCGGAAACCCATTTCATGGAGCTGAGCTGACATGGTAGTCGGAGAGATCCCAACAGGTGTGGAGGTCGTTGTCGCAGGCAGTGGTCCCGGTGGCTATGTAGCCGCCATTCGAGCCGCGCAGCTTGGTAAGGACGTGACGCTCGTGGAACGAGAGGACACTCTGGGAGGGATATGCCTCAACCATGGGTGCATCCCGTCGAAGGCGCTCATACACGCTGCCGAGCTTTATCACTCCCTTCTCGACGGGGAAACGATGGGCATAAAGGCGAAAGAACTTTCTGTAGATCTGAAGGCGATGATGGATTGGAAAGACGGTGTGGTTACGCGACTGACGGATGGCGTCGCGAAGCTGTGCAGGGGAAACGGCGTCAACGTGCTCCACGGGGAGTTTACCTTCAGCTCCGGCAATACCGCCCAGGTCAGCTCCGGCGGAGGTGTTGATAACATCGAGTTCGAAGATGCCATAATCGCCACCGGATCATACCCGATCCAGCTGCCCGGGATGGAAACGGACGGTGTCGACGTGCTGACCTCCAGGGACGCGCTCGCGCTGAGGGAGATCCCGGAGCGACTTCTGGTAGTTGGAGGCGGCTATATCGGCCTCGAACTCGGGACTCTCTTCGCCAGGCTGGGAGTCGATGTGAGCATCGTGGAGATGCTTGATGGCCTGCTGCCCGGTGTTGACAGGGACCTTGTCAGGCTCGTCTCCCGCCAGTTGAAGACGCTCGGGGTGAATGTCTACCTGTCAAGTACCGTCTCGGATATCGGACGGGGGGGGGATAACCTGGCTGTCAAGGTGGAGAAGGGTGGAGAGGAAGAGATCATCGCTGTGGACAAGGTCCTCGTTGCGGTCGGCAGGAGGCCCGGCTCCACTGGTTTCGGTCTGGAAATGACCGGTGTCGAGCTCGACGACAGTGGTTTTATCGCGATTGACGAACAGTGCCGCACGAATGTTCCTCACATCTATGCCATTGGCGACGTCGCGGGTGAACCGATGCTCGCTCACAAAGCGTCGCGCGAAGGGATAGTCGCAGCGGAGGCGATCTGCGGCATGAAGAGCTCGAGAGACTGGCAAACCGTCCCTGCGGTAATCTTCTCCGACCCTGAAATTGCAACGGTCGGGCTTTCCGAGGAGGAGGCGACCGGGCAGGGCTATGAGGTAAAGACGGGGAGGTTTCCCTTCTCCGCCTCAGGGAAGGCACTTGCAACAAATCGTGCGGTGGGGTTCGTAAAAATAATTGCGGACCAGGCTACGGGGAGGGTACTCGGTGTCCGGATCGCGGGTCCGGAGGCATCGACCATGATAAGTGAAGGGGCCCTCGCGGTGGAGATGGCCGCTACGCTTGATGACATTGCGCTGACTATTCACCCGCATCCGACGCTTCCGGAGTCACTTGTGGAGGCTGCCGAGGCCGCGGAGAATAAGGCTATTCACATTATGAACAAACAGGGATGACGATGGAAGAAGATAAGAAAGACGATCTGAGGGGAATGATTCTCAACGACAATGAGCTCGTCGCGTATCAGGAAGGTGCAATTGTAAGCAGGACTCTATTGAATAAGAAGACGGGAACCGTCACGCTCTTTGCCTTCGACAAGGGCGAGAGTCTGAGCGAGCACACCGCACCATTCGACGCACTGGTCTCGATACTGGATGGAGAGGCGGAAGTTACGATTGGAGGGACAGTCAACAGGCTGAAGGCGGGTGAGATGATCATCATGCCTGCAGACGTTACCCACGCGCTGCTCGCCTCCTCACGTTTCAAGATGCTCCTTACGATGATCCGATCAGATTAGACCTGTGTGGCCGTAAAAGGCGTGCGGGTGGGTATCGAGATGGTGCCGAAGGGGGGACTCGAACCCCCACGGGCTGATGCCCACTGCGCCCTGAACGCAGCGCGTCTGCCAATTCCACCACTTCGGCACCTGAAAACGGTATCTGGTCCGGTCGACTGTCGGTCATACTCTAAGCCAGCCGACCGGTTGTGTCAAGAGACGCGTTATTATGCATCTCGAGGCACGGTATATGATGCTCTTTCAACCGCTCCCGACCATGCGGCCATATTCGAACAATCCTCCGGCACGGTAGATCTCCATCTGAACGCGACTCGGGGGCCTTCCTCCGGGTATCTCGCTATCCTTCGACACATTTCTTATGATGCCCGATTCGAGATGTGCCTCCAGACGATCCCCGCTTTCGACCAGGAGTGAGCCATCGGACGCGCGGCCGCAGATGCCGGGACAGCAGAGGATAGGGAGACCCGAATTGATTCCGTTCCTCAAGTAGATAGAACCGAATGATTCCCCAATGATCATCGAGATTCCCAGAGAGATAAAGCAGTCGACCGCCTGCTGACGTGAAGAGCCGGAACCGAAGTTTTCGCCGACGACGAGTATATCACCAGGCTGAGCCTTCCCCGGGAGGTCTTTCCAGCCTGGAAGGTTGCCGAACGCGTGAGGCCCCATCTCGGAGATCTCCGTTATATGCAGATGGGAGTTGTGAAATATCTGGTCGGTGTCTATGTCGTCTATCTTACCGCAGCCGGCATCCCGCACGACCCAGCATCTGCCGCGGATGGTCATGGGGCGCTCGGTGTGGTCATCTGTCACGGTCTCTCTCCTTTCCAGCTATGAAAAGTCCCTTGGATCTGTTATCCTGCCCATTATGGCGGACGCTGCTGCGGTCGCCGGACTTACCAGGTATGTTTCTCCGGCACCCTGTTTGCCTGCGAAGTTTCTGTTGGAGGTACTCAGTTGCACCTCTCCCGTTCCCGTCATGCCGAGTTGACCCGATGCGCAGCCGCCGCAGCCCGGGTTGCTCATGATGACACCCGAGGAGTAGAACCTGTCGAGCATGCCGTGCGAGAGGATCTCTCCATAGACCCTGCGCGTGGCGGGTGCAGCCCTGAACATCACTCCGCCGGCGACTTTCTCGTCCTCGATTATTCTCAGAGCGTCATGGAAGTCGTCGAACCTGCCGTTTGTGCACGATCCAAGGAATACTGAGTCGATGGGGCGTCCCGCGACAGCAGAGACCTTCTCTACGTTGTCCGGTCTCGGTGGGAGGGCTATCAGTGGCTCCAGCCCTCCTATCTCGATTGTCAACCGCTCGACGTAGCCTGCATCGGGATCGGGTTCGAGGAGTTCGACATCATCTTCACGGCCGCGATCCCGGCAATAGTCGGCGACCTCTTCCGACGGGTTGCATGTCGCTATAATCGCCCCCATCTCCGTCGCCATGCTGCACAACGTTATCCTGCCGGAGAGACCGAGCGCATTGATGGCACTCCCCACAAAATGGATGGCCTTTCCGAGTGCGCCCCTGGAACCGAGTTCCCTCAGAACGGCAAGCGTGATATCCTTGGGGGAGATCGGGAAGGTGATTTCGCCCTCTATCCGTATCTCGACCGAGTCCGGCACCTCGAACCATGTCTTCCCTGTTCTGAAAGCAAACGCCGTATCGACATCACCCATTCCGAGGCCCAGCGCGCCCACGGCACCAAGGAGATTCAGGTGACTGTCGGTCCCGACGACTGTCCCCCCCGGACAGACCAGTCCTTCCTCGATCATGACATGAGAGCCTATCCCCATGTCCACGTCGAAGACCCTCACACCCTCTCTTCGTGCGAAGTCCCGGCACAATTGCTGGTTCGTCGCGTAGGCGGCATTCCTCGCGGGCGCCACGCAGTCGAATGTAAAGAAGGTCTTCTCCCGGGCGTCTACCGGAGCGTTGGTGTATTCCCGCTTCAGATGACCGACTACATTGGCGCCGCCGAAATCTCTCGCGGACCGGACGTCCAGGTCTATCCACACGACATCGCCCGGTGAGCAGTCCTCCCCGCCGTGTTTGTCTACGATCTTTTCTATAAGGGTTTTTCCCATGTCATCTTTCCAGCAGAGAACAGGCGCCGGTTTCTCGATTCTCTGCCCCGGCTCGTGTGGCAGAACGCGACGACCATACCGCCGCTGTCAGAGGCGTGATGCGACGGCTTCCGCCATATCCATCGTGGAGGCCTCTCCTCCCATGTCGTAAGTCCTTACAGCTCCTTCTTCGATGACGCTGGCAACGGCTCTCTCGAGTGCCTCCGCTTTGTCGTGTTCGGAGAGGTAGTTGAGCATCATCCGAACGCTCAGAAGCATCGCTGTGGGGTTGACCTTGTATTGCCCCGCATACTTGGGAGCAGAGCCGTGTGTCGGTTCGAAGAGTGCGAAGTCGTCTCCGATGTTAGCGCTGCACGCGAAGCCCAGTCCTCCCACGAGCTGTGCACAGAGATCGGAGATTATGTCACCGAACATGTTGCTCGCCACCAGCAGATCGTAGTTCTGCGGGTTCTTGATGAGCCACATGCACATCGCGTCTATGTTGGCCTCGTGGAGCTGAATATCCGGGTAGCTGCGCGCTATGTCGCGCGCCTCCCTGACCATCATGCCACCCGTCTCCCGCAGGACATTCGGTTTCTCGACGATCGTCACGCTGCTCCTATCATGCTCGCTCGCGTACCTGAAAGCCTGGTTGATGATAGTCCGGCAGCCGTCCCTGGTGAAGATTCGCGTGGATATCGCCATCTCATCGAGCGGGACGGACCCGAAACGTGATGCCTTGCCCGAATGATCGACGAGTGCGCCAAGAACATCCTCCGGAACCGGATGAAACTCGACTCCACAGTAAAGCCCCTCGGTATTCTCCCTGAAGACGACCAGGTCGATACCCTCCATAAAGTTCAAGGGATTACCCGGATATGCCCTGCACGGTCTGATGTTTGAGTGGAGATTGAACTCCTGCCTGAGTCGGACAATCGGGCTGAAATACTCGAAACCGGCGTCCCTGAGCTCGGGCAACAGTTCCTTTTCTGCCTCCTCCTTCGGTTTTGACGTAATGGCTCCGAAGAGGCAGCAATCAGAAGATCTCAACAACGCTATGGTCCTGTCGGGGAGAGGAGATCCTTCTGTTTTCCAGAACTCCCAGCCAATGTCTCCATGGGCGTACTCGGCGTCTACATCCAGCCTGTCCATGACAAGTCCGGCTGCATCCATGACGTCGACACCTACGCCATCCCCTGGGAGCCAGGCAATCTTGTAATGAGACATGTCTTCTCCTCCAGAAAAAAGGTCTTTTCAAATCAGGAAATCCATTTCTCGAATCGGGGGCTGTCCTCTCATCGCGATATTCACAGGAAACTCGAGCGCATCCAGGCTGTCTGACAGGGACCCATCTCCAGACCCGTCCGCCATCTCACTCCCCGGCAAGCGTCTTCCTTAAATGTGGGATCAGGCCGCCGTTCCTGAGGATTTCAATAACCAGTTCAGGGAATGGGGGAAAGGGAAACTCGCGATTCCCGGCAACGACCCTTCCTTCTTCCAGATCCAGAGTCAGAATGTCGCCGTTCTTAACATGCTCATGTATGCCGGCGAGCTGGATCGCCGGCATCCCCTGGTTGACCGCGTTTCGGAAGTATATCCTCGAGAAGGAACCCGCGATTATGGCACCCACGCCAGCCTCTTTGAGGCAGGTTACCGCCTGCTCGCGCGAGCTCCCGCAACCAAAGTTCTTTCCAGCGACTATGATGTCGCCTCTGCACACGTTTTCGGCGAAGTCGGGATCGAGATCCTCCAGGGCGTGCACGGCCATCTCCGCCGGGTCGGTCACGGTATACGTGTATTTTCCGGGAAATATCACGTCGGTATTTATCGAATCGCCGTACTTCCAGACTCTTCCACTAATCGACATGGTCTACTCTCCACAGGTGGCGCCGGAGGTCCACTCGCGCGGATCAGTGATAACGCCAGTCAGTGCAGAAACCGCGGCTGTGGCGGGACTTGCGAGATAGACTTCCGCATCCCTGCATCCCATGCGGCCCTTGAAGTTCCTGTTCGCCGTGCTCAGGCACACCTCTCCAGGGGCCAGCACGCCTTCGTGTGCTCCCAGACAGGGGCCGCACCCGGTGTTCATTACCGTCGCACCACTGCGCACGAACGTCTCAATGATTCCCCGCTCCAGAGCACCGAGCAATACTTCTCTCGATGCCGGAAAGATGAGTGTACGCGTGGCGGGATCGACGCGATTTCCGTCCAGTATCCTCGCCGCTGTCTCAAGATCCTCAAGCCTGCCGTTCGTACACGTGCCTATCAGGACCTGGTTGATTTTCCTACCCGCCACTTCCGTCACCGGTTTCACGTTGTCGACGGTGTGAGGGCAGGCTACCTGTGGCTCCAGGTCATCAACCGCATATGTGTGCATCGCACAGAAGTGGGCGTCCGGGTCGGATGCCACCCTCTCGTAACCCTCGATCCCTCTCTCCTCGAACCACGCGTCGAGGGTGTCATCAGGTTCTGCGTAACCGATCTTCGCTCCCATTTCGGCCGCCATGTTGGATAGGACCATCCTGCCTCCCACATCCATCCCGCGTATCGCGCGACCTGTAAATTCGACCGCCTTGTAAATGGCGCCGTCCGCTCCCAGATCACCTATGATATGGAGTATAAGATCCTTTGGCCCCACCATTCGCGGGAAGTCACCATGTGCCTCGATCCTCATGGTCTCGGGGACCATCAACCAGATTTGTCCCGTGGCATATATCGCCGCCATCTCACTCCTGCCGATGCCGGCCGAGAAGGCACCGAAGGCGCCATGGGTGGTCGTGTGGGAGTCGCTCCCCAGTATGAGCGTACCCGGAAGGACGTGCCCCTGCTCGGGCAGGACCTGGTGGCAGATCCCGTGCGAGAGGTCGTAGAAGTGTCGGATTCCCTGTTCGGAAACGAATTCTCGGATGATGTCGTGGTTGAGGGCGTATTTTTCTGTGGCGGCAGGAACACAGTGATCGAGTATAATCACCACGCGATCGGGGTTCTTGATCCGGGCGAGGCCTGTCTGGCGGAAGATGCCGGCTATTGCGGCCGTGTTATCGTGGGACATCACGACGTCGGGAACTGCGTCTACGATCTGCCCAGGACTCACGCTGCGAACCCCGGCCTTTGTCGCCAGTATCTTCTCTGAGAAGGTCGATCCCATCCGGGCCACTTACTTCTTCAAGGGTTCGAAGTTTGCAAAATCAGCGTGATGCAGGATAATGGCCTCCGGAGTCCGCCTGAAACCATCTCCCTCTCTGGAATGAACCGCGATTATATGCAGGATTGCCTCCGGCACATCGTGCCTTGCACACAAGGCGACACCGGAGAAGGGATGCCTCAGCATCATCCCTGAGACGCTTTTGACGAACTTCCCATCCACCTCTGCGAATTCTGCGAGTTTGCCGATGTCGTGAAGCAGCGCGCCAGTTATGAGTATATCCATGTCCAGCGTCATGCGGTCACCGTAAATCCCGTTGATCGCGCTGGCCATGGCATGACACATGGCCGTGACTCCCCTGACGTGTCGGGTGTAGCTGACGTCGACGTCAGGGATCAGCAGCGTGAAAGGAATACGATCCATGTCTTCTATGCTCCAGCCGCCCTGCTTGAGCGCGTCTTCGTAGACGTCCAGCGCGAGATCCTTGAGACTCGGCGCACCGATCAGATTGAATTCTGGAAAGGCGTCGAGCAACTGCTCTCTCATTCTTCGCTCCTCCCTGTCGCGGATTGTACGCCGCGCTCCGGCGGGCCGTCATAAGTCGATTCCGCCGGATTGATCGACCTGACCGGCCTGTTCCGCTCGACCTCCTCGTTCGCGTGAGCGACGAGTCCGGGGACCCTTGCCATCAGGAAAAAGGAGTTCGCCACGGTGGGGGAGAATCCCAGCCCGCCCAGGATGGCCGCTATGGCACCATCCACGTTTAGAGGAAGTCTCTTACCGAGAGATGCCTCGATGGCTTCGCCTATCGAGCGCGCCATGGCTACATGCTCGCTCGATATGCTCCTCTGATCAGCCATCTCGAGTAGCCTTGCCGTTCGCGGATCTTCTGTGTGAATCCTGTGACCGAAACCGGATATCCTCATTTTCTGTTCCCGGCACATCGCTACGACGCGACGGGCGGCTTCGTCCCTCGTCTCACCCTCCTCTTTCATCCTTTTCAGCCCATTCTCAATCGTCTCCAGGCATGCTTTGACGGCCCCACCATGTGATTTTGAGATCGCCAGTATTCCCGCGGCGACGGCCGCATTCAATGGGGCACCGCCCGTGGCGGCGTTGAGCGTCGCGAGACAGGATGGGGGAGTGGTCCCGTGGTCGATCGAGGATACGAGCACCGCCTCTATGATCTCCGAGGTGGCCTTACCGGGGAGTTCTCCCCTGAGAATGAGATATATCACCTGCGCGAAGGAGACGTTCCCCATCAATTGATCCACCGGATAGCCCCGGACCCTGATCTTGTTCGGTTCAATCTGGGTGATTGCACTTTTCCACTCCATGGTCGCTATGCCTCCAGAGTTGAAAGGACTTCTCCAGCCACCGCCGGTATATCGTCAAAGGAAGATGCCACGAATGCCCCCGCTTCTTTCAGTCGTTCCACTTTCCCCTGGTATGTTCCCCTGTTCCCCTCGATGATTGCTCCCGCATGCGAGAAGCGTGTCCCCGACTTTGCGGCCGCCCCTCCGATGAACGCAACGACCGGCTTGGTTATCTCCCCCTCTATTATGAGGTCCGCCACACGTTCTTCCTGCGATCCGCCTATCTCGCCGAACATGACCATCATCAATGTGTCGGGATCTTTTTCGAATGCCTTCATGACGTCCGGGAAGGGTGTTCCCACGCAGACATCCCCGCCGACGTGAACGATCGTGCTCTGGCCGATGCCTGCTCTGCCGAGATAATACGCCATCGCGGAGGTGATCCCACCGCTCCTCGAACAGACACCCGCCGGCCCCGCGGAGAACCATTCCCTGGCTGAGGCGGCCCTGCCCCCGATCATTCCAAGAGTGGCTTTCCCCGGACTGAGCACACCGAGAGTGTTGGGGCCAAGGAACGACGCGCCATGTGTGCGGGCACTCTCTTCGATTTCCAGGACGTCATATATGGGAACGCGATCGGGAATGATGACCAGGAAAGGGACTCCGGCTGAAATTGATTCGAGCGCCGCCTCCTTGACGAGGGGGGCAGGGACGAAGATGACGCTGATATCGATCCGTCCCTCCTGGTCGAACGCCTCCTCCACGGTGTCGTAGACGGGTACATCATGGACCGTTTCGCCCCCGCGGCCCGGGGTGCAGCCCGCCACTACCTTCGTGCCGTAGTCGAGCATCAGCCTTGTCCGGATCGTTCCCTCCCGGCCCGTTATGCCCTGGACAATGACACGCTTGTTTTCGTCAATAATTATGGACATGTTCCGGATTACTCTGTTCTGTTCCGGTATTCTTCAAGGCCATCGATCGGAAGTTCGATCCTCACAGCCTTTGCCCCCCTGAAGAAGCATTCGAGTTCGCAGGCGAGGCACTCTATGCAGCCACCTCGCTTCGCCCTTTCTCTGTCGATGTTCAGGAACGGGCGGCCCTCTCTGATCTCGAGTATCGACGGTACACAAGCTTCGACGCAGGCGTATGACTCGCAACGGCTGCAGAGTTCATGATCTATGTCTATGCTGCCTGTAGGCGTTTCGAAGCAGTACGATTCTCTCGCTTCGCCTTCCCTGCATGGTGAGATTGGATGGGATGAAATCTCCTCGCATCCGCGGATGAGTTCGCTCATTCTATCCGCGCACTGGTCGGCGGAGGTTGCCTTTCCATATCCCTCCAGTGGGGCTGACAGGACTCCTGCTGCCTCTTCGAGTATTTCTATCGCTTTCTCTTCCTGGTTCCCGCCGAGACGGATTACTGCCGGGACTGAGAGGCCTTCCTCCATAAAGGCCTTAACCAGTCCCCTGGCGGAATGAAACTGCTCCTGGCTGGCGACACCGGATCCGGAGGCGAAATAACCGTCGATTCCTGGTTGTGATAGTATGATTCGGGCGGCCCGGTAGACCTTTGAGGCCGGCGGATTACCGCTTGTGTCGCAGAAGTTGGCTATCTTGAAGCCCTTTGACAGCAGTGCGTCCATCGACATCATCGACCCGCCGCCGCCTGCGCCGTGAAAGCCCACGTATCCTTTCCCCTTTTCCGTCTCCGCCGCCATCTGGATAAAATAAAATGTCCCCCTGTAATCGCCCGCCTCGATATCGTAGGCGATCTTCTCCAGTCTCGTCGCGGGGCGATCAAATTCCCTGGCGATCTCGATACCGAGTTCCGGATGGCGAAAGACAGCGTAGTCGTCGATCGTTATCCGGCAGTCCGCCGCGAGAAGCTCCCCATCGACGGTCAGGACGAGAGGGTTGATCTCCGCCGATCTCGCTTCCAGTCTCCTGCACAACTGGAAAAGCTTCACGAGAATACCCGCCAGCTTTACCTGAAGCGTTCCATGGATATCGAGCTTTCGGAGGATGTTGCGCGCCTCGAAGGCCTTTATCCCGCGACCTGTCGGAACCGCTCTTCTGGCGACGCAGTCGGGGTTCTCCCGGGCGATCTCCTCTATGCCGCTTCCACCCGTGCTGCTGAAGATAAGTCGAGGGGACTTGATCTGATCGTCGATGATCAAACCCGCATAGAACTCCCGCTCGATCTCCACTTTCTTCTCGACCAGAATTCGGTCCACCCTGAAGTTGTCGAACGTCATCCCGAGTATATTTCCGGCAGCATCACTCACGTCGGAGAGCGTTTCCGCAAACAGGATCGCCCCTCTGGCCGCCCGGGAAGTAATCCAGGCCTGACCCTTTACGACAACGGGCAGCCCTATAGACTCCGCTATCTTAGAGGCTTCCTCCGCGCTGCCGGCCACTTTTCCCGGGATTGTGGCTATTCCCGCTTCCCGCAGGAGTTGCTTTCCCTGATATTCGTGCAGTTTGGCCATGCCCTCGTCCCGATAACAGGCTGATCGTCAGTTGGCGTCGCCGCGCATGCCCCGATGTCAAAGACTCGCGGAGAAGGCGGTGTTCGGGCTGCAATATATAACGGTTTTTGCCGCTTTTGTAAAGGCTTTTCTTGGCCAAATGCGCTTGCCTTTTGGGTGCTTTCCCCTTATGTTTAACAGCAATCGGTGTGATCACGAATGAGGATCTGAAGGTGCCACAAGATGGTTGATAAAGTCCTGTGCCAGAACAAGAAAGCTCGTTTCCTTTATCACATCGAGGAGACCTGGGAGGCCGGTATCGCGCTGGTGGGGAGTGAAGTGAAGGCCCTGAGAGAGGGCAAGGTGAGCCTCACTGACAGCTACGCCAGGATTGAAAAGGGAGAAGTCTATCTCCACCACCTGCACATAGGACAATATGAGGCGGCGCATAACCTCAATCATGACTCCCGGCGCGTAAGGAAACTCCTGCTCCACAGGCAGGAAATCAGGCGGCTCATCGGAAAGGTGGAGGAGAAGGGCCTGACCCTGGTTCCACTGAAGATATACTTTTCCGGAGGCCTGGCGAAGGTCGAAATCGCCCTGGCGCGAGGAAAAAAGATTCACGACAGGCGGGAGGACATGAAGAGGAGAGTAGCGGACAGGGAGATGGAGCGTGCCCTCAAGGATCGCAAGAGATGACCCCGCCTTTACCGGTGGAAATGACATGCGAAGCTTTGGCAGAAAGACCAGGATATTCCTTGTTTGCCTCTTGCTGGCCGCCTCGCCAATAGAGTCGATTCGGGCCGACAACGCTATACCGGGGACCTTTTCCGTCTTCTATGGCGGACAGACGTGGCCGATTCAACTTCACAGGCTTGATGGCGGGGAATATGTGTCTGTCGATGATCTGCGCGACGCGATCGGCGGAAGCCTGGAGAGGGGGACTTCAGGATTGGACGTGACATATCGATATGGTGGAAGCCGGTTTCAATTCGAAGATGCTATCCCTTTTTTCTCATTCGATGACAGGCCATATCAACTCGTAAACCCGCCGGCCGTAGTGGCGAATGATTTTTTGATACCCCTTCAGTTTGTGACTGAGTACATCCCTTATTTCTTCCCCGACCTCTTCCTGTTCGAATCGGAATCAGGTACGCTCAGGGATCGCAGATTCTATGCCTTTATCAAGGGGACGACGGAGTCCACTTCTGAGGACGAAACGGTTGTTTTTCTCTTCGCTTCGTCACCCCCGCGGTTCGAGACGGATACGTCCAGGCCCGGAACATTGCTCCTCAATCTGTTTGAGACGAGGTGCAGCCCGCTTCTCGCCGACTCTATAGTGGCTTCAGGCTTTATCGATTCCACTCGCATCAGCGAATCAGGGCGCTCTACGCAGCTCCTTTTCTTTCTCAAGCCCTCGGTGCAGCGCTACAGGGTTGCGGAGATAAAGGCCCCGCCGGGGATCAGTATCGCCTTCTCTGGAAATGGTCCCGATGAAAAGGACGCCCCTTCGGGGGATCAAGATCTTGTCTCGGGTATAATAGACCCCAGGGAATTCATGATACGGAGAATTGCCATCGACCCGGGGCACGGTGGAAAAGACCCGGGAGCCATCGGCGGGAATGGTTTGAGGGAGAAGGATGTCAACCTGGATGTCGCCAGAGAAGTCGCCTCTCTCCTGGATGAACGCAGCGACCTCGAAGTGATCCTGACCCGGAAGGATGACACCTACATTTCACTGAGTGATCGCACCAGCCTGGCCAACCGGCGGGACGCGGATCTATTCGTGAGCATCCACTGCAATGCCTCGAAAAAGAGGAAGGTGAAAGGCTTCGAAGCCTATTTCCTGTCAGTGGCCAAGACCGATGAAGAAAGGGCTGTAGCGCTGCGAGAGAATCTCAGCGTACGATTTGAAAAGCCGTCAATCGACTCCTCCTCTATCGACGAGCTGGAATTCATTTTCTGGGACCTGGCGCAGAATGAGCACCTCAGGGAAAGCAGCGAATGGGCCGAGATAATGTGTGATGAGTTCAGGGATGGTTCCAGGAAAGTGAGGGGGGAGGTTCGTCAGGCGGGATTCTATGTCCTGAATGGTGCCTATATGCCGGCTATTCTGCTGGAGATCGGATACGTATCCAACCCCGAAGAGGAGAAGCTGCTGGGAGATTCCAGCTATCAGAAGGTTGTGGCAGGGGAGATTTTCGAAGGAATTCAGAGCTATATCGAGCGCTACAACCTCAAAGTGGGGGGATGATGGGCATCCGCTTCAGCTGCAACGGCTGCAGCGGGCGGCAGAATCGATGGGAGCCAATGTGGGTCGAGCGCGAATAACGTCAGTGGCACTGGGATTATCCATCTCAGGGGTTATCCTTGCGGGTGGCTGTGTCTATTTCAACACCTTTTACAGGGCCAGGAATCACTATGACGCAGGGATGGAGGAAGTAGATCGGTCGGATGGGACGATCACGAGGAAGGCAGAAGAGGAATTCAAGAAATCGATCCAGAAGTGTGCCAAGATTATTTCAAGATATGAAAACAGTTCCTATGTTGACGATGCTCTTCTCCTGATGGGCAAGGCCTTTTATCAGAAAACCGACTATGAGGAGTCGATCAAGGCATTCGAGAAACTTCTGTCGAAGTACCCCGACAGCGACAAGAGAGCGAAGGCCTTGTACTGGCTCGCGAAGGCGCAGTTTCACCATGGACTGTCCACCGAGTGCCTGATGACGATTGATCAACTCGACGAAAACGCGATAAAGAGCGAACGGGCGGATGAGATCAGTTTCCTGCATGGTGAGGTCTACTTCTCCATGGATAAGTACGAATTGAGTTATCATGAATTCGGGAAACTTCTCGACAGGAAGTCGTCGCCTGAGTGGAGAGACCAGGGGTTGCTGCGGATGGCGCAATGTCGGTTTTATCTTGGAGACTATGATGAGGCCTTGAGAAGATTCCAGATCCTGGTGGAATCGACTTCCTCCCTGTCGTTGAAGAGAACAGGTTACTTCTGGATCGCGAGTTCTTTCTCGGAGATTGGGAGATATCAGGAAGCAATGGAAGCGTACAAGAAACTTCTCGAAGGAGAGTTGTCCGACAAGGAGGATGTTAAGGCCAGGATAGGGCTGGGCCGCCAGCTTGTCCTTCTCAAGAGAGAGGAGGAAGCCCTGGGAGTGTTTGAGTTGATTACGATCGACTACCCGAAGCTTCCGGAGGCCGCGGAGGCCAGCTATCTCAGAGGTAAGGTCGAGTTGGAGACATTTCAGGATGGAGAGAAGGCGCGACAGGAGTTCAAGAAGGGTTTCAAACAGGCTCCTGAATCCGAATACGGAAAGAAGTGCAGGGAAGAATGGAAAGAAGTTGAGCGATGGATGCAACTGAGAGACTATGTTGACGCTCAGGAAAAAAACGCGTCAGCCGACGTTCAGCAGGCACTATACCTGATCGCCGAGTTTCAGTTGTACCAGCTGAAAGACCTTGAAATGGCGCTCCAGAGCTTCGAGGCCCTGGTGGATTCATTCCCCGAGTCTCCCTGGGCACCGAAGGCGAGTTACGCAAGGGCATGGATTCTCGAGGAGGAATACGGGGATACGACTTCCTCCGCCAGGGAGTATAGCAGTATAGTTGATTCTTATCCGGATACTCGATATGCAGATTATGCCAGACTGAAGTTGAATATGCAATTGCCCGAACGCCCGGCGGGATTCTATGAGGACGAGATGGACGGTGAACTTCTGAGCGTTGCAATGGTGGATGAAAGTGCCCTGACGAGCGTGGACGCTACTCCGGTCGAGGCCGTTTCTGATACGATTTCAGAGGGCATCAGCGATTCATTACCACCAGAAGAGCCCTCCGACGAGGACTCGCTCTCAGGTGGTTGATCGATGCGGAAAAGAGAGTTGACGATCTGAAAGCGCGGCCGACGACTCGGCCTGCGGGACTCGAAACTACCAGGTTTATGAGGACTATGAACCGAATGATCTCTAACAGTACTTCCGCTGCCGAACTGGCCGTCGGGACCATCGGCGAATCGACCCTGCTCGCTAAGAATACTTATCAGCTCTCGGTGGCAGTCCCGGTTCTGTGCCATGGGATCGTGCCGGGGCAGTTTTATATGCTCAAAGGATGGGATGGTAATGAGCCTCTTCTGAGACGCCCGTTCAGCGTGAGCGATGTTCGTGGGGAAAACGTCGTTTTTCTCATCAAGGTGACGGGGAGGGGAACGGAACTGATCACGAATCTTGGGAAAGGTGACAGGATTTCGCTTCTTGGCCCGCTGGGTAATGGTTTTGGGGTCGAGAATGGAGTGGAGAAGCACATCTTTGTCGCCGGAGGCGTTGGTATCGCTCCTTTTCCCCTTCTGGGGAAGGCATTGAGAAGGGAAGACAGTTCCGCGGATATTGAACTCCTTTATGGAGAACGAGACGAATCAAGTCTGGTCGATCTCGACATGCTTGATCTGCGAGGAATATCTGTAACCCTTATGACCGAAGATGGTTCTCGCGGCCGAAAGGGAGTGGTAACCCGTCTTCTTGAGGAACGACTTCGTTCTGAGGACTCTTCCCGGGCAATATATGCGTGTGGCCCGGTGGCCATGCTGAAGGAGCTGCAGTCAAGGGCAGCAGGCCACCCCGGCCCTCTTCAGTTCTCTCTTGAGAGCCACATGGGCTGCGGAATGGGTAGTTGTCAGGGATGTGTAGTCCAGGTCCTCGAAAATGGGGAGCAGGCATACCAGCGCGTATGTTACACGGGACCTGTGTTTGACGGGAGAAAGGTCATATTTTGAAGTCTCTCGCGGTGAGGATGTTCGGAATGGAACTCCAGAACCCCCTGATGGTCGCCTCGGGGACCTTTGGGTACGGGGATGAGTTCTCAGATCTATTCGGCATCTCGGAGCTCGGGGCGTTCGTGACCAAGACCATCACTCGGGAACCGCGGGCGGGAAATCCTCCCCCCAGGATTGTGGAGACTCCGAGCGGGATGTTGAATTCGATCGGCCTCGCCAACGTCGGCGTAGACGAGTTCATCGCTTCCAAATGGGCATGGATCGACTCTAACAGGGGGGATGCAAGGATAGTAGTAAATATCGGAGGGAAGAACGCCCGGGAGTTCGCGGTCATGGCAGGCAGGATATCAGAACTCGAAGGCGTTGACGCCCTGGAGATCAATCTTTCCTGTCCTAATGTTGACGAAGGCGGTGCAAGGCGGCTTTCAAGGTCGGGCACCATAGGGGAAGTCGTCAGTGCCGTGCGTGACAATACGGGATTACCTGTGATATCCAAGCTGAGTCCCAACCACCTGCTCGGAATCGAAGAAATGGCGGTTGAGGCAGTGGAAGCGGGTTCAGCGGGGATTTCGTTGATCAATACCCTGATGGGTATGGAAATTGATGTGGAACGCCGCCGGCCGGTTCTCGGCAATCGTATTGGTGGGTTGTCGGGCCCGGCGATTCTTCCTGTGGGACTTTACGCGGTCTACAAGGTCGCGAGCGCGGTTGATGTCCCGGTGATTGGAATCGGTGGTATCTCGGGACACCTGGATGTCCTGAAATACATGATCGCCGGCGCATCAGCCGTCCAGGTCGGGACGGCCAACTTCGTCAATCCACAAGTCTGCAGAGAGATCATAGAGTCCCTGGAACGCCACGTCAGAGAGAAGGGCCTTGACGGGATCGCGTCTCTGACAGGGAGCCTGATCCTTGATTAGGGGCATGGACATAGCTGTTATCATGGCGGCCGCGGTGATCTGTTCCTGTACTGCTTCACCAAAATACAGGTCTGGCGGTGTGTCGGATGTGGCGAGCACCCTCTATAGTTCGAAGTTTTTCCAGAAGGGTATTGCCTCATATTACGGAAGCGACTTTAATGGGAAGCGAACAGCCAGTGGGGAAATATACGACATGAATGGCCTGAGCGCGGCACACAGGACACTTCCCTTCGACACGATTCTCGAGGTAACGAATCTGGACAATGATCGCAAGATACTTGTGCGCGTGAACGATCGGGGACCCTTCGTGCAGGGACGGATAATCGACCTCTCGGTAGGAGCCGCAAAGGAGCTGGGAATGTTCCTGACAGGCACCGCCGAGGTCGAGCTTCGCGTAAGGAAATGGGGAGACTCCAGGAAATGAATATCGAAAGCGGCGAGCGGTTGATAGTTGCCCTTGACCTTCCCACACGGGATACGATATACAGAATGTACGACCTCCTGTTCCCGGCCGTAAAGACGTTCAAACTCGGCCTCCAGGCGTACGCCGCCTGCGGACCCTCTATCGTAGAGACGATCAAGGATTCGGGGGGAGATGTTTTTCTTGATCTCAAGTATCATGACATACCTGCGACGGTTCACAGGGCCTGTCTTGCCGCACTGGAACTCGGAGTAGACATGATTAACGTACACGCCAGCGGCGGAAGGACGATGATGGAAGCGGCGGCGCGGGCCAGGGAGCTGTGGGTCGGTCGGGGTGGAGTCCGGGGCGGCAGCTCGCTATTTCCAGCTATCATAGCTGTGACACTCCTCACGAACATAGGAAAAGATGAATATAGGGAGATCTTCGGCCCTGAAGCGGTTGAACCGAACAGCTTTGTGGGCAAGTTGTCACTGATGGCAAAAGATTCGGGACTTCAGGGCGTGGTTGCGTCGGGTCGCGAGGCGAGGCTGATCAGGGAGATGACAGCGGATGATTTCCTGATCGTCACGCCCGGGGTGAGACCGGCCGGCGCGGAGGATGGCGGACACGCGAGGAGGGTCACTCCCGTGGAGGCTATATCGAACGGGGCGGATTTCATTGTCGTTGGCCGACCAATAACGGCCAGCCCCGATCCTCTTGAAGCAGCCATGAGCATTCTTGAGGAGATACGCGGGTGATCGGTGTACCCATTTCTGGACGACTTGAGGAAAATCATGGACGCGCGCAAGATCTGGCGGTTTTCGTGGCGTTCAGGTGGACAATGATGTAAGGCGTTGATGAAGAAAGGAATGTGGCAGTTTGTGAGGGCCATATATTGATCGACTACGGGGTCAGCAGGCGTGTAAAGAGTGAGAATCATGTGGTATACTATTTGCTTTTCACAGATTGATGGAACAGGAAAGCGCCGTTGGCAGAGTGATCGAACAGCGGAGATGGAGTTCGAAGGAATGCAGAAGATACTCAGGGAATACATCCCACATCAGAAAGGGGCTGTCGGCCTTAGAACCGGGAGGATGATCGCTCTCGTCGTCGCGCTCATGTGTCTTGTTCTGATCCCCGCCCGCCCTCTCGCCGCCCGACAGGGAAAGGAAGCCCGGCGTGTGGGTGGCACCGTGGAATCGAAGGCAGAGAAACGCGTGAGAGTAATTGAGCCAAAACATGGCGCAGTTCGTGATGAAGCTCAGATAAAGAAGAACGTACCGAGGGGGAACAAGCCGAAGCCTCGGACCAGGCGGGAGGTGAAGAGGGAGGAGAGTGCCAGGCCTCCAGCGAGACAAAGAAGGGAATTGCCCATCATTGAAGGCCACAGGCGCCAGGGCCCGGCGTCGAGAGCCCCTGAGAGGGTTATGAGGGACAGGCTGAGAGAAAACCCGACGCCTGGAGGGAGGATGGGGGCGGATGCCGAGTTGAAGGTCAAGGATACCCTCGACAGGTTCGAACGCGACTGGGTTAACGGAAATTCCAGGGCACTTACAGATCTGCTCTCAAGGCGATCGAGAGTAAAGATTACCATAGAGTCGAAGGACATTGACGACTCGTTCAGCAGCGGGCAGGCCCAATATGTCCTGAAAGAATATCTATCCTCCGCCGACAGACGAGACCTCTCTTTCTCCAGGTTCAGGGTTTCCTCCTCCGATGGTGTTTCCGCTTACGGTGTGGGAAAGATGAGGATGAGAGACAAGAGTACGGGCAGGATGATAGATCATACGGTCTATGTCTCTCTGGCCAGGGAGGGTGAAGACTGGACCGTGAGGGAGATCAAACTCACAAAATAGTCCTTTTTGTCTCTACCGGCCGACGTTCGAATTATTCACGTTTCCAGGGACGGATCTGCATCGCGACGTCGGCTTTCCCCGAGTTGACGGTGCCGAGTTGTGGAACGGTTTCGGAAAGTGCTCCCGGGTTGCGAAAGACCACCTGCGCTGATGAATAAGCTGGAGAGATGGCTCCTGCGTGAAACAGGACATTTCTATTTTGGCTCTACACTCCCGCGTGAAATAGTTGACTTCCAATCGTCGAAAAGTATATTAGTATTACTATAAAATAGCCAGCAGCTTTTCCGGCCAGGGCGCATTGAAACGCCCTCGGCAGAACGGCCGGGAAGAGGTTTCCCGGACACCGCTGTGCCGCGAGGTTGTGTTGGTGTCGGCCGGCTGATTCATGAACCCTTAAGGAATCCGATACACTAATCGGATTCGTCTTGTCTCAAAGGAGAAAGTCGAGGGTTTTTTGTTATGGAGGACGACCATTGGACATCGATAATATGAGCTTGAAAACGTTGACGGAGGCCTTGCTCGTTGATGGCATCAAGATCATACTGATAATAGTCATAGGTTTGGCGGCGTTGAGATTCATCAGGTACCTGACGCGGAAGATAGAAGATCGTGTGGACGATGGTGACCCGCACACACTGACATCGAAGGAGCAACGGGCACAGACTCTTTCCGCGGTGATAAACCATACGTCCTCTATCGTTGTTCTTATCATCGCGGGGATGATGGTGCTTCAGGAACTCGGATTCGAGATCGGCCCCATCATCGCTGGAGCAGGTATCGCCGGACTCGCCATCGGGTTTGGTGCGCAAAGCCTTGTGAAGGACATCATCAGCGGATTCTTTATCCTGATGGAGAACCAGTTCGGTGTTGGAGACGTCGTCAAGATCGCAGGCGTCGGTGGACTTGTGGAAAAGATGAATCTCCGAGTGACGGTACTCAGAGACATAGAGGGAGTCGTCCATACTATTCCGAATGGAGAGATCTCGGTCGTGAGCAACATGACCCGGGAGTGGTCCAGGGCTCTGGTCATGGTGGGCGTTGCTTACGGTGAAGATATCGACCGGGTGATGAACGTCCTGGATGATATATGCCGTGAAATGGCTCACGACGAGCAGTTTGGGAGGCTCATCCTGGAAGAACCGGTTGTGCAGGGCGTCGAGGGGCTCGAAGACTCATCCGTGACGTTGAGGATCCTCGCGAAAACGCTTCCCTTGAAGCAGTGGGATGTCATGCGCGAGTTGCGGAGACGCATAAAGGATCGTTTTGACAGTGAAGGGATCGAGATACCTTTCCCGCAACGAACTGTGTGGCACAGGAATGTGGAGGGTGCCGCAGAATCAGGCGACCATTTGGGTGGGAGCAGGATAGAGTGAAGCTGTACAATACCCTGAAACGGAGGAAAGAGGAATTCGTTCCGATCAATGATAATGAGGTACGGATGTATACGTGCGGTCCCACGGTATACGATCTCTCTCACATAGGCAACTTCTGTACATTCGTATTCGAGGATGTCCTGAGAAGATATCTCGAGCTACTGGGCTTCGAAGTCGTCCAGGTAATGAATATCACGGACATAGATGACAAGACTATTGATGGTGCGAGAAGGGAGGGAGTCAACCTCGGTGAGTATACCGGACGATACACGAAGGCTTTTTTTGAAGACCTCGATCTGCTCGGCATTGAGAGGGCAGAATATTATCCCAGGGCTACAGAGCATATTCAGGATATGATCAACATGGTTAGTGATCTGCTTCACCATGGTCACGCGTACGAAAAGGACGGATCGGTGTATTTTGATATCTCCAGCTTCCGGAAGTACGGCATGCTCTCCGGCAGGGATGTCGATAAGACGAGAGGCATCATCGACAACGACGAGTATGAAGAAGGAGATGCCAGAGATTTTGCTTTGTGGAAGGCCCACAGGGAGGGGGAGCCACAATGGGAGGCGCCGTTTGGTCCCGGAAGGCCCGGCTGGCATATCGAATGTTCCGCGATGAGTATGAAATATCTGGGGGAGAGTTTCGACATACACACGGGGGGAACGGACAACATTTTTCCACATCACGAGAACGAACTGGCCCAGTCGGAGGCGTATACCGGGAAGCGATTCGTTAGTTACTGGCTCCATGGAGAGCTCCTCCTCGTCGATGGGGAAAAGATGGCGAAGTCGAAGGGAAACTTTTATACGCTCAGGGACTTGATCGGGAAAGGATATGATACGAAGGCCGTCAGATTCCTGCTGGCGTCATCTTATTACAGGCACCCTCTTAATTTCACACTGGAGGGCCTCGATGGGGCGTCGTCGACAATAAGAAGAATAAGAGATTTCCGCGAGCGCGCACTCGATTGTGATCAGGAAAGCGAACCGGGAATGGTCAGGGATATCATTGCCAGAGGGAGAGAGAATTTCTTCCTCGGCATGGACGACGACCTCAATTGTCCCAGGGCGCTTGGCGGTTTTTTCGAGGCCGTACGGGATGTCAACCGGGTACTCGATTCAGGGAAAGGTCTGGAAAACTCAGAGAAAGATGACCTGCTCGCTCTCATCACGGACGTAAACAAGGTTTTTGATTTTCTGCCGGAGGAAGGGGAGACCCTCCCGGAGGAGATCGAAAAGATGATCGGAGAGAGGGAACAGGCGCGGGCTCAAAAGGACTACAGCCGGGCCGACGAGCTGAGAGAAAAGATCGCGAGTCAGGGATTTCACCTGGAGGATACCCCGGGCGGTGTGAAATGGAGAAAGGTACCGAATATCTCACGGGGATCATGATTACTGGAAGATAGCTTAAGGACTTGAGCCGGGACCAGAGGGGCGAAACGATGCAGACAGGTCGCGAACGGAGCAAGAGGGGCGAAAAATATGATCCGGATGAAATGCTTCTCTCAATTGTTGTCCCGGTGTACAATGAACAGACAACCGTTCAGGAAGTACTGAAACACCTGGCAGAACTCCATTACAAGAAGGAGATAGTCGTTGTGGATGACGGTTCCGAAGATGGGACCGCAGAGCTGTTGAAGGGGTTGGAGTCTGAAGACGTCAGGATGTTCTACCATGGCATTAACCGGGGGAAAGGAGCGGCTGTTAGAACCGGCTTGAAGCACGTGAATGGCGATATTGTGATAATCCAGGACGCGGATCTCGAGTATGATCCCAGGGAATATTCGAAAGTACTGGAGCCAATAATGGACGGACGGGCGGATGCCGTTTACGGTTCGAGGTTCCTGGGGGGGCCTCACAGAGTCCTCCTGTTCTGGCACTATATGGGTAACCGTTTTCTGACCTTTCTATCCAATCTCCTTAACAATATCAACTTGACCGACATGGAGACCTGCTACAAGGCCTTCAGGGCTTCGGTGTTCGAGTCGGTGACAATCACGTCGAATCGTTTCGGGTTTGAGCCGGAGATCACAGCTAAGCTTGCAAAGGGTGGATTCCGTATCTATGAAGTGCCCATTTCCTACAGCGGACGAGATTACCAGGAGGGGAAGAAGATCACATGGCGTGACGGGATGGCCGCAATTTACTGGATTCTGCGCTATCGATTCCTGGATTAGGTCGCTCAATGAGTGCTCGCTGGAAAAGTCATCATAAATCTTGACAAAACGCATTGGAGAGATTAACTTGTAGGTCTTTGTGAGAAATAGCGCACCAACATCAGCCTATTGCTGGCGTAGCTCAATGGCAGAGCAGCTGATTTGTAATCAGCAGGTTGCGGGTTCGACTCCCATCGCCAGCTCCAGGAATAACGAAAAGACCCGATAGTCGTACCGTCGCGATTTATTCAGGAAAATTTCATTTTATTTTTTGCTTGCTGGAGGGGTTCCCGAGCGGCCAAAGGGAACAGACTGTAAATCTGTCGGCTCAGCCT